>NZ_JACJQL010000122.1 GCF_014696625.1 Nostoc parmelioides FACHB-3921
TACGCGATTAAATAAATCATATCGTAAACGTTGCGAAGTGCGACTTCTAGTCGCCGTAGCAACATCAGTTTAGAATCCCCTCTGCTTCTAGCAAGGGGAGATGTCAACGATACAGCCAAACTCTTAGTAATGAGAGTAATTGTTCTGTGTCTACGGGTTTAGTGATGTAATCGGAAGCACCAGCTTCAATGCACTTTTCCCGATCGCCTGGCATGGCTTTGGCGGTTAAAGCAATAATGGGTAAGGTGCGGAATTGCTTTTTTTGACGGATACTCCGGGTGGTTTCGTAACCGTCCATTTCTGGCATCATCACATCCATTAACACGGCGTTAATATCAGGGTTGGCTTGTAGTAGTTCTATACCATCTCTGCCATTTTCGGCAAATAAGACCTGCATTTGATAGCTTTCTAACAAGCTGGTGATGGCGAAGATATTTCGCAGGTCATCATCGATAATTAAGACTTTGCGATTTGCTAAAATTGGGTCAGTTTGGTGTAATTGTTCGAGTATTTGGCGTTGCGGCTGGGGTAAATTTGCTTGTACTCGATGCAAAAATAGGGAAGTTTCGTCTAGTAACCGTTCAGGCGATCGCACATTTTTAATAATGATACTCTCTGCTAGTCTTCTAAGTTGCGTTTCTTCTTGACGGCTGATTTCTTTGCCTGTGTACACAATAATTGGTAATTTCACGAGATTAGGCTCTTGTTTGATTTGCTCTAGCAGTTGTAAGCCACTCATATCAGGTAAACCAAGATCCAGAACTATACAATCAATGTGCTGCGATCGTAAAATGTCTAAGGCTGCGGCTCCCGTATTCACAGCTATACTCTGAACATCACCATTCCCAATAAGTTCGATAATACTTTGGGCTTGTACAGAGTCATCTTCTATCACTAAAAGACGTTTTACCTTGCGATCAATAAAGCTTTTGATTTCTGTTAATGTGTGATTTAGTATTTCTGGAGAGACTGGTTTTTGTAAAAAAGTAATCGCCCCTAACTGTAACGCTCTTTGCTCTCGGTCATCAACAGAAAGTATATGCACAGGAATATGTCTGGTTTGAGGATCATGTTTGAGTCGGTCTAACAGCGTCCATCCATCCATATCCGGCATATAAATATCTAGAGTGATGGCATTGGGTTGATATTGTTGTGCTAAGGCTAAACCTTGTTTGCTGTTTAAAGAAACAATAGCTTTAAAGCCTTGTTGCCTTGCCATATCTAGTAAAATCCGAGCAAATTTATCGTCATCGTCTATGATGAGTAACAGGCGATCGCCTTGTTGAATTATCCCTCGATCATCGGTGATGCTATTAGCAAGAGCAATGGGTTGTAAATTTTCTGGAGATGCTGGCGGTAGCTGGTATGCAGGTGATGTCTGCTGTTGTGGAATTACTGTTGTTTTATTTTCTGGATAAGTTTGAGGTAAATATAGGGTAAAAGTACTTCCCTGTCCTGGCTGACTGACTAATCCGAGCCTACCACCCAACATTTGAGTTAGTTCACGGCTGATGGATAAACCTAAACCTGTTCCTCCATACTTGCGGCTGGTTGTACCATCTACTTGCTGAAACGCTTCAAAAATAATTTGTTGTTTCTCCTGGGGAATACCAATACCTGTATCACTAATAGCAAAAGTAATCATAGGATAATCGGTATTAATTTGGTCTAAGTCAATTTTGAAAGTGACCCCTCCTTGCTCGGTAAACTTAAAGGCATTAGCTAAGAGATTTTTCAGAATTTGTTGTAAACGTTTAGGGTCGGTTAATATTGTTGACGGCAATCGCTCATCAAGTTCAATACTAAAACTGAGGCCTTTATCTTGGGCGACTTGCCGGAAAGTTCGTTCTATATAACCATGCAAATCAGCAAAATCTATCGGCTCTAGTTCTACCGATAAAGTACCAGATTCAATTTTTGCTAAATCTAAAATATCATTAATTAACTCTAAAAGATCAGTCCCCGCCGAGTAAATTGTTCGGCTATATTCCACCTGTTTATTACTTAAGTTACCACTTGAATTATCTGCTAGGAGTTTAGCTAGAATTAACAGACTATTAAGGGGTGTCCGTAACTCGTGGGACATATTTGCTAGGAACTCTGATTTATATTTGGAAGACAAAGCTAATTGCTCTGCCTTTTCTTCGATGAATTTTCTCGCTTTTTCAATCTCCTGATTCTTGCGAGCAACTTCACTATTTTGAATTTCCAATAATTCTGCTTTCTCTTCTAGTTCTTCATTCAGTTGCTGTAACTCTTCATTCGATTGTTGCAACTCCTGTTGCTGCTGTTTTAATAGTAATTCCGAATTTTCTAAATCCTGTGTTTGCTGTTCTAGAAGTTGATTGCTTTGTTTCAGTTCTGCGGCTAAAGCCACAGATTCATCTAAGAGATTTTGCGTTTGGGCGCTAGCATAGATACTATTTAAGAATACACCAATGACTTCGCTAAATTGGTCGATAAATGTCAAATGCAATTCACTGAAACGACGAAAAGAAGCAATTTCAATCACAGCGATTACTTCTGTTTCAAACAGCACTGGTAATACAATAATATTTAGTGGTAAAGCTGCTCCCAAGCCGGAACTAATGCGGATATAATCGCTGGGGACTTCAGTTAAAAGAATCCTTTGTTTTTCTAAGGCGCATTGTCCTACTAATCCCTCACCCAACCGCACCAGATTAGCTAAATTTCGGCGCTCATTATAAGCGTAGCTACCGATTAATTTGAGTGTAACCTCATCATGAGTTCTATCAATCACATAAAATACACTTTGCTGAGATTCTACTAGTGGCGTTAGTTTTGACAAAATTAAACTAGACACACTTTCGAGATTGCGCTGTCCTTGCAATAACTGAGTAAATTCAGCTAAATTAGACTTGAGCCAATTTTGCTCCTCATTTTTTTGGGTTGTAATGCGTAGGTTAGCCACCATTTGGTTAAATGTACGTGTTAGGATACCAATCTCATCTTGGCGGATACTATTTGGTAAAGTAACGGCTAAGTCTCCACTAGACATTCTCTCTGCTGCATGAGAAATTTGCTGTAATGGAAAGGAGATATGTCTAGTCAATAAATACCCAATTAACGCGAGGATGAAAGAGACAAGTGGAATGCTATAAGTGATAGTGGCAAGAGTATTGTTGGCAGCATTTTGTGCCATTGCTGTTCGCTGTTCTAATAATTTCAATTCTTCAGCATTCATCTGCTGGCTGATGTTCCTAATTTCTGCCATTATCGCTCTGCCCCTATCTGATAGTATAGATTTTTGAGCAGCTTCAAAACCTTGATTTTGTCGCAAATCAAGCACGATTTGCATCACAGATATTCTTTCATTAATTAGTGGCTCTAATCTGGAAATATAGCCATGTTGCTGAGGATTATCTAATGTTAACTTTTGCAGTTCTTTAATTCTTATTTCTAAAGATTTTGTGGCTTTTTGATAAGGTTCTAAATAGCGCGCTTCCCCAGTAATAATGTAACCCCGTTGCCCACTTTCTGCTGTGGACAACAGACCATTAAGGTCGGCAATTTGCCTGAGTACTTGGTAAGTATGTCGTTCTTTATGGGAAGCAACAATTAGTTCTTGAATACTTTGATAAGAAACAAAACCTATTGTACTCAGAATGGTGATGCTAATAGCAAATCCCGCTCCGATTTTAGAACCAATTTTGAGACTGTTAAACATTATTACAGGATTATTTTCAAGCTAAGGTTGCTGTTATTAATTAATATCCGCAGTTCACGCAACTACCTAATAAATAAGATATACCGAAAAGGTTGACTAAAAGTATTGATTATTAATCGCAGATTATACAACACGATTTTTTTAATTAAGCTAATGCGCGGCTAAATTATATAACTACTAATAAGGGCTGTTAACTGTTGACCGTTGACTGTTAACAGTTAACAGCCTCACGATGGATTGTACAACTTAAAAGCAGAATAGCTTAAAAGCTGGAAAATTATAGGTTAAGTAAAATTAACATTTACGCTTGATGGTCAGAAATGCTACAAACAAAATTGTAGTTCCAGCGTTTTTATGCAGTGCAAGCATCAAAACCTTCTATAAACACTTGTTGTTCATCATTTGTCAATTAAATACCAAAGTATAAAATTTTGAGGTAATTGATGCTTCATCAGCAGTTTTGCATATCTATTTTAACTAGCTTAGTAACCATTGTTGCTTACCCAGCGTTAACCTATAATCCCTTTTTGACACCATCTACTTTGCCCATAGTCCAAACAGATAGTCCAACTTTGTTAGCAGCAAGTTATCTTTCACCATTAGAACAGCAGGTGATTGAAGAAATGAACAAAGTGCGGACAAATCCTCGATCATATCTACCTATCATAGAAAATTATAAAAAACGTTTCCAAGGTAATCGGGTGAGAATTTCTGGTAATACCTATCTTGTTACCCAAGAAGGAGTCAAGGCGGTAAACGAGGCGATCGCTTTTCTCAAGTCAGCCCGTCCTGTGGGAAAATTAAAAGCATCTAAGGGAATGTCTTTAGGTGCTAGAGACCATACGAAAGACCAAGGCCCAAAAGGTGTCACTGGTCATAATGGTAGCGATGGTAGTACCCCCTTCACTCGTATTAATCGCTATGGAAAATGGCAAACCACGGCGGCGGAGAATATCAGTTATGGCCCCAATACTGCTCAAGATATCGTTATGCAATTGATTATTGATGATGGCGTACCATCACGCGGTCATCGTACTAACATTTTTAACGGTGCTTTTAAGGTCGCGGGTGTTGCTTATGGTAATCACAAAGTTTATAGGACAATATGTGTGATTACTTATGCAGGTGGGTTTTTGGAAAAATAAGGGAATAGAAACTAGAGACTTTGCGAAAAATTTCACTCATATTGTGGAGCTAAATATAGCGATTTGCAGTTGAGTCAAATACAGACCTAACCCCCAACCCCTTCCCTTGTAGGGAAGGGGAGTGAGAATCAAAGCCTCTCTCCTACAAGGAGAGAGGTTTGGAGAGAGGTCACAATGTATTGCATACCAACGAGAATCGCTATATATCTTGTTGATTAGCTCCCTAGTTATGAAATCACTGAAGAATAAACTGCAATTTTGGAAGTCTGTTCCCGAAGCATCACAAAAAAGCTGGGAAATCTCACCACCAAAATCTACTCTCTCACCCCTAGAACAACGAGTGGTAGAGGAGATGAATAAAGTACGGACAAATCCCCAAGCATACTTACCAATTTTGCAAAGTTACCGCCAGCGCTTTCAGGGGAACAAAGTTAAGTTGGCTGATTACATTTATTTGCAAACTCAGGAAGGGGTAAAAGCCGTAGATGAGGCGATCGCTTTTCTCAAATCAGCCCATCCTGTGGGAGCATTAAGCATATCTGTGGGGATGTCTTTGGCTGCAAAAGATCACGTCAAAGATCAAGGAAAAACAGGTGCTACAGGACATTATGGCAGCGATCGCAGCGATCCTTTCACTAGACTAAACCGCTATGGTAATTGGCTAGTCACCGCAGGCGAAAACATTAGCTACGGTTCCAACACCGCCCAAGATATTATCATGCAGTTAATTATTGATGATGGCGTACCGTCGCGCGGTCATCGCACCAATATATTTAACCCTATGTTTAAAATTACAGGTGTAGCCTTTGGGATTCACGCCAGTTACAGACAAATGTGTGTGATTACCTATGCAGGCGGTTATACAGACCAATAAGCTATTCCGTTGCACAATCCATCTATTAACAGTCAACAGTCAACAACTCTGATTAGTAGCTACGCTATTTAGACGCGCACTAGCTTAATTTTTGCTTCCCTACTATTTAATGTTGCTTTTGTTTTCAAAAATTAAACTGATGCGTTTGGCATTTATTATATGCTTATATAACTGTAGAGATATTTAGCTATATAAAGGAGTCTCATGGTTAATTCGCTGACAACTCCAGAGCCTCAAACGCTGAAACCAGGTGTTAAAGCACCTGTGCAGGAAACATTACTAACACCTCGGTTTTATACTACTGACTTCGATGCAGTGGCGAATTTAGATATTTCTGCCAATGAGACTGAGATTCGCGCAATTGTTGAAGAATTACGTGCTGACTACAACCGCCATCACTTTGTGCGTGATGAGGAATTTAAACAATCTTGGGATCATATTACTGGGGAGAAGCGCCGCGCCTTTATTGACTTTTTGGAGCGTTCTTGCACCTCAGAGTTTTCGGGATTTCTGTTATTCAAGGAATTATCACGCCGCATTAAGTCCCGTAATCCTCTGTTAGCGGAAGCTTTTGAATTTATGGCGCGGGATGAGGCTCGCCATGCGGGATTTTTGAATAAATCCATGTCGGATTTAAAACTTTCCCTAGATTTAAATTATTTAACCAAAAATCGTACATATACCTTTTTTCCGCCAGAGTGGGTGATTTACACAGTCTACCTATCGGAAAAAATTGGTTACTGGCGCTATATTTTGGTACATCAACATATGCAGGAGCATCCTGAATACCAGTTTTATCCACTATTCCGTAAATTTGAAAGCTGGTGTCAGGATGAAAACCGACATGGTGATTTCTTTAAGGCACTGTTGCGATCGCAACCTCAACTATGGAAAAATTGGAAAGCAAGGTTGTGGGTGCGGTTCTTTCTATTGACTGTGTTTGTTACTCATACCATGACTGTATTTGAACGGGCATCATTTTACGAATCCATTGGGATTCATCCCAGAAAATACAACAACAGAGTCATTCAAGAGACCAATAACACCTCAGCCAGAGCATTCCCTCTCATCTTGAACACTAATCACCCGCTATTTTTCTGGCGCTTGGAACAGTGTTGGGAAAATAACATGAAATTAGCAGCAATTAAAAATAACAAACTGCCCAATTTCGTCAAATTCTTCCAGAGAATACCACCAGCCACGGCGATTTTCTGGAATATGCTGCGGCTTTTCCTAATCAAACCAATTGATACGGAAGCAACACGGGGGACGGTTCTTTAAGAGGGGTTTAGGGGTTTAGGGGTTTAGGGGTGTAAGAGTTAAAAACCCTTACACCCTTACACCCTCACACCCCCAAAACTACTGATTTGCCAGAATTAACTCCGGCTGTGTCTCTTCTGGGTCTGGCAAACCGTACATTGAGCGATAGAGTTTGTCGTACTCCTTAGCGGATTTGTACCAACTGAAGTCTTGACTCATACCGCGCTTTTGTAGTTCTTGCCATTGGGGTTTGTAGCGGAAGCCTTCCCAGGCGCGAATCATGCAGGTAAATAAGTCTAGGGGTTCGTAGCGGTCGAAGCAGTAGCCTGTACCTGCTTCGTTTACGGGGTCGTGGTGGGATACGGTGTCAACTAAACCCCCAGTGCGGCGGACGATGGGAATGGAACCGTAGCGTAAAGCCATCATTTGACTAATACCGCATGGTTCAAAGCGACTGGGCATTAAAAAGGCATCAGAACCGGCGTAGATGCGGCGGGATAGGGCATCATTGTATAGGAGATAGGTCGCCATACGTCCGGGGTAGCGGGAGGCTAATTGCCACATTTGGGTTTCGTAGTAGCGATCGCCTGTTCCCAACAAGACGAACTGAGCATCAGTATAAGCCATAAAGCGATCGAGCATTTGGATGACTAAATCTAGTCCCTTTTGCTCGACTAACCTTGTCACCATGCCAATTAAAAAGGCATTGCTGTTAACTTCTAACCCTACTTCTTCTTGTAAAGCAATTTTGTTGGCTTTGCGTTTATCTAAAGTATCGGCAGTAAAAGTTTGAGCAATATATTTATCATTAGCTGGGTCGTAAACTTCCGTATCAATACCGTTAACAATCCCAGATAATTTACCACTGATGAAGGACAGCAAACCTTCTATTTTTTCACCGTAAGCTGGGGTCTTGATTTGCTCGGCGTATGTAGGAGAAACGGTATTTACCCTGTCGGCAAACTGGACAGCCGCCGCCATTGTGTTGTGTCCCTGCATATACCAAGGACACCAAGTAATTTTATCTAGATACCAACGCCAAGGCCCTTGGTAAGCTAGGTTGTGGATAGTGAAGACTGTGGTGATATCTGGTGATTGGTTCATCCACACAGGAATCATGCCTGTGTGCCAATCGTGACAGTGAATAATTTCTGGTTTCCAGTAATTCCAACAAAATTCCGCCGCACCATTGGAAAACAAGGTGAACCGCCAGTCTTCATCATCTCCCGAATAAATCCGCCGGGGGTTGAAGGCTGGATGCCCAAATAAATACAAGGGAACATCAGTACCAGGCAGAACTGCTTCGTGAACTGTAAAGTCCTGAAACATGGCGTATCCCTTCCAGATTGGATCTTTGGGAATTTCCATTTTGTCTGGCAAAAAGCCGTAATAGGGCAAGAAGATACGTACATCATGCCCCATTTTTCTCAAGACCTTAGGTAATGCACCGACAACATCACCCATCCCTCCTACTTTTGCAATGGGTGCTGCTTCTGCTGCCACAAATAGAATCCGCATGGTATTTTTTGTTTCCCTGATTCTGCCTATACAGTTATCAGTATCAGCTATCAGTTCTTAATTGTTCACTGTTCACTGACTACTGATTACTTATCTAAACATATATAGTTGACCAATCGATTAAGAACCACGTTGGATCTCTGCAAAGATTGTATTTAAAATCTCTTGCGCTCCTTGTTCCCGGAGGAGTTCTGCTAATTTTATACCGATCGCTTCGGCATCACTAGCATTACCCGAAACGGTGTCTTTCACTAGGTTTTGACCGTCTACACTGGCAACCACACCTGTGAGGATTAATTCATCACCATTGATTTCTGTATTTACACCAATTGGTACTTGACAACCGCCCTCTAAACTGCGTAAAAAGGAGCGTTCAGCCAGACAGCGATCGCGTGTTTCGGGGTGTTCAATGGCTTTGAGTACGGTGATTAATTCCGCATCATCAGCACGGCATTCAATCCCTAGAGCGCCTTGTCCGACGGCGTGGAGAGAGATTTCTTTGGGGAGGATTTGGTGGACGCGATCGCCCATACCTAAGCGTTGTAACCCGGCAGCCGCTAAAATTAGACCGTCATACTCGCCTGCATCAAGTTTAGCTAACCGTGTATTCAAATTTCCCCGTACATCTTTAAATGTCAAGTGGGGAAATTGGTTGCGTAACTGCGCCAAGCGTCGCAAAGATGATGTCCCAATTACCGCGCCGGCTGGTAAGGTATCAATTTGCTTATCCTTAAAATTTTCATGCACTACTAGCGCATCGGCGGGGTTTTCCCGTTCTGTAATGGCGGCTAGTGCTAACCCTTCTGGTAAGTTAGTCGGCAAATCTTTGAGGGAATGAACAGCAAAATCGATCTCCTCATTGAGCATTCCCACTTCCAGTTCTTTGGTGAATAGTCCTTTATCGCCGATTTTGGCTAATGCTACATCAAGGATTTTGTCGCCTTGGGTAGACATGGTGTGGACTTCAAAATTGATATCAGGGAAACTGTTTTGTAATTGCTCTCTAACCCAGTATGTCTGAACTAGAGCGAGTTGACTTTTACGAGAACCTATACGGATTGTGCGTCTAGCACTGGAAACAACTGAAGTCATAAAACAATATGTCAAACCAGGCGATAATTTCACTCTCATCTAGACTACCGCAGTGGGTGACTCCCTGATTGGTTTCCCCTGATGCAAATTAAGTTTATTTTGGCCTTTCTTTACACTCTTTTACATTATTTAGAATTACTCAACATTTTCCTATTTCTATCTTAATGGAGCAAGAGGACTCCCGTTACAGTCGCAAGACTTAACGGGATGATGAATTGCGACCAACATAAAAATTGAGAGCAGCGAATCATTGTTTTGGTTGTTCTTGGCTCTCAACGTAATTCTTTAATTGCTCAACCGTGACACCACCACAACTAGCCACAAAATACGCACCAGTCCAAAAGTA
>NZ_JACJQL010000123.1 GCF_014696625.1 Nostoc parmelioides FACHB-3921
TGCGTGACAAGCACTAATTCACTGAGGAGCCGTGTGAAATTAACGTTTCATGCACGGTTTTGTAGCCGAGTCAGAGAGGTGACTTTCTGGCTTAGGCATCCACTTAGTGCTATCAAGTCAATGGTAGAGATGGGGCGACGGCTGGGGGTGTGCAATTTCTCTTTAGATGATGTCAAAGGTGAAAGGGTTGAAACCTACCGCGACACTACGGGTATTTCTGCTAGTGACTATGCTTTAGTCATCGCGTTGGTTGACCAAAACACTTTAAAAGGCAAGCGTGACTATGCCATTCTGGGGTTACTTTGGGATAATGGCTTGCGCCGCAATGAGATAGTCAACTTAAATGTGAGTGATTTTAACCCCAAGGAGAAAACGCTTTTTATTCTGGGTAAAGGCAAGGGTAGCCAGAAGGAAGTTCTTGACCTATCGGACAAAACCACAACGGCGATCTCCGACTGGATTAAAGCTTGTAAGAAGAAACGAGGGGTAGACCCGCTTTTTACGGTGCTGGCTTATCACAAAAATGGCGCGAGATTAACCGGGGAAGCAATCAGGCGATTGGTGGATGGGCTATGTAAGCAAGCCGGAATCACTAAGAAGATGTCACCCCATCGCATCCGCCACAGTGCGATTACTACAGTTTTGGATCTCAATAATGGTAACTACCGGGCTACTCAGCGTTTCAGCAGACACGCCCAAGTGCAGACGGTGTTGAAATATGATGATAACCGCCAGCGTTTACAAAAGCAGATGAGTGATTCGATATCAGAACTTATTTAGGAAATATCTAAAAATTTAGATATTGTCAATTTGAAAAATTTGAGGGTTTCTCAGAACGAAATGATTGTCAACTTTGACTAAATCACCTGTGCAGTGAACTGGTAAACGTTCTTGATAAGCTTTAATAGCTAAGATATAATCCTGGTCAGTTAGTTCAGTTTTTATTTCTTGTAATTTCTCAAAAATTGGGACAAGTAAAGTAATTTCTCCACTCAATTTCTCAAGAGAAGGAGTAGCAATTTGCATGACTACACCTTGTACATTGAAATTGGGATAATTAGTAATAAATTCGCTTAAAATATCAACTTGGTCACGATTTTCTACTGTCGATAATATTTTCAATATATCGCTGATTCTTTCGGCATAATCTCCTAAATTATGTTGGAGAGGTAGCAAGATTTCATATTCAGGAGCCGCATCTTTTTTTAGTCGCCAAATTGCCCCAGCATCATTATAAATACGTCCTGTCTCGTGCCAGCCTGTTGCTTGCAAATGCGCCTGTATTACATTAGGGTTAACAGTTTTGAGGATTTGACTATCTTTAATAGTAACTTTCATGGCAAACCTCCAAAACTAATGCGTTCAATAATGGCTTGCAGTGCATCAGGTGTCAACTGATTACTACGGGGTATTTCAATAGTAACATTGGTTATATTTTCGGTGTCTGGCATCCCGCGCAAGGATAACCAGTAAGCACAATATCTCAGGCATAGTTCGGATTCAGTTTGTTTTATCCAGTCTGTTATTTTTTCAGGAACTAAAACAACTACTAAGATTCGAGGGACAAGGGCATTGATTTTTAAATCATTATAATTTTTGAGAGAGAGCGGATATTTAATATAGTTTTCCTCAAGAATATCTCTAGCTGTACATTTTAGTTGTAGTTCTAGTCTAGGGGAAAGGATTTTACCTGTGCCACCTCTGCTAACTATACCTAAATCTACACTATCGTTATCCACTTCTGGTCTATATAAAGAATAACCTGCAACGGCGGCGATGGCTCTAATATAGGTGATGCTAAATTGTTCTTTTTGTTGGTTGATATCCATTAAATTATTTTTATTATTCAATTCTCCATTGCATAAAGTGGTCTGGTAATTATCATAAATTTAGAACTTTAAAAGAATTTAATCCTATATAAACCCAGTACAAATAGCCGATAATGTAGCTTTCCAATAACGTAGATCATACCTCGGTAGGTGGTGGAATTAATATTTACACTCCGTAATGTATATTCTCTACCGAATGACAGATAATTTTTATAGTGCTAGGTATTATTTACAGCTAGTGCTGCTTCTTGATTAATATTTTTAACGGGAGAATCCAGACGATTGTCACAAGGAGTTTGGGAAGGTATGACGGTTCAGACGGTGGATTTAACCAACTGCGATCGCGAACCGATTCACATTCCGGGATTGATTCAGCCGCATGGGGTGCTGCTAGCTATTAATCTCTCCAATTTAGAGATTGTTCAGGTGAGCAATAATACAGAGCAATTACTTGGCCGCCAACCCCAAGATTTGTTAGGTAAGCCGCTATCACAATTATTCGATGCTAAACAAGTTGATACTATCCAAAAATGTTTAAATGGCGACTTTGAAAGTCTCAATCCAATCAACCTCTCCTTAAAGCGTCAAAATAAATCGCTGCGATTTGATGGGATTGTGCATCAGTTAGATGGGGTGGCACTCTTGGAATTAGAACCAAAAAAGTTGAAGGGCAAAAGAGACTTTTTTGATTTTTATCAGCAGGTAAAAGGAACAATTACCAAAATCCAGAAAGCATCCACAATGGAACAGATGTGTCAAGTGGTAGTCAGCGAAGTGCGAAAAATTACTGGATTTGAGCGCGTCATGGTCTACCGATTTGATGAAGATGAAACTGGGATTGTGATTGCTGAGGATACAAACCAAGAACCACCTTATCTCAACTTACGTTACCCACCCAGTGATATTCCCAAACAGGCGCGACAACTCTACACTTGCAACTGGCTCAGAATTATTCCTAATGCCAATTACCAGCCTGTAGAGTTAATCCCAGCAACCAATCCCCTAACTAACCAAACGCTAGATCTCAGTCTCTCGGTTTTACGCAGTGTTTCTCCAATTCATCTGGAATATCTGCAAAACATGGGCGTAGTTGCTTCTATGTCCATATCCCTAGTACAAGACCAAAAACTTTGGGGATTGATTGCTTGCCATGATTCTGCAACCAAGTATATTCCTTACAGCCTGCGTGCAGCTTGCGAGTTTATTGGACAGGTGATGTCCCTAGAACTAGCAAATAAAGAAGCCAGCGTTGACCAAGAATACAAGATACATTTGAAGTCCTTACAAACTCAATTTGTGGAATCTCTGTCGCAAGCTGAGTATTTTGTGGATGGGATTGCACAAATGGATTCGCAATTGCTGGAGCTGGTAAGTGCAACCGGAGCAGTAATTTGCAGCGAAGATAATTGTATTCGCATTGGTGAAACTCCTGGGGAAGCAGAAATCTATGCGCTGTTGGATTGGATTAAACCGCAACTCCACCACAATTTGTTTCACACGCGATCGCTTGCTCAAATTTATCCAGCAGCTGAGTCATTTAAAGCAGTTGCTAGTGGCGTTTTAGCTTTAGAAATTTCCAAAGTTCACCCAAATTATCTGCTTTGGTTTCGCCCAGAAGTAATTCAAACTGTGAATTGGGGTGGTAATCCGCATAAACCCGTAGAGGTTGAAGAGGATGGCAGTTTGCGGTTATCACCGCGCAAATCTTTTGCATTGTGGCAAGAGACAGTCAGAGGTTGCGCTTTACCGTGGAAAGCTTGCGAAATTGCCGCCGTTGCCGAATTAAGCAGCTTGATTGTGGGTGTAGTGCTGCGACAAGCAGATGAACTCGCATCAATCAACATTGAACTTCAGCGCAGTAACGAAGAATTAGATTCCTTTGCTTATGTTGCTTCCCACGACCTCAAGGAACCATTACGCGGCATTCACAACTACGCTAACTTTTTAATGGAAGATTATGCCGAGACTTTGACCGAAGATGGTGTTGCCAAACTGCAAACCCTAGTCAAGCTCACCCAACGCATGGAAGATTTAATTAATTCCCTGCTGCACTTCTCACGCTTGGGACGAACCGAACTGATCTGGCAACAGGTGAATTTAAACGATTTGGTGCAGCAAGCGATCGCTACTCTCACCATATCTCGACCCCAAAACCAAATTGATTTTCGCATTCCCCAACCCCTACCCACAATCGAGTGCGATCGCGCTCAGGTCAATGAACTATTTACCAACCTGATCAGCAACGCTATTAAGTACAACGATAAACCACAAAGATGGGTAGAAATCGGTTTTCTCCAAAGGACTAGGGAACAGGCAACTAGCTTTTATACATTTTATGTACGTGACAACGGCATTGGCATTCCTCCAGAACATCAAGAAAAGATTTTTCAGATTTTCCGGCGGTTACATGGACGGGATGAATATGGTGGCGGTAATGGAGCAGGGTTAACAATTGCCCGCAAAATTGTAGAACGGCTCGGCGGTAAAATTTGGGTAGAATCCACGCTTAATGAAGGTAGTACCTTTTACTTCACTTTAGGAGCGGAGGCGATTATATGACCGAAGCTTCCCAGGTTGCTGTTAGGCAAACTCCCCTAATGCTGATTGTCGAAGACAGCAATGAAGACTTTGAAACCATAGACCGATTAATTAAGCGTTCCCGATTCTTCGTACCCATTCATCGCTGTATCAATGGCGATCAAGCATTGGCATTTCTCTACCGCACTGGTAAGTACTCCAACCCTGAAACTGCCCCGCGTCCAGGCATGATTTTACTAGACCTCAACCTACCGGGGACTGATGGGCGGGAAGTCTTGCGTCGCATAAAACAGGATGGTAATTTAAAAACCATTCCTGTCGTTGTTTTTACTACTTCTAATAATCCTAAAGATATTGAGGATTGTTACAAATATGGCGTTAATAGCTACATTGTGAAGCCGATTAACTTTGCCCAACTGAAGCTAGATGTGCAAATGCTCGTAGATTATTGGTTTGACTTGACCACTCTGCCTAATTACCCCAAAAATTCCTTATGAGCGAGCAACAGTGTACTGTCTTAATTGTTGATGATTCCCCAGAAGACAGAGAACTCTACCGACGGTGTTTGCAAACAGACAAAAATTACTCTTACAGCATCCTCGAAGCAACTTTAGGGCAGGAAGGTTTAGAATTATGGCAGCAAAACCAACCGGATGCTGTGTTACTGGACTACCGCTTACCAGATATCGATGGATTAGAATTCATTGCTAGATTAAGCTCCTCAACTCAAGAGACGTGCTTACCGGTAATTGTTGTAAGTGGGCAGGGTAGTGAAGCGATCGCCGTGCAAGCAATGAAAGCAGGGGCACAAGATTATTTAGTTAAAGAACAGATTACCCCACAAAGGCTACAATCGGCACTCAAATCAGCGATCTCTAAAGTAAAATTACACAACGAACTGCAACAGAGGATTGAGAGAGAACGGTTAGTTGCAGAAATTACCCAAAAAATCCATCAAACCCTCAATTTAGAGGAAATTCTGCAAACCACTGTCACCCACGTTCGGCAGTTTCTCAACAGCGATCGCGTCCTGATCTTTCGTTTACAGCCTGATGGTACGGGAATCGTCACTACAGAATCGGTAGCATCTGGCTGGACTCCCTTGCTATCCACCTCTCACTACGATGCCTGCTTAAACGAAAACTATATTGCACCTTTTCGCCAAGGATTAGTAACTGTCAAAGCAGATATCTATAATGGCAGCATTGATCCCTGCCATGTTGAGCTACTGGCGAAGTTAGAAGTACGAGCAAATTTAGTTGTACCTATTCTGCAAGAGCAAAATTTATGGGGGATGCTGATTGTACATCAATGTCAAGCACCGCGACAGTGGCAGCCCATAGAAATTGATTTGCTCAAACAATTGGCAACGCATTTAGGTATTGCCCTGCGACAAGCAGAATTATATCAGCAAGCACAGCATGAAATTGCCGAACGCAGACGCGCCGAAGCCTTATTAAAACAAGCAAACGAATCTTTAGAGCAAAGAGTTACCGAGCGGACTTTGGCATTGGAAACTGTTAATGCCCAATTGCAACAGGAACTATTAGAGCGAGAGCGCACCCAGAAAATTTTAGAAGAACAGGCACAGCTGTTAGATCTCGCCCATGACACCATCATCACCCGTACTCTTGATGGCACAATTACCTTCTGGAACAAAGGTGCAGAAGGAATGTATGGCTGGAGTCCAACTGAGGTATATGGGCAGATATCCCATGAACTATTGCAAACTCAATTTCCGCAATCCCTTACTGATATAGAAGCGGAATTTTTAAGCCAAGGTTACTGGGAAGGCGAACTCATTCATGTAAGGCGCGATGGCACACCCATCATTGTTGCTAGTCGCTGGGTATTGCAGCGCGATCAAGAAGGTAACCCCATCAAGATATTAGAAATCAACAATGATATTACCGAGCGAAAACGTGCTGAAGAACAGCTGCGCCGCAGCAGTGAGCGCATCAGTTTAGCCAATGCAGAATTAGCGAGAGCAGCTCGTCTTAAAGACGAATTTTTGACAAATATGAGTCATGAGTTGCGAACGCCATTGAACTCAATTTTGGGCATGTCAGAATTACTTTTAGAAGAGATATTTGGTAGCTTAACCGAGCGACAACGCCAGTTTTTACAGATAATAGAAAAGAGTGGCGAACACTTACTAGAGTTAATTAACGATATTTTAGACCTCTCCAAAATTGAATCGGGCAAAACGGATCTGAAACTAGCTTCTATATCAATTCCGCCACTTTGTGAATCCAGTCTGAATTTTGTTAAGCAGCAGGCGGGAAACAAACAAATTCAACTAAGCTGCCAAATAGACGACAATGTTACAGAAATTGAAGCTGATGAACGCCGCTTACTACAGGTTTTAGTTAATCTACTAGCAAATGCTGTGAAATTCACCCCCGACGGTGGTAGCGTGAGGCTGGAAGTGAAAATGCACTTGCCTGAACAAACTGTAGAATTTCAGGTAATTGATACCGGAATCGGTATTGCTGAGGCAGATATGAGTAAGTTGTTTCAGCCATTTGTACAGTTAGATAGTTCCCTATCCAGACGCTATCCAGGTACAGGATTAGGATTATCTTTAGTCCGGCGCATTGTCGATCTACACGGCGGTAGTATCCGAGTTGAGAGTGAGTTAGGTAAAGGAAGTTGCTTTAGCGTCATATTACCTTGGCATCCCTTGCAAGAGTATGATGACTTATCTTTAGCACTTCCAACAGTACTACAAGATGTAGCAGTGCAACAAGCCTTGGTAGTAGAAGATTCTACTGCTGCTGCTAGTCAAATTAAACATTACTTAGCTGAAATGGGGGCAACTAGCGTCATTCATCCAGTGGGAGAAGGTGCATTACAAGTTGCCTTACGAGTCAAGCCAGATGTGATAGTTCTGGATCTACTGCTACCTGATTGTTCGGGATGGGAAGTGTTAACCAAGTTAAAAACCCATTCTGAGACTTATCATATACCCGTGATTGTTATTTCCGTAGTTGATCAGCGATCACGCAGTTTAGAGTTGGGTGCTGCCGAACATATTTTAAAACCCCTCTCGCGACAAAAGTTTTATGACGCATTAAGGCAGATTTTTGTCAATGTGCAACAGCCAAACTTACAAACTGCTCTCGTAATTGCTGCTATGGAGTTATCACAAAAACCCAGAATTTTGTTAGCCGAAGACAATGAAGCGAATATTGCCACAATCATGAGTTACCTGGAAGCACACAACTTTCAGATTATTTTGGCGCGCAATGGACAAGAAGCGGTGCAAATGGCAAAACAATATCAACCCAATCTGATTTTAATGGACATCCAAATGCCAGATATGGATGGATTAGAAGCAACTCGTCAAATCCGTGCTGATACCCAAAATCAACCTATCCCCATCATTGCACTGACAGCTTTAGCCATGCCTGGTGATCAAGAACGCTGTTTAGAAGCAGGTGCGACAGCATATCTACCCAAGCCTGTGAGGCTCAGAAATTTATTAGATTTGATTAATGAGCATTTATGTGACTAAAGGAAAAGATTGCCGAAAATTAAAGGATAAGCTTGCCAAACCTATAGCCAGACCGAGAAGATTGGAGATGGAAGATTTAAGATTGCAGATTGAAAAATCAAGCCCCTTAATTGATTAATGGGGATAATCTATAATCTCCCTTCTAAAATCATCAATAAATCTAAAATCTAAAATCTATCAATCCCAAGCCCCTAACTTTAGTTATGGGGTCAATCTCCAATCTACAACCTACAATCAGTTGACTGTTTTTGTGGTCAAATACCCGTCTTGCGAGAGTGCGATCTCCTCCGGCGGGCGGGTACGCCATCGCAAGCAAAGCATAAAAATGCTCCCAAAGCCTACATTTAGCGCGTGACTTGCGGCAAACTTATTCATGAAATTTGACAAATAATTCAGACTTAATCGAAATAATAAGGCTTTCAGTCTTTACTGTTTAAAGGATAAAGTGGCCGCAGAACAGAACCTATAATAGAAGCGGATTTGAAACAATTTTATTATGAGCCAGCAACAGCGTACTATTTTAATTGTCGATGATTCTCCACTAGACCGAGAATTTTACCGACGCTGCTTGCTAAAAGATAAAGACTACTCTTACAGCATTCTAGAAGCAAATTTTGGGGAAGAAGGTCTAGAGCTATGGCAGCAGCATCAGCCAGATGTTATTTTGCTAGATTACCGCTTACCAGATATGGAAGGACTGGAATTTCTTGCCAGTTTGTGTTCCCGAACTCAACAGATTTACTTACCTGTGATTGTTGTAACTGGGCAGGGTAGTGAAGTGATCGCGGCGAACAAAAAGCGATCACGGCTGGTGCAGACAAATTTCTCTCTAAGCCCTACACAACCACAGATTTATTAAATACTTTATTGGATGCGATCCGAATTACAAAATAGGACATTGCTTACTTGGCATTGAGGAGAGATGCGCTTACCGTGTATCAATCCGCCTACGTTTTAGCAGTATTGGATATTGACCTAAAAAGTTAACATTTACATAATTTAGAGTCTATCCAAGTAAGTAAAAAGTACCGACTTCGCAATACGCCTGAGCAGCATTGGCTCTCAAGAACTTTGTTATACAAGGATTGTGACAACCCTTGGTAAGAAATTAATTACTATGTTTCTTAGTCTGGTTTCCTTCATTGCCTTAATATAACAATATTGATATATTAGAAGGTGGTGTTGTGCCTGAAACTCGCGTTGTCTTCTACCAAGAAGAAGAGGGCGAAGTTCCTGTTCTTGAATGGCTGAAGCAACTTTTAAAAGAAGACCGCAAAGGTTATGCAAACTGTGTTGCTCGAATCAAACAACTGGCGGCATCAGGATACGAACTCCGTCGCCCTGCGGCAGATTACTTACGCGACGGGATATATGAGCTTCGAGCAAAGCATATTCATGTGCAATACCGCATCCTATACTTCTTTCATGGGCAAAATGTGGCAATTCTCGCACACGCCATTACAAAGGAAGAAGCAGCTGTACCTCCAATTGATATTGAACGAGCGATCGCTCGAAAGCTTTTATTTGAAGAAAACCCAGAAGCTCATACCTATGTAGAGGAGCAAGAGAATGGCGAAGACTAACGATGCAATAAAAATAATTGATAACCTGACTAGCAGCGACCCTGAGCTTGAGGCAATGGTAGCAGAAGCTTCAATCAATGCAGAAGTGGCACAGTTGATTTATGAAGCTAGAACTTCATCGGGTTTAACACAGAAACAACTGGCTGAACTTGTTGGCACAAAACAGCCTGTGATTGCACGGCTAGAAGATGCTGATTACGAGGGACACTCGCTGTCAATGCTTCAAAAAATCGCTCACGCTCTTAATCAGCGAGTAGTGATTCATTTGACTCCATTGGAACATGAGCAGAGCGCATAGTGACATATAGGGGACAACGCCAGATCAACCTAGTACAACACGGCGTAAATAAGCAGACCATATTGGTGGGAGAATAAATAATCAGGTTAAAACCCTTTTGGAGGGGCGTATCAAGGACTGAGGGTGTGACTAGATT
>NZ_JACJQL010000124.1 GCF_014696625.1 Nostoc parmelioides FACHB-3921
GGTTGACCGTTGGCGATCGCTTCGGCAACAATGGCAATCAATGACTCGGTTTTGCCTGTGCCTTTGGGGGATTTGAGCAAAATCAGTTTAGCGTCATCAGGAATTGCTAATTCTCCTAGATAACGCTGATTCAGGGTCAACGCAGGCTCATAGGACAGGCGATTGTAGCTTTTCACCTGCCATTGCTCATAGGTGAGTGCAAGGCTTATCACCTCATGGGCGACATCTGACCCCCTGGCAATGATTAAATCATCAATGCCCTTTTCGGGATAATTCCACTCTGTAATCAGGACTTGACAGTGAGAGGCCGTTAACAGCTTGGTAGTTTGGGCGATGGCAATGTTGACCCGTTGAATTGTTTCTGGCTTGGTGTCGTGGTCAAAGCAGACGGTAAATTTACGTCCTAGAGTAGCGAAGTGTTGCAGTTCGGGAATGAGATGTCTTTCTCCGGTGGGAATGCCAAACTCATCTTTTAGATTGCGGTAGCCACTGTTTACCCCAGGCAGCGCGATCGCTGCATAACCTAAAGTGAGCAACGCCCCAGCTTTTTTAGCCCCTTCACAAATTACAACAGGAATGTTGTACTTCCACACCCAATGCCAGAAACCCAATGCGCGATCGCAATCGCTGATGGGTTTGTCATATCTTGCGGCTATGCTCGACCAAATTTCATCGGTAACAGCTAAGAAAAACGCCCTTGTTGGCACTCGCAACGGGTGTTCATATTTGATAAATTTAGAAACTTTGTTTGGGTCGCGCCTGGGGCGGTCGGGCTTCATGCAGCCCCAGTCCATCGGGCTGTAATCGTTGAGTGGGTCAACGCCGTTGCACCACCAGGAACGTCCTTCAATGTGGTGGTATTTTTTTAATACACCGTCTCTAAGTCGTCCATCGTTACGCCGGGGAACATTTTGACTGTAGAACAGGTAATCGTAGGCGGTTCTACCTGATACCGAAACAACGTTTAGAGCAATAATTCCAGGATCAACAGCACTGGCTAACCATTCATTCCAGTGAGTTCCTTCTATATGTAAGGGTCGAGATATTGTCTCACACCCTCCTAAAACTTCATGTAGTTGAAGTGCGCGGTTACTACTTATCACAGATGTACCCTCAAATAACTGGTTATTCAGCATTTAGAGGGGGTTAGCGCACTGCTACGCCTCATATCTATGAGATTTACTGTTTTACTTGTTTAAACTTGGTTTTTAGTTAGCAAAAAAATTATTAAATTTATCTGCCGACATAACTTTGTAAATTGCCACAGCAACTCATATAATATGAGTAAGCAGCGCGGAACAATCTCGGTTGCCAATAGTGGTAAGAGCTTCCAACTTCGTCCCACTTCTTTGGTCTTTGAGAGATAAACCCCGCTCGCAGATATTTAAACCTTTAATTTTTAACTTCTGGCAAGGTGTTCACTACTTAGTAACACTTTGCCTTTTTAGTTTTAGTGGTGTTGTGTATTTACCTCCATTACAAGCTTCATTTGTATTCATGCCTGATTTTACAGAAATTCTGTCCGCTTTATATGTAACAAGACCTAATTCATGGCTTGAAATTACTTAATAAAACTTGATAGTTTCTCAAAAGCCTGAGATTCTGTAAGTTGTCTTCATTCATGTCACCTCTCCTCAAATTGAAAATTGGGAGAAGTAACAGGTTTCTCATATATTATATAGCTCTAAAACTCGAAAATCTAAACTGACTTCTTCTTGTCTCTTTTTGTAAGCCATTCATTAATTAAATCCCTGATTACATCTTCCATAACTAAATCATCCTCCGTACAAGCAAGCTTGAAAGCTTTGTGAATTTCTCGTGGCACTCTCGCACGGACAAAAACAGAGTCATCTTTATTGGTTGATGGTCTTCCTGGTTTTTTCTTTTCCTCCATAGCTCAAATACTCATTAATTAATTTTTTTAATTATCGCCAAAGTATAAGTAAATGTTGTTTTCGAGTATTAGAGTATTAGAGTTTTCGAGCTATAATAAATTCACAAGCCAAAAACAGCCACCCAACAAAGGCAATAGAAGCCAGAAAGTGACGTTGAGGCTTGCCAAAAGCTGGATGTGTGGATTTATGGCGATTTAGCTTTTAAATTCTCAAAAGCCAGAAATATAAAGACTTTTACCAATAATCAGAACCATGACAACCACATACTTGAACGCCGATAATTGGCTTGCTCAAGCCGATTTACTCACCAATTCCGGGTTAACTACCATCACGGGAGGTAAAGACCCTGGTGCTGGGTATGGCAAGGCTATCTATGGTGATTTTTCTATCATGATGCCAGCAGCATACTCATTAGTCCGTAACCGCAACATTCGCCATTACGAAACAATTTCTAAGGATGGCTGCTGGATTCGTTACGTCGAAGGTTCGCGCCTGGACTTAAAAGAAGTTCAATTCTTCTGGGGCAGTGCAGCGCTCGTACAACCTGACTACACGCTACTCCATGAGGACAAGTCCAAAAAAGCAGAACTGGCATTAGAAAGCATCCTTGCAGACTTAGCAGTTCTGAATATTCCCGATGGAATAAGACTAGAGATTAGTTTGAGCAACCACAACCCACAACGCTGGGACAAAGAAATTAAGCGGCGAGTGCAAGGTATTCACACCTTCCAACATAAACACCCCATCAATCAACAAATTGTTACTAAAACGGTTGAGATTTTAGTTACAGGTGTTTATCGAGAGGGCTTTGGCAGTATCGCTTACTGCCTATTCGGTGAACCAATTCTCACCCTAGAAGAATCAGAGGTAGCTATCGCCCTTGATATCGGTTCATCGACTTGGCTAATTACTGTGTTTAACGGCAATGGTGCAGTGATTGGTGAACATTTAATAGAGAATGGCTGCGGTGAATTGCACTCAATGATTGCCGAGGCATTAGACAAGAGAAACGATGGAGTAAGCCTCATATCCAAAGATGTTAAACATTCCCCTTCTTTAGTAAATAAAGGGATTCTAGATGGCACTTTGACTTATGGAGGAAATCGACTTACGGGCAAGAGTTTTGAAGTGGAATATGCCCAATGTTTAGACCAATGGTGGTCAAGCCAGATTGAGAAGTTTGCCAATATCGTCACCTCTAAAAATTATCTAGATAGAGCTAAATACTTGGTGGCGTGGGGTGGTGGAGTTTCCTTACCAGTAGTCGATGAAAATCTAGCTCAATTCGGCTTTATGGTCTTGCCAAATCCGCAATTTATCAATGCGATGGGATTGAAGTTACTAACAGAAACTATGACAGGAGTAGAAACAAGTGTCTGATAAAACCTGCTACGAATCTCGGCGTATAACCATCTCGTATTTAGCAGTTTACGAACTGTGCCAAATGTTTGACATTCCTCAAGATGCACCAACACAAGCATTTTCAGCAGCAATAGAAAAGCTGATATTTCAGTCTGGAGTTAACAAGAGTGCATTACCAACTCCTCAAAATCAAGCATTAGCAACTGCACCAATACAACCGAATAAGGCAAGGCTATTAAGTATGGTTAGTCAGTAAAAAGGGGTAGCTTCATGAATAATCTAAGCAGAGTCTATGACAGCACATTACTAACCCAGTCAAAGGTCTATCAGATAGACCGAAACTTATATCAATACCTGTACAAAACAGGAACAATCCGCGCTCCTAAGTATCACTTTCGCCCACTCGCAGGACAACGAAAAAAAACTGATTTGATTATTAACCACAGCACTTTGATAAATCGATGTGAGGAGGTATTAGGGATGAGCGTTAATGTCTCTGTTATTAGTCAAGAATCACTGCAATTATCACTGTTTTGAAGGAGAAATAATTGTGAAATTTAGACAAGTAATAGGAGCCACTTTATTTCTATCTAGTTGTGTTGGTTTTGGTTATCTCTCTACTCAAAAGTTTGGCGCAACTACCACAGCAATGATAGGTGGAGGAATGTTCACCATAGGAGCAATCGCCCACTTACAACCTAAACCAGTACCACGCCAACGTACCAACAAATCTATTAATGAAAAGGCAGAATTATGAGCCAATCATTAAAGTGCCTAATTCAAGAGGCACAGCAAACAATTCTACAAATTCGCAACCATCCCGATTACAAGCAAATTGCACTTAACTATAGTCCTGACTTGACGTTAGGAGATGCAACAACAGCATTGACTTATTTGCAGTGGGAAGTTGAGGAGAGAACAACTATCGATGTAGCAAAGCTTGAAGCATTTTCTGGTTAAAGGGAGAGCGATTGCTTGACTGGACACCGAGCAATCGCCCTCAAGTTGCACAAGTACAACAAAAGGATTCTAGCAAGATGGACAGCAAATATTATCTGTGTGAAGCAGAGAATACCGATGAGGGAGTAAACAAGGTTACGCCCTACGACAAACCAGAAGACGCATTAGCCGCCGCATCTAATAGCACCGCCAAAGTACATTTCATCTCCACAGTTAACCCTTTGGCTGTTGACGAGGAGGAAGAAGAATAATGGCTCGTAACTATGGAACTGCCAAACTAAAAAACCATATCTCTGGTAATGCCCCTGGTACTTTGGGAGCGATGAGCAAACTGTTTGATGTGTCGGCGGAGGACTTTAACAAAGCACTTCAGGGCGACCAAACGGTAATCACCCGAATTGCAGATATGGCACGACTGTCGGACACTGCCAAAGCTAACTTACCTAAAGCATTGGAGGCATACCGTTCGATTATTGAGACAACCGGGGATGTTAACCAAGCCTATGCGGAACTGGTGCAACTAACCCAGAAGCACGGAACGCAAACGCTCAAAGCTATCAACTCATCAAAAGGGAGTGAACAGCGTTTCAAAAATGAGATGGTGGAGATGGTGCGATTCGTTAGCTAGAAACTAGACTCTGCAAGGATTCTAGGGGATTAGCTGCTAGGTAATAGCCTAGATAACTGATTAACAATGTAGGTGTGAATCCTACCCCTCAAGTGCTGAGGTGAAAGCCCTTTCCCTACTGTAGCGACTAGCCATCAATCGGTAAAGCGGGAATGAACGGCGCTCTTACTGGTAGCCCAAACCCGGTAAGGAGCCAAGCAAGATATCCATGAGTACGAAAGAAAGACACGTTTTAATCATCGTTATCATTCAAGTAGCGCAATCAGGCTGAAACGCTGCGCCAAAAGGCAAAGGATAAGGGATTGGCGGTTCATCTCCCGACCAATAAGCACCCCCATTAACCCCGGTGAAGAGTGTCGCTCTAAAGATATCAGTATTGTTAATCGGAACGAAGTAACCCGTCAAACGCTCTCAGGTGGTCGAATACCTGAGTAGGTGCTAACCGGATGCCTTGACGGGCGAGATTGAGTAAGAAGCGAACGCTTGGCTGTAATGGTCAAGATATGCTGACGTACTCACGATGATTTGGTAGGAATAGTCACATTAAGAAGTGTATATGTCTAAAACACTGAGCAATCAGATGGTGGAATGGAACGCGATTAACTGGCGAAAGCTGGAAAGGAACGTTTATAAGCTTCAGAAAAGAATATTCCAAGCCTCTCTACGTGGTGATACTAAAGTAGTCCGCCGACTCCAAAAAACACTGATGAGGTCTTGGTCAGCCAAAGCCTTATCTGTCCGCAAAGTAACCCAGGATAACCAAGGCAAGAAAACCGCCGGGGTTGACGGTATAAAATCTCTCACCCCCAAGGCTAGACTCACCCTGGTTCTAAGCTTAAACATTAACCAGAAAGTTAATGCAACCCGTCGGGTTTGGATTCCCAAATCAAACGGAGATAAGCGACCCCTCGGTATTCCTACTATGCACGACAGAGCAACTCAAGCGCTTGCTAAACTGGCTCTTGAGCCAGAATGGGAAGCAAAGTTTGAGCCTAACAGCTACGGTTTCCGACCAGGAAGAAGCGCCCACGATGCAATCGAAGCAATATTTAATAGCATCAGATTAAAGGAAAAATACATCCTAGATGCTGACATATCCAAATGCTTCGATAAAATCAACCATAAAGAATTGCTCAAGAAAATCAATACATTCCCAACGATGCACAGACTTATCAAAGCATGGCTGGAATCGGGTGTAATGGATGATGGACAATTCTTTGAGACTAACGAAGGCACACCCCAAGGCGGTGTTATATCTCCCCTACTAGCGAATATAGCCCTTCATGGGTTAGAGCAAATAGCAGTAGATTTTGCAGACAGTCTCAAGGGTGATAAGAAAAAAAATCGATGCTCAATATCCTTAATAAGATACGCTGACGATTTTGTAATCCTAGCCAACGAAAAAGTTCAAATTGCAGAAATGAAATTTGATGTCTCAAGGTGGTTAGCAAAAATGGGACTGGAATTAAGTCCTAGTAAGACCAGAATAGGTCACACTCTGCTTAACCCGATAATCCCAGAAAAAGAATCAGACGATTATAAAGACTCTGGCTTCGACTTTCTCGGATTCAACGTTAGGCAATACAAAGTTGATGACCACCACTCAGGTAAGGCAACCAACGGTAAATTACTGGGATTTAAGACACTCATCAAACCCAGCAAGAAAGCGATTAAGAAACACTACGATGCAATCGCGGAAATTATCGACGCTCACAAATCAGCCCCACAAGCTGCACTAATAGCAAAACTCAACCCCATCATTAGGGGGTGGGTCAATTACTATTCAACAGTTGTAAGCAAAGAAACATTTTCTACGCTTGAACACTTAGTATATCAAAAGCTTTCCAGATGGGCAAAACGCCGCCACCCAGGTAAATCTATGGGATGGATAACCAATAAATATTGGCATACCGTGGGCGGGAATAACTGGGTATTCTCAGTAACCAAAGATGGAAAAATAACCGAAACCTTAGTTAACTATGCCAGCAAGCCAATTGTTAGACATATCAAAGTTAAGGGGACAGCATCACCATTTGACGGAAACTTGAAATACTGGAGTTCTAGAAGAGGAAAACACCCCCTAGTTCCGGCAAGAGTGGCAACACTTTTAAAGAAACAACAGGGTAAATGCGCTCACTGCGGATTGTATTTTAGGGAAGATGATTTGATTGAAGTTGATCATATTATCCCCAAGTCAAAAGGCGGAAGGGATATATACGGAAATCTTCAAGCATTGCATCGTCAATGCCACGATAGTAAAACTGCCAACGATAACTCGGAAGAAAGGGACGCTTTATCAACATGGTAGTTAGAGGTACTCATGACAAGAGCCAAGTCATTGAGGAGCCGGATGAGGTGAAAGTCTCACGTCCGGTTTTGAAGACCAACGGGTCTGGTGACAGATTCGTTGAGTTTAATCAAGCCGAACACGTCAACGCCACCACAGCAGAAGCAACCCGACACGCTCAACGCTCAAGCCTGATTCAGATAGCGGGGGCCACCGCCGACCTAATGGCGATCGCAAAATACGAGGCGGATTTAATCAAGGCATCCAACAAACTACCAGAAGCACAGGATACGGCGGATAGGGCTTATGAAACTGCCGTAACTACGGCACTGTGGACTAACGGTAGTGAAGCGAAGACCGACCGCATACCCAAACCAAACTACTCGCGTACTGCTGGAATTAGCCGTGTAGGGCAGTGGTTCCGCAACTTTATGGGCATTTAAACCATAAGTAAAAAGCCAGAGGATGAGAAACTCTGGCTTTTATACCCGTTTATAGGGTTAAGAAGGAGTAAAAATGAATGAAATAGATGCTTTGTTATCTCAATTTCACTCCAATAATGAACAGACTCCCTCTCCTTATTGGAGTGAACCGCAAAAAACTCAAACCACCCCAGAGGATGAAGACAGTGAACGGCTAGAGCAATCTATTAGGGATGTATTCAGCAATAAACAACTGCTAAACAAAGCACTGGCAACGTTCTTGGGTGTATTTACCGCTAACACTGGAGTCAGTTTACTAACGAGTTTAGGAATTGGCGCGATCGCTTCTGGGACACTCGGCAGCATTGTACTGGGGTTATTCTTCGCCAACACCCTCACCAAGATTCAATATGACGACAGACTCCACATTGGCAAAGACTTCATGGTTGCGACTGTTCAGACTGCAAGTGTAGGGGCTTCGCTGTGGATAGCCTTTGATGAATATCGGGTTGTCTCTGAGGCGACCAAGATAGGTAAGACACGGTTCTATGAGGAGGTAAGGAGCTACGAAGTTAAACCAACTCCCCAACCTGAACCCCCTTGGCTGTTAATGGGGTTGGGTGCAGTGGGGTTGTTGCTGATTGCATCAATGCTAAAGGGGGCAAACCAATGAAACGTAAGCAGTTCGAGTCATACATCCGCTCAGGGACAGCCAACAATATTACTGTGGGTGTGCTGGCAACCATCGGCTTAATTTGTGGGGCTAAATCATTCACTGGTACTCAAATCAGTTTGGTGGAATATTGCTTTATCCCCTCTACACTGACCTCACCAGATAACCGTGCTAAATACTGCACACCAGATAAACGCTACATAATGCCCTTGTCTGAGTTTTATGCCGAAGTTTACGCACCAGCTAACCCCTCGTTTCAACGTGATAATTTTCTGCCTACCAAAGCTACCCGCCTAAGAATAATAGAACCAAGTAATGTCTCCAAACCTTGGTGGGGATTAGTTTCTTTATTATTCCTTGGCGGAGCCTACGGACTGTCCAAAGCACGGGAATGGCGGTTGATGCGATTGTTGCCTGAGCTTAGAGAGGAACTCCGCACCAACTGGCTAATTGCCAAGCTTCGAGAAGGGTTAAGGCTCCATAAGGAAAGTTACACCGCCCAACTAGACTACGAGTGTGACTTGAATGAAAAAATGAGCTTTTAGCTCACATTATGCTTCACGAAGCAGATATCCATTTTATACTTCGCAAAAATAGTGAAAGTAGAAAATTTATTTTTCCA
>NZ_JACJQL010000125.1 GCF_014696625.1 Nostoc parmelioides FACHB-3921
TTTATCCTTTGACTTACATTCACTATTTATCTAAGACAATTGGCTTTATTCTAGATGTTTGAATTTGCTTCCCAATTCTTATTAGCAATTAAGATGCGTTCGCCCTGAGATGAAAATCGATGGCAACAAGCTATAAAAGAGACTAGGAAGTATAGTGGTTCATTTCAAAATTTGATAGAGAATTTACAGCGTTTGAGTAAAGTTGGTGTTGTTCTAAATTTAAAGAGTGAGTTACCAGATAATTATGTTAATTATCAAATTATTGAATACCTAAAATTAGTAAAAAGTAGCAAATTTGATCTAGATAAATTAGTCGGATTTTGTGAAGAACTGAATAGCTCATTTAATAGTGGAAATTATATAGCATCAATTCTCGTGATAAGAGCAATTATCAATCATATTCCACCTATTTTCGGGCAACAAACATTTCACCAAGTAATCAGCCAAGTATCAAAAAGTCGTCGTGAATTGTTTAAGCCGTTAGAGGAAATTGCAAGAGATGTTGCAGACTTACATACACATGATGTAATACGTCACAAGGAAAACTTGCCAACGCGGAATCAAGTTGAGCCGTTCAAACCAAATTTAGAATTTCTACTTCAAGAGATACTTGTAGAAATGGAGAAAATTAAGTAGTTATGTCATCTTATGTCATCTATCGCCCCTAATTAATCTAAAATAATGCTAATCAAAATAGTCTTTCATTTTACAGTTTTCATTTAAGCAAAATCTAAGCAAAACCCAAAAACCAGACCCAATAAGAGTTATATTGTCTTAAGCAGCAAAAATATATTGTTCTCAGATAACCTTACAACCTGCATTTAGGCTAAAAATAGACTTATTTTTCTCCCAGCAACAAAAAACCTTACCTCATCTGACATCTGCACCCCGTCGCTAGGTTCGGAGTAATCCCAAGAGTGCATTTGACGGAAGGGAAGACCCATCTTTTGGAAGACGTACTTCTCTTTAATACCAGAAGCGATTAAATCAGGCTTCTTAGCTTTTACGAACTCTTCAAATTCGTAGGCGGTAACGTCATCGTAAATGATGGTGGCGTTATCGATGTAGTGGGTGGTACGTTTGTAATCGTCGTTGTGAGCGAATTCGTAACCTGTACCAACTACTTTGATACCCAAGTCTTCAAAAGCGGGAACAACGTGGCGAGGACGTAGACCACCTACGTACAACATTACGGTGTTACCTTCCAAGCGAGGGCGGTACTTCTCAACCACAGAATTCATGATTGGAGTGTACTTAGCAATTACCTTCTCGGCGTTTTCTTGAATCTTGGAATCAAATTTAGCCGCGATTTCGCGTAAAGATGCAGCAATCTTGGTGGGGCCGAAGAAGTTGAACTCCATCCAAGGCATACCGTATTGTTCTTCCAAACTACGGCAGATATAGTTCATAGAACGGTAGCAGTGGATGAGGACTAACTTAGCAGCAGGGCCTTGGATCAACTCGTTGAGTGTACCATCACCAGACCACTGAGCTACAACACGTAAGCCCATTTCTTCCAACAGCATCCGGCTGGCCCAAGCGTCACCACCGATGTTGTAGTCACCGATTAGAGCTACGTCATAGGGGCTTGGCTCGAAGTCAAGTCTGTTTTCTTTCTTCAGCTTGTCGTACTCTGGGAAAATCCAGTCACGGATAGCGTCGTTAGCGATGTGGTGTCCTAAAGACTGAGACACACCACGGAAACCTTCGCAACGTAAGGGTACAACAGGCTTACCAATTTGCTTAGAAGTTTTCTTAGCTACAGCTTCGATGTCATCCCCAATTAGACCGATGGGACATTCAGATTGAATGGAAACACCACGGTTTAGAGGGAAGAGAACGTCGAGTTCTTCAATGAGTTTAACGAGTTTTTTGTCACCACCGAACACGATGTCGCGTTCTTGGAAGTCTGATGTGAAGTGCATGGTACCGAAGGAGTTGATACCAGTTACACCAACGTAGTAGTTACGACGACCAGACCAAGACCAGTAACCGCAACCTACAGGCCCGTGGCTGATGTGGATCATGTCCTTAATAGGACCCCAAACCACACCCTTGGAACCTGCATAAGCACAACCACGGGCGGTCATTACACCAGGAACGGATTTGATGTTAGACTTAACGCCGCAATCAGACTTGTTTTCTTCGTGGACGTTGAGGTGCTTTTCGCGTTTTTTGCGAGATTTTTCGGGATAAGCTTTCAGAACTTCTTGAATAAGTTCCTTATTTTCATCTACAAGATTCTTGTTTTCGGGAGGTGTCATATCTGCCTCAGTGACTCTTACGAATGGGGAAATAGAAGTATATTTGGGAGAGTGAGGAGTCGGGAAGGGAGAGTTGGAAGAGGAATTGCTTCCTCATCTTCCTGTCTCCGTGTCTCCTAATTACGGCATGACCTATTTGGTAGCTTCTGCGGGCTTACCGATGATTTCAGAGTGCTTGGTGTCGTCGTCTAATAGACCGTATTCGATCAACAGAGCTTCTAGTTCATCCATTTCCATTGGTGTAGGAATGGTGAGCTTGTCGTTGTTGATGATCTTCTTAGCTAATGCGCGGTACTCTTGACCTTGGTTGCTGTCTGGTGCGTACTCGTTAACGGTCATACGACGCAATTCTGCGTGTTGAACGATGTTGTCACGAGGTACGAAGTGAATCATTTGGGTGTTCAAACGTTCAGCCAAGTTCATGATTAACTCGTCTTCACGGTCAACCTTACGGCTGTTACAGATCAAACCACCTAAACGTACACCACCGGAGTGAGCATATTTCAAAATACCGCGAGCGATGTTGTTAGCAGCATACATCGCCATCATTTCACCAGAGGTAACGATGTAGATTTCTTGTGCTTTACCTTCACGGATAGGCATAGCGAAACCACCACATACAACGTCACCTAATACGTCGTAGGATACGAAGTCTAGGTCTTGGTAAGCACCGTTTTCTTCTAAGAAGTTAATAGCGGTGATGATACCACGACCAGCGCAACCTACACCGGGTTCTGGACCACCAGATTCTACGCACTTAACGCCACGGAAACCGGTCAACATTACTTCGTGGAGTTCTAAATCTTCTACTGCACCGCGTTCAGCAGCTAAGTGTAGTACGGTGGTTTGAGCTTTGGAGTGAAGCATCAGACGGGTGGAGTCAGCTTTAGGGTCGCAACCTACGATCATGATGCGTTGACCCATTTCTGCCATAGCTGCAAGGGTGTTTTGGGAGGTGGTAGATTTACCGATACCGCCTTTACCGTAGAAAGCTATCTGTCTAATGTTTTCGTCAGTCATTGTTCTCTTTTCCTGCAATTGGTTGGTTAGTTGGTCGGTCTTTGTGTTTGGATCTCACGCCTGTTGAGCTATGGCTGTGAGGGGTTTGTAGAACGTCGCCGAAGAGGGGGCGATCGCTCCACAGAAAAACCAGTAGAATTATTGTTCATGATGGGTTGGTTATGTGGTTGTGAAAGTTCTTTTGGGTGTTAGTTAACGGTTGACTGTTAACTAAACTGCTTCTACTACTAGGCTGGGATTAATGCGATCGCGTAATCTGGATTCAATCGCTATCTTGAGGGTGGCTGTAGAACTAGAACAAGAGCCACACGCGCCTTGCAGTACTACTTTGACAATATCGCCATCTACATCGTAGAGTTCTACATCTCCGCCGTCGGCAATCAATACGGGTCTTACTTCTTCGTCTAATACTTTTTGGATGAGGGCTATCTTCTGCACGTTGGTTAACGGTCGTTTTTGCCCAGAGTTAGCAATATTTGTAGGTTTACTTCCGCTTTTATTGTTGAGGTTTGTTGCGGCTTTGTTTTCCTTTACATCTTTAATGATATCATCAATTTTAGCTAAACAGGAACCGCAACCGCCGCCAGCTTTAATGTAATTTGTTACCTGTTCCGCACTAGTAAGGTCATTTTCGACAACTATGCGACGTACCTTGTTTTCACTCACACCGAAGCAAGTACAAACTAATGCACCTTCGTCATCTTCATCATGGGCGGCGAGAGGAATGCCACGATAGTTATAGATAGCAGCTTCCAGAGCTTCTTGCCCCATGACAGAGCAGTGCATTTTGGCTTCTGGCAAGCCACCGAGGTAATCAGCAATGTCTTTATTAGAAACTTTCAGAGCTTCATCTAAAGTCAAACCCTTAATCATTTCTGTTAATGCGCTAGAAGAAGCGATCGCACTGGTGCAGCCAAAGGTTTGGAAGCGAGAGTCAACAATCTTATCGGATTCTACTTCCACCTTGATGTGCAGTCTCAGCGCATCACCGCAAGCAATACTCCCTACTTCACCGGTGGCAACCTTCACGCCAGGTTCGCCATTATCTTCGATCACTCCCTGATTCTTGGGATCGTAAAACAGTTCTAATACTTTATCTGTGTAGTCCCACATATTGAGTTCCGAGTGCTGAGTTATGAGTGCTGAGTAGAGGCGGGGAGTGGGGAGTGGGAAATGCTTGAGCTTATCCTTTTCAGAAGGAAAGATGTAATTAACCAACTCTTTCCCCATCCCCTAATCTTTTTCGGAAGGTGAGTGGTGAGTGGTAAACTCTTTCCCCACTCCCTACTCCCTACTCCCCATTCCCTAATCTAATTAACGATGAGCCAATGTCTGTTCTTGGGCTTGCAACCAACCCGCTTCATCATTTTTGAAGGGGGAAAGGGCGCGGAGACGTTCGACAATTTCGGGCATGACTTCGATGACGCGATCGATTTGAGCTTCTGTAGTGTAGCGACAAAGACTGAAGCGAATCGAACCGTGGAGGGTGGTGTATGGTAAACCCATTGCCCGGAGGACGTGGGATGGTTCCAGCGACCCAGAGGTACAAGCCGAACCAGACGACGCACAGATGCCATATTTGTTCAGGGAGAGCAGAATCGCTTCGCCTTCAATGTATTTGAAGCCGATGTTGGTGGTGTTGGGCAATCTCTGCGTAATATCACCGTTAACTTCGCAGTCAGGGATTTTAGCGAGTAAGGTTTGTTCTAGGCGATCGCGCAGCCTGGTTTCTTTCTTAATCGCTGTTTCGATATGAATCAATTCTAACTCTGCGGCCTTACCTAAACCGACAATTCCGGGTACATTCTCTGTACCTGCACGGCGACCGCGTTCTTGGTGTCCACCAATCAACAAGGGGCGGAATCTCACACCGCGACGCACATACAAAGCGCCAATACCCTTGGGTGCATGGATTTTGTGACCAGATATGGTTAACATATCGATGGTGCTGGTTTTCATATTCAGAGGTATCTTACCTACTGCTTGCACCGCATCCACATGGAAGATTGCGCCACGTTCCTTAACTCGTTTCCCAATCTCTTCGATTGGGAATACAGTACCAGTTTCGTTGTTCGCATACATAATTGTCACCAGGGCGGTGTTACCTGTCAGCGAGGCTTCTAGTTCATCTAGATCCAATTGCCCGTGACTATTTACGGAAAGATAGGTAACAGTGTAGCCTTGGGTTTCTAATTGTTTGCAGACATTTAAGACTGCGGGGTGTTCTACCTGGGTTGTAATAATGTGGCGCTTCTCAGGCTGGGCTAACAATGCGGCGCGAATAGCCGCATTATCACCCTCGGTTCCACAACTGGTAAAAACAATTTCTGATTCATCCGCACCCAACAGGGCAGCAACTTGTTCTCTCGCTGTTCTGACTGCCTTTCCTAGTTGTCCACCAAAGGTGTGCATACTAGAAGGATTGCCGTAATAATCGGTCAGGTAGGGCATGATTGCCTCTACAACGTCTGGATCTACCTTAGTGGTAGCATTATTATCGAGATAAATAACACTCATCTTTATACCCCTAAGATTTCACCCTGATGCTTTTGTAGCTGTTCGGAAAATTTCTGAGAATAACAATTAAACCAACGTTCCCAATAGTCTTGTTTTTTTGTCAATTTCGCTATAACTCGGTTGTAGTTAGCAAACCAGCCTTCCCAATAATCGCTAGGTACTTTAACGCAACCATCGCAAGTGGGACAACCAGCTTTACATTGAGGTACGGTGTGGACGCTATCAACGCAATTTGTACACAGTGCTTGGTCAATCCAGTGCTGTCCGTTTTCAGCGATCTTAATTGCACCAGTGGGGCATACAGACGAACAGAGCTTGCAGGAAATACATTGGCTGGTGATGGTGTAAGCCATGATTATTCTCCTTGTTGATTGGGGATTGGAGATTGGAGATTGGGGATTGGGGACAAAAAAGTAAAAAGTACAAAGTAAAAAGGTAAAAGATTTTTTGACTTTTGACTTTTGCCTTGGATTGGGGATTGGGTAATTTGCCTAGTCCCCCCTTCGGGGTTAGCCAGTCGCTTATGGGGGAAACCCCCTACGTACCCGTCGCTGGCTCACCAGTCCCCAGTCCCTAGTCCCTAACCCTTATTCCATTGCTCGTAAAACTCTAAAGCAACCTTCTCAATCACGTCGTAAGCTTCAACAGTCTGTATACCGGCTTGGAGCAGTTTTTCTTTGGGGGATTCGCCAATCTTGGAAACCAAAACTGCTTTACAATCTGCGATAGTTTTAACAATATTGTCAAATGTGGCTTCTTCGCCGTATCCACCTTGACAATAATGATCAACCTTGCGGTGACTGACAAAGCGAACTTCACTACCGTCTACTTCGTAAACCTGGAATTCCTTGGCATGGCCGAAGTGTTGGTTAACTAATCCGCCGCCTTTAGTGGCGATCGCAACTAAGATTTTAGGATTGCTAGCTGTTTTTTCTTTGCCAGCTAGTACTTTTTCTTTGGCTGCTTTTAGTTCTACTCTAAATTTCTCAATACCTTCGTGGACTTCTTGACGTTTGTCGAAGTCATATTCTGGAGCCATTTCGAGGAATTTATCTTTGGTAAATTCCTGGCTGCGGTCTTCTCCTAACAAGCCTACAGCATCAGCACGGCACTGGCGGCAATGGCGCATCATTTTCATGTTGCCAGAACATTGGTCTTGCACTGACTTCAGTTCTTTTTGTGAAGGCCCGCGTTGACCAGTTAAGCCGAAGTGTGTACCATGTTCTGGTGCAGAAATCAAAGGCATGATGTTGTGCAGGAATGCACCTTGTTCCCGAATCATCTTGTTGACTTCAACCAGATGCTGGTCGTTAATGCCGGGAATCATCACGGAGTTGACTTTGCACAGAATGTCAGCTTCTCTGAGAGCTTGTAAACCTTCCATCTGCTTTTCTAGCAGAATTCTCGCGCCTTCCGCACCTCTATAACGTCTGCGCTTGTAGTGAACCCAAGAATAAATCTGTGCGCCGATTTCTGGGTCAATAGTATTTAGGGTAATAGTAACGTGGTCAATATTTAGTTGTTTAATGCGATCGACATATTCCGGCAGCATCAAACCGTTGGTTGATAGACACAGCTTAATATCTGGCGCTTTGTCTGCAATCAATTCAAAGGTGCGGAAAGTCTTTTCTGGGTTCGCCAGAGGATCGCCAGGGCCAGCAATTCCCAGAACTGTCATTTGGGGAATTTTGCCTGCAATTACTAAGACTTTATGTGCTGCTTCTTCGGGGGTGAGTAATTCACTAACTACGCCTGGACGGCTTTCGTTAGCGCAGTCATATTTACGGTTGCAGTAGTTGCATTGAATGTTGCAAGCAGGTGCAACAGCAACGTGCATTCTCGCGTAATGGTGGTGAGCTTCTTCGCTGTAGCAGGGATGTTTAGCAATACGTTCTTGGAGCTTTTCGTCCATTTCCACGGTGGTGCTGGTGTCGCATCCGCAACCACCTGATTTTGCTTTGGTAGGTGTCGATTCAGTAACGGAAGAGCCTGTAACTGGTGGTGTCATTGAATTTCGCAAATGTCGGTGGACTAGCTGCCACTGTGGGAGATGCCGTTGCTGATTGTGTTTGCCCTAAGAATTGAAGTCGCGTCTGCCACATTGCCTGTAGCGGCTTCGCTGAGTAGGGCAGGCTATGAAGTCCTTGGTTTCGGCTGGTGTGTGTCAACTTGGTGTCTTGGTAGAATGTGGATGCAGCCGCGACCTCTATTCACAAAGGCATAGTGCTATCTCATCCCTCCACTCACTTTTTGCTTGCGTTTTATGTAGAAGCGTTAAGTGATTGGCGATATAAGATTTATAGCAGTCGTCTTTGACTATTACAGTTTGTATCTCTGGAATAGAATTTATTGGATTTATTACAGTTATACTCAAAATCTCAAATGATGATTTCAAGAACGTTTTGAGAATTTTTTAAATTTTTTTCAGGTAGGGGTTCTAGTATTTTCTAGTTGGGGTACGAGTATTTATGGAAAGGGGTTCAGGATCTGATTGTACTCATTTGTAACCCAACTACAGCAAGTATTCAAGGGCTGTTTGGGCTAATTGTTAACTATACAATTTTGTACTCATTCCCTCCTAAAATCTTGCTGAAAGTCCTTATTTGCAAGAGATTCTGGAGGGAAAAACTGGAGTAGATTACGTTGTACTACTCCAGATACGTGCGAAATTCAATTCTGTATCCAACATATCATTTTTTTTCAGGGAAAAATGTAATTCATATTTTTTTAATGTTTTATTTGAAATGATATTCAATTAAGCTTGTAAGGCTTAGCAAATAAGGCTTGTAAGCTCTTATTGGTGGCATCGTTAATGCGGATATTTTTCAATAAATTTAATATTTACTATCTTTTTTTTTCTAGGTTAAAATACCTTATTCCTTACTGTAGACAGGGCAAACGCATCTAAATATAGTACAAGAATACTAAGCAAGGGATAAAGGCAGGCATATCTAACGGCAAGGTTCTGTCTAAGTAGGTGGTATAGAGGATAAGTAG
>NZ_JACJQL010000126.1 GCF_014696625.1 Nostoc parmelioides FACHB-3921
TGGAAAAATAAATTTTCTACTTTCACTATTTTTGCGAAGTATAAAATGGATATCTGCTTCGTGAAGCATAATGTGAGCTAAAAGCTCATTTTTTCATTCAAGTCACAGTAATCCCGCCTTCGCTCCTGTAAAATTTACCCCTTGCAAAATTGCTTTGGTGAAATTAGCTCCTCGGATATCGGCGTTCTGAAAATTTGCTCCGCTAAGGTCGAGTCCTTTGAAGTCTACACCTCTTAGCTTTGCTCTGTTGAAGTCAGCGTTTCTTAAATCAGTATTGGGTGAGAAGGGACGACCTCGCAGGGTTTTACTAGCATAGTTTTTGGGCATAAGTCTATAAGTCTGGCCGGAAGAAAAAAATACCTATCAAAATCTTATGTGATTTACTTTCTTAAATTCTTCTGACTTGCAATGTTTTTTACCGCATCTCACCAGATTCCTTGATATATTCCACCAAATTTCTGGTATGCCCCCCTTCAGAAATTCGCTCTAAATCCCCCACCAGGATAAACAGTTCTCGCGCTCTACTCACAGCAACATTCAATAAATTAGGCCGCCGATTAATAAACCAAAGGCTATCACTTGATTGGCATTGGCGAGTCGAGAAAATGATTACTGATTTCTGCCCACCTTGGAACGTGTGAACTGTGCCAATGCTTTGCTTTGAAAAATCTGTCCAGCGAGATTTTAAACGTTGAGTCAGCGCATCTACTTGACGGCGGTAAGGTGAAATCACGCCAATTTCGTTAAGAGAGTCAGTAGGATTTAAGCAATAACCCGCCGCTAACAACTCCTCAATCAACGCTTCTACTGCATCAACTTCTGCCCAATTAACGTTGTTCTCCAGTTTCCCTTCCACATTGTAAGCAATCAGGTTAGTACCCAACCGAGAAGCTTTAGGCTCAGTTTTGATGATCATCCCGTAATTGCACAGGCGATCGCGTTCTGCCCACCCCTTGGTGATCGCAAAAATCAGCAATCAGTCTCCTCTACAACTCCTCTCTCATTACCAAATTAATTGCTGAGTCAATTAACTCAACTGCTGATATTTCATAGTGATAAGTCTTAAATTTAAACTTTCCTACCTGTTCGAGTTGTTTCGATGGTCGATGTCCATATTTGTTCTCATACATTTGTAGGGCGATAGTCCCGATAGCGGTCATCTGTCCTGGCGTAGCAGTGAGTTTGCGTGACTGTAATCTAGATGCGACGGTAACGTTTGCTGGTGTCGCAGCAACCGCTTTGGCTTGGCTTAAACGCGAGAATGTTTTGCTTAGTTCATCAATAGATGAAATGAGTAGAGTTGTTAACCCAGTGAACCGTTTTGCAGGTTTATCTGTTTCCACAGCAATCTTTAATGCTTCTGGCTGCCCAACCGCAATAAAAGTATTTTGAGCGCGAGTCATTGTTGTGTAGAGCAGTTGACGGGTTAACATTCGGTAGTTAGCCATTAGTAACGGAAAAATCACAAACTGAAATTCACTCCCCTGGCTCTTGTGACAGGTTATACAAAACGAGTGCATGATTTGGTCAAAGAACCCTGGATAGTAATCGACGATCGCGCCCCCCTCCCAGGAAATTTTCACCATTTCTTTTTTCTCATCTATCGCTACCACCTGACCAGTCTCACCATTCATCACTGGCGGGAGTGTATCATAACGATTTTTCAGTTGTATCACTCTATCCCCAACTCGATACACTACAGATCCTAAAACCACTTCAGGTTGGTTAGGTTTTGGCGGATTAAAAATAGGCTGAAGCAGTTTATTGAGACTGTGAACACCAGCCGCCCCTTCCTTCTGCGGTGCTAACACTATCACGTTTTTATTCAAATCTATATTCTCTTTCTTCATCGATGCGACTAAAGAGACAATGCTTTTAGCTGTCATTTCTGGTGAAATAGCTTCTAACATCGCACAGTCACCCACATCCATCCACGAGGCAGGTTGATTAAATTTATCCAGTGGCGGAACCGTGCCAAAATTTACCTCACTAGCTGCATATATAATCGGGCTATCCTGTCGCTGTCGATGAATTTTTTGCAATCTCGTTGTCGGCACTATTTCCGAATTAAGCAAGTCCCGCAGCACCATTCCAGGGCCAACACTAGGTAATTGGTCAGAGTCTCCTACTAACAGGATTTGTGTTTTTGTTGGTAAAGCTTTCAATAGGGAATTGAACAAAAATATATCCACCATTGAAAATTCATCAACGATTAACCAATCAAGAGTTAAAGGATTATCCTCGTTATAGTAAAAGTTTTGCCCTAGTCCTTGCCATTGGAGTAGACGGTGAATGGTGCTTGCCTCCATTCCAGTAGCCTCTTTCATCCGGTTGGCTGCCTTTCCGGTCGGGGCGGCAAGAGCTACATTCACCCCCCTTGATGTTAACCATTGCACCAAGGTTCTTAGCACATAAGTTTTACCACGCCCAGGCCCCCCTGTAATGATACTAATAGGGTGTTTAACTGCCATTAACAAGGCACTGATTTGTTCAGGAGTTAAGCGTGAGAGTTCACGATATTCAGGGGCTTGGAAGTCAGCTAACCAATTTTCTAGATGTAGGGTTGGGTAAGTTGGTCGGTTAATTAGAGTTTGGATTTTTAGCGCTACAGACAGTTCAGCACGGTAGGCGGCTTTTTGATAAATACTATTCGCTACCTCACCATAAACTAAATTTTGCTGCTCAACTAACTGACTAACAATTGTGTTCAAAGATTTATAGTCTGGTTTGTGGTGAGGACGTTCCAGCAAAGATACAGATCGCCCCAACAAATGAGATTCAGGCAGAAAACAGTTACCCTCACTCAAAGCCTCCTTCAAAACATGGAGTAAACCCTTTTGATAACGAGCGTCACAGTCAACCGACAATCCCAGTGACATCGCCAATTCATCAGCAGTTTTAAAACCGATGCCCTCAATATCATCAATTAATTTGTAAGGGTCGCTTTTGAGTTGTAATGCGGTTCTGTGTCCATAATGCTCACAAATTTTTAAGGTTAATCGTAGTGATGTTCCCAGACCCAAAAGCTGGGCAATAATTCCTCTAATTGGATTGGTTTTACTCTCTGACCAAGAAGAGGTAATTGTAGCGATGCGAGATTTACCAAGTCCTGGGATTGACTCAAGTTTTTCTGGGGAAGCATTTAATACCGATAGGGTTTCATAGCCAAAGTAATTGACAAGAGTTTGGGCAGTTTTTTTCCCAATTCCTTTAAAAAGTCCACTTGATAAATACTGCTGGATTTCATTCAAGGTTAGCTCTGGAAGTTTATCGACTTTAGAGAACGAAATCATCAAACTACCATCCTCCTGACAAGAAGAGCGTTCTTTCCTGATTAAATCGGCTATAACCTATATGATCACATTTTCAAATAAAATAGCAGCCACGAACAAAAATAAACATTTGTAATCGACTTTTCACCGTTATCTTAAGTTGTAACGGTGCAGTAAACAAACTCACTTATGAGCCGAATCATCGCAGTATTTAATCAGGCGGGAGGTGTTGCCAAAACCACCCTTACCCAAAACCTGGGCTACCAAATAGCACAATTGGGTCGGAGCGTCTTGCTCATCGATATAGACCCCCAAGCCAGCTTAACTATCTTTATGGGCTTGGTTCCAAGGGATTTAGAGCAAACTGTTAATAATGCCATTGTCGATGAACTACCCCTACCAATCCATGAGGGTATTCATGGCATGGATTTAGCTCCGGCTAACATCTCTCTGGCTACGGCAGAAATGCAATTAGTTAATGCTTCCATGCGTGATTTTCGCCTAAGAGAAGCCATCGAACCAATCCAAGAGAATTACGATTTCATCCTCATAGATTGCCCCCCCAGCTTAGGTTTACTCTCTTACATCTCCCTCGTAGCTGCCACTCATGTTCTCGTCCCTCTGGAAACCCATTTCAAAGCATTTGAGGGTACAGGCGAACTCTTAAAAACTGTTGCTACCGTCCGCAACAAACCCAACCGTAAACTACAAATAGCTGGGTTTGTACCCACAAAATACGATGCCCGTAACTCTCAAGACACCCGTACCTTAGCAGCCATCACCGAACAATTAGCAAACGCCGGAACAGTATTTCCCCCCATTCCTCGCTCTACTGCTTTTGTGGATGCTTCAGAAGAGCGAATGCCCCTTGCTGTGTATGAACCAAAGCACCCATCTGTCCAAATCTTGAAAAAAATAGCTGTTAGTTTAGAATCTTTAAAATGAGACGCACTACTAAAGCCAGCCAGCCCCTTAAAAGCAAAATTGAAGTACCTTGGGACACCACAGGCGTTATTAATGCCGATTCTGACCAAACCATCCCATTAGACCAGATTTCTCTGCCCCCGAATCAACCTCGTCGTTACTTTGACCCGGAAGCATTAAAGCAGTTAACCGAGTCGATAAAACAGCATGGCATCCTGCAACCCCTGTTGGTACGCCCCCTTGATGGAGAAAAACACGAATTAGTAGCAGGAGAACGTCGCTATCGTGCCGCCCAAGAGATTGGACTTCAAGTTGTCCCTGTTGTCATTAGAGAATTAGACGACAATGCTGCTTTTCAACTGGCACTGATCGAAAACTTACTGCGAGAAGACCTGAACCCAGTTGAAGAAACCGAAGGGATTCTGCAATTGTTGGCTCTCAAACTGGGTCGAAGCATTGAGGATATCCCGCCATTACTGCGCCGCTTGCAACACGAGCGCAAAGTAGCGGCCAATTCTTCCAATAACGTTATTGGAAAACCAGAATCAGCCTCAGATAACACTGTTCAGGATGATGTTGTCAAAGATGAATCCGAAAATTTAGCTCCTGACAACAACGTTATTGGGTCACAAGAATCGGACTCAGAAAAAACTTCCAATAACGTTATTGGAAAAGATGAAAACCATGAACAGCAAGGCTCACCCCTAGTAAATCCAGACCTCGAAGTTGTTGAAAAAGTGTTTGAAGGCTTAGGCTTAATGACTTGGGAATCATTTGCTAATAACCGCCTGCCCTTGTTAAACCTTCCAGAAGATATCCTTGATGTACTAAGGGAAGGTTCACTTGAGTACACCAAAGCCAAAGCCATAGCTCAGATTCAGAAATTAGATGAGCGCGTTGCCTTTTTAGCACAAGCTATTGCCAACAACTGGTCTTTAAGCGAAATCAGACAGCGCATTAGTGAGAAGAAAGTCGTAGCCTCTACCCCTGACACCGACTCAAACAATTACAAAGAGCGTTTTACTGCTGCGACTACTAAACTAAGAAAATCACGCATTTGGTCAGACCCTAAAAAACGCAAGCAAATTGAAAAGCTGCTATCGCAACTAGAGGCGCTGACGAGTGTTGAGTAATAGCGCCCATCAATTATGGGTAAGTAGAATTGTTAAAATTCTTGTGGAAAACCGTCTGCTACTGGGTAATTCTGGCAACAAACGGCAAAAAGTATTAAGTTGAATCTAATGCCAGTAGTACAGTCTTCCCACAAGTGTTCCCATGCTAGAGTCAGAAAAACTCAAACAGATAGTACAAGCTTGGTTAAGTTACATTAGGTTAGAGGAACTGACTCAAGCTGAAGTCGAGCGTTCTTCAGATATTTATTCAAAAGTAGTAGATAAGGGAGTGCAGCTTGTTGGCAACAAGTTACTCCTAGATAGTGAAGTATTTACCCAATTTCAGCAACAGCAACAAGCAGCCATTAGAGGTAACAAAAATGATGTTCAAATGGCTGTTGCCTTCCCCCAAATCTATAGAATTAACGGCAAGGGCAAAGACCAAAAGCTGAAATACCTGCCTTTGTTCACCATCGATATTTCACCCCTGTTTAAAGGGAATTACCGCAAAACTGGTTGGGACTTGACCGAATACGAGTTTCAGCCAGTGATTGTTAATTTAATGCGGCTGTACAAATTAGAGGAAGAACAAGCCGAATCATTGATTGTTGCATCAGGAATTTTGAAATTCTTAGAAGACACATTTAAAGGAAGATTCCCAACGCTGCGAGACTTTCTTGAACTGGTAGACTTACCAGGAGGAAATTACAAAACCTCTCGACAACCTTATTTGCTACGCTGCGACTTTACACCCTATAACGCCTTACTTAAGCAAGACATACAAGAAATATTCAAGGAACTGCAACAACCTGACTCTAAGGCAGAATGGCTAACTGAAACTCACCCAGCCATGCAGTACCTATGCGGTCAGCCACAATCACCTAAAGATGAGGTGATGTTCTGGGGTGCTTTTCCGTCCCATGCACCTGATGAATTTCAAGCCTCTGTCCTCAAACACGCCCAGGAGAATTTACTAACTGCTGTTTGTGGGCCACCGGGGAATGGAAAAACCGAGGTGTTTCTGCACCTCATAGCCCAGCAAGTAGTAAATCGGGCGTTACGACTTGTTCACGGTCTTGATGATGTAAATAATTTAATATTCTTTGTTGGCGCTAATAACAGCACCGTTAAAAAATTTCAACAACGACTAACTATAGATTTTCCTGTTCAACAGTTTTATCTTCCAGGCGGCAATCAAGTTAATATCCGTAAGGAAACCTTACCCAAACTGCAATCAACCCAAGATTGGCTGCGTAATACTGAATTTAACCAAGATTCCTGGCAACAAGCCAAACTCGAATTGCTGCAAGCAGAAAGTGAAATTCAACAAATCCAAGAGCAAGACCGCTTGAATACTGCTCAAAAAGTTATTGACATTGAACAGCGATCGCAATTGAATGGAGAAATCGAATCACTCAATAACGATATTGCTGCTAAGTCTGCCGAGTTACAAGCCCTAACTGAACAGCTATCAAGTTTGGCTGCTTACGAAAATTTTCCCATTGATGCTTACGAACAGATACAACAGGCGTTATTCCAAGCAGAACGGGAACTGCCCAAAGATTCTGACTCTATGACAAAACGCGCCTTGGACTGGCTCAATGCTACTACCGAATCGCGAATTTTTCAGCGTTTGGCGAATCGAATAAACGCGGCAGTTTTAAATACCTTGGCAACAGCGCATCCCTTTCAAATACCCATTGACCTCTCTAGTTTAACCACAGCAATCACCTCTGTTAACCAAAAAATCGGTTTGTCACGGCAATGGCGCAATCTAAACCTGGAAGTAACTGAAATTCAAATCCAAATAGCGGCTTTAACTAAAGAACTAGAGCTAAAACAGGCTCAACAGCAACAAATCCAAGAACAACTTGATAGTTACCCCGAAGCGGATTTCTTGTGTCGTTTTTATCGTGACTATCACCAATTGCAGCTAGAACTATTTCAATGTGCCTGGGCGTTTCTGTTGCAAGAAACTCTCCGGCGCAAAGATAGCGTTATGAGGGCATTAGAAACTTACGGCAGTGTACTAGCAGGGGATGGAGAAGCATTGCTAAAACTGTCAACTGATAGTGATGCCATCTTAAGTCACTTGAGCTTGATTTTCCCTGTCATTACCTCCACCCTTCAATCAATGCGTAATATGTTGCCAATTCTTCAGCCTAATATCATCAAGCTGGCACTTGTGGATGAAGCGGGAACAACTCTTATACATCAATTATTTCCTTTGCTAGTGCGATCGCAACAGGCGGTAGTGGCAGGCGACCCCCAACAAATTGAGCCTATCGTTAACATGAGCGACGATACCATCAAGCAATATTTTAAAACTGCCTTTCTGGATCGAGGCATGAGGAATGAAGATTATTATCGCTATGCCCCCACCGCTAAATACACAGCTACCGCTTATCATCGTGCTGCTGGTGCTAGTGGTACTGAAGGGGACAATGGCAATGGCATTATTCTGAGAAATCATTACCGTTGCACCCCGTCTATTATTCAGTTTTGCAGTCCCAATTATCCCGGCGGTCTGCAAATTCTTTCCGATGATCACCGGACGGCAACAGAACCGCATCTGTTGGCTTACCATGTCGAGGGAAGCCACACCCATAACACTAATCCAGAAGAAATCAACGCTGTAGAAGCTGTAATTACATCCTTGCTGAAGCAAGGTTACTCTATTAGCGCGGAGGATAACTCAAAGACAATTGGGGTAATGTCGCCGTTTTTGCAGCAAGCTAACGCGCTCAAGTATCGGCTTTCTACCCGTTGGCGAAACTTTTGTTGGGATGATATTGGCACAGTTCATAATTTTCAAGGTGGGGAGAAAGCAGCTATTATCTTTTCTCCTTACCAGTGTCACCAAGAGCATAGTTTTTGGTTCCTCAACCGCAAACCCAATTTACTAAATACAGCCGTTAGTAGGGCGAGAGAATTGTTTATTTTGGTGGGCAATCTCAGGGAACTAGAATTAGCTGGCGGTGAAACCAAGCGGTTAGTTGAACACATTCGGCAACATGGAGAAATTCGCTAGGATTGAGGCTTTAATTAGGGGTAAAGTTTTCCATACAGCGCTTCCGGCTATTATGCAATACAATTTTCCTCTTCCCCCTCTCCTATTATAGCTTTCAGCTTTGAGGATGTACTTCATAGCTGCCGGAAGTGCTGTAACTTTACCCTACTTTTAATTTTATTAAAAAAATTATCAAAACTAGGACTTACGCATTGACAAAAAATTTCATTCATGTGTACTAAGCAACACAAGTATGGGTAAGATTTTCTACAATGTAATCACGCAAAACTAAAGTGAATAAGTTCCTTTGCA
>NZ_JACJQL010000127.1 GCF_014696625.1 Nostoc parmelioides FACHB-3921
CCCCAAAGCCTTATTTTTGCGTTCAGCCATAATTAGTGTTTCATCCCAGTGATAGTTCGTGTAAAGCTTTCACAGTAAGCTTTTTATCTTTTGTGGACAAGTCTAATAGAAACAGTCATTTCGCCATCAGTGATCAGAGAAACTCTATCAGAGACAGACAGTTGTGAAGAGCGAACGAGGAATTTCAAAAACAGTATCAGTTCAAGGGGCGACAAGCGAGTTAAAGTGCTTGCTGTATAAGCTTCATAGCCCTTAACCCTCGCTGATAATATGCTTGCTTATTCAAGGGGCGACAATCGCCTCTAAACCCTGCCAGATAAAGGTTTAGGAGGCACATAACCCTTGAAAAAATTGGGTGCTTATTGAGAATGAACTGTACAGTTATTAAGCGGCTACCTGTGGGGTACAGTTTAATGGTAAAAAAGAACGGTCTCGTAATTTGTTCAAGACCGTCGTCAAAATGCTGGCATCATTCTACCAAAACTTCTTAGAAAAATACCTAAATAAAGCACAGTTAATCACTCTAAAGATGTTGGTGTGGTTGTTACAAAATCAGAAACAGGTGAAGATAGAAAGACTGGCAGCAACCTTACCTCTACCAATACAACAAAACAGTCGTAGACGGCATATACAAAGGTTTTTAATATCAAATGCTTTGAGTGTAGTCTTATTGTGGTTTCCCATCATTGAAGCAATAATTAACCAACATTTTAAAATAGGGTCACAATTAACCATTGCGATGGATAGAACACAGTGGAAAGAAAATAATGTGTTGATGGTGAGCGTAATTTATCAAAAAAGAGCTTGGCCAATATATTGGTGTTTGTTAGGGAAAGATGGTTGCAGTAACCTAGAAGAACAGCAAAAAGTATTACGCCCAGTAATTCGCTTATTAAAAAAATACAAACTAGTAATTATTGGGGATAGAGAGTTTCACAGCGTAGAACTAGCTCAATGGCTCCACAAGCAGAATCAGAGTTTTGTATTCCGTCAAAAAAAGGACACCACTTTTCGGGAGAAAAGACAAAAATTTCAACCTTTGAGTAGCATTGAGATTTATCCTGGTGTTTGCTCCTTTTATACTGATGTTAAAGTTACTCAAAAACAAGGTTTTGGTTGGTTCAATTTAGCTGTTTATTGGAAAAGAAAGTACAGAGGTAAACAAGACAAAGAAGCTTGGTATTTATTAACTAATTTGCCTGACTTAAACACTACTCTCAAAATATATTCTCAACGTTTTGGGATTGAAGCTATGTTCAAAGATTGTAAAACAGGAGGTTACAATGAGTGAAAGTTCTCAAGCTAACCCTGATAGATTTGTACGCTTAATTCTCTTGATTGCTTTAGCAATGACCAGTGCTTGGTTACATGGACAAAGAACTAAATTTCAAAAACTTGATTCTTATATTTGTCGCCAAGAAGAAAACAATAGAAATGAGAAGCGTCACAGTAATTTCTGGATAGGTTTATATGATTTCAATTGGATAGTTGCTTGGTATAGGTGTCAAGCATGGGTCGAGGAACTGGTCGGTTTCAGTCGCAATAAGCAAGCATATTATCAGCGAGGGTTAAGGGCTATGAAGCTTATAAGTAGAACGGTGCAAATAAACCGAAGTTTGTAACGAAAAGTAAAGTTGCCTAAAACCCTTTTTCCTTCTGCCTTCTGACTTGAAAATCAAACTTCGGCTTAAATCCAAGAAGGATATGTGGCTGTTGTCGTTGAATGGCGACACAGCCGAAACAAAATATTGATTACAGGTTTAAATTGCGACCGGAACAGGTTCAACACTAACTTGATAACCAAGTTTTTCTAGGCGTTTAATCAAACGTTTCTTGACACTTTCTGGTCGTTGTTTGTCGAAATAATCAACTCCTAAATCTTTATAAGGTTCTTGACGTGATATTAGGTGGTAAGCGATCGTTAAAATAGAATGTGCAACAGCAACAGCTGCGCGTTTTTTTGCCTCTTCGCCCACTAATACGACGAAACTGAAGTTAGGTAAGCAAGCTACTGGGGGGAGCAACGCGATTTTCTGAAGTCGGGTAAAAAACGAGCGATCGCTAAATCATGTATTTAAGTGGTTAGTTAAAAAAAGTACGTTTGAAAGAGAGTTAATACTGAGAATACACAAGAGTAGTCTATTTTGAGAGTTGTTTAAATTTATTATGGAAACAAAAAAGTGTAGGATGCCCATTGAGTAATAGTTTTGATGTGGAATATCAAAACAGGGAATGCCTACACTTTATGAACGAAAAAATATATTCAAGCTTAGATTTAAGCAAATCATTGTCAGACTTTAAAGAAAAAGTTACGAAACTTTTAGAAACTAAAAATCTGAGTAAATGGTCGGCTCAAACTTTTAAAGCATTAGAAGAAGAAATTAGAAATACCGCATCAAGGTTAGCAGGAGAATGTGTAGCAGTTTTACTAAATAAACTATCTCAATCTCAAGAAGCTCTAAATATAGCAATAAATCGAACAAGAAGTTTGTCAAATAAAACAATCAAGAAGTACGGTAATTATACTAGGCAAATACTAACAGTTGGAGGCGTGAAAATCACTCTCTCATTACCATATATGGTTGAGCGTCACAAACAATCACACCAAAAAGGGAAATATTTAAAGTTAGGATTTTGCCCATTTCTAAAATGGTTAGGAATAGAGGAATGATTAACACCCCTTATTTGGACAACAATTACAAAATATGGAGCAATTTCTGGTTCGTTTGAAGCTGCACGCACAATCTTAACAGATTGGGGAGTAAAAATTAGCTTAAAACGAATAGAACGTCTCACATATTATTTTGGGAAAATTGGCATAAATTTACGTCAATCTAAATTATCAAGTTTAGAGATGGGTAATTTACCTACTCTTAATGTTCTGAAAGACCAGCGTGTTGTTATTGCCGTGGATGGTGGGAGAACGAGAATTCGGATTAACAAAAAAGGTAGACGTAAGCTCAAAACTAATCGTCTAGGTTTTACTGGAGAATGGGTTGAGCCAAAATTATTAACTATTTATACAGTGGATGAGCATGGTAAAAAAATTAGGACATCATCTCTACCTATTACTAATGACGGGACATATTTGGGTTATCAAGAGTTTCTGAATATTCTAGAAATGTATCTAGTTGATTTGGGAATAAGCCAAGCTAAACAGGTTTTGTTAGTTGCTGATGGTGCTGAATGGATTTGGAAACATATTCCACCTTTATTGAAGAAACTAAAATGTCCATCTGCCACTTATCAACTATTAGATTTTTACCACGCAGCCTCACATTTGCAAGACTTTGCTGACACTGCTTTTGCTACAGATAATGAGCGTCAATCATGGTTTAAAAAAGCTCGTAAAGCTTTAAAAAAAGGTCAAGCTTTAAATTTAATGAGAGATATGGGTGAATTTATTGCCTCAGCTACTGGAGAGCGTTGTAAAACTTTAATTCGAGAACGAAATTATATTCTTAAAGCTTATCGCAGGCTGCTATTAAACTATCCTCTCGTTGCTGCCCATCAGCTACCCCTTGGTAGTGGTGCAGTTGAAAGTTTAATTCGTCAAGCTATTAATTTACGTATGAAGGGAAACGGTAAGTTTTGGCTTCCAGATAACGCAGAGATTATGTTACATCTGCGATGTCAATGGATAGCTGGCAGTTGGGACAATTTTTGTAATTCTATTTTTTTTTCTTTCCTTAATCCCAGCAGTACCTAAACATTTTATACATTTTACTTGAATGTATGTTTTAGCGTAGGCGTAGCCCGCCGCAGGCATCACCTGTCCTTGGAGTGGCGCATTCTCACTTGTTTTTGCCCGACTTCAGAAAATCACAGTTGCTCCCGCTACTGGGTATAAAACTGCTCAGAAGGTTCTTAATCGTTTCATTGCTGAACTAATCGGTTCAGTTTAGCTGTTTGGGGAATTCGCCAACGGTATCTGCTTCGATGCTTCCCAAGTATTTTAGCAATGGCACACACGCTGATACCTTGTTTTTTAATCATGTACAGCGCTTGTAACCGCTCTTTGAGTCGTACATTATTCTGTTGACGTACTAACGCCTCCAGTTCTTCGACACTTTCTTGGATCTCGATATGTGTTACCCCTGCCATTACTCACCCTAAATGCTACCTCTCTAATACATTTACCATTTGTCGCATTCTTTTTTCAAATTGGTATAAGTTTCCATCTAGAAAACCAATCCACTCAGGAGCGGGTACTAAACGTCAACCACTCACTTTTTTGATTCTCAATACTGCTTAATTCTTAACCGAGAAGTATTGGGGTCGGAGCGATTATGATTTCGGGTCGCTACACCTAGTGCTTGGCATAACCTCATAACCTTCTCCACAATATTTTGACGCACTACCGGATATTTAGTTGGGTGACCGTGGCTGAAAAATTGCTTGAGAGCCGGGCCAGAGTGTCTTTGCGCCACTGAGCATCCGCTTTGCGATTGCACCTAACCTCTAGCACCCTGATTCCCGTGATTGGCAGAGGATTGAGACGCGCGACCAAGTCTTTCCAGGACTGTATTATGACGTGCTCCACCTGGTATGCTGCACAGATCTGCGCAAAATCTGCCCTTTGAGATGTCACAAAAAAGGTTTCAAAGGGTGGGTCAAAGCTTGCCACAGGCAGCATCTCAAAAATACCGCCGCCGTTGTTATTGACCAGCACAATGGTGAGGTGCCCTTGCCAGTGGGGCTGAATTAAAAAGCCATTGGTATCGTGGAGCAGCGCCAAGTCTCCTGTGAGCAGAACACCCTGGCGATGATGGGTAACACCCAAGGCGCACGATAGAATCCCTTCAATACCGTTGGCTCCTCGGTTGAAATAGGGCTGAACTTCGAGCTGTCCGGGCTGCCAAAATAGCTCAATATCTCGCACAGGCATACTGTTTGAAATAAACAGCGGTGTTTGGGGCGGCAGCGATTGAGACAGCACCCAGGCAATCTTACTCTCGTTTAGGGCCATTTCGCTCGAAGCGCTTTTAGATTGAATTTCCTGCTGTTGAAAGGTGTGGGCGATCACCTGACGTAGACTCAGCTCTAGGTTAAGCCAGTAATGAGTGTAAGGCTTGGATACAGGAGAGTCAGGTAGCACGGAAAACTGAAAAAGGCCCTGAGCGATCGCCTCGATGGTGGTGCGCAGATGGATGGCCGAGCTGTGCAGTGGGTCAACATTGTGATCAGATGGTTCGACAATCCACTGGGGCACGCTGAGCGCTTGAATCCACAGCCGAAGCATCTTGCTGGTGGGAAGCTCTCCCAGACGCAGAATAAAGGATGGCTTGAGCTGCGCCGCTAGGTCAGGGTTGCGCAGCACAATATCGTAAGTGGAAATAAGGAAAGGGTTGAGGCTCAAATAATTGCGCAGAGGCGATAGCCCTTCGGCAAGCACAGGCCACCCTAAGTGCTGCGACAGCACTCCCACGGCGCGGCAGTAGGTTAGGGCACAGGCAGGGATGGCAGGGCCAGCAATAATCAGACCGCGATCGCACCCTCGCCACTCCTCTAAAAGCGCACTATCTAGACAGGCTCTTTCTCCAGGGTGTTCAGCAGGCTGAGGCTGTACCCCCTGAAAAAAAAGGGGTTCATCAAACCACTGGGCAAGGTCAGCGACCTGCGGATCGAGCGTTGGAGCGAGAGGTTCGCGAAAGGGCAGGTTGAAATGGACTGGGCCTGGGGTTCCGTGAAGAGATCGCTCCCATCCCTGAATAACCGTCTGTCGCAGATAGGCCAGCATTTGTGGCTCAGCAACTGGCAGCGCCAGATCCACCTGCCAGTTGGGATAGTGGCTGTAGAGATGAACCTGATCAACGGCCTGTCCTGCATGGCAGTGAAGCGACTCTGGGGGGCAATCTGCCGTGAGGAGCAGCAGGGGCACGCGACTTTCGTGGGCTTCAATCACCGCCGGGTAAAAGTTGGCTCCAGCGGTGCCAGAGGTGCAGACCAAGGCGACGGGCAACCCCGTACGACGGGCAAGGCCCAAGGCAAAAAAAGAGGCTGATCGCTCATCCAGAATAGGGATGGCTTCTAGGGTTGGATGCTGGGCAAAGGCGATCGCTAGGGGAGCTGAGCGAGAGCCGGGACAAATAATGACTGTCCGTAGGCCGCACTGCGCCAAGGTTTCTACCAAGACAGAGGCCCACAACATATTCACATTCCGAAAATCTAGGGTCATGCCGTGCGGAGGTATTTCATGATTGTGGGTATTTTCTCCAAGCTCATCCGGTTTCAAGTCATCACCCATGATGCAGGACGCGATCAGAATAGACTAGGGACTGGAGGAGGGTTTGAAGCTTAAGCTGCATCTCGGCTCATTCCTTTTGCGGATCCGAGCCAGCCACAATCCCCACCCCCTTTGGGGCGTTCTCACTCATCCTACTGAAAGGTTCCAATCCCGTCTACCGCCATCAGCGTTTGGCAAATGCCATCCTGGAGCGATCACAAAAATATGACCACCCGCTCCTTAGAGTCAGCAGGGGACAATTGAGCGCAAGGGTCAACTCAGGGGGAGTCGAGACAGTCATGGTGGTTAAGATCTGAGAACTAGGGGTCTGGTAGCTTATCAGATGCAGAAGTTTATTATGAGCACAATAATCTAGTGCAAATTATTTTACCATTCAGCCATAGGATGGTACGCGATGTGCGACTTAATATTCCGTAACAAGTGCGTCGAATTGAAGAGGGTCACAATTGTGGCGATTAAGCCAAAAACATAATCTAACACGAAAAAAAAGACTTTACGTAGTAGCCAGGCGAAAACTCCAAGAGTCCAAAAACTGAGAATAGAGTATTGGGAGAAAGTCAGACTAGTAGACCCAGAAAACCTTGTTTTTATCGATGAAATGGGTGTATTACTCAATACCTTAGCCAATTTACGAGGGTTCAATACCTGTGGAAACGGTATGAATACGTCCCAGGGAAGTAAGCTTGGCAAAAATTTGCGCTAATAAAATAGGCTCAGGCTTTTGAGGAAGTATTTTTAACATTTCACGGACATATCGAAAACCACGGTAATAAGCTTTCAGGTCAATAATGCCAGAACCAGGATTATGTTGATGGAAATCAGCCAGAAGGTGATGAGATAAATTAACCATAAAGAAGGCGAGATTAGCCGCATTAGTCACAGCAGTTTGGCTCAGATTCATAAAATCCTCTAAACCCCAAAACTGCTTGACATCCCGAAAATTAAACTCAATTTGGAAACGGAGTTTGTCATAGTTAATGATTTTTTCAAATGACAGAGTTAGGTCGCTAGAAAAAAGAATTACATGGCTGCAAGCATGAGTTTTAAGATTGGTTTTGACCAAAATTACTACATTGATAGCCTGGGCAAATTCTTTGTGAAGAAGAGTGGCTTGATAAAAATCAGTTTGAATCTCATCCTCAATAGCACTTTTACATAAATATTTGTCAGGTAGATGACGATAGTCTAGCTTGTCGCCATATTTACGACGAGAGCGTTTACTGGAGTCAGGATTTTCATAAGGGACGTATAAAGCTGAATCATGGCGCAACTTGGAAATTATATGCAAGTTAACTTGTCGTGCCATCTGCAAAGCATTGTTGTTACCAAAATGACCATCTACTACCAAGTACGTCAACGGGATAAAGTTAGCTACTAGCTCGAATAGTGAGTTAATCATCTTTTTAATTAACAATAGTTCAGATGTTAATATCACTTCGGTTTTGTTTTGATTTTTACTGCCTTTTGGTCGTCCCCTTCCACGTTTCTCTTTGGGTTTTACTTTTTTGATTAGTAAGGTGCTATTTATTTGGGTATCACTTTTAATTACCTGTTCTATTCTAATTGGAAATGACTGTCTTCCTGACACACTTACTAATGACAGTACAAAGAAAGATAAACCATTAATTGGTTTACTTGCCAGGCTAGAAAAAAATCTATCCACCCCGTAAGTCTGCTTACCCGACTTACTGACTACAACTTCATCTCCTGCCAGCAAGTACACATCCTGATCTCGCCACAAATGTTTCCGAAAAAACAGCCAAAACAATGTTGCCCAAGGTATTATTGTCGAGAAAAATCTCCCCATTGTCCGATAGCTGCCACCTGCACTTGTCCAACGGGCAATTCCCAACATCGTGACTCTACCATTCATCGCTAACATCGCCAGGATGATTTGATTCAATTGCCTCATTGTTGTTGCGTTTATTTGCGGCAGCAGGCATTGCAGGAGTGATAAGATATCCGGCATGGGCGAGTAGTGGTTTTTGAGTTGTCGTTGTGAGAGACAATAACTCTACTACGAAACGCCCTACCTCTTCATGCTCTTATTTTGGCAACGGTATTGTTACTACAATACCTTAGCCAAAAAAAGAGTATGAAGAGGTAGGGCGTTTCGTAGTAGGTATTGAGCCGAGATGCGCGACGTGAAAGTTGTGCGTAGAGGCAGTAGCCTATTTTACTGAGGAGCCGTCTCCTCCTGAAGTTCCCTCCCTTCAGTCCCCACATAAAAGGGT
>NZ_JACJQL010000128.1 GCF_014696625.1 Nostoc parmelioides FACHB-3921
GCTATAAGCTTTAGCTGGCAAACGTTTTCTCTGCTTTCTGCTTCATTATTTACTTCTCTCTAGGCTGATTTTTCTTTTTTTCTACGATTACTGAATCGGTGTTCTAGAACTGCGTGATAGTCACGAACAGCACCAACAGAATTTTGAAGAACACCAGCGAACTACTAATGCTGCCTTAAACCAGCTTGGGGCTATTTTGGTACAGCTAACAAGGATTGACCCGCAAAATTGAACCTTGTCCCAAAAAGTTCTAAATTTCTCTAATTTTCTTTTCTATAGACAACTTGGCTGTTGAATATCAAAGTTTAGTCAATCCAGCTTTCTTAAGCCGGGAGAGTAACCCTGAACGAGTGCTGTAGTCCTTCTGTATTTGTTGAATACTAGCTTTAAATTCCTCTAATGACCCTTGATATTCCGCCAAATCTCGTAAGTCAATGAGATATGCAACTGCTTGCTCGTAAGGTTTAGATTGCTTCAGTTCTATTAATCTATATACCTCCAACCACACCTTATCTTCTTTTAAAGCCAGTGATTCTAACTTACGTACTTTCTCTTGTTGTGCTATTAGCAATTCCTGCTTAGTACGGTGTTTATTTTGCTCTTTAGCACCTTTTAATAATTCAGTTACAGAGCGTCTAGGAATATTATCATAACTAGAATTTTTTGAAGACTTAGATATTTCCCTTAATCTTTTTATCAGCTTCAGCTTAACATTAGGTTCATCCTTGACTATTTTGAGGAGAAATTCATTTTTTTCTGAAGATGATAAAGCTTGAATCCATTCTTCTATTGGTTCAACTTCAGATTTTTGAGAAACACTTAGCTCAGTTGCGGATGTTATGAGATCCTGATCGATATCAAAAAATTCTATAAAATCCTCTAGATAGACTGGTAGTTTTTTTAAATTTGCCGGAACAGGTGGTTCCAGCAAATCTTCTTCTTCCTCAGTGATGGATATAGAAGTAGCTTTTAACCACGCAAGATATATAGCTCTTAAATCTCCCTGCAAAATGTCGTCTCGAATCTGTAAGAACTTACTTAAGCAACCTTCACCTTCTATCCAAGTCCGATATTCTTCATCATCAATATTAATATCTAAAATTACATAGCTTGAGGTTGTAGATACTGTAATTTGCTCAGGTAAACAGTAAGGAGCAAAAACTGATGAATCAATCACCGATTTTGGCAGCCGAAATACTAATTGTCTAGTACCCCAATTTGCCATATATAACATAACGTCAAAGCACTTTTCTAAAAGCTCCTTGGGTTCACCTCTAAAGTCACCATAACTGTAAGTGAAAATTGCACTTCTTGATGTTAGTTGTACACGGCTAGAGAGACTACTAATATACGTTTGCTCTGATGTAGTTAATGGACGATCTAATGCTTGAAATTCGTAATACTGATATTCGCTCATCGTCTTTATTGATTATTTTTATATCACCGCAAAATAAAGTTAAGTTCTAGCTAACTTTCTGCTCTGCAAACAGTGACAACTGCCCAGGAGAAACGTTGCCTCTACTAAAACAGTGGTAGGACAAGTGACAGCCACTACATAGACAAACTAAGTTTTCTAAGCGATTATCAGACGGGTCTCTGTTCCAATGATGTACTTGTAACGTATGGGCTTTGCGTTCAGAAAACGTTAAATTATCGGGTTTTTCCCCTGGACGCAAGCACACTCTACCGCATTTGGCACAGCGCCAGTTAGAAGCCGCTTTCAATGCTGTGGCTATTTCTTTCCAGTTTTCTGGATACACACCCTGACCCATAATACTGATGAAGCTGGTAAATGTTCAAATTAATGACAAAAGCTTATCGCAAAATCCAAACAATTCAACAGATTTTCTTCTAGATGTATCTAATTGACGAAATATCTGCAATTTGGTTGAGGAAAGCTTTGGCAGCTTGGGACAGAGTGTGTAAATATCCTAGCTTTTGGAACAGGTTCAAAGATGAAAACACCAGTGAAACGAGAAATACAAGTCAACAACCCACCACTAATCGGAGTACCGATATAGTGGGGGCTTGAGAAAGCCGAGTTGACCAGTCTAAGTGTTAAATCACTACGTTTAAGGCAAGCGTTTAAGACCTACCAGAGGATGCGTAGCTAGTTCTCTGCTCTAGAACTTAAAAGTTAAACAGGTTTAAGGGTTAAGCCAGTGCTTTTGAGATAGTTACCGACCTTAAACATTGACGAAGCTAACATTACCCAAGAAATTGGAGGCACATCATGTGTAAAGTATTTATAATTGATAGCGAAAAAAGACCATTAAATCCAATTCATCCAGCACAAGCAAGGCAATTATTAAGGAAAGGAAAAGCCGCAGTATTTAAAAGATTTCCATTCACAATAATTGTGAAAGAATCATCTACAGATGCTACTGTATCTCCACTCAGATTAAAGTTAGACCCTGGAGCTAAATACACAGGAATTGCATTAGTAAGCGATGCCAATGGTGAAGTTGTATTTGCTGCCGAATTAAAGCACAGAGGGTTTGCTATCCGAGATGCTTTAACTTCAAGAAGGCAACTGCGTAGAAGTAGGAGGAATAGAAAAACAAGATACCGTCAACCCAGGTCTCTTAATAGAACCAGACCCCAAGGATGGTTAACGCCGAGTTTACAAAGTCGAATTGAGAATATCAAAACTTGGGTTAGTAGATTACGGAAAGTTGCACCAATCACAGCTATTAGTCAAGAATTAGTAAAGTTTGATATGCAGTTAATTCGTAAGCCTGAGATTGAAGGTAAAGAATATCAACAAGGCACATTAGCTGGATATGAAACCCGACAGTACCTCCTTGAAAAATGGCATAGAGAATGTGCTTACTGTGGAATTAAAGATGTGCCACTTCAGATTGAACACATACATCCGAGAAGTAAGGGTGGGTCAAACTCTATCACAAATCTTACGCTAAGTTGTGAGAAATGTAACCTTAAAAAAGGTACTAAAAATATCAGGGATTTCTTGAAAAAAGATAAATCTAGATTAGAAAAAATCCTAGCATTAACTAAAAAGCCATTAGCAGATGCAGCCGCAGTTAACACAACTCGGTTTGTATTATTAGAGGTTTTAAAGTTAACTGTCTTGCCAGTAGAAACTGGTTCTGGTGGATTAACTAAATTCAATAGAACACAACAGGCATTAAATAAATCTCACTGGTTGGATGCTTGTTGTGTTGGTGTATCAACTCCAATACTAAAAATCAAAGGTATCAAACCTTTATTAATTACAGCCAATGGACATGGTACAAGGCAATCATGTCGTACAGATAAGTATGGTTTTCCTGTTCGACATTGCTCTAGATACAAATTCCATTTCGGATTTCAAACTGGAGATATTGTTAAAGCTGTTGTGAATAAAGGTAAAAAATTTGGTACTTATATTGGTAGGATTGCCACTCGTGCCACAGGTAGTTTTAATATCTCAACTACACAAGGATTAATCCAAGGTATCTCTTACAAATACTGTAAAACTATTCACAAAAAGGATGGTTACGCTTATGTCATGTAGGATGTTTGTGAATTGTTTAACTGTCCCAGTAAATATTTTTGTTAACACAAAAATTACGCTCAGGGAAGTTTTACAATTCACCTCCCATTCCTGCGCCAGCGATGCGGGAGGGTTTCCCTCCGCAGGCGACTGGCATCCTCACCGCTTTCCTTGTCAGGATAAGCGGGAGTATCCTGGGAGGTTCTGATGAAATATAGACAATTAGGCAACAGCGAGTTGCGTATTTCCGAAATTAGTCTCGGTTCCTGGCTAACTTACGGGGGTGGTGTTGAGCAACAAAATGCTCAGGCTTGCATACATAAAGCTTTTGATGTAGGAATTAACTTTATTGACACGGCAAATGTGTATGCAACTGGAGGGGCTGAGTCCTTTTTGGGTGATGTATTACAAGGGGTTGAGCGCTCCTCATATGTTTTAGCAACCAAAGTTTTCTTTCCTATGTCAGCGACTGACCGAGGGCTTTCAGCATCTCAAATCCGAAAACAAATTGATGCTTCTTTAAAGCGATTGCGTACTGATTACGTTGACTTGTACCAATGCCATCGCTATGACTCGAACACGCCCTTAGAAGAAACTATGACGGCATTGACTGAGGTAGTGCGTCAGGGCAAAGCCCGGTATATCGGCTTTAGCGAGTGGACTCCAGCACAAATTCAAGCTGCACTGAATTTGCCTGATGTTGAACGATTTGTGTCTAGCCAGCCCCAATATTCTATGCTGTGGCGCAAACCAGAAGCTGAAGTGTTTCCATTATGTGCAGCTAATGGCATTGGTCAGATTGTTTGGTCGCCATTAGCTCAAGGTGTACTTACCTGTAAGTACCAACCAGGACAAGCTCCACCTCAAGATTCTCGTGCTGCTAACGATAAGATGAACTCGTTTTTGTTGGAAGAGTTGTTTAACGAACGCACACTAGCAGCAGTGCAGAAACTCAAGCCAATTGCCCAAGATTTGGGATTAAGTATGCCACAATTAGCTCTGGCTTGGATACTAAAAGATGAGCGCGTTTCTTGTGCAATTATTGGTGCTAGTCGTCCAGAACAAATTGTTGATAACGCTGCTGCATCAGGTGTGCAGTTAGATGCCGATGTACTGGCAACTATTGACCAAATATTGGCATCAGTCATTCAAAGGTAAGAAAAACAGCTAACTTTCAAAGCTCTCTCATCAATAAAAACCTATCTTTCCTTCTCTAATACTGCTCTGGTTCTTCTCCAGGGCAGTTTTAATGAAATTTGCGGTCTGATTCTTGAATCGGCACATCGTTGATGCTGGCTTCCCGTCTCTGCATTAATCCATTGGATGCGAACTCCCACTGCTCATTGCCATAGGCGCGGTACCACTGTCCGGAATCCGTATGATACTCATACTCAAATTTAACCGAGATGTGGTTGTCAGTGAAGCTCCACAGTTCTTTCTTCAGCCGATAGTCCAGTTCAGTATTCCATTTGCGGGTAAGAAATTCCCGAATTTTTCTCCGTCCAGTGAAGAACTCTGCACGATTTCGCCAGACTGAATCTTCGGTATACGCCAGAGATACACGTTCTGGGTCGCGGCTATTCCAAGCATCTTCTGCCGCCTGAACTTTAGCTAGAGCAGTTAAGAGAGTAAACGGTGGTAAAGGTGGTTTTACTTCCAGGTTTGCCCACTGATCATTAGCATTGACTTTCAAGGTTTCTTCATCCGCTTCCCATTGAGGTTTAGTGTTACCAAATTCGCCGTTATAAAACAGATATAGGTTGCCGTCTGTCACTTTATATGTTTTTGGATCTACCGGAACCAATTTACCTTCGGAAACTGCAACAGCACAAAATCCACCATATTGGGGAATGTATTTTTCTGGTTTAGCATCAAACTGGGCTTGATTTTCGGTGTTGGCAAAGTAATAGATTGCACCTGCATAATTAGAGGTAATTTCAGGGTCGCCAAGAACAGGATTGTCCAAGAAATAGGAAACCGGATCATAACCTTGGATAGCAACTCCAATAGAGTTGAGGTTGTTAATGTCAGGCATGATGATACCTCCTGTATTTATATGGATGATTGAAAAATTCTCAAAAGCCGTCAACAAGTGCTACGGACAAAACTTCGTTATATTTGCCAGTCAAATTGCAGAAGAATTTTGCTCGCTTAACTGTTGTTCCAATTCGGCAATTCGATTTTGTAAAGGAGCCATCATGGCTTCAACTTCTGTTTCGGAATAGCGGATGGGAATGTGTTGAGGACAGTTCTCGCTAGTTGCTTCGACATGAAATAAAATAGCTCGTTCCACCTGTGCCGGATAATCGGGAACTCGCACTTGCTCTAGTAAACTAGATTCGCCTTCAATGTATTCGGCTCTACCCCAAATCTTGATGCGTCGGCGATGGCGATAATCCATCAAGAACAGAAACGCTTTGTCATTACCAGATAGATTGCCGACAGTAATGTACTGCACATTACCCGAAAAGTCAGCAAAACCTAGAGTCTTTTCATTCAGCACCTTGAGGAAACCGGGTGGGCCTCCCCGAAATTGGATGTAGGGGTAGCCATTGGAACTGATAGTTCCCAGATAAAACCCTTCCAGTTGAGCAATGAATTCTGCAATCTTGGGAGTGACGGTATCATTAGCAGGGCCATTGGCGATATAGCGATCATAGGTCTGCCGTGAGCCTCGCTCTTCTTGGGCTGCTTGTACTTCTGGAGTGAAGGCAATTTCACCAAATTTACGTGGCATCATATCCTCCTAGACTGCAATTGGTGCTTCAATGCCAATCATCCCCACAAAACCGGGAAGATGTTTGATGCGATCTATCCAAGCCAAAACGTTGGTATAAGCAGTGAGGTCGATTTTACCATCGCTAGCCAAGGCCACATAGGGAAAGACTGCCACATCGGCGATTGTCGGATGCCCTAACTCTAACCATTGTTGAGTCGCTAAATGGTTATTTAATTGGGTCAAAATGAACTCTGATTTTTGGATCGCTCGTTCTAGATTAATGCTAGTAGCTTTAAATAAGTGGTATAAACGCGCTGATTCTGGCCCAGAGCGCACTTCTCCTGCGGTTGTAGAAAGCCAACGCACCACCCGACTCATTGCTTGTGGCTCTAAAGGCAACCATGATTCACCACCGTACTGTCGTGCCAGATACACCAGAATTGCTTGAGCATCGGCCAGCCCTGTATTGGTGTCTACTAACAGTGGTACTTGTCCAAAGGGATTCAATGCCAAGAAGTCAGGTTGCTTGTGCGCTCCTGCCATCAAATCAACCTTGATCCACTCATAGTCTAAACTCAACAAGGACAGCATCAACTTGACTTTGTAGCTATTACCAGACAATTCGTGACCATAGAGCTTAATCATGAGTTCATCCTCCAGATGAGATAAATACAAATCGGTAAAAAAGGAACAGTCAGTCGGGAGTGATTCACGCTCTAGAGATGCTAGAGGGGCGAGGGAAGGCATCCCAACTGGCAAATGTCAGCTTGACAAATGAAAAATAGGGGAATACACGATTCATTAACTTGTTGTACCGTTCGTTCGGTATAAACATACTCTACCGAACGAACGGTACAATGTCAACAGGTAATCTTTTTATATTCACAAAATGCCTAAAGAGACTTATATTCCCTGCCTATTGCGTCTGTTTCGCCAGTATGGCTACGATGGTGCCACCATTACCAAAATTTCTGAAGCCACGGGCTTGGGTAAAGCCAGTCTTTACCATCATTTTCCCGGTGGTAAAGATGAGATGGTGAAGACGGTGCTGGATTATATTCAGCAGTGGTTAGGTCAAAATATTTTGTCGGCACTCCAGAGTGAGGGGGATGCTCTCTTACGATTGCGACGTATGTGCGATCGCCTGAATGAACTCTATGAAGGAGGAGAGCAACCCTGTCTATTTGCGATTTTGTTGCTGGGTTCGGCGCGTGATGTGTTTCATGATCAAGTCAAAGCACTCTTTCGTACCTGGATTGATGCGATCTCTGATGTCTTAATTGGAGCGGGGATAAGCCGAAAACTAGCCAGCCACCGGGGGGAAGATGCGGTAATCATGATTCAGGGGGCATTAATTTTGTCTCAAGGGTTAGATGATCCATCTGTTTTTCAACGGGTAATTCGGCGATTACCAGAAGACCTTTGCCGGGGCAAGGTAAGTTATCACTGAATCAGGTTTTATTCATCCTTAATGAACATTACCTGTTGAATGAAAAGGGTGCGGTGGCAATCGCAGGTAGGTTTGCTATTTGCCCTACTGACTATCAACAAAGAGTTGAGCAAGCCTTTGCACTTTTAGCTGCTGATACAAAATCAATAACTGAGGCGATTGCGATTCTGGAGTCGATTGAGAATGATTTGAATCAATGGTATGAAAATCGGCTATTAGTGATGTAACTTTTATTACTTTTTTTGCATTCCTCACCCCTCCACCGTATACCGCCGCATCATCTGAGCCAATGCCACAGCCTCACCATCCGGTGTATAAACAACCTCACCCGACATCGCAATCACGATCTTGTTTTTCCTAGCCCACTCAAACCAAGCGATCGCACCCGATTTAACCTGCGCGGATTCAGGTTTCCGGACTTCCTTGCAAGCTACCACAAACACGGCTTATGAATTATTGCCCCAAAGCTCGGAGACGTTTATTTACCTCGCCATGCTCCGGATCATCGTCAGGCGGTTAGCATAAAATTTGACCCCTGAAAACTTTTCAAACACCTTCTTACAGGATGATCTCACTTCTTCCCATTGCTACCCTCTCACCGCTAATTGAAATATTTTTGCCGAAAATTGCATAAAAACTAGGACTTACGCATTGACAAAATGGCAAAAGAGTGGATTGATAAAAAGTATCATCTACTCACTAGGTATCGAACAATCAGAGAAATCAGCAAACCCTCGACAGCACA
>NZ_JACJQL010000129.1 GCF_014696625.1 Nostoc parmelioides FACHB-3921
TCCTGGGGATATAATTCTATTCTTTCTAGGGGACTTGTCATTATTTATACACACAATTATATTTTTCTGTTTATTTTCTCACAAAATTTATTTTAAAGATAGCTCTAATAATAATAATCAAGCTGAAGGGTTGATATGAACCTTTCTCTTATCAGTGGTTTTATACCTTACACGATAATCATTATTGGTAAAAAACTCGAAAACTAAAAGTGAACTATAAACCGGATACTCATTTTTGAAGCATATCATGAGTTAAAATCTCATTTTTTCTTTCAAATCACAATATGCTGTAGATGAGTTTTAGCTAACCCAATATAACGGCAATCGCGCAATTCAAAAGCTCGGATACCCTGAGAGATAGTTCCTTCAATACCTGAGCGCAGTGCATACTGTTTTTGGAATTCCTCAGTTTTTTGTCGCTCTCTGCCTTTTTGAAGGGCTTCGTAATCTGGTTGTGCTTGTATGGTTAACGCTCGTGGGTCGTTAGCAGAACGGGTACACTGAGAGCGAACCAGACACTTCTTGCAGTCTTTTGTACGGAAGTTAACGTGAATTACTGGATGTCCATAAACATCGAGAGTATTTTTCCATCGACTACTGCGCTTACCTTGAGGACAATACACTACTTTTCGCTTCCAGTTGACTCGAAAGTGAGACACATCAAATCCAAGTCCTGCTTTTGCTTGCCATGCACCATTAACCGCAACTGGGCCGAACAGGTCAATGTCATAGTCGCGCAAGGAGCTAGAAAGCAATTGAGAGGAGGTGTATCCCTGATCAACTAAATGTTGCCGAGGTAAAAGGTTTTTTTGGGCTAAGGCTTGGTGAATTGAAGGAACAACAGTTTGGTCTTGCGTTGTGGCTGGCGTAGTTTCTACCTGAGTGATGATATGGGGTAAATCTTCATCACAACTTTCTGTCAAATGCACTTTGTACCCTGTCCAGTGGGTAGCGCGTTTGGTGCTGTTACGGGCATCTAAGTCATAGGGTGAGCGAATTCGCACTGCTCCGGGTGGGCCATCTTTGTCGCTGCGTAACTGAATCTTAGGAGTTGGTGCATAGTTTAGGAGTTGGTGCATAGTATTGCTGTAACCAAACTTGACGCAAAACTTCTACGGCTGGCAGTTGTCGCAGTTCAATCGGGGAAGTTTGGGAATAGATGTTATCGAGTAAATGAAAACCATCCGCACCTATAATCTCGGCTAATGCTTTCCGTTCGGCAGGTGTTCTAGGGAGTCGAGAATCTTCAAGACGTTTGCTATAGCGGTCATACCACTCGGCGGGAGCTAGTGACTTCAACCAAATGGGTGCGACTTCAGCCACAGCATTTAAGGCATACCGCAGATTTTCCCCCAAATCTCCAGTCTTGTTAGTTCCCTGACTACAGCTAATATATGGGTTGAGTCAGTGCGCTGTTTTCCCCTTGCTGACAGTAGTTTGAGTTGCTGAAATTTCGACAGCATCAAGTCTAGTATTTGCCGCTCAACTCCACCTGTGATTAATCGGTCACGGAATTCGCTCAAAACACTAAAGTCAAAACCGGGGTCTGTCAACTCCAACGACAAAGCGTATTTCCAATCAATCCGCCCTTGCACTGCTACGGAAGCTTGTCTATCAGAGAGATTCTCTAAATACTGCATCACCAGGATCATCGCCAACCTCCAAGGTGCTTGCGCTGGCTGACCCCGTTGTGGATACAGTGATGCGAAATCTTCATCCTGATAAAACACCCCAAGTTCATCACGCAGTCGCATATATAAATTACCTTTTGGAAATGCGGCCTTGGCTATGCGTACCGTTTCATTGGGAATAGGAGGAATTTCTTCGGGATGTAAGCACATATACTGCCTCCACAAGTATTTCTTCTAGTTTATTGATTATTGAGGCAGCTAACTTAATTTTTTCTCTACCGTGTAATATACGGAGAAATGTGATTCTCCTTACCATGTAATACACGGTAAATCCGCCGTTTTTTTGTTAAGCAATATTTCGCCAACGGTATCAGGATGATAGCACTACAGTGGTTAGTATCTAGCAGGTACATTACTCAAAAGGATTTACATCATAATCGAATTTGGCTTTACCACGAGTCGCGTAAACAGACTGAAGACACTCATCAAAGTCATCACCTGCCCAAGTTCCTGCGTGTCTGAGAATGGAGCGACCGGAAGCCGGACGGTAGGGTAGCTGAGAACTGTCTATCGGGGTTTCTTCTGGTTGAGGTAGGGTATCGGAACTTCCTATTTCTGGCTTAATGTACGGTGATTGAGTATCTTTTTTAACTGTTTGTTTGGTTTTCAAAAAACGCAGAAAATCAAGAGTTTCTTCTAGAAGTGACTCTGGAGAAGATTCAATTTCTTGGAGCAGAATTTCTTTGATAGTCATATAATTAATCCTCAGCTAGTATGGTTTCCATTTGTATCAACAACTTTTCTAATCTTTTCTGTTTTTTCGGGTCATCCCAGGCTTTTGCTTTTTGAAAACGATGGGTAATATCTTGCATCTTCTGCTTTAGCGTTTGGGGTTCTTCCTTGGGAGGGCGGACAGCTTTGAGCCGCTCTCGGATTTGGGCAAGAGATAAGTTTTGAGTTATCGCTTCTTCCAGTAATTCTTTTCTCTTGTCCTCATCCTTTAAGCGAGCAATCGCTTGGGCTTTAGTATATGCGATTCTGCCAATTCGCAGGGCTTCAAGAATTTCACTTGGTAAATTCAGTAATGTTAGCCTAGTTGTAACGAAAGACTCCCATGCAATAAATGCTAGATCATTAAAAATAGCTTGAATTCTCAAGGCTTCAGAACTAATCAAAACGTTTTGATTAGTATTACCAATCACTTCATTCCGCATTCGGTAAAGAAGAGAAGTAACCTCTGCAACATCAATTTTAAGTTTGAGACTTAATAGCTGAAGAATTCCTTCTGTTTCCTCTACAGGATTCAAATCTTCACGTTGTAGGTTTTCAACAAGTGCAAGCTGAACTGCCTCATCATCAGTTAATTCTCTTACAGTTACAGGAACTAAAGTCAAACCAGCTTCTTTTGCAGCCCGATAACGTCGTTCTCCTGCTACTAATTCATACTGACCATTTTTTTCTACAGGACGAACTAATAACGGTTCTAAAATTCCATGTCTGGAAATTGACTCCTTTAATTGTTGAAGCTTTTGAAGATCAAAATAGCGGCGAGGTTGGTTTGAGGGAAGAATGATTGAATCGATTGATATTTCATGAACATTAGACAAATCAGCATCAAATTTCCAATCATCTTTCAAGCTATTACGCCTTGCCATAACTCAAAGCCTCCTCGAATAGCTGCTCATATTCTCTTGCAGCTTGAGATGCCGCATCACCAGACATATTAAAAACGGTAGCAGATTGTCCTGGGGCATCAGCAATAACCTGTCGCTGATAAATCACTTGCTTCAGCAAAGTCAGCCCTTCGGTTTGGGATAAAACCTCTTGGGCTTCCCTCAGCAATACAGTTCCTTTTGCAGCCCGACTTAAAAACATCGCTGCTTTGGGAGTCCCTTTGCGGATTTTCTGAGCTTGGTTGACCAGACGGACAATATCTTTAGTTGCTAGTAAATCGAGATTTGATGGCTGCACAGGTACTAAGGCTAAATCAACACTCAGCAATACAGCTTTAGCTGTTTCACCAAGGACGGCTGGAGAATCTACTATAACTGCTTCATACTGTGCTGAATACAGCGCAATTTGGTCAAAGATATCATCAGGATCATTGATAACTAAAGAGGGTAAGTTAAGTTTTGTTAACCACTGACTGGAACTTGTTTGTCCATCCGAGTCAATAACCATCACACTATACTTTCTCTGCGCTAACCAGTGAGCAAGATGGACTGCTGTTGTCGATTTTCCACACCCACCCTTTCTGTTTAAAATACCAATCAACATTGATTCTGCCTAATATTTTTCAGCTTTGCTTTGAGCTTACTGCCATTAATTATGCTGCTCATCGCTGCTATTTTCGCTAGTTCTTAGCTAAAAATTCTTGAACAGTGAGAATCTCAATGCCTCTCCAGGGTTTTAGCACCAGCAGATCATCATCTCCGGTCACAATACATTCTGCTTTTCCACTAACTGCTAATTCTAGATATTTGTTATCTTTTGGATCTCGACATTCGTTAATCTGTTCAGTTACTTTAATGAACTGTACAGTCTCAGATAAATCTACCAGGAATTCGTTTCTTTCTTCTGGCGTGATATACCGATTAAATTTGGCAAGATTGACTCCAAAATCTCTGGCGTTAAACCCCTTTGGGCGGCTCGTTTGCCAATATCATCCATTGTCTGCCTAAGCTTGGCAATGGCTTCTTGCCTGGAAGTCATTGAAGACTTTAGTAACACTGCAATCCGGGCTTCAATTTGCTCCCGTTCTTCTTCCGTGGCATTGCGGTATGCCTCTGCTACCTCAGATGGGACTTTGATGGTAATTTCTTCTTTAGTAATCATGGTCTGTTCGCTTCCATAATTTCTCATCTTTAATCATGTTACTTCCTCGGCTCAGAGTTCCACATCAGGCTGTTTGAAGCGGTGTTGTAGCATGGTCATGACATAGATATAAATGAATGCCCTCATAGTCTTTATGAGGATTTTCTCTATGAATTTTAGTAGCAGTAAGCAAAAATTAAGCAATGGTAGAACTTACTTGCTCGAAAGATTGATTGACAAAGGATTCAGTAGCCAATGCTGTTCACCTTTGTTGCAAGGTCGGGGCTATTAACAGTAGAGACTACACGATTTATCAATTTGGTGTAATGCCCTAGACGGTTTCTTTGATTGGGTTTTAGGGTTGGTCTTCACCCGAAAATTTGCCCAGATAATCAAGCCATGAATTTGGCAGTCCAAATCTTGTAGCCATGCAGCTAATTCATGATTGCTGTTATATAACAAGGTATAGTCTTGGTTATCTTGAACGAAAGTTAAACCAGTTTGTGAATTTTCGATGCGCGTTTCAAGATGGCGGTTAAAACGTTCATCTAATAATTTCAGTAACCGTGTTACATGAGCTTGTCCTACTTTTAAACTTAATATACTGGCATTTTCCCGTTGCATCATTTGCTCAAACTGAGATGTGTTACTAAATGTTCGCCGTCCGAGAGTACCTTGAGTTGGTAAAAAAAGTGCCGCCAACCCATTCATCAAATCCTGCTGGTTGAGGGCAAAATAATTCCAATCACCATAAGCGTACTGAATTAATCTACCGTTACGACTGGGTAACACCAGCCTGGAATGCCAACCGTAGTCTGTGACATAAATCGTGATTGCCTCGACAGGAGCGGTCGGGGGTACGATGGTTGTGGGAGATAACATCCAGACTAACAAGATAGAGGCAATTATCAGTGAAGCTAATTTTGCAGTGCGGTATAAACCCATCTCTGTACAGGACAAAAAATAGAGAAAAAGCTTGCAAGGGAGACAGAGAAAGGGTTTGATAGAAAGTTACTACACAATCAAAGAAACCTCTATGAACCAGATTAACCGATTGAGAGACACACTCAAACCACATTTGGGATGGTATGGTGCGCGTTTAAGCTTTTAATTCTGAAAATCAACCCTTTTTTGATGGGTTCAGGCATTCCACTTTTTTCTGGAGTAATAGGGCAAACTGCTTTAGAACTTGCCAACAGCTATATCTATGAAAATGGAGTCTTGCTACTCCATTACAGGGTGAAGTGATTAAGTTGTTGAGCCAAGATAATTTCGTTTCTCTCTAAGTAGTTCAAAAGTTCAAAGCAGAGAGTGCGCTTTGTTGGATTTATTCTTGCCTTGTAGACGCTGGTGTAGAAATGTCGGTTAACCTACTTTATCCGCTTCCTCAAGAGTGAAAGGGACATCCAGAAGCGGTTAATTTGTTGAGAAAAGCACTGTTATCAAAGAAATGTTCTACCGATTCAATCTTAAGTTCTTCGGTAACGCAAGCAACACTTAATCCAATTATTTCTATGGTTTCACCTGTAGGAGCAAAGTCTTTAAAGTTCCCCTTAAATTGCCCCCAATGTCTCCACTTAAAGACAACATTAGGAGGAGGTGATAACACTTCGATTAATTCCCAATGAAATCCTTCAGGAAAAGCTGTATGAAATAAGTTATAGGAGGAATCAAAGGTTTCCTTTGTTGAACGATAATGTTCTGTATCGCCTAAAAAGAGGTTGTAAGTTCCGGCATCAATTATATCTTGTGCTGTATATTGCTTGCCGCCATTGGTACTCATGCGAAATTTCTCAGTCACAACAGAAAGCCATTGCTGTGGATTGATTTTGTGGGTGGCTTCCATCTCAAAAGTTCGCACAAGATTATGAGCGATCGCATTCAGAGAACCTTCGGCATGGTTGCACTGACGCTCTTGAGAGCGAAATTGATTAGTATGGGAATAATCTGGTCTTCCCTCTCGCCATTCAACCGCAGCATCCACCGCGATTACTTCTTCCCGGTCTCGTACCCAAAGGGGTAATTCTACTGGTTGTGTGTTACTCATAAAGATTTTTTTGATATGGCTGTTGTTGTCTCATCATTGTGATTATCTCATCATGGCGGTGCAACTAACCATTTATTAGCTGCTCTAGTAGGGTGAGTGCCGGGACACCAAGAGTGTTGGCGAAATATTTCTTAATCCTGGAATCCTTGTGCTGTCATAGAAACCCACTAACGAAATTTCTCAAAAATACCCTAATATATAGCTGCACTACACCAAAGGGCTATTTCGTGTAATCGTTACATCAAAATCTTATCAATTCATTATCGTCTCTAAAGGTTAACCCCAAAAAATTTTATGAACACTGAGCAAGACAATGGAAATCCGATTAAAGAAGCTATAGAATCCCCGCTCATAACGCTAAAAACTAAGAAAAAGAGCGCGAAAAAGCTGAAAAAACACACGACTGAAGGTGAAGGAAGTTCTAAAATATCTAGTCGTTTCTACGAAAAAGAAATAGCCAAACTGCAATTAGAACTGGTCAAAATGCAATATTGGGTAAAGTTTACAGGTGCGCGCATCGTCATTATTTTTGAAGGACGGGATGCCGCAGGTAAGGGGGGTACGATTAAACGCATTGCCGAGCCGTTAAATCCGCGTGGCTGCCGTATCGTCGCTTTAGGCACGCCCAGCGATCGTGAAAAGACCCAATGGTACTTCCAACGCTATGTAACCCATCTGCCTGCTGCGGGTGAAATTGTTTTGTTTGACCGCAGTTGGTATAACCGTGCTGGGGTAGAAAATGTGATGGGCTTTTGCACACAAGAACAGTACAAGCATTTCATGCAAGATTGTCCAGAATTTGAACGGATGTTGGTGCGTGAGGGCATCATTTTATTGAAGTATTGGTTTTCTGTTAGCGATGATGAGCAAGAACGGCGCTTTCAATCGAGAACCACTGATCCAGCTCGGCGGTGGAAACTCAGTCCGATGGATCTCGAATCGCGCGATCGCTGGGTGGAATACTCTAAAGCCAAGGATGTCATGTTTGCCCACACCAATATTCCCGAAGCACCCTGGTTCACCGTCGAAGCAGACGACAAAAAACGCGCTCGCTTAAATTGTGTTTACCACATCCTCAGCAAGATTCCCTACGTGGATATGACTCCACAACCCCTGGAACTATCTCCCCGGAAGTCTGCCGATAGCTATGTCAGACCACCTCGAAATGAACAGTTCTTTGTACCACAGACTTATTAGGTAGTCGTTTTTTGGTGTGGATTCACTTTCTAAGTAAATTCGGGTGACAAGTAGCATAGAACACTACTATTCAATTGCTGGGAATGTTTGATTAACCAACAAAAAGACTACATAGCAAGGGTTGAGCGCCTTAACCAAATTTTTTAGTCGATTATTACTTAAACCCTTTTAAGGCGAATAGCGCCGCTTGACAATTACTTGGCAATTTTCATTTTTACTACCTTCTAGGGCATTCCACGAATTTAGGATTTCGTTGAATCGCCAACTGAAAGTGCTTCTAAGTCTGCAATGAGATATTGCAGACTTAGAAATTTGTTTATGAATGCTTGAGACACATCTATGAACTTGCGCCAGCTTCAGCCGCCGCTACATCTGGTTTGGACTCCTTCACTTTTTTTTTCAAAAATCTGGATTCCGGCATCAACCACCTCAAACCCTTTTTCTGTTCGTTGACCAAGCTTGCCCGATACAGCCCCAGCCCAGTCTGCGAATTCCGAGG
>NZ_JACJQL010000013.1 GCF_014696625.1 Nostoc parmelioides FACHB-3921
GCTATAAGCTTTAGCTGGCAAACGTTTTCTCTGCTTTCTGCTTCATTATTTACTTCTCTCTAGGCTGATTTTTCTTTTTTTCTACGATTACTGAATCGGTGTTCTAGGAGACTTACTTAAAATAAAAAAAGATTTAAATCCCCGATTTTTGGAAAAATTCGGGGATTTTTGAATTATCTTTCAGGAATCACAGCAATACACTCAATTTCCACCAATACATCTTTTGGCAACCGCGACACCTCTACACAAGCACGCGCCGGCGCTGTGGCTTCCTCAAAATATTTGGCGTAAACTGCATTCACAGCAGCAAAATCATTCATATCCGCGAGGAATACAGTTGTTTTGACGACATTAGAAAATTTAATCCCAGCAGCTTGTAAGATTGCTTGGATATTAGCGAATACTTGTTCTGTTTGCTGTTTTACATCTCCCTCACCCACAACTGTACCGGTATTGGGATCAAGGGCAATTTGTCCAGCTAAGAATAGTAATTTACCAGAAGCGGCGATCGCTTGATTATAAGGCCCCACTGGTGCAGGTGCTTTATCTGTACGAATAACTTGATGAGCCATAGATATGATTACGCCTTAAGTTTGGGAATTTGGGAGCAAGTCTCAGCCTCAGCTTTTGACGATTGGTTACGGACAAATTTTGCATTGTTTAGCCCAATCTCGGACGAATCCCATAATGCCGATAACGCCAATAATCCCGCAAAATGCGATCGTGGTCAAAACATAAATTACTAGGTACAAGCCAAGACTCAAAAACGCCTACACCTTTAGCATCATCTCCGGCTTTTGGTTCTCCCGTTGCTGTCGCCAAAAATACAATACTAATCGTGTGCTGACGCGGGTCACGACTGGGATCAGAATACACTAACAACTGTTCAACTAACTCCACCTGTAAACCTGTTTCTTCTTCCGCTTCCCGCCGCGCTGCTACTTCCACCGCTTCCCCATAATCCACAAAACCCCCAGGAAGCGCCCAACCGAAAGGCTGATTATGTCGCTCAATTAATACTATCGGTCTATGTGATCTATCTACCAATTCAATGATGATATCAACCGTAGGTGTAGGATTTCTATAAGTCATTAGTCATTAGTCATTGGTCATTGGTCATTGGTCAACGGTCAACAGTCATCACTCATCACTCATTACTCATCACTCATTACTTTCACCCTCTCAGATAGCTTTCCAAGGTGGCGTTAGCATGATAGATTCGATGCGTTCACCAACGGTAGGCGATCGCGCGATCGCTCCTCGTATTATTTGAAGTAAAATATGCCTTTTATTAGATCAAGCGGTGTTCTACTGCATCCTACCTCGTTTCCTAGCCGATTTGGCATTGGGGATTTAGGTTTAGAAGCCTACAAATTTATTGATTTCCTGGAAAAGAGCTATCAACAATATTGGCAAGTCTTACCCTTAGGCCCCACTGGATACGGTAATTCTCCTTATATGTCGTACTCGGCGTTAGCAGGAAATCATCTGCTGATTAGCCCAGACAAATTACTAGATGAAGGTTTGCTATCTGAGGAAGATTTTGCTAATCTCCCAAATTTTGCCAACGAAAAAGTAGATTTTGAGCAGGCTGCGCCTATCAAAATTCAACTCCTCAAAAAAGCTTGTGAGAATTTCAAAACAAAAGCATCACCCTTGCAAAAAAAAGGTTTTGCTGGGTTTTGTGAAACTAAAGGCTATTGGCTAGATGATTATGCCTTATTTATGGCGCTAAAGGATACAAAGAATAGCACCAGTTGGCACACATGGGAACCAGAACTAGCGCAACGTGATGCAGCAGCTTTAGAAAAGGTACAGCGTCAACTGACGGATGAGATTTTTTATTACAAATTCATCCAGTATGAATTTTTCCGTCAGTGGTCAGAGTTGAAGAGTTACGCCAATATGCGGGGGATCGAAATTATCGGTGATATCCCGATTTACGTAGCCCATGATAGTGCTGATGTCTGGGCGAATCCTGATATATTTTGTCTTGACGAGGAAACGGGGGAAGTTGCGCTGATGGCGGGTGTCCCACCAGATTATTTTAGTGCTACTGGTCAGTTGTGGGGCAACCCGGTTTATAACTGGGAGGAGTTACAAAAACAAAACTTTAAGTGGTGGGTGCAGCGTTTTGAGGCGATGCTGGATTACGTTGATGTGATTCGTATCGACCACTTCCGAGGATTTGAAGCTTTCTGGGCTGTACCCCAAGGTGAGGAAACAGCTATGAATGGTGAGTGGGTGACAGCACCAGGGGAAGAACTATTTGATGTCATTAAGCAAAAACTGGGTAAATTACCTGTTTTGGCAGAAGATTTAGGGATAATTACACCAGAAGTAGAAGCGCTACGAGATAAGTACGAATTCCCAGGGATGAAGGTTTTGCAGTTTGCTTTTGGTTCTGACCCAGGAAATCCTTTTTTACCTTTTAACTACAGCCGTAATTTTGTAGTTTATACAGGAACTCACGATAATGACACAACTGTAGGTTGGTTTAATACAGCCAATGATTATGAAAAAAACAATCTATTACTTTATTTGGGTTGTATTAGTCCTGAAGGTATCCACTGGGATTTAATTCGCTTGGCTTTGAGTTCTGTAGCGAATCAAGCCATTATTCCTTTACAAGATATTTTGGGCTTGGGTAACGAGGCGCGAATGAATTTTCCTAGCATTGCTGAGGGAAATTGGGCGTGGCGCTATGATTCTGCAACGTTAACAGATGAATTAAGCGATCGCTTCAAGACTCTCACTAAACTATACGGTCGCGCCCCGCAGGAAAAATAGGGTGTAGGGGTGTAGGGTTTTTCATTCCTATAATCCTACATCTCACATTTTTTCTTAATTAAGCAGACTACAAACAGCTTGACTTAAACTGTAATATGAGGTGATAAGTGGGCGATGCAAGATGTTGCCTTATGTCGTTGAATAGTTAAGCAATAATAATCAGCTATGAAAATCTTCACTGCGATTATCGAGCGAGATTCAGATACCAACCTTTATGTTGGTTATGTTCCTGGTTTTTCTGGAGCGCATTCCCAGGGAGAAACTTTGGACGAGTTGCACGAAAATCTCCGCGAAGTAATTGAAATGCTTTTGGAAGATGAAAAAGTAGTATTCAAAACGGAGTTTGTAGGCACACAGCAGATTGTGGTTCAGTGAGTTATGAGCAGTGTTCCCGTTCTGAAGCCACAAGAGGTTGTACGTATTCTAGAAAATTTAGGCTTTGTAGAAGTTCGTCAAAATGGCTCTCACAAGCAGTTTCGCCATCAAGATGGTCGAGGGACAACTGTCCCATTTCATAAAGGGCGTGATGTTTCTCCCAGACTTTTACGACAAATAGCCAACGACATTGAATTGACTCTTGAAGAATTTCTAGAATCGAGGTGAGATATGATCCATCGCTTCAAGACTCTCACTAAACTCTACGGTCGCGCCCCACAAGGTAAGCAGGATAACTAATTCTTAATTAGGGTTTGAGGGTGTAGGGATGTAGGTATTCAACCTACACCCCTATACCCCCATACCCCTATACCCCTTCTACAATCCAGGTTGAGCTGCAATCTTAATTTCTTCCTCTTCACCTAGTTCTCCCATTTTTTTGGCTGCTTGCTGATTGACACTCATCAGCACACCACCAGCATTATTGGTTTTCACAGTTAGTTGTTCTTGGGCTTTCCAAACTCGATGAGAACCTTCTGGTAAAGTTCCTTCAAATTCTGTTTTCCCATCAGCTATGACGCGAATCCACGATGATGCTTTGAGAGTGACACCAATCTGTACGGATTGATGATTTTTCTCTTTGGTGATGCGATCGCTTACAGGTTCAGTTTTAATTAACTTTGGTTGGGAATCGGCTACTGTTTCTTGATTAATCTGTGGTGTATTCTCATTGTCGTTTGCCCGCAGTGCAGCGTTATTTAATAATTGCGACAAGCCACTAACAGAGCAGACGATAACCAGTATGTAAAGTAAGTAAAGATGAATAGGCCGTAATAAGCTAATTGATGGGGATTCGCCTACAGGCTGAAGTTTCTTTTGCTCGGAAACAACAGGGAAATGGCTAGACAATTCCACACCATTAAAGCCAAGTGCATCAGCAAATTGTCTAATCAAACCTTGAATATATATTGGTTCTGGTAAATCGTTGAGATTACCTTCTTCAATTGCTTGCAACAATCGCCGAGGAATTCTAGTGATAGCGACCATTTCTTCTAGAGATAAACCCTTTTCTTGTCGGGAAGCCCATAATTGAGCGCCCAATTCGGCTAGTTTTTCGGCTCTTTGTTGGTCTAACGAAAGTTGCGGTTGCTCATCTTGCTTTCTTTTTAGCCATTTCATGACTTATCTAAACTCCTTACCTCAGCTGAATCTCTTAATAGGATTGAGTGTTAGTTGACAGTTGACAGGTGATAACTCAATATCTCTACGCAAGGGGATTGTGAATGTTGTTCGGTTTCGTAGGGATATGCTTTAACTGTTCTTGCAAACTATGAATCTCTTCGTCTCGAAGAATACGATAATTTCCAGCACGCAATAATGGTTGTTTTGAGGTTTGTAATTGAATTGAACCGATCGCCGTACGATGTAACTTAATGACTGGATATCCCAATTGTTCTGCTACACGGCGAATTTGGCGATTGCGTCCCTCCTGCAAAACGATTTCTAAACGACTTTTTTCCACTAGACTTTCTAGCAAGCTTACCTTGGCTTTGCGGGTTTTTCTCCCATCTAACAGCACACCCTCCCGCCACTTTTCTAGCACTGCTTCCGGGGGATGACCTTTCACTAAAACTTGATAAGTCTTGGGAATACTATGACTGGGATGAGTCAGCTTAAATGTCAAATCTCCATCATTGGTAAGTATTAATGCTCCTGTAGAATCTGCGTCTAGGCGACCAACTGGGTGAAGACCCAAACCCTTACGTAATTCCTCTGGCAGTAAATCTAACACAGTTTTTCTACCCTGTGGATCGTAGCAAGTAGAAACTACTCCGGTGGGTTTGTTTAGTAATAAGTACGTTAGACGGGGATGCCTTTGAGCTGATACTGACTTACCATCAACTGTAATTATATCCCGTTCCGGGTCAACTTTTTGACCTAATTCAGCCAATGTGCCATTTATCTGCACACGCGATCGCCGTATCATTTCTTCTGCCTCCCGACGAGAGGCGATACCCCATTGAGCAAGAACTTTTTGTAACCTAGCCTCCATATTTAACAATTCAAAATACCCTACAGGAAACGCAAGCGCTACAAAATTCAAAACAGCTAGAGTTCGGACAACAGTCCTTTACTCAACCGAGACTGCTTGTTTTTGATTAGGTTTTTAAACCCTTGAATTTACGATAAATTACGGTTGATAATTTTAGAGCCTAAAGAACAATCATAATCTTGGTGTTTTGTAGATATTAGCTATAGATGTTACAGTTAAGGCTTATTTAAAGTTCGCTTGACTACCCAGCAAATACGCATTTATAGAGTGGTTAAATGCCAGAGAATAATTCCCAAACAAGAGGTTTAAACAAAATCCGCATCATTACGAATGTGTTGACCACAGCTTTAAAATTGTGGTTGCGATCGCAAGTCAGTCAAATCTCTGATCTGGAAGTAGAAATAAAAGCCAGCGATCGCCAACTTCTCTCCGGTTGCATTCCCTGGGTTTCTATATTTGCTAGTCATGCCATCTATCAAGGCCTCCATATTACACAAATTAAACTCGCGGCAGAGAATATTCAAATCAATATTGGTCAAGTACTTAAGGGTCAACCCCTGCAATTATTGCAAGTAGTACCCGTAAGTGGTGAGTTAATCATAGATGAGACAGATTTAAATACTTCCCTTTCATCTGGGCTATTATCGACTGCTTTAAATGATGTACTGGATAAACTTTTACCAGAATATTGGTCAAAATCCAAGCATATTCTTTGGCAAAAAATTATTCTGGATCATCAGCAAATCAAACTGAATGCTATCCTAACATCTGCAAGTGAACCTATACCCCTGGAAATTTGCTTACACTTAGACTTACTCAGTGGACAGGAATTGCAATTATCGCAAATTCGAGTTCAACAAAACCAAGTCACCCTATTAGAAGATAGCGATCCGCATAATGTGGATCTTGGCTCAGATGTTGATATACAAGAACTGAAGCTTACCCCTGGACAGTTAGTTTGTCGCGGACAAGTGAACGTTAATCCGTGATGATGGAGTGGGCAGGAGGCAGGGGAAGCAGGGGAAGTAAAGAAGAATGACCACTGACGACTGACAACTGACTATTAGCTAAGTAATGGCAAAATGAGCGTGACGAAATAGTAAACCAAAGGAGCGGTGAAGATATAACTATCTGTGCGATCTAAGATGCCACCATGACCGGGGATCAATTGTCCGGAGTCCTTCACACCAGCATCGCGCTTCAGCATTGACTCAGTGAGGTCGCCTAATAGACTAGCCAAACCAATTAGTAAGCCTAAAATTGTGCCAGTCAACAGAAATTGGGGTAACTGAAGATAAAAAGCACCAGCCAAAGCTACGGCTAGACTAGCACTGATACCAAAAACAGCACCTTCCACTGTTTTTTTCGGGCTGATATCAGACAGACGAGTTTTGCCGAAGAATTTACCGATAGTATATGCACCGATGTCTGCTGCCCAGATGCACAAAAATGTCAGCACTGTAATTTTGAACCCTTGGGGGAGAGAGGCAAAATTTCTTTCTTCGAGAATATCTGTCAAACTTCCTGGCCAGTAGCCCCCTAAAGGTAAATTACTGATGGCTGTGCTACCAATTGACCGTAACCGCACCCAATAACTGGGTAAGTACCCGACATAAAATAGTCCCATAATCGATGCCGAAACATCGGCTATTGTGGCCATTTTCGGTTGAAATAGTAAATAAAAGCAGATAAATGTACCTGCAATGGGCATGACAGCATCAACTAAATTGCTGTCCAAAGTACAAGTAACTAGTAAAACTTGACTAAGGAATAAAGTAGTTTTCGCGGCTGGCAAAATTCCTCTAGTGCGAACTAAATCAAAGTATTCCTGTTGTCCTAAGAAAACAACGATCGCCAGCATGATGGTGAAATACCAACCCCCCAACAGGACAGCAACTAAAGCAAGGGCGATCGCAACAATTCCACTAATAATCCGAGACCAAGGCATAGAAGTATTCGGGGTTGGGTACTGGGTGTGGGGATTGGGGATTGGGTACTGGGGGCTGGGTACTGGGTGTGGGGATTGGGGATTGGGTACTGGGGACTGGGTATTGGGCGAAAATCTTGGAGTAAGTTCGCCCGGAGGGAAACCCTCCTCACGACTTCTCTTCCTGCCTCCCCTGCCTCCCCTGCCTCCCCTGCCTCCCCTGCCTTCTTCTCCCTACTCTCCATCCTCTTCTACTCTTCCTAGTACCCAGTCCCTATTCCCCAATCCCTAGTCTAGTTTCTCACCACTGAGGATAAAAATGGGATCAACTGCGGCAAAGGTTTGAGAAAATCCTCGCGTTTCTAAGCGATTGACTGCGGACTGAACAACTTCAATGTTTCTCGCTTGTAATTGGGAAAAGCTCTGGGAAATAGCATACAAGCTTTCGAGGTTAGCGGCTGTGGCGATAACTCTGCCTGATGATGGTAAATATTGCCATACTGCTTGCAAAATCTCTTGAATCGGTCTTCCTCCCTCAATGCAGACGCGATGAGGAGCAGTTTTAATATTATGTAGACATTCGGGGGCGCTACCTTCGACTATTTCCACATTTTTGACATCAAAGCGATCGCAATTTCGTTTAATTAAATTTGCGACTTCTTCGTCTCGTTCCACAGCAATAATCTGTCCTTTTGGACATAGTAGCCCCACTTCCACAGGAATTGTACCTGTCCCCGCACCAATATCCCATAAAACCGAGTCAGGTTCTAAACGTAGTTGAGAAATTAACAACAGCCTAATTTCTCGCTGGGTAAGGGGGATTCCCGGCAAATGCTCGAAGAATTCATCGGGGATACCAGGGGTAACATAAGGCCAAAGTTGGGAAGGCATAGAAAGATACAATATATTAGGGGTATTAGTTTGTTTAATTTGGCAAGTTATAAACGTAGCGTTATAAGCAATGATTATGCTTGGAGAAATTTTCAACACTCGCTACGAGATTCAACAGCTATTAGGAAAAAAAGCAGGACGGCGGACATTACTTGCTAAAGATGTTGTCACTGGTGAATTAGTAATTGTCAAGCTGCTGGCTTTTAGTAGTGACTTTGAGTGGGATGATCTCAAGCTGTTTGAGCGTGAAGCTGAAACTCTCAAGTCTTTGTCTCATCCCCATATTCCTCAATATTTGGACTATTTTGAAGTAAATTCCCCTACTATCAAAGGGTTTGCCCTTGTACAGAGTTATATCTCAGCCCAAACTTTAGAGCAATACTTACAATCTGGGCGTAGTTTTAGTGAATCTGATATTAAACAAATAGCCACAGCAATTTTAGAGATTCTCATATATCTACATGGGTTGTATCCGCCTGTTATTCACCGTGATATTAAGCCTAGCAATATTTTGTTGGGAGAGCGTTCTGGTAATCATGTCGGTCAGGTATATCTAGTAGATTTTGGTTCTGTACAGACGGCTTTGGGTGCAGAAGGTGGGACAAGGACGGTAGTAGGAACCTACGGATATATGCCCCCAGAACAATTTGGTGGACGTACAGTCGCAGCGTCTGACCTTTATAGCTTAGGAGCAACATTAATTTATTTGGTAACAGGTACTCACCCAGCAGATTTACCCCAAAAAGATTTTCGGATTCAATTTGAGTCAGTAGCTAACCTCAGTCCGGGTTTGACGGCTTGGTTAAAGACGATGACTGAACCCAGTGTGGAAAGACGCTTCAGTTCAGCACAGCAAGCACTCAAAGCCTTAGAAAGTTCACATCTTCCCACTCATAGTCAGTTAGTTATTGGTAAACCAGATTGGAGCAACATTCAACTAACTAAGGATGCAGATTCTCTAGAAATACTGATTCCCCCCGTTGGTTTTCAGCCATCGATGGTATTTATGGGATTATTTGCGATCGCCTGGAATTCTTTCATTTTATTTTGGACAATAGGCGCACTCTCAGCACCTTTCCCCGTTAACATCCCTTTTGCTTTATTCTCCCTGCCTTTCTGGGGTGCTGGCTATTTTATGGCTTACACTTTTCTCCTCAGTTTATTTGGGCGCAACCGGCTACGCTTGAATAGAGAACAAATTACTTTCACCCATGAATTATTTGGTTTTAAATTTCATCGTCCTCGCCCTGTATCAAGAGACAGTATTACCAAATTAGTTTACATATCCAGACATTTAACAAAAGATTCTGAAGGTGCTAAAACTCAAGTACCAGCACAATTAGAGATTTGGGCTGGAGTTCAGAAATATCAACTGGGAACTAACACAGCCATTCAATCAGAAACAGAACTAGAATGGCTAGCCCAAGAATTAAGCGATTGGTTAAATATCCCCATCCAGAGAGAATAATTAGATTAGCAAATGTTTAAAATTTCTGAACCCCTCTGCCCTTGCGTTAAAAAATCAAACTTAACTTCCTAGAAATGCGAGATAAGTCTTAATATCTTTAATAGTTGAGGAAAAAACTTCTAAAATATATATCTCAAGCATACTAGCAACAAGAGATTGTCAGACATCGTACACTTAAAAAGCCAACCGATAATTGCATCTTGCTGTTAATTAAAAAGTTTAAGAGGAAATTGATATGTTATTTGGACTAGGATGGCCGGAAGTCGCAATCATTGTCGTTGTGGCCGTAGTCATATTCGGCCCAAAAAAAATTCCCGAACTGGGAAGCGCACTAGGTAAAACCTTGAGAGGTTTTAAGGAGGAGTTGAAAACTCCTAGTGAGGATACCAACCCGGAAGAAGAAAAATAAGAAATTCCAATTAAGAAGATTCAGCAACGGTCAATAGTGGAGATGGGAATGACCACATCTCTACTATCGACTACAGCAAAGTATTAATTACTGAAGAAGATGCTACGCCATTTTGGTTATCTATAACACTTGTCGAGGGATTTTGTTGCTGTATCTCCTCTTTGACTAATCCACGCAGTTTAATTAACTTAATAGCACGGCTAACGCTTTCTGGTAGGATGACCACCAAACCGTTCGCGGGAGCCATATCCAAGCCCTTGTTAATTGCTTGAGTTTCATCCAGAATGGACTCATAACGAGCATCTGGCTTAACTTGGGTGATGCCTTTGGTAATCAACTCGGAAGCTGAACCCCTTGGTCTGCCTCTGGTATCGTCGTCTTCTTTGACGATGATATAATCAAAAATTTCGGCGGCTAGTTTGCCTAAGGTGACAAAATCTTCGTCACGGCGATCGCCAGGCCCACCGACTACACCAATGCGTTGTCCACTTGTCCAGTTACGTACAAAAGCGCCTACAGCTTCGTAACTAGCTGGGTTGTGAGCATAGTCAACTAAGGCGTGGTAGTTGCCCAAATTGAATAAGTTCATCCGTCCTGGGGTTTGACTCACGGAAGCCCGGAAGGTTCTTAAGCCAGCGCGAATTTGCTCAATGGAGACGTTCTGTACAAAGGCTGCCAAACTAGCGGCTAAGGCGTTAGCAATCATAAATGGTGCGCGCCCACCCATTGTCAAGGGGATTTGTTCTGCCCTTTCGATGCGGTGTGTCCAATCGCCTTTGACGATTGACAGATAGCCATTTTCATAAACGGCTGCTACTCCGCCCTTCTGGATATGCTTCCGCACCAATTCCGAGTCGGGATTCATGGTGAAGTAGGCAATATTGGCTTTAGTTTTTTCTGCCATTGCAGCGACGCGGCGATCGTCGGCGTTGAGTACTGCATAACCATCAGGATACACCGATTCCGCTACCACGCTTTTCAGGTTAGCCAACTGATCAATAGTGTCAATGTCACCAATTCCTAAGTGATCGGCTGCCACATTTAACACTACACCTACATTAGCAGACTCAAAGCCTAAGCCAGAGCGCAAAATACCGCCACGGGCTGTTTCCAAAACTGCAACCTCGACGGTTGGGTCTTGTAAGATGACGTGAGCGCTTTGAGGCCCAGTGTTATCACCAGATTCAACCAAGTAATCACCGATATATGTTCCATCGGTAGTTGTATAGCCTACTACTTTACCTGTTTGCTTGTAAATGTGTGCCAGCAGGCGGGTAGTGGTGGTTTTACCGTTAGTGCCGGTGACGCTGAGGATGGGAATGCGGCCGGATTGTTCGTTGGGGAAGAGCATATCCATAACTGCACCGGCAACGTTGCGGGGAATGCCTTGGCTGGGGGCTACGTGCATTCTAAAGCCTGGTGCAGCGTTGACTTCGACAATTACACCATCTAACTCCCTTAAGGGGCGGCTAATGTCGGTAGTGACGATATCTAGTCCGGCGATATCCAAACCGATAATCTTGACTACTCTTTGGGCTAACCAGACGTTTTCTGGGTGAATTTCGTCTGTCTTATCTACAGCAGTACCACCTGTACTAAGGTTGGCAGTTGCCCTTAAATAACAAATCGTGCCTTTTGGTGGCACGCTGTTGAGTGTAAAACCTGCCCTTTCGAGTAGTTGGTAACTAGTCCGGTCTAGTTCTATCTTGGTGAGGACTTTATCATGACCGTCGCCACGGTTGGGGTCTTGGTTTATTTCTTCTATTAGTTCGGCGATGGTGGAGCGACCGTTACCAATCACATGAGCTGGTACACGTTCGGCAACGGCCACGACTTTACCATCTACCACTAGTACTCTGTGGTCGCGCCCAACGTAATATCGCTCAACAATGATTGACCGGGAAACTTGTCTAGCTGCTTCGTAAGCGGCTTCAGCTTCTTCCCAACTTCTAATATCGATTGTAATACCGCGTCCATGATTGCCATCTAGGGGCTTGATTACAATCGGATAACCGCCAACATATTCAATGGCTTCTTCCAAATCATCCAAGAAATTAATGACTGTACCCCTGGGTACTGGCACGCCAGATGCGGCTAAGATGCGTTTGGTTGCTTCTTTATCGCAAGCTAGTTCTACGCCTAAAATACCCGTTTTATCGGTCATGGTGGCTTGCATCCGCTTATGATTCACGCCATAGCCTAGTTGAATCAAAAAGCGTGCGCTCAGCTGCATCCAAGGGATACCACGTTTCTCTGCTTCTTTGACAATTGCTTCGGTGGAGGGACCCAGGGAAGCATCACGCCATAAATCTTTCAGGTCTTGTATGTCTTGCTCTAGTTCTGCCTTGGGGTATCGACCGCGATCTACAATGCTTTGGCACAACCTGACAGCTGCTCGTCCAGCATAGCGTCCCGCTTCCTCGTTTAAATACTCGATTACTACCTGATAAATTCCGGGTGTGGCAGTTTCACGGGTACGACCAAAGCCCACGTGCATTCCAGCTAATTCTTGGAGTTCTAGGGCTACGTGTTCCACGATATGACCCATCATGGTGCCTTCTCGCACTCTCATCAAAAAACCACCATGACAGCCAGGCGAGCAATAATGACCTTCCAGACTTGGCAGCGCCTCTACTAATCCTTCATAAAATCCGGGGATTTCATTTGATGGCGTCTCGGCAAGGGTTTCCAAATCGAGGCGCATGACGATCAGTTTGTGGCGTCGAATGCTCCAGTAGTTTGGGCCGCGTAAGGTCTGGATCTTGAGGATTCTCATGGGAATAGGTAGATGGAGATTCGGAACCAAAATTCTAGTTTCTTACTGGAATTGATCGCTAAACTGTTCATGAAAAACAGTTTTTATCTTTTTACATGGTATTCCTCTGATTTTTTTACAGCAGGAAATAAATTAAAGATCAATTCAGTCTAACCTCAGGTACTCTATTCCGTCAGCTGGAGATCCGGTGTACCGCAGGCAATACAGTCCTTTGGTACAGATGGAAGCGATCGCCATAGCTGAGGATATGCAGACGTAAGTTATGCACGGTTAAAGGTTCGTTAGCGCCAACGTGGGGTTCGTTGGTGTGGGTGAGTTCAGTGGGATCGACGATGGTGACACTGCCTTTACCCAAGACTTGGAGCCAACCATCACGCTCAAATACAGCACAAGTATCTTCATCAATGCCAATACCTAGTCTATCGGGGTGAGCAGCGACCGCACTAATGAGGCGACCCATCCGATTACGGTTGTGGAAATGTTGATCAACAATCACTTCGGGAATTAACCCCAAACCTGTTGCCATATCCACTAGGGAACGATTAGGTGTTTCACCACTACCGCCGCCAGCAATCATGTGATGCCCCATCACTGCTGCCCCAGCACTTGTGCCTGCCAGAGTTAGTTGCCCGCCTCTCACTCGCTGCCGGATTATTTCCATTACTGGTGTATCAGACAATACACCACACAGGCGCAGTTGGTCTCCTCCGGTTAAGAAAACACCACTACAGGCTTCGAGGGATGCCTTGACCTGAGAAGATTCGCATTGTTCCCGTTCACGGATGTCTAAAATTTCGACCTTTTCAGCACCCATTTCTTCAAAAATGCGAATATAACGTCCACCGATAATCGCAGGTTCGCGGGAGGCAGATGGAATAATTGTAATATAGGCTTTGCTTGCACCAGCTCGTCCAAAAAAAGTTCTGAGGATTTCGCGTCCATGAACTTTATCTTCTGCGCCTCCGATTACGAGAACGGCGGTCTTAGTTGCTTGGGGTGTCCTCATTTCCAGCGATTTAGCTTGTAATTGCGGCATTGTGTTTCTCCTGTCAACAACTTTAGGAGCCATCGCTGTGGACGGGTTTCCCGGCTTGTGGCGAATGGCGTGAGCCATCGCTGTGGAAGGGTTTCCCGACTTGTGGCGAATGGCGTGTGAATTTAACAAGGTTTAGGAGCCTGATGATGTTCGCACTTTGCTTTTTTCCTGAGGACACTGCAACATATGCACACAAAGCCTCATGATTTGTATGTCCCGTGTCCCCAAAGCCAGCGCCTTGTTCTTCACCTGTCCACTTTTTCCAGACTGGCTCATTAGTGCTTGGGGTTCAGGTTCCCCTCTGGCGCTAGGAATTAGTTTTCCCATCTGGGCTAGGAGTGAGCAGGTCATTACACACATTTTCTGAGGCTGGCTCGACGCATCCTGTAAGTTGTTAACTTGGTTAGATTATTTATTTAAATGGTAGTTGTGACAATATTTAAACATAAATTAAGTAATTAGAAAAACTTTTGATCCCAAGAAAAAGCAACAGTTCTAGTACTTTTAGATACTATTGTGAAAGCCTATCTGTACTTTTACCCTGTGTAAGCATCTTGTGTTTGATAGTCATTCAAATCTAAGATTAGTGTTCTCGAATACGAATTACTGTGCGTTTTGATATAGTTACACTTTTTCCTGACTGTTTTACCTCAGTTCTTAGCTCCGGCCTGCTGGGTAAAGCTCTTGCCAAACAAATTGCCCAAGTGAATTTGATAAATCCCAGAGATTTCACTACAGATAAGCACCGCAAGGTAGATGACGAACCTTATGGTGGCGGTGTAGGGATGTTGATGAAACCAGAACCGATTTTTAGTGCTGTAGAGTCACTGCCGATTTTAGAGCGCCGAGAAGTTATTTTGATGAGTCCCCAAGGGCAAACAATTAATCAGCCGCTATTACGAGAATTGGTCAGCAATTATGAGCAATTAGTAGTAATTTGTGGGCATTACGAAGGGGTAGATGATAGGGTATTACATTTAGTGACCCGCGAGGTATCTTTGGGGGATTTCATCCTCACAGGGGGAGAAATTCCGGCAATGGCATTAATTAACGGAGTGGTGCGATTGTTACCGGGAACTGTCGCCAAAACAGAATCCCTAACTGCGGAAAGTTTTGAGGAAGGTTTATTAGATTATCCCCAGTACACCCGTCCGGCAAACTTTCGCGGCTGGAAAGTCCCTGATGTCTTGTTATCTGGAAATCACGCCGCCATTGCCCAATGGCGCTACGAACAACAAATTGAAAGAACCAGCGATCGCCGCCCTGATTTGCTAGAAAAATGGCAACAGGAGAAGAAGCAGGGGAGCAGGGAGCAGGGAGCAGGGGGAGAAATAACAACTGACAACTGACAACTGACAACTGACTAATGACTATGAGTATAAGAATTGGTAACGGCTACGATATTCACAGATTAGTGAGCGATCGCGCTTTAATTTTAGGCGGTGTTCACATTCCCCATGAACTAGGTTTATTGGGACATAGTGATGCGGATGTCCTCACTCACGCCATTATGGATGCCATGTTGGGGGCATTATCTTTGGGGGATATTGGTCATTATTTCCCCCCCACTGATCCCCAATGGGCTGGGGCAGATAGTTTAGTTTTGTTAAGTCAGGTAAATGAGTTAATTCTCACTCAAGGTTGGCGTATAGGTAACATTGACTCGGTAGTAGTTGCAGAACGTCCAAAGTTGAAGCCACACATTAAAACCATGCGTGACAAACTAGCAGATGTTTTGTCATTACAACCAAATCAAATTGGTATCAAAGCTACAACTAATGAGAAACTTGGCCCTGTGGGACGAGAAGAAGGTATTTGTGCTTATGCTGTTGTCTTGCTGGTAAGTTCTAATGAGATCAGTTAACTCAAAATTGGAGGATGGAGAATGCAGGCAAAAATGCAACATAGCTAAAATATTAAATCAACTATTAGTGCATCTAAATTTATGCCATATACAAATAATCTCATTTCCTTAATTAAGCGTTTTTGGATACTCATAATTATGGCTGCATTTACAGCAGTTACACTTGCAGCCTGTAACCCATCAAATTTTAGAAGTTCTGCTGCTCAAATCCCACAATTAGTAACTAGTATTCTCAGCGATCCTAAAACATTTAACTATCCTTTAAGTTCGGAATCACCTAATGTTTTTGGGTTGATTTATGAGGGTTTAATTAGCGAAAATTATGATACTGGTGAAGTCGAGCCAGCTTTAGCAGAATCTTGGACAATTTCTGAAGATAAATTAAAAATTGTTTTCACTCTCCGTGAGGGTTTAAAGTGGTCTGATGGGCAACCACTAACTGTAGATGATGTTGTATTTACTTACAATGACATTTACTTTAACGAAGCCATTCCTACGGATATCAGAGATATTATGAGGATTGGTGAAAGTCGGAAATTGCCAACCGTCAGAAAAGTAGATAGTCGTCGAGTTGAGTTTGCTGTTCCGGAACCGTTTGCGCCTTTTTTACGTAGTGCGACAGGTGCGGCAATCTTACCAGCCCATGCACTACGAGAATCTATACAAACCAAAGATAGTGAAGGTAAGCCCAAGTTTTTACAAAAATGGGGGGTAGATACACCACCAGACCAAATTGTCGTGAATGGTTTGTACAAATTGGAGCGTTATGACACCAGTGAACGTGTAGTTTTCCGACGCAATCCTTACTATTGGCGTAAAGGGCCAAAAGGTGAATCTCAACCTTATATTGAACGATTAGTTTGGCAAATTGTCGAATCAACAGATACCTCGTTACTACAATTTCGTTCTGGTGGTTTGGATAGTATTGGTGTTTCCCCAGACTACTTTTCTCTGCTGAAGGTGCAAGAAAAGCAAGGTAATTTCAAGATATATAATGGTGGCCCGGCGGCTGGGACAACTTTTATATTGTTTAATTTGAATAAGGGTAAAAGAGACGGTAAACCATTAGTTGATCCGGTAAAATCCCGTTGGTTTAATACAGTAGAATTTCGTCAAGCGGTGGCTTATGCAGTTGACCGCCAAACGATGATTAATAATATCTATCGGGGTTTGGGTCAAACGCAAGATTCTCCAATTTCTGTACAAAGTCCTTATTATCTGTCGCCCAAAGAAGGGTTAAAGGTTTACGATTACAACTTAGAAAAAGCCAAGCAATTATTATTGAAAGTGGGCTTTAAATATAATGCTCAAAATCAGTTGTTAGACTCCGAAGGTAATCGAGTCCGCTTTACATTGCTGACGAATGCTGGTAACAAGATTCGTGAGGCAATGGGGTCACAGATTAAACAAGACTTGAGCAAAATCGGCATACAGGTAGATTTTACACCCTTGGCATGGAATACTTATACAGACAAGCTGGCGAATACTTTAGATTGGGAAGCTTCCATGCTGGGCTTGACTGGCGGTTTAGAACCGAATGATGGTGCTAACGTCTGGAATCCTGAAGGGGGATTACATATGTTTAACCAAAAGCCCCAAGCGGGACAAAAGCCCATTACAGGTTGGGAAGTAGCACCGTGGGAAGCGAAAATTGGTCAACTATACATCCAAGGTGCTAGAGAGTTGGACGAAACCAAGCGTAAAGCAATCTATGCCGAAACCCAAAGAATCACTCAAGAGAATTTACCATTCATTTACTTGGTAAATCCATATTCATTATCCGCAGTACGCGATCGCTTTGCAGGTATTCGCTTCTCAGCACTAGGCGGTGCATTCTGGAACTTGTACGAAATCAAAATAGTTAAGTAGTCAGTTGTCAGTCAACCGTCAACCGTCCCTACTCCCTAAAATTACCGTGACTCAACCTGAAGCTTTGCGATCGCTCCTAGAGGCGGTCGCCAATGGTAAAGTTACCCCAGACAAGGCCTTAGACTCCCTCAAAGACTTAGCCTATGAACCTGTGGGTGAGTTTGCCAAAATTGATAATCACCGTCATCTGAGAACTGGTTTCCCAGAAGTAATTTGGGGGCCAGGTAAAACACCAGAACAAATTGTGCAGATTATGGAGGTGATGCGTCAGCGCAATCCGGTAGTGATGGCTACCCGCATTGAACCAAGCGTTTATACTCTATTGCAACCAAAAATTAGAGATTTACGTTACTACGAGTTGGCAAGAATTTGCGCTATCACTCCCCCGACTATCGAACCACGGTTTGCAGGAACTATCAGTATTCTTTCTGCGGGTACTGCTGACTTACCCGTGGCTGAGGAAGCAGCCGTGACAGCCGAACTGTCTGGTTTTCGTGTACAGCGTCTTTGGGATGTGGGTGTTGCAGGGATTCATCGCTTGCTGAGTAATCGCCATCTGATTGAATCAGCATCAGTGTTGATTGTCGTCGCGGGGATGGAAGGCGCGTTACCCAGCGTGGTGGCTGGTTTAGCTAATTGTCCTGTAATTGCTGTACCTACTAGTGTGGGTTACGGTGCTAGTTTTGGGGGTTTAGCACCTTTATTGACAATGCTCAATTCATGTGCTGCGGGTGTAGGAGTAGTTAATATAGATAATGGTTTTGGTGCAGCCGTGTTGGCTGGGCAAATTTTGCGGACAGCCGAGAAATTGCGGTTGGCATCGCTAGAATCTTGAGTTATGACATCAAGGTAATTGGGGATTAGGGATTGGGGACTGGGTAATTTCCCTAGCTCTTAACCTCTAATCTCTAGGCTCTACCTTAGTTACCTCAGATGAACTACTTTAACGATTTAATATTTGAGACTCTTGGAGATTTTCCTGTAAATTTCCCTATGCTGGCGCAGAATGTGACCGACCCTAACGTTGTTGGTCAGATCCAAAAAACCTGGAATCATTTTATCCAGACAGGTCAAGTCTGGGCGCTGTTGATTGGTTTAGTGATTGGCTATATTTTTCGTAATCTGACTAAGTACGGTTGACAAGTGTGGGGAGTAGGGGGTAAGGAGTAGGGACTAGGGGCTAGGAAGAGGCAGGGGAGCAGGGAGCAAGGGAGCAGGGGAGAAGAAATTTACCTGAACCTCAAATCCCCATTACCCCTTATCCCCAGTTCCTAGTCCCCAATGCCCAATCCCCTTGTATTTATGACTGAAAAACAAACTTGGAGTCAGCGATTTGAATCTGCTCTACATCCAGCGATCGCTCTTTTTAATGCTAGTATAAGTTTTGACATAGAATTAATAGAATACGACCTTACAGGCTCTCAAGCTCATGCCCAGATGTTGGCGCATACGGGGATTATTTCGCCGGCAGAAGGAGAACAACTAGTTGCAGGTTTAGAACAGATTCGTGAAGAATATCGCCAGGGCAAATTTCAACCTGGTATCGATGCGGAAGATGTCCACTTTGCGGTGGAGCGACGGTTAACAGAGATTGTTGGAGATGTAGGTAAGAAATTACATACTGCGCGATCGCGTAATGATCAAGTCGGTACGGATACAAGACTTTACTTACGTGACCAAATTTTACAAATCAAAACCCAATTACGGGAATTCCAACGGGTCTTATTAGATATAGCTGAACAAAACGTAGAAACTCTCATTCCTGGTTACACTCACCTACAACGCGCCCAGCCTGTGAGTTTAGCTCATCACTTGTTGGCTTACTTCCAAATGGCACAACGGGACTGGGAACGCTTGGGTGATGTTTATCGCCGGGTGAATATTTCGCCTTTGGGGTGTGGTGCTTTAGCTGGGACTACTTTTCCCATTGACCGCCACTACACAGCCGAACTGTTGCAGTTTGAGCGCATTTATGAAAATAGCTTGGATGGAGTGAGCGATCGCGATTTTGCCATTGAATTTTTGTGTGCGGCTAGTTTGATTATGGTTCACCTCAGCCGTCTTTCTGAGGAAATTATTCTTTGGGCATCGGAAGAATTTCGCTTCGTCACTCTCAAAGATAGCTGTGCAACAGGTTCCAGCATTATGCCCCAAAAGAAAAACCCCGATGTACCAGAATTAGTCAGGGGAAAAACTGGGCGTGTATTTGGTCATCTCCAGGCGATGTTGGTAATCATGAAAGGATTACCCTTGGCTTATAACAAAGACCTACAAGAAGACAAAGAAGGTTTATTTGATAGCGTTAACACAGTTAAAGCTTGTCTGGAAGCCATGACAATCTTGCTACAAGAAGGTTTGGAATTCCGGACTCAACGCCTATCTGAAGCTGTCACACAAGATTTCTCTAACGCTACCGATGTCGCAGATTATCTAGCAGCCAGGGGCGTTCCCTTCCGCGAAGCATATAATATTGTGGGTAAAGTCGTTAAAACTAGTATTGCTGCTGGCAAACTTTTAAAAGATTTAACCTTAGAAGAATGGCAAGAAATACACCCAACATTTGCCACCGATATTTATGAAGCCATCTCCCCTCGTCAAGTTGTAGCTGCACGTAACAGTTACGGTGGTACTGGTTTTGCCCAAGTGAGTAAAGCCATCAGTGCGGCGCGTGAGGAAATTGGAGAATAGGGGTGTAGGGGTTATTAGCGTAGCTCCAAACACAACTGACAACTGACAACTGACACGCAAAGCGGAATAAAAAACAAGGGTGTACAAGACGTACACCCTAAAAAATAAAACACTTAAAGAATCAAACTCTGAATAGACGAATTATTCAGCATCAACTGCTGCTGCGCCTTCTTCTTCCTCACTCTTAGGTGTTCTTTGCTGGAACCTTCTTTGCATTCTTCCGGTTGTAGTCCGTTTACGAAACTTTCTGGCGTATGCCTGGTTCCGTAGCGCCTTTTCTTTTTTCGGGTTACGGCGCTTTGCCATATTCACCTCGTTAATAAACAACAAAAAATGGCTGCTAGGCGTTTTTTAGAGAATATCAGCCACAAACGTTATTGATAAAGCTCTGGCCTAGTTTAGCTGTCATAAATCTTTGAACAGCATACAATCCTACCCCATTTAATTTGATTGTGTCAATGGCAACTAGCCTTAACAATTCAAAATTCAAAATTAAAGACAGTTGGAGTCGGGGATTGAAACCCTTGAATTTAAGCTAAAAAAGCGGGGTGTGAGAGGAATTAATTACTGAGATAAAACTATCAACACTCAAGTACAGCCTGCAAACTATTTAAGTGTAAATACTGTGTAAAACTATATATAAGCGTTTTGAAAAGCTTGCCTGTCAATGTAAGAGAGCAATCTATAAAAAAGTTTGCGTTTTGTGAAAATTATGTTAAGGTCTTATTTTACACTCCAAATCCATAAGAGTTAGGATAGCTGGCGGCGACAGACTATCTGTTTACTTATGGCTCCTGACTCTTAAATTCTTTTTTGAAAATAATTAGGACAGGTTCAATGATTAAATATCGCCAATGGTCAAAGTATCTGGCTGTTTTATCTTCAGCCGCATTCTTAGCAGCTGATTTAGCGATTCCTTCAGCCATTGCCCAAACTACTATCAAATCATCTGTCGGTAAGGCTGTAACCTTTACCTGCAATGATAGTGAAGCAACTATCAAGGCTAAAAATGGCCCTAAGGTGACGATTGGCTTGACCAATATTTACATCGGTTATCAGCAAGTATCATCTAATAATAAAGACCCACGTATTATCCGTTTTGATAATGGTTTTAGAACGTGGTGTCGTAGTGACTATGAAACCACAGGAGACGACGGTACAGGCTACGGATTGTATTGGGATGGAGGAAGTAATCTGTATGGTGTTTTCACTTCCACAGGTACTCAAACAGGCAATGATTTTCGTCGTTTTGCTACTCAAGGTTGGTTGACTAGCTATGGTCGAGGTGGCGGTGCAAAAGTGGCTGTAATCGCTCGGATTAATCCCAGCAATGGTAGTGTTACCTCGGCCAGTTATTTATCTGCCATCAAGATGGATGGTAAAAGTAACTCTTTGGCGGTTACTAGTCTGGCATGGAATGGCAGAAACTTGACAGTGAAAGCTGATTCCTGGTGGTCTCCTCGCCGTCGTGATAAAACTCGCATGAATTGTTCGGGTACATCACCTTTTAAATACACAGTTGTGTTCGCACCCGATTTAAGAAGCGTAAGTTCAGCTTCAGCCGTTAACTGTAGCTGAGTTGATAATTCATAATTACGAACTGTAGGTTTAATTTCGTTGTCAGGGTTGTATCACCTTTTTTTCGCAAGATAAATTACAGTGTTTCTCTCTTCATTAACACTGCCTAATTCAACCCAAAAAGTAATCAAAACAGTCTTTAATAATGGTTGCCTGATTTGCGATGATGCACTGCTGTAACGCCGTCCTGATTGAGGACTTTGCCATTCTCTACAGTTGCATAAACTAGCCAGTGGTCACCTGATTCCATGCGGTTTTGGACTGAACATTCCAAATATGCTAGGGCATCTTGCAGTACAGGACTACCGTTTTCAGCTTCTGCTGTCGCCACATCAGCAAATCTATCTTGTGCGGGGCCGAAGGGTTTGAGGAAGTGTTTCATCAATCCCAGGTGATTACCCTCTTTTAGAACATTGAGAACAAATTTATTCCCGGTGTGAGTCAGTGTTTCTACTGCACGGTCTTTGGCAACGGCGATGGTTAAGCCGGGAGGATTAAAGCTGGCTTGAGCTACCCAAGAGGCTAACATGGCGCTGGATATTTCCCCTTGTTTGGCGGTAACAACGCAAAGTGAACCGACTATCCGCCCCACGGCTTGTTCTACATTTGTGGCTGGTACACTTTGAGTCCGGACTTTTCTGGCTTTCTTCAAGGCTTGGGCAAAGTCAGTGCCGGCTTCTTCGCACATTTGTAAGGTGACTTCGTTGGGTTTGAATTTGACGCGGATGGAGTCAAAACCAAAGCGATAACCGGCATCTTTGAGTTTACTTTCAATTAAATCAACGGCTTCACCACTCCAGCCAAAGGAACCAAACACGCCAGCTAATTTGTTATTGGTGGCGGTAGATAAAACAATACCTAAAGCTGTTTGCACTGGTGTGGGTGCATGACCGCCAAGGGTAGGAGAACCCATAACAAAACCAGCAGATTTTTCGACTGCGGTGCGGATTTCTTCTGGGTCGGCAAATTCACAGTTAATTGATTCTACCGCGACACCAGCTTTAGTAATACCACGAGCGATCGCCTGTGCTAAAGTAGCTGTGTTCCCGTAAGCAGAAGCATAAATTAAGGCTACTGTCAAGTCAGCAGAAGTTTGTTGTTGACTCCATTCACGGTAGGCGTGGGTGAGTTCAATTAAGCCGTAACGCACCAAGGGGCCGTGACCAGTGGCGTACACTCGCGCCGGGAAATCTGCAAGTTTATCTAAAGCTGTTTCCACTTGTCGGGCATGGGGAGCCATCAAGCAATCATAATAGTAACGGCGGTCTTCGTTGATTGCTTCCCAACCTTCATCAAATACTTGGTCGCCGCAAATATGCGCCCCAAATAGCTTATCTGTATAGAGAATTTCGGTTTGGGGGTCGTAGGTACACAATTCATCGGCGTAGCGGGGGTTAGGTGTGGGGATGAATTGTAAATTATGCCCTTTCCCTAAATCGAGGGTTTCCTCACCCCGCATAATCAGTATTGGTAAATCCGGGTTTTCTAGCACCCCCCGCAAATTAATCGCCCCTGGATTAGAACAGACAAAGGTAATTTGTGGTGCTATTTCTAGTAAAGCTTTTAAGGTAGCCGCACGGTTGGGGTTAACGTGACCGAGAATAACATAATCGATTTCTGTGACATCTAGTCGTTTCTGCAACGCATCCAGATAAATCTGTGTGAAAGTTTCCCCTGGCGGGTCAATCAGCGCCAGCTTATCACCTTGGATGAGATATGAGTTAGCGGTGGTTCCCTTGGCTAAAGCATACTCAATTTCAAATCTTAATCTTGTCCAACTGCGCGATCGCAGTACTGTTGTATCTGTACCAATAGGTAGGACTTGAACGTCTCTTGGTTTGGTTTCTGCCATAGTTTTTAAATAATTTCTTTTTTCTTAAACATTTTTTAGCAATTAAACAGCAATTGCTACAAATAACTACACATTTACAATTAAAGCCTAATTTGTTTGATTAAATTTCCGGTATTTATTATGGATAAGATAATATCCACTTCTGGTAAAAGAGTAGCCTTGTGCTATGGCAATAATTCCCGATATCTGCTGATTAATCGCTTATTCCCAGTTTGCTAGGCTCTCTTCTGACATTTTATAACTATTCAAGTGCCGAAGTTTTGATTTGAGAGAGCGATCGCCTCAGACAACGCTGTTACAATAAAGCCATACTCGATGCCGTATCCATCCTATGACTATTGCGCCAGAAAAAAATCCGCAAACAGGCATCTGCCAGGATGTTATATTTCCTCCTGGTGATATATATAGTGATGAACCACCTTTGGAAAGCGATTTACATCTCAGACAAATCATCCTACTGTTAACTTGCTTAGAATGGCTGTGGCGAGATAGAAATGATTTCTACGCGGCGGGGAATTTGACGATTTATTACAGTCCCTATCAACGTAAATCAGAATTTTTTCGAGGGCCAGACTTTTTCGTAGTGCTAGGATGCGATCGTAAAACCAGAAAAAGTTGGGTTGTTTGGGAAGAACACGGCAAATATCCCAATGTCATCGTTGAAATTTTATCTGACTCTACATCTGACACAGACAAAAACTTAAAGAAAACAATTTATCAAGACACCTTCCGCACACTGGATTATTTTTGGTTTGATCCTAACACTTTAGAATTTGCAGGGTTTCATTTATTAGATGGTGAATATCAACCTCTGCAACCAAATGAACATGGGCATTTGTGGAGTCAACAATTAGGACTGTACCTGGGTGTGCATGAGGGATTATTGCGTTATTTTACACCAGATCATCAACTAGTACCCACGCTGGAAGAAATGGCACAACAGGCAGAACGTCTTGGAGCTAAACTGCGGGAGTTAAATATTGATCCAAATACAATTTGAGTATTTGAGGTAGAAACTATGCAAACTCTCACCAGAATTACCCGTAATACAGAGGTGATGGGCGGTAAACCCTGCATTCGGGGGATGCGCGTTACTGTTGGTACTATAGTCGGTTTAATGGCATCTGGACACAGCAATAGTGATATCCTCAAAGCGTATCCCTATCTGGAATAAGCTGATATTTATGAGGCACTTGCTTATGCTGCATGGCGAGTTGAAGAAATTGAAGTACCTGCCAGAACATTGTGAATGTATCGCCCGACGTTGTGAATGTATCGCTTGACATTGTGAATGTATCGCCCGACGTTGTGAATGTATCGCTTGACAGTGTGAATGTATCGCTTGACATTGTGAATGTATCGCCCGACGTTGTGAATGTATCGACTAACTCTAAAAGACTTGAGTAGCTTTGCAGGGGAGAGATACTCTACGAGAAGCAAGCTATTGAGAAGGGTTTTAAGAATAAGTTGCTCATCGCGTTAAATAGCTATTTGTAACGTCGCTACTGCAAAATGACTTAAATGATTCTGGTGAAGAGGATTTGCTTTGAGCTTCGCATTGTACGAGTAAAAAAACTATGCTGATGCCAAGCTTGGTAGAAATTGGGGTAAGGCATATTCTGGGCGCATTGCCAGGCTAAATCATAGTATTTACCATCCAATTTCCAATAATTACTTAACACTTTGACCACTATAGAGCGATCCTGATTATTCTGTAGAATTTTTCCTAAGCAATCTGCTGCATACCTACGGGTGTAGTCATTCACAGTTGTGGAATGCAGCAGTTTTACCAAAGCGGCGATCGCTTCCTGATTTCCTATAGCGATTTTCCCTAAACTTGATGCTGCCTGCCAACGGGTTAAGTCATCCACATTGGTGGATTCCAGCAGTTTTACCAAGGTGGCGATCGCTTTTTCATTACCTGGATCGATTGTCCCTAAGCTTTCTGCTACCAGCTTACGCATATAGTCATCCACATCAGGTGATTGCAGCAGTTGCACCAAGGCAGCGATCGCTTTTTCATTGCCTGGGTCGATTTTCCCTAAGCTATCTGCTGCCAGGCTATGGGTGTAGTCGTCTGCATTCTGAGATTGTAACAGTTGTTCCAAGGCAGAAATTGCTTTTTTATTGCCAGTACCGATTCCCCTTAAACTAAACACTGTCCGTATACGGTTGAGGTGAGATAAATCTTTAGATTGCAGGTATTGCACTAACAAGTCAATTTCTTCATCAATTGCTTGTCGATTATTAGCGTCGAATTGCTCTAAAGTAGATGCCACTTTCTGCCTAGCAGTGTTGTCAAACTCTTTTTTCAACTGCCCCAGTTGCATCAAATCTGATATGACTTGTTCATTACCAATACCAAACGCTTCTTTGGATAGCAGAAATGGCGCTAACGCGTTAATGGCTTGTTCATTCTTAGGGTCGATTTGCCATAAGCTTTCTGCCGCCGCATAGTTACGACGGGATTTGTTAGGCAAATTTTTTAATTGCAGCAGTTTCTCCAAGGGTTTGATCGCTTTTGTACGATCTGTCTGTTGCAGTGCTGATTTAGCTTCGTTTTCAATTGCATTGGCAAATATTATCCACTCCTGTTTTTTGGTGTTGAAATAACCAAAACCCCATTTGGCAATTTTCGCTCCTATTTCATCGGCTCTAGAATAATCTCTAAACTCAGAAATTCCTGCGGCTGCTAAAAAGTAGGCTTGATATTCATAAAAACCTTTATCTACACCTTCTCTATCCCACTTACCGCATCCATCTTTAAAGTTAACTAAAGCATCAATAAACTTTTGCTTTTGCTGTTTGAGGTTTTCTTCTTCTCGCCCTAACCAAAGTAATATTGTTTGCTTCCACTTTGGTTCAAAGATTCGGTAAGTCCCTTGACTGGGATTGTTAGGAACATGGTTAAGAAAAAAATGCCAGTCATCAATTGCTTTAGCAGCAAAATACTCTTGGAATGAGGCATGAAAGAAAGTGTAAACAGGTTTTCTATTTGTATCTATCCCTACCTGATTTAACCAACCACGCTTTAGTGCCAATTTGAACAACGAATTTTCATCATCAGCATCTCCCAAAAACTGAGTAACAAAATTCTCCTGCAAGCGAAAACGAGTTGCTTCTTTATCTATTGCTTCTTTAGCTAATTCACCTAATTTAATATTGAGTTGCTGACGTTGGTCAGATTTTATAGGAAATTCTTCTTTTTTCCACTTGTAAAAATCATCAACAAATTGCTGATAAAGTCCCGCCTGTGTATCCGGTAGTGTACCTTCTCCTGATTGCCAATTCAAACACAACAGTGTCAACCGCAGAGGATTTTTTACTAAATCCCTAATTCTTTCTTTACCTGGTTGTTTTAACGCATTGTATAACTGCTTCGCTGTTTCGGGAATTTCAATTTTAGTGAACCATTTAGAAATAAATTCTTCTACCTGTTGTGGATAAGAAAAATCTAAAGTGCGATAAATCTCAAAATTATCAAGTGCATTAATGCTGCCATCCCACAGATTAACCCGGCAAGTTAAAACAATTCGCGCTTGAGAAATAAACCCTGATTCCCGAAATTGGCGTGAAATTTCTGTTAGCGGATTACCTGAAGCTGCGGACATTTCATCTAATCCATCTAGCAGTAACCAGACATTTTGTTGATTAAATAAAGCAATCAAATCATCTTTCTGTTGCTGAGTAGGTTCAGATTTCCCTTTTTTCCTCACAGCAGCAGTTAGCCAAGTCCCTAACAAATATTCCTCTAATTTTTGTTCTTGTAAATCTGCTAAAGATACCCAAATCACAACTGACTGGGGAATCTCACAAAATACCCAATTAGCAATCTGCTGTAACAGCGTTGTTTTTCCTGCTCCTGGTTCACCAATAATTGCGATTCGCCTACCCTTACTTTTCGGCGTGTTCTGCTGTTTGAGAACTTCTTCCAGAAAAGCATCATGCTCAAATGTTTTGGTGATTTCTGTCTCTTTATACAGTTCTGAACCCTGTTCTGGAGAAATATTATCTTGACGCTTCGACTGTTTTTTACGCTCAACTAATCCCAGTGGTACATAAACATCATCAACTTGCAGTGCAACTCCTTCATCTGATGTCAAAGGATTTGTAGTCAGCTTGCGCCGTTCTGCAATTATTTCACGACAGATTTCACGCCAATCATTGGGAGTTAACTTTGTCCCATCCTCCCCAAGAGACGACTGTAGTCAGTTGTTATTAATTACTGTCCCAATAGTGATTGACTCACCAGCAATTCCACCTTTCTTTACAGTGAGATTCTCTGCTAACTTCGCAAAGTTGTTGATTACTGATGGCTGAGACTGGATTTCTGCTGCTTTATTTTTAATTTCCTTAGCGGCCTCAGATGTGTCATTATTAACTGCTGCTTCCACATCCACAACAGCTTGAGCAATTTCGGGATCTTGTGCGGCTTGTTTCAGTTCCAGCACTGCTTGACCGTAATCTAAAGGCTGCGGTTCATTACTGGTAAGAGATGGTGCTTGATTTTTTCGACGCAGTAATTCTATCAACTTGTCAGGAGCATTCCATAAAGCATCACCAATGTTTTCGCCAATTTTCTCCTGTGCTTTAGTCCAAAATACGGTAGCTACAGCAATCAAGAAGCTCTCAGGGGTCATACATCCACTATAAATAGACTAAATAGCGTCAAAATTTGTCTGTATATATTCTAGTGGTGATATTACTTATACGCCAAATGTGATGATGATCGCTCTTGGCGGCTGTTTAGTTAATTATTGCGTTAAGTGAAGTGCGATCGCCATGACTCATCCAGGATATATCTTATCTGTATTTCTCAACAGATTCCACAGCAATATTAAATTGTTGAGCAATCTGTTCTACACTCATCCCAGTTTTTAATAACAGTGGGACAGCAACTTTCAACAGTTCTTCTCGACCTTCTTCTCGACCCTCAGCTTTAGCTTCTTGATATACTCTTGTCTGCTCTAAAGTTATTCCTAGCATAGCTTCTACTTCCTCTCGACTCAAAGACGAAAACTTGTAAACAGCAATTGTCGTAATAATTTCGATGATTTCGTTTTTCGGTAGCCTACCTGTTTCTTCTAATTTTACCCGTTGAATTAGTTGCTTGGCTTGCTCTGCCATTGTTTCAGAGGATGCAATTGTTAACTGCATTAAGTTGATGCTGATTGGCAGAGTATCAGAAGTACCTAACTCATCTAAATAAATGCGCTGCACTTGGTCGCTGTTTAAAAATATGCGATGAGTTATTGTGTCCCTTGGTTCCAGACTGCGAGTTGGAAAAATTACCACACAATACCAGTCATCATACTGAGACTGATTCCGGTACAAATAGGTTAGCGACTCGGTAAAAAAGCGATGATATAAAGCTTCGTCTTTCTGGAATTGAACTTCTGCAAAAAAGATAACTTTGGGTGTCGCTTCTTCTGGTGGTAGGAAAACACCATCAATGCGAAAGGCAGTTTCTTTGACTTCGACTGACTCAAATCGATAATTTTGCGCCTGTGGGGGGCAATTATCAACGAGTTCAAATATTAACGCCGGAAATCGCTTGAAAATTTGGTAATAAATGGAGTCGCGTTTCACTAATAATGATTACCTACCTTGCGGTGGTGAACGGCTGTCAATGCTTCGGGTTTGGAAACGCGTCCGGCGTAGACTGTGCTGTATACTGCCCAGTGGTCGCCGCAATCCATACGGCTAACGACTTCGCATTCCATGTATGCTAAAGCGTCGCCGAGGATGGGTGCGCCGTTTTCGGCGGGCTGGGTTTTGACTCCTTCAAAACGGTCTGCGCCAGGGGCGAATCGTTTTAAGAAGTGGCGCATGAGTGGTTGATAATTGCCTTCTTCTAATACATTGAGGACGAAGCGATCGCCTACTTGCATTAGTGATTCAATTGCTCTATCTTTAGCTACGGCAATGGAAAATCCTAAGGGTTTGAAGCTGGCTTGGTTTACCCAGGAGGCTAACATGGCGCTGGAAACGTCGCCTTTTTTGGCTGTGATGATATACAAGCCACCACTCAGTCTCCCTAGTGCTTTGTCTAAATCAGCACCCAAGGATTTCATCGCTTTGATGCTGCGATCGCGTGTTACCCATTGTCCCAAATCTGTGCCTGCTTCTTCACACAGTTTGTAGGTGTTTTCCGTGGGTGTTTGTTTAATGCGAATGGCGGGGAAAGCGGTTGTTAAGCCCAAGTTGCGGAATTTGCTTAATAACGGGTCTATGGGTTCATCATCGCCGCCACCAGTTTCAAATATACCTACGGCTTGTTTTTCGTTAACAGACCCTAAAATGGTGCTGAGTGCGCCTTGAATACTAGCGGCACTAGCAGCCGGAGACATCCCAATTACCAGTCCAGTACACCGCCCAACTAGTTCGCGTAGTTCTTGTAAATCTACGGCTGCACCCAAATCTACAACGTCTACACCCACACCAGTTTTCGTAATACCGTTAATAATTGCTTGGGCTAGGCGATCGCTATACCCATATTCAGAAACGTAAAATACACCTATGCTGGTTTCTGCTTTGGTTTGATTTTGACTCCAAGTGCGATAACGTCCGGTGAGTTCCTCAACGTTATGGTAGAGTAGTGGCCCGTGACCAGTGGCAATCATTTTCACGCCTGGTAGTTCTCCCATGCGCTTGAGGGCAGATAGTACCGAGCGCGCATTCGGCCCCATCAGGCATTCATAATAATAATGAAAGTCTGGTTCAATGGTTTTTAAATCTTCGTCAAAGACAATATCGGAACAGTAGTGCATTCCGAAAGCGTCGCAGGTGTATAGGGTTTGGGTGTTGTGGTCAAAGCTAAAGATGGTGTCTGGCCAGTGTAAATTAGGGGCGATGACAAACTCAAATTCGTGACCGTTACCTAAATCTAAGCGATCGCCATTTTTAACAATTTTCCGCTTAAATGGCTGATGTACTAAATCTTCTAGAAACTGGATGGCAACTTTTGAGGCGACAATTGTAATATCTGGAGCCATCTGTAACAAATCTTTGACTAAGCCACTGTGGTCTGGCTCGGTATGGCTGACAATCAAATAATTGATATCTGTGGGATTAATTAGCCCTGTCAGGGTATCAAAATAAAGTTTACGAAACTTTTCATGGGAAGTATCGACTAAGGCTATCTGCTCACCGCGTATGAGAAATGAGTTATAAGTAGTACCATTTTGCAGACCAAACTCAATATCAAAGCGATCGCGTTCCCAATCTAGAGAGCGAATTGCTGTCGTATCTTGAGCAATTTCCGCAGTCTGTATGGTGAGCCGTTTTTCAGTTTTCTCGGTGAGTGCTACCATAACTCTCTCCTTTACACAATGAGTATTTATTCCTCTAGTCTTATTGTGACACGGAATATTTGTAAATTTTTATTAAAAAACCTATAGATAACTTAAAAAATATAAAAAAGTGATATCACAGCAGTCTCCAAAACACATAGAAAATCAGTGGTTAGCCTTGGAAATCGGAAATTCCCGGCTACATTGGGCTTTATTCATGGGCGAATCCCTTGAGTTTACCTGGGATACAGAATATCTACCTGAGTCAGTTATACAGCAGTTAGGTAACGGTGAGACAAAATTAGGAGTGGGGAGCGAGGAAAAGGAAATTTTCTTTACGTTTTTCCCCCTGCCCCCTGCCCCCTGCCCTTCGGGTTCGCAGTCGCTAATGGGGGAAACCCCCAAGACCGCGCTGTCTCACCCCCTGCCACTTTTCATCGCCTCTGTCGTCCCTAAGCAAACTGCACTTTGGCAAAGTTACCCTAATGTTCGCGTAATTACTCTAGACCAGATACCACTTAACAATATATATCCTACCTTGGGAATTGACCGGGCTTTGGCTGTGTGGGGGGCGGGGATGAGTTGGGGTTTTCCGATGTTGGTAATTGATGCGGGGACGGCGCTGACTTTTACGGCTGCGGATGGTGAACGTAATTTGGTTGGTGGGGCAATTTTGCCGGGGGTGGGTTTACAATTTGCAAGTTTAGGTCAAAAAACTGAACAATTACCGCAAGTAGAGATGGAAGCCATCAAGTCTCTACCTCCACGTTTTGCGCTGAATACAGCAGAAGCAATCCAAAGCGGTGTGATTTATACCTTAATAGCGGGAATGAGGGATTTTACGGAAGAGTGGTTGTCTCTATTTCCTGATGGGAAGGTGGCGATAAAAGGAGGCGATCGCATCTTACTATTAAATTACCTCCAAGCTCTCTATCCTGAGCTAGCAGCGCGTTTAATAGTGGAACCGAACCTGATTTTTTGGGGTATGCAAAGAATATTCACCCATGACCCTGGATAAACTCTCGAATCTCCCCAACTACAAGCCCAACACAGGATTCTGGTAAATTGCTTTCAGCATGAGCAATAATTTTTAACTCTGCTTGAGGAATCAGTTTAGTATAAACCTGACTTCTAGCTAGGGCATCTGGCGTATCTTTACCACCTTGCAAAACTAACACGGGGATTTCTAATTTAGGTAGATAACTTTGCAGTAGTTCTGCTTCAATTTCTGGTTGCTGGCGCTGAAATAATAATTGGGTGGCTGTAGGGTTTTGCAGCAGTATTTGGCGTGTTTGCCAATCTTGCTCTATTTTCTTATCTAGCCCAAAAATTTTAGTTAAAAAACTGAGCGATCGCATTATCTTAAATAATAATGGCGATCGCTTGACCAACCGCCGCATTTTCTGACAATTTTGTGATTGTCCTTCTATCTGCACACCCTCTGGTGCTAACAAAACTAACCCATACACTTGTTCTGGATATTTCAAGGCGTAACTAGCTGCAATCCAAGCACCAAGGGAATCTCCCAATAGATAGACTTTTTCTAGCTTTAAAGCTTGGAAAAACTCAGCTATGCACTCTACTTGTAAATCAATCGAGTAATGAATATTGGGTTTTTCTGATTCTCCAAAACCTAATAAATCTGGTGCAAAGCAATGAGAACTCTGTGAAAGTGATTCCATAACTTCCACCCATTGGCTACTTTCATGCCAAGCACCATGTAACAAGACTACAGGAATCCCCTCACCAGCTTCACGCCAGAATAGTAGCCCTTGAGCTAGTTTTCTCCGGGCGTTACGTAATAGCGTATCCATCTTAACGTAGTATTTATCTTTCTGTGGACTTTCGATTCTTCCTTAGAATATTCAGACTTTATCCACAATCGCTAATTTTCACCTAAAATTTCACATAAGTTTTTATGCTAGCGTTGTCAATCCGTTTAAGTAATCTTGTAGTTGTCGAGTATGGTCATGAGACATTGGCCCTTGGGGTAGGGAATTAGGGGTAAAAGCCTTGATTTCCATAACTTCTAAGGTATCCTGAATGTCCATTTTCCCTTCTACTTCAGCTTCAACCACAACACAAATCGAATGGATTCTGGGGTCGCGGTCTGGTGAAGAGTAAACACCTACCAAACGCCTAATTTTTGTCAATTCTAGGCCAGTTTCCTCCAACAGTTCGCGGCGGACTGTCGTCGGAATGTCTTCTCCCCAGTCCACCATACCCCCAGGCAATGCCCATAAACCATCATCTCGTCTACGAATTAATACAATCCGACCATCGGATAGTATGGGGATGATACTGGTTCCCGTAATGGGATGACGAAATATAATACCCAATACCGTTTGTCCAATACGCCACAAACTACGTGTGGATTGGATTGGTGATTTAAAAAAAGCAATAACGTTCAATCTAAGAATATGTATGGTTGAGTTTTTTTAACCGTCTACCACTCACACAAACTCAACTCATCAGGAGTTGAGTTTCGTATTATATATTATAATGCGAATATATGTTAGTGCGTGGCAAATATATTTTAACTACACTCATAATAAGATATCAACTTTTGAGGATATTCAGCTTTCTTTTTAGTTACAAATAAATTTACTGTATTTGGCTATACATCAGGCGGATTCAAGAGCAATAGTATGAGGTGATCGCCATAGATTAAAACTGATGTAACTCATAGCTGAGAATTTGTATTTTTCTATTTTGTGCATGATCAATTAGGTGGCATTGTCTATTCTAGAGTCTGGGGCAGATCAATATAGTAAATGCTGATTTTGTTACCCCTACTGGTAGATAGTTGTGAGTTTACGCCGTCTATTAGTATGAAGTAAATAGAAAAATCCTATACAAAAAAACACACATGGTATATGTGATGTATTCAATAAAAATATTTAGTTTCAGGAAAATGTGATGCAGACAAATTGGAGAATCGGGTCTTTATTTGGTATTCCCCTATTTTTAGATCCTTTGTGGTTTGTAATTTTGGGTTTAGCAACACTGAACTTTGGTGTGGCTTACCAAGAATGGGGAACGGTAACAGCATGGACGGCTGGACTGATTATGGCGTTGTTGCTATTTGGTTCGGTGTTATTGCATGAGTTGGGTCATAGTTTGGCAGCGCGATCGCAAGGGATTAAAGTAAACTCTATTACCTTATTTTTGTTTGGTGGGATTGCCGCCATTGAGGAAGAATCCAAAACTCCGGGTAAAGCGTTTCAAGTAGCCATTGCTGGGCCTTTGGTGAGTATTGGCTTATTCTTACTCTTACGTTTGGGGAGTACTGTTGTATCTGATAGTAGTCCGGTCAGTCTGATGGTGGGTGATTTGGCACGAATTAACCTAATTGTTGCCTTATTTAACCTAATTCCCGGTTTACCTTTAGATGGGGGTCAAGTGTTGAAGGCTGCACTCTGGCAAATTACCGGAGATCGTTTTCAAGCAGTACATTGGGCAGCCAAAGCCGGACAAATTTTAGGTTATGGTGCGATCGCCTTGGGTTTTGCGGTAGATTTCTTTACTAGGGAGTTAGTTACAGGCTTGTGGATTGCGCTGTTGGGTTGGTTTGGAGTTCGCAATGCCAACAGCTACGACCGCGTAACCACATTACAAGAAACCTTGCTAAAGGTAACAGCTGCTGATACTATGACTCGTGATTTTCGCGTCATCGATGCCGACCAGACCTTACGTTCCTTTGCTGATTCCTACCTATTGGCAACTACCAACCCAGAAGTTTATTTTGCTGCTTCCGATGGTCGTTATCGCGGTATGGTCGCCATTGAGGATTTACGCCTGGTGGAAAGAAGCTTATGGGAAACTCAAACTCTCCACAGCATCACCCATCCCCTCACAGAAATACCTACAGTTGCAGAATCAACTGTCATAGCTGAAGTCATCAACAAGCTAGAAAATGAACAGTTACCGCGTGTCACTGTACTTACTCCGGCTGGCGCTGTTGCAGGAGTAATTGACCGGGGAGATATTGTCAAAGCATTGGCACAAAAATTAGGTTTGCGGATGACTGACGCAGAAATTAAGCGCATCAAAGAAGAGGGTAGTTATCCGCCGGGGCTGCAATTGGGGGTAATTGCCAAGTCTATTAATTAAGTAGTGTCATGGAGAAGACAGTGTCAATGAAAGATATCTTTCCCATACACCCTCTTTCAAGCTGGGAAAGCTATGTTAAGTAATGTAAAATTATTGTATACGTGCAGTTTTCTCGTTCAGGAAACTGCCCTAACTCCCTAAAAACTCACAATCATAGAAGTTGCCCATCATAAAACACTGACACCAAGCAATTTTTAATCCTCTTCTCTGCTTTCTATCACCTACGGTTTCTAATATTGATTGAAACTATCCGGCGCATATGAAAAAACGCTATTTTTTACAAACTGGTGCTGCATTAGTTGGCACAGCTTTGTTACCACCTTATATTTTCCAAAGGTCAAGCATTATGGCAGCTTCTAATACCAAGTTTGAAATCGCCAAATCTGAACAAGAATGGCAAACAATATTAACCCCAGAACAGTTTCGTGTGTTGCGAAAACATGGAACTGAACGCGCTTTTACTAGTCCACTTGATAAGGAATATAGCGAGGGAACTTATGTTTGCGCTGGTTGCGGACAGCCCTTGTTTACATCTGATACTAAATTTAACAGTGGTACTGGCTGGCCTAGTTTCTTTACACCTATTGAAGGTGCAATTGCTACTACTACCGATAGATCGTTTTTTATGACTAGGGTGGAAGTACATTGCAGTCGTTGTGGTGGACATCTAGGTCATGTGTTTGATGATGGCCCTGCACCCACAGGTAAGCGCTACTGTATGAATGGTGTATCGTTAAAGTTTGAGCCTGCCTAAAGGACGCACAAGCAAGATTAGTCTTAGTCCCAATTCAAGATGAAAGCGATCGCCTTCTAATCTGTGATAATTAGAAAGCGATCGCTAACTATTTTCTATCTATTTAACTAACAACAGCCTCAGCTTTTGTCTCTTGTGTCTCTACAGGAGGGACAACATAAGGTTTCTCCGCACCTTGGGCTAGATATTCAGCTAGTTGTTTTTCAATTTCGTCGCGCACAATTTGGCGATACTCTAGAAAATGCTCATTGTGGGCGCAGGCGGAAATGTAATGTTCAACCACTCCAGGATTATGCTTGAGGATGCTAAACAAGTGATGCCAGAATTTCCAACGGGTTTCTCGTTTGACACCTTGTCGCCAAATGACAATTAACAAGGCTTTAATGACTACCAACTCTGGCATTTTGAATGGTGTTTTGTAACGTGGCGCACCCAACATGAGGAAACAACGATAGGTGCGATCTAAGTATTTTACTGGGTCGTATAAAGTACAAAAGGCTTCAATATATTCCCTGGCAATATCTTCTAGGGGACGGGTGGGGATAAAGTTCATCAACGTTGTTTGGTTGATGTTACTTTCTTTATTTTCCCGTAGTCGTCCTTCCTTCTTCAGGCGATGCCATAATGCTGTGTTGGGTAAGGCTTGCAACATAGCAAATGTGGTGGAGGGGATACCGGCTTGTTCAGCAAAACGAACAATGCGATCGCCTGCACCTGCTTTTTCACCATCAAAACCGATGATAAACCCAGCCATTGGGCGCAATCCAGCTTTAATGATGGTTTGCACTGCATCTGTTAGGGAACTGCGGGTATTTTGGAATTTTTTGGTTAATTGTAAGCTATCTTCATCCGGTGTTTCAATTCCCAAGAAGACAGCAGAGAAGCCAGACTCGACCATTAAATCTAGCATTTCTTGGTCTTGCGCTAGGTCAACGGAAGCCTCTGTATCAAATTTGAAGGGATATTGATGTTCAGCCATCCAGACTTTCAACTCTTTCAGCAACAATTTCACATTGCGCTTGTTACCGATAAAGTTGTCATCTACCATGAACACACCACGCCGCCAACCTAATTCGTAGAGGTAATCTAACTCTGCCAATAACTGTGCTGGGGTTTTGGTGCGTGGTTTACGCCCGTAGAGAACAATGATGTCACAAAATTCGCACTGGAACGGACACCCGCGCGAAAACTGCACCGACATCATGTCATAGGCATCCAATTCTAGTAAATCAAAGCGGGGTACGGGTGTGCTTGTGACATCTGGCTTTTCTGCGGTGCGGAAAGTCCCAGAAGTTTCTCCCCGTTGCACTGCTTCCACAAACATGGGTAGGGTGATTTCCCCTTCATCAAGAATGAGAAAATCAGCCCCGACGTTCTGCACATCATAAGGTGTAGAGGTGGGATAGGGGCCACCTACGGCGACTAACTTACCCCGCCGTTTTGCTTCTTGAATTTGCTCAAGTAAATCTTGTTTCTGGACAATCATCGCTGAGAATATGACGATATCAGCCCAAGCCCATTCTTCTTCGGTGACTGGACGGATATTGCGGTCTACCAGCTTAAATTCCCATTCCTGGGGCAGAATCGCTGCCACTGTTACTAAACCTAAGGGTGGTAACAACACCTTGCGATCGACTAAGGCTAGAATTTTTTCGTATGACCAAAAAGTTTTTGGAAATACTGGATAAACTAGTAGAATTCGCATCTTGTATCAATCCTCACGCTGTGATTGTGATCCCACGCTAACAAAAATAATTACTTATTAACTTGTTTTCTAAATTGGCTTCAGTTTACCGTTAATGCTTTTGCTTGGCAATTATTCAAACAATACACTACGTATTGGACTTGATCTCACAGGGTGGTGTTCCATGAAGATGGCAAAATTCTAGTTAGGCATACTTGACTAAAAAAGCATGATATGTATTAAGTATCAGCCACGCTGTGCGGTCACTCCATCTTTTATCCCTAATGCACTATTTTCTAGTTGTTTGAGTTGCTGCGATTTTTCTGATAATTGCAGTGCCAATCGCTGACAAACCAACTCACACAATTCAAAAATTATGGGGTCAGCAATTTCATAAAAGACACTCACCCCTTGGGGTTGGCGTTTGATAATACCAGTCTGCGCCAAAATTTGTAGGTGTTTGGAAACATTAGCTTGTTTGAGTTGCGTAATTTCTATAATTTCAGTCACATTTTTTGCACCAGATTTAAGCGCACACAATACTTGTAAGCGACTTACTTCAGACAATACCTTGAAATACTCAGCTACTGGTGCAAGTGTAGTTGGTGACGATTCGAGCATACTTAAGAGCGATTCAGTATAGTTTTTCTTGACAATTTATCTTAAAGCATTATAAAACATAAATATTATATTACTATATAGTAGTATAGTAGAAAAGCGAGACGTTACTCATCAAAAGCTATGTTATTCCGGCAACTTTTTGACCCAGAGACCAGCACTTACACCTATTTGATTGCAGACTTGGAAACTAAAACTGCGGCATTGGTTGACCCAGTGCTTGAACAAGTCGAACGTGACCAGAAGTTATTGACAGAACTGGATTTGACACTTGGCTACTGTTTAGAGACACATATCCACGCTGACCACATCACGGGTGCGGGGAAACTGCGTGAAAAAATAGGATGTGAGAACATTGTGCCTTTTGGTGCAAATGCCACCTGTGCTAACAAAAAAATGCAGCCTGGTGACGTGCTGCAATTCGGGTCAGTTGTCATTGAAGCTATTGCCACACCTGGACACACGGATAGTCACTTGGCTTATTTGGTCAATAAAACCCACTTACTTACGGGAGATTCCCTGCTGATTCGTGGCTGTGGACGCACAGATTTTCAAAGTGGTAGTGCTGCTGCACTTTACGACAGTATTACCAAAAACCTCTGGACGCTTCCTGAGACGACACTCGTTTATCCAGGTCACGATTATCACGGACAAACAGTGTCCACAATTGGCGAAGAAAAAAGGTTTAATCTGCGATTGGTTGGGCGCAGTCGTTCAGAATTTATCGAGTTGATGGGTAATTTAAATCTGCCAAACCCACAAAAAATTATGGAAGCTGTGCCAGCAAACCAACGCTGCGGAGATGTAGCGATTACTTCTTCTTGAGTATCAGGGTTTAGAGATTAGTATTGTTGACCAGGAATTAAAAAAGATGACAAACACTAAAAACTTGACGGCAATCGATGCAATCACACTTCAGCAATGGATGGAAGAAAATACAGTTCTATTAATTGATGTGCGCGAAGCGGCGGAGTATGCAGCCGAACATATTCCTGGTGCAAAGCTACTTCCTTTATCTAATTTCACGGCTGACCAAGTAACACCACAAAGTGAAAACATCGTTTTATATTGTCGTTCAGGAAATCGTTCCAATCAAGCTGTGCAGAAATTGATAGATGCGGGTGTTAGCAACGTTTATCAACTCCAAGGCGGGCTACCCACCTGGAAAGCAGCAGGTTTACCCACAAAAATTAACCTCAGCGCACCCATTAGCTTGATGCGACAAGTACAAATTGTTGCAGGTTCCTTAGTCTTTCTAGGAACAGTATTAGGTGCGTTTGTCTCACCTTGGTTCTTAATTTTGAGTGGGTTTGTTGGTGCTGGGTTGGTGTTTGCTGGGGTGACAAATACCTGTGCAATGGGAAATTTACTGGCGAAACTACCTTATAACCGTCGGATGGCGTAAATATGACTTGGATAATTGGTCATCTTCTCGCCGTTGGTATTGGCATTAGTTTGGGGTTACTAGGTGGGGGTGGTTCGGTGCTGGCTTTACCTGTGTTGGTATATGTCATGGGAATTGCCCCAAAAAATGCGATCGCTATGACTTTAGTAATTGTTGGTACAGTTAGTTTATTAGGAAGTATCTCTCACTGGCGTGCAGGAAATATCCGGTGGAAAACCGCCTATATTTTTGGTGCGGCGACAATGTTAGGGGCTTTCTTTGGTGCTAGGTTGGCGACATTGCCATTTATTACCGATGCTATACAGATGTTGCTGTTTGCGCTGTTGATGCTGGTGGCTAGTATCATCATGATTCAGCACAGTATGGGGAGTAAAACAACTCATGATGATTTACCTTATCCGCCGCCAGTCTGTAAACGTTGCTGGTTGTGGTTGATGAGTGAGGGAATTATTGTTGGTGGTTTGACAGGGTTAGTTGGTGTTGGTGGTGGGTTTGCGATTATTCCAGCTTTGGTGTTACTCGCTAAATTACCGATGAAGACAGCAATTGGCACATCTTTATTCATTATCGCTATGAATGCGATCGCTGGATTTCTTGGTTATCTGGGACACATCACCCTAGACTGGAACCTCATATTTAGTTTTATACTCGCTGCTAGTGCTGGGACTTTGCTTGGTGCGTATTTGACTAGGTTTGTTCCTGCGGCTAAATTGCAAAAGAGTTTTGGCTATTTTCTCCTAGCAGTAGCAGCATTTGTATTATTTCAAAACCGTGGCGTATGTTCACCAAAGTCGGCTGCATCGGCAAAAGTTAGCTTACAAAAGCAGGCATTTATTAACGATACTTTTTAAAGTAGAGGTAGAGGCTAAACTTTCCTTTTTGACTGCATCTGGGTTTGCCGCAACGCCGAATTTTAGTAGGGTGGAATGAATTATGACTGCTTTAACATTACAGTTACCGTCTCATCTCAAATTTACGGATGAAGAATTTGAACAGATTGTGGCTGTAAATCAAGAGTTGCGTTTGGAATTAACTGCGGAAGGGGAATTAGTCATCATGTCACCCACTGGGGGGGAAACAGGAAACCGTAATTTTGATTTGTTGGGTCAACTATGGCTGTGGAACAGTCAGAATAATCTAGGCAAAGCTTTTGATTCTTCTACAGGTTTTAAACTTCCCAATGGTGCAACTCGTTCTCCTGATGCTTCTTGGGTCAAGATGGAAAGATGGGATATTCTCACATCACAACAAAGAAAAAAATATCTTCCTTTGTGTCCAGATTTTGCCGTGGAGTTGGTTTCAGAAACTGACGATGTAGAAGATACTCAAGCCAAAATGTTGGAATATTTAGCAAATGGTTTACAGCTTGGTTGGTTAATTAACCCCAAAGAAAAGCTAGTGATAATTTATCGTCCTCATCAAGCACCACAGGTATTACAATCTCCTACAAGTTTATCTGGGGAAAATGTTCTACCTGGTTTTATTTTAAATTTACAGCCAATTTTTGCATAGATTGAGAACTACTGGCTAGAACTATCAACACCGCTAATTTTTAAAACATCACTCATCGTTGCACAGTAATTTGGCAAGCCAAAGCTATCGGGGTTAATCACGGTTTCATAGGTGAAATGACGATAGTTCATACAGAATCTATCCCAATCTGCCATCTGAATGCGAAAGACGGCTATGATGAGATTTGCCAATGATAAAGATAGGGGAATACGGAAGGAAATTTTTTTGCCTAGATAGGTGCAAAGTTGTTCTATTGCTTGGTTAGCTGTTAAACGCTTTTGACCTAATACTAATCTACGTGATGTATTTTCTTGAGGAGGATTGACTATTAAATATTTAACTACGCTGGCAATATCTTTGCCGTGGATGAAGTGGAAACTACCATCGGCTTGCAAGAAGCGAATTAAATTAACGTATTTTGTAACTTCGGGGATACCTGATGTGAGATGAGAATAAGGTTTTTTAGCATCACCACCTAAGACTAATGTGGGGAAAACTGTGGTGATTTTGGAGGCAATACCTAATTCTGATATTTTATGTAAGCATTCATATTTAGACCGGATATAATCTGTGCCGATTTCCCCTGCTTCTTTGAGTGGTTGATTATGACTATCTAAGACGCTTGCTGTAGAAAAATAAATAACTTGTTGACAAAGGTCTGGATCTAATAAGTTAAGTAACTCTATAGTTTTAGATACATTAATATCAAAGGTTTGCTCACCACCCCAAGCTGTTGCAGTGAGGACAGCTATATCAATTGTGGACAATAAATCAGCAAATTGACTAATATTTTGCATATCACCCTGTAAGATGGTGACACCCGGACGAACATGAGTATCTACTTGTAATTTACTGGGGTTTCTGACTAGTAAATATAGTTCGTAATCTGTTTCTTGAATTAAGGTTTCGCTAATATAGTGACCTATACATCCACTAGCACCTGTCACAAAAATTCTTTTTTTGGTCATGTGTTAAAAGTTTGGTTATTAGTTGTAGTGATAAATTGACAACTAATAAATATGGTAAGTTCCTAAGTGTGATTTGTTCACGCAGAGACGCAGTTCATTGAAAGCGTTCCCGTTGGCGTAGCCTCTCGTAGAGAAGGGTGGCGCAGAGGGGAAATAAGAGAGTTTGTCAACTGTCAACCGACAACTGACAACTGACCCTTCGGGTTCGCCAGTTGCTCATGGGGGAAACCCCCAAGACCGCACTGGCTCACAACTGACAACTGACTACACCAAAACATTTAATTGCTTGGCTGTTTCAAAGAAGAAGGCGACGTTTTCTTCTGGTGTGTCTGGTAGTACACCGTGTCCGAGGTTGAGAATATGACCCCAGTTACCAGCTTTGCGAACGGTATCGATGATGCGATCGCGGATAAACTGTTTAGAGGCATAAAGTACGCCAGGGTCAAGATTGCCCTGTACTTTCATCTGTTTGCCTAATCTGGCTCTAGCATCAGCCATATCTACTGTCCAATCGACGGTGACAATATCAGCACCAGATTGTCCCATGCGTTCTAGTACGCCGGCGCTACCACTCACTAGCAAAATCAAGGGTGTATCAGGATGGGTTTGCTTGATTTGCTGGAATACTCGTTGCTGATAGGGTAGGGCAAAGGTGTCATAATCTTGGGGGCTGAGTTGTCCTGCCCAAGAGTCGAACATCTGTACTACTTGTGCGCCGGAGTCGATTTGGTAACGAGCATAAATGGCGATCGCATCTGCTAATTTAGTTAACAGTTGATGCAGAATCGCTGGCTCGGAGAATGCCAGATTTTTGATGATGGAGTAGGTTTTGGAACCTTTACCCTCCACCGCATAGGCGGCTAGCGTCCAAGGCGCGCCGACAAAGCCCAATACCGTTGATTGATTGCCTACTTCTTGGCGTAAAGCCTGCAATATGGTTTTAATGAACGGTAAAGCTGCTTCTGGTTCTAAGGGACGCAGTTGTTCAATTTGTGCTTGAGTGCGAATGGGCGCATGAATGATGGGGCCTTTACCTTCCGCAATGTCCATTTCAATCCCTAAGCCTGGCAAGGGGGTGACAATATCGGAAAATAAAATTACTCCGTCTGGCTGGAAAGCTTTCCAAGGTTGCAGGGAAACTTCAATCGCTACCTCTGGAATTTCAGAGCGATCGCGAAATGAAGGATACTTTTCCCTTAAATCCCGATATGCTTTCATGTATCGTCCTGCTTGGCGCATCATCCATACAGGGGGACGATCTACAATTTCACCACGAGCAGCCCGCAAAAGGTGAGGAGCCGTTGAAGTAACACCCATTTAACACTTCATCCTAAGTCACTTTTTTATGTCACTGTTTAGCTTATCATTCTGGGATTACGCTTTATCAAAGGGAGGTAGGGCGCAGGAGGCAGGAAGCAGGAGGTGGGAAATAAATTTGCGGTTTAGTATTGCTTGTTTGCTCAAGTCAAAATAACTTGAAAACGCTGAATAAAAGGGAAATTCAGTAGTTGAGTTATAAACATCTTTAGTCAAATTCTGTCCTCTGTCTTTTAGCTTCTGCCTTTTTTCATAGCTTTACTAAACTTAATATGCCAACCAATTTCCATAGCTCACCTCGTGTTGCATCAGCTAACACTAATGCTTACGTAAGTAAGTTATTGATACCACGTTCCCAACGTCGGATATTCTTTCTGCAATTTACCTTGATGACTATTATGGGCTGGGTTGTAGGTGGTATTGCCAGTATCGCTTTAGAAAAAATTCTCTGGGAAAGCTTACCGAATGCTTTTGCTTCTGCACCAGAAACCTGGAGTTTTTGGGTAAAATTACTAAGTAATGTTGTGTTTGCTGTAGTTTTTGCTGCCGATCAAGCTTTAGTTATTCGCCGTTATATTTCTGGGCGCTTGTGGCTAATGGCTACCAGCATAGGTTGGTTGATTGCCCATAGTGTGGCGAGTGGTTGGGCTCATTATATTTCATCTATTGCAACTTCCCTCCAGGAAAGTTTAACCTTAGAAATAACCGTTATCTTGGCTTTTTTGTCAACATTTTTATACATTTTTTCCGGAATTTGGCTGGGATTGTTTCAATGGTTAGTTCTACGACGCTATACAGCTAAATCCTGGTGGTGGACTTTTTTCCCTTCCATTTCTTTTTTGTGTATCAGTTTGTTGGTTTGGTTGCTTTCTTTGGGGCAAAATTTATTTCCCGAAAATTACCGAACTCCTATATTGTATTGGAGTCAACAAGGATTTACCGCTATTATTCTAGGAATTATCCCGGCAATTGGCTTATGTAGTTTAAGAAAAAACTCACATCGGAAAATCGGAATTACTAGCTCATCCTAAGTGGCTATTTGCTGGATCTAGAGTACAGGTTGCATATATTATGAATCAGGATAAGATTTCGCAAAATCAAATCACGCCACCCATTGCGGATAAACAGCCCCAAGTTTTAGAATTGCATAGCGATCGCCGAGTAGACAATTACTTTTGGATGCGTGATATAGATAACCCAAAGGTAGTGGCATATCTAGAAGCAGAAAATTCATATACAAAAGTCATGATGCAGCACACAGAAACGCTGCAAAAAACTCTTTATAATGAAATGCTCTCGCGGATCAAAGAAACTGATTTATCTGTACCATATCGCAAGGATAATTATTATTATTATTCTCGAACTGAAGCCGGGAAAGATTATAGAATTCATTGTCGAAAAAAAGGAAATTTAGATGCTCCAGAAGAAGTACTTTTAGACGAAAATGAATTAGCCGCCGGACATGATTTTTTTGAATTAGGAATATTTGCGATTAGCCCCAATCATCAAATGCTCGCTTATTCCTATGACACCAGTGGTTCCGAGCAATATACGCTTTTATTTCTTGACTTAACAACACATCAGTTATATCCAGAAACTATTGCTGACACTTATTTTTCTTTTTGTTGGTGTAACGATAATCAAACATCATTTTATACAAAAATCGATGCCGCAAATCGTCCTTATCAGCTTTTTAAGCACACTTTAGGAACACAACCCACACAAGATCAATTAATCTACCACGAACCAGATCATGCTTATGCTTTATATGTAGGTAAGACCCGCAGTCAAGCATATATATTGATGACTTTGCAAAGCAGCATCACTACAGAAGTTCACTATTTAGATGCCAATAATCCTGAGAGTAACTTTCAGATAATTTATCCACGGGAACCTGGAGTAGAATATGACGTTGAGCATCATAGTGATTACTTTTATATAGTCACAAACGAAGCTGCTACAAACTTTAAGTTAGTGAAAACTCCCCTAACTATGCCATCCAAGGAGAATTGGCAAACTGTTATTCCCCACCGTGAAGATGTGCTGTTATCTGGAGTGAGCCTGTTTATTAATCACTTAGTCATCTATGAAAGAAAAGATGGCTTACAAACTGCTAGGGTACAAAATATATCTACAGGTAGTGAAAGTAATATTATTTTCCCAGAACCAACTTACCAGTTTTATGAAGGGAACAACCCCGAATTTAATACTAATATTTTGCGGTTTAATTACACTTCTTTAATTACACCGCCATCTGTGTTTGATTATGATATGGAAACCCACGAACAGGAGTTAAAAAAACAGACAGAAGTTCTGGGGGACTATGACAAAAATCAATATCAGAGTGAGTGGTTACTTGCTACTGCTGAAGATGGTACACAAATTCCCATATCAATTGTTTACAAAAAAGGTATGGAAAAAGATGGCAAAAATCCTTTACTGCTTACTGGTTATGGAGCCTATGGTGTATCTTACCCGGCATCTTTCTCATCAGCTAGACTAGCATTGCTAGACCGGGGAGTAGTGTTTGCTATTGCCCACATTCGTGGTGGTGAAGAAATGGGGCGCAAGTGGTATGAAGATGGCAAATTTTTGCAGAAAAAGAACACCTTTACAGATTTTATCACCTGTGCTGAGTATTTAATCAACGAAGGTTGGACAACAAGCGATCGCCTAGCCATCACAGGCGGTAGTGCAGGTGGTTTATTGATGGGAGCGGTGATTAATTTGCGTCCCGAATTGTTTAAAGTTGTAGTTGCCGATGTACCTTTTGTAGATGTAGTGACAACAATTTTAGATACATCTTTGCCCCTATCAGCAATGGAGTGGGAAGAATGGGGTAATCCTAACGATCAAGTCTACTATGAGTATATGAAATCTTATTCACCCTATGATAATGTCGCAGCCAAAAATTATCCCCATTTATTAATTACTGCTGGCTTAAATGATTCTCGCGTTAAATATTGGGAACCAGCCAAATGGACAGCCAAACTGCGAGAACTCAAAACAGATGATCATGTTCTGTTGTTGAAAACTAATATGGATGCGGGTCATAGTGGCGCATCTGGACGTTATGAAAGCCTACGGGAACTTGCTTTTGAGTATGCTTTTATTTTGGATCGTTTGGGGTTGTAGATGGGGCTGAGAACAAGGGCTATGACACAAACTCAGTCTACGCAGGTGGACTAACAAAAAAATCAAGCTTTTTAAACCCGCCTGCGCGGGTTTTGTCTGTATGGCTGCAACTTCTATTTGAGAGAAGCATATATTCCAAATTAACAAAATGCTTATGCTGTATTTATTCTGAATTATGGCTAGCGGTACTAGAATTTTCTAGCAATTTTTGTTTTCTTAATTTTGAATTTTGAATTTTGAATTGATATAACCCATATATGAATAAAATCAATCGTGTTGCTATTATTGGTGGTACTCACGGGAATGAATTTACAGGCGCATTCCTGGTTAAAAAGTTTCAGCAATTTCCTGAGGTAATCCAAAAACCTAGCTTTGAAACTTTAACAATACTAGGTAATCCCAAAGCTTTCGAGGCTGGTAAGCGCTACATCGAAAAAGATTTAAATCGTTGCTTTTTAACTGAAAGCTTGCAAAATCCAACTCTTGCTAGTTATGAAGACATCAGGGCGAAACAAATAGCCGGAGTTTTAGGAGCAGAGAATAAACCCAAAGTAGATGTAGTTATTGATTTACACAGTACAACTGCAAATATGGGCTTGAGTATTATTTTAGGTAATCAAGATCCATTTTTATTAAAACTATGTGCTTATTTAAGTGAAATTAATCCTTTAGTAAAGGTTTGCTATACTATCCCCGAAAAGGGTAGTAATTTTCTACGCTCTCTTAATAAACTAGGTTTTGTGATTGAGGTAGGGGCTGTAGCTCAAGGTGTATTGAATGCTGAATTATTCCAAAAAACTGAACAATTAATATATACGATTTTGGATTATTTAGAAAAATATAATCAGGGCAATATTCCTAATATAAATAACATATTAGCTCTGTATAAATTTACGGGTACTGTTGATTACCCCAGAAATGAAAACGGTGACATTCAAGGGATGATTCATCCAGATATTCAATTTCGAGATTATGAACCTCTAAATCCTGGTGATCCTTTGTTCTTAACCTTAGATGGTAAAGAGATCGCCTACGAAGGTACATCGACAGTTTACCCCATATTTATCAATGAAGCCGCCTATTATGAGAAAGGAATCGCCATGCTGTTCACCGAAAAGCAACTCATAAATTGTGATTAATGAATTGCCTTTTTTAATAATTGAGGAATCAAAGAAGGACGTTCTGCAACAGGAACTTCGGCTGCTTCAAAAGCTGTAATTTTACTTTGAGCAGTGCCAAAATTAGGTGGACGACCGACAACAGTAGCTAAAGTCCCCGTTTGTCGCCAAGTTTTTCCCGGTGGTGCTTGTCTGCCGGCAATATAAGCAATTACTGGTTTATCGATTGCTTCGGTAATGTATCGTGCGGCTGCTTCTTCACTACCCCCACCTGGTTGTCCGACTAAAACGATCGCCTCAGTCGTGTCATCCTCATCGAGAATTTGTAACCATTGCAGAAACGATGAACCGACAATCGCATCACTACCAATACTCACACTAATTGATTGTCCCCAGCCGGCTTGAGTTAATTCTCGCGCCACTTCATAAGTCAAAGTGCTGCTACGGCTAACAATACCTACTACTCCAGGTGTGTAAAATTCACTTGGTTGAGTACCCAAGAGGATTTTTCCTGGGACAATGATTCCGGGACTGTTGGGGCCGACTACCAGGGTTTCACCAGCTTCAGCTTTGCGGAGTAATTCCACCATATCCAAAGGTGGCACACCAGCAGAAATAATAATAATTTGTCTAATATGGGAGGCGATCGCTTCTAAGGCCGCATCTAGTACTTGATAAGGGTGTACACAGATAATTGTGGTGTCAATGCTGCCAAATTGCCCTACTACCTCCTCAACCAAATCAAAAACTGGCAGATGATAAAGTTCCTGTCCACCACATCCAGGCTGAACACCAGCTACCAAATTTGTACCATAGGCTTTCATCTGGGCAATATTACTCTCGGAAATGAATTCATGGAAGCCTTGAATAATAACTTTGCTATCTGGCGTTAAGTTCATAAAATCGGAGATTAGGGATTGGGAAAAGGCAGAGGATAAGAGAACAGAGGAAAGAATTAATTATTCATAAACTGTTGATTAGGAACTCAGCACTCCACTACTCACGAAACTTTTTTGTAAGCGTGTGATTTAGTCAAACGGACTGCGGTTGCTACTGCTTCGTCTAAATCTTCTACTAATATCAGTCCCTCTTCATGGGTTTGTAAAGCCGCTAAAACCTCCTTAGCTGCATTCAACTCCGAACCGGCTAACCGGATGACTAATTGTGGTGATTGATGTTGACTAAGGTTTTTACCATTAGACTTGGCAATCGATGGCGGATATTCACCTTTGTTTTGTTGTATAAATTGAGCGATCGCTTGTGCTGCCTCTTCTGGTTGCGGAATACTTCCTAGTAGGTTAATCAAGATCACCTGAGTATTTTTGTCAGCAGCCAAAGTATTCAGACCTTTGGTGAGGCGATCGCCAAATTTAGTTGGTGACAGATCAGTAATTGCCGCATGGCGTAGATTTAGACAAATTCCTGGTTTACCGCCGCCGCTAACCACTAAATCATAGGTCGCCAAGATAGAACCAGTACCATTACCTAAAATACCGATTCTGCGTTGTTTTTCTAAATTATTCCAGTCACGCCCATTACTAAGACTTTTATCATAATGACGAGGCACTATTTTGGCTGCCATTGCGGCAATTTCTGGATGTCGCCCGATAGCCCGTTCGTTGACTCTGACTTTACCATTGAGAGCCATTACCTCACCAGCAAGATTGACACCCAGAGGATTTATTTCTACTAAATCCAGGTCTTTCTGCACGAATAGCTGATACATTTTTTCTAACACTGTGCTGACTGACTGCATCAGCGTACCTTGCAGACCCATTTTTAAAGCCAACCGACGAGCATAAAAAGGCGAAAATTCTTGCTCGACCACCACATACTGCATTTTTTGATCAGCTAATTCTAAATCAATATCCGCTTCTGTGGAACCTAAAAGTACTGGACGACAAACAGCAGTATCTAAAACTACAGCCAAATAAAATTCTTGGTGAGAATTGTACTTAGACTCTGCTAATAAAACTTCTGGTAATTCGCCCCATATTGATAGATTAAAGATAGTTTGAGCTGCGGCGATCGCGTCGATTGTGGTTTCTACCATTCTTACACCACCGACTTTTTCCCTCTCCCCCGCATGAACCTGTGATTTCAGTACAATTGGGTAGCGAATTTTTAAGCGTTTTAAATCTGTAGGATGGTCAATTCTTTGGGATGGCAATACAGGAATGCCTATTTCCCCAAACCATTCTTTAACTTGGTACTCCAATAAATCCATTGCCATGCACCTTAATTTATACGTTTAGAAAATTTCTCTGGTGCTATTTTCCATTTTTTACCGCACCTTCATCACATAATCAAGTCTTGTCTTACTATTAAAACTGATTTTTTACGTATCAATTTTATCGAATTCCCTTTATGGAGCAAATTAATTTTTGGCATTAACTCCTAAAACGTTATTTTAAAATTATTTTTACTAACATCAAACGCTCAAAAGGCTCTAGACCTGTTTTCTGGAAGGTAATAAACTTGAACCCCTCCCTATTGCTTAGTGCCTACTTTCACGTCAGAGGTACTCTATAGAAAGGCTTATGCCTCCATACTCCTACAGGCAAACAAGCTATGACTTTCTCCTACAAAGACGCTAACGCGAACAAAACTTGCTCAACATACTATAAGCTTGTGTCTAGCTGGAGTAATTAATCCTATCAGTAAATATACAGTTGCACAATCAAATCAGCTTGAAAATAGGGAGTAGAGAATTATCAATAAGATTCCTCCTCCTGATACGCGGTTTTAATTCCCAGAAAATTTATTATTCCCATTTTTGAATTGTAATTTCTACTACAACTCAGATTGTAAAATTTAATAATCAACATTCTGAAACACTAATAGCGTTCAGTCCTGGAGGATTATTTTTCTTTTGGTGAAAACTCAGAAGTTGTGTTAAAAAGTTGGTCTATCAGATATTACGGTTATGGTTGGTTACACTGTGCATCTGTATTCAACAAACGAACACCCTTCTTTTTCGGTTCTCACCGATACAGAAAATAGTATAGAAGACCAGCAGGAAGGCTCTATGAGAGTAGCAGTCCAGCAGGAAGATTTACAGCTATTAAGCAAAACTTTGCAAGAACAATTTCTTGCCGAAGTCCCCTCTGGTGAATTTTTCCAGATTAGGTGTGCGGTCAACAAAGATCAGCTAATGATCCTAGCTCAACATCCAGTTGGTGTAAAAGTTGATACGCACGAAATTTTTGCAGTACTTGAAGAAGCTCTGCAATCATTACCACCTTATCAGGATCAGCCAGTCCAATGTTTTCTGCGAATTGTCGGGGAAAAACTCCCTTACGCTAAACGTTCCCTGACTATGAAGGGATACCGACAGGTAGAAAGCCCCATCATTTCACAAGATGATGAAGATCAAGAAGACGAGGATGCAGCATCGTTTTCATCGTTAGCATTACCTTTGAGTTATTCCACTACAACAGATACCGTTGAAGACGAAGAAGCAGTATTTGACCCCCTAGCTGGTACACCAGATTTATTAACAAACTCATCTCAGCGCCCGTTAAAAAAGATTTTGTTAGGGGCTGTGGTGGGAATTTCTCTTTTAGGTAGTGGTGGTGCTTACCTAATAACTCGTCCTTGTGTAATGTCTGTGTGTCAAGAATTCCAAGCTGCCCAGCAACTCAACACTCAATTTCGACAATTAATCAGTCGTGCCAGGTCAGAAAAGGACTTGACAGCATTACAACAACAGCTAGAAACAACTAGCACAGCCTTAGGCGTAATCCCTGCTTGGTCATCTTATTACCAGCAAGCAGCAGAACTCAAAACTAATCTGTCTGGACGTTCCGAAAAAATTAGCCAAGTCAACAAAGCTTTGCAGACAGCTTCAGTTGCAGAGCAAAAAATGCAAACTCCTGCTACGAGTCAAGGTGAACTACAAGCTAGACAACAACTGTGGCGACAAGCAATAACGCCCCTGGAAGTAATTAACCCTAATCATGAACTATATAGACTGGTACAGCCAAAATTGCTGAAATATCGGATTCATTTGCAAACTATCAATCAGCAATTACTCGCTCAAGAAAAGTGGGTGAAAAAGTTAGCAGACGCTAAGGGCGTGGCCAGTGTGGCTAATAAGTGGGAAACAACAGCCAAATCTTTGAAAGATTGGCAAAAGGTGCAGTCCACTTGGCAAGTAGTAATTAATGCTTTGAATGTTATCCCTCAGTCGAGTCCAGCATCTCAAGAGGCGCAGCAACTATTACTAGAATATAAACCTAAACTGGCAAGAGCGCGCGATCGCGTTACTATCGAACAACTAGCAGCTAAAAGCTACCAACAACTCCTTAGTATAGCCAGCCAAGCTAAAGCTTATGAGCAAAAACAAGAATGGCAAGCAGCTGTTATTTATTGGCAACAAGCTTTACAGGCAGCTAAACAAATTTCTAACAATAGCTTGTATTACACTCAAGCTCAGAGTTTAATTACACCATACTCAACTTCCCTGCAACAGGCGCAAGAAAAACTAATTTTAAATAATAGTTGGCAGCAAACCCGTGCTGACTTAAATAAAACTTGCTCTAGTGAAATTAGAATTTGTAACTTTACCGTAGACGATAAAGGAATCATCGTCAAAATTACCCCTGAATATGAACAAGTACTACAAAGTACTATTTCCGAAAACAACACTCAAGATTCTGAGGCTGCGGTTGGGGTTGCTAATCATTGGCAAACCTTACAAGAAGCTTTAACAGTAATCAGCGAAAATGCCAACCTGCCTCTGTTTATTTACAATGTCCAAGATCAAGTAATTTATATGCGGACACCAGGGGAATAGTAACTGGTGGCAACAGCTATACCTTGGAACCGCAGTTAAAACATTCTTGGCTAGTACCTTTTGGATTGACAGTTATTACTTTCAAACCAGCATTTTCGGCTTTGTTTGAAAGTATTGTTACAAACTGTCACCACCCGGCATCATAGTACATAAGTTCTATATCTTCCCCAACTTTTTAGGGTGGCGGTGGCGGTGGTGTGTCTGGCGGTGGTGGGTCTGGTGGTGGTGGCGGTGGTGGGTCTGGCGGTGGTGGTGGTGGGTCTGGTGGTGGTGGTGGTGGTGGTGGGTCTGGTGGTGGTGGATCTGGCTGTGGCGGGTCTGGTTGTATGTTTATATCGCCATTGTTACCTAATTGCTGACCATTCTGAAACAAAACTTCTCCTATATCTACTAACGAATTGACCGGAAAATCATGTGTTATGAAATCATCTTCGTCAGTATCTTCATCTATTACCTCAGAGGAAGTAGTACTTAGTTCTAAAAAAGCTGGGTTTTCCATCACCCCTTTACCAATAAGAGGTGACTGTGTTGCCAACGCGGCCATAATTTCTGCTCTGACACCCGCAATAGCTGGGTCTGGTGTTGCTGAAGAGTTTTTGCCAGTTAAATCTAAACCTTCAGCCAGATCACTTGTTTCATAAAAATTTTGTAGATCAAAATCATATAAACTCTGAATTTCACCTTTGACAAGAACTAACAGTTGTCCTGCTTTTAGCGGTTGAGTTTGAGATGTGTCTTTATTAGACACTGCTATCCCACTATTTGTTAGCGCGCCAATAATCGTCGTATCCGTTTTTTGGTCATAACGAATGAATAGCGCCGAACCACGAATGGCGGCTGTTGCGCTTGGTGTTTGAATACGTGTTTGTCCTCTTCCTGGTGGAATTAGCAGTAATACTGTTCCATTAGACAATCGAAAATTCCGTGTCCTGGGCATAAATTGAAATACGGCTTGTTCTCCCACCCTTGCCAGAGAACCGTCGTTGAAACGCAAGTCTGCTAAAGAAGCTCGACCAGTTGATAGCCCATCCCCTGGAATAATTGCATCCAATTTCTGTGCTGGACGTTTATTTCTAGATGCTCTTTGAATTAATTGGACAAAATTACGAATGCTCTGAACCTCAGCACGAGTTAAGGGCGTATTGGCATTCACTTGAGGCGGTGAAATCAATACCATCACCCCGCACAATCCAAGGGAAAATAATGGGATAAGGTTCAAGCGCATAATTTTGAATTTAAAAAATTTAACTGAAACTAACCCGGCAAAACCAATTTAAATTTTTTAATTATTATTTTGTTAATTTTATATTCTAGTTCGTTTTGACTATAAAATATCTCATTTTTGTCTACTAAAATGTAATATGAGGTTGTGTACATTTAAGTATAATATTAAGATTCATCTTTACATCGATTCATTAAGATGTATCTTCAAGGCTGGCAACATTTTTTACTAACGATTTTGGTTGCTTCTATTAGCGGAAGCGGCTTTTGCATCAAAGCAGATGCAGCAAAGGTTAAACAGTCTGATAGATTATATTGTCAGAATCAGATAAACAACGAAGAAAAAGATTTTTATATTGAAAACGGAAATTCAACGATATGCCAAACTAGCACTAACTCGCAGTTGTCTCAGTTAGATGGGTTTGATAGGGTATCCAGACGACAGAGCCTATTAGATATCATAGCCGCAAAATCACTAACTCCTGAAGTTATTCCCACTGATAAACCTGATTTCTTACCTCTTAATCATAGTATTAGTCAGCGAAATAATGAATCTCCACAATTAGAAGGACAACCTGGGTTTGTTCCTCAACCTAACCAAAAACCAATGGAACCTTTATTCAATTCACCCCCAGTAAATTACCGCGAAAGGTTAGAGAGACTGAGACAAAGGTTACGGGAGGTAAAACAGCCAAGTTCGGAAGGGGAAAGTTACCGGGAATTAGGATTAAGGGTGAGAGAGAGAGCATTACCAGCACCGATTGAACAACCGCCACTACCTCCGATAGAACAACCTAGAGATAAGTTTAAACCCATAGGTTCGTTACAAGCTTATGTAGGCTATTTTCATACAGATAATACTTTTTCGTCTGATACTTCACCCATAGAAGATGGGTTGTTTTTTTATGGATTGAGACTCGCTTCAGCATATTTTCCCTTGGGAAAGAGTACTTATTTAAGTGGATCGATTGATGGTAATTTGATTCGTTATGTGGATCAACCAAAATACAATTACAACCAATTAGTATTTAACCTGGGGATTTATCAACAGTTGTCCAAACGGATGTATGGTGAAATTGGTTGGAGTAATCAACAGTTTTTTTACGCTAAAAATAGCGATGTCTTCCGAGCCGGGAATCGCTTTCTCAATGAAAACTCTTTGTATTTATCTTTAGGAAGAAGAGATCCTATCACCGACAAACTCACGCTAGATAGCTTTTACGAACTGAGTTGGAAGTTAGCTGACCCAGATGATCGTAGTCGGATCATGAATTCCTTCTGGTTATCTTTAAGTTATTCCCTGCAAAAGCCTTTACAAGTTGGGTTGAACTATCAGTTAAACTTATCAGATTTTACAGAACGCGATCGCCAGGGTGTAGCCCATCGCACCGATCAATATCATCGCTTATATGGCAGCATCATTTACCGTGTATCCGATTCTAGTAGCTTGAATCTTCAGACTGGCTTTAGTTTTGGCGATTCTACAGCAGGTAACATTGATTTTGAAAGCTGGTTTTTGAATATTAATTATCATTTGAAAATTGGGGAATTTTAGATTTGGTCAATAGTCAATAGTCAACAATTCAAAGGTTATACACCAATGACTAATAACTAATCCAATCACTCCAACTACCTGCGTACAGCTTACCTGTATGGATACCAGCCAGTTCTAACGAGAGAAGGTTCACACAAGCTGTTACACCCGAACCACAGTAAACTAAAATTTCTTCGGCTGTCGCCAGATTTTGCCATCTTTGTTGATGTTCTGTTAGGGGAATTGAGTAGCCACTAGTATCTGTAACTTCCATCCAAGGATAATTGACTGCGCCGGGAATATGACCTGCAACCTTATCAATTGGCTCTCGTTCACCTCGATAGCGATCGCTCTCTCTTGAATCGACCAAAACGACCGTTGGTAAATCTTTACGAGTTTTGACAGTATTAATATCTACTAACAGTTGTGTTTGTATTTGTGGCACAAAGTTAGCTGTTTTAACTTGAGGAATAACATCAGTAATAGGATAGCCAGCTTGTTCCCATTGGCTAAAACCCCCATTTAGCACTGCAACTTGCTCGTGTCCTAAATAGCGCAATAACCACCACAGACGAGAAGCAAAAGCAAAGCGGGAGTCATCATAAGCAACAACCAAAGTTTTTTGAAACTCTATCCCCATACTTGCTAACTTCTGCGCTAACTCATCCGGGTTAGGTAAAGGATGTCTACCACCATGCTCACCCACAGGACTTGAAAGATCCAAATTTAAGTCGAGGTAATAGGCTCCTTCTATATGACTTGTTTGGTACTGCTGTTTTCCTAGCTGTGGGTCGGCTAGAGAAAAGCGACAGTCAACAATCACAACGTCGATATTGTGAAGGTTTTGTAAAAGCCAATTCGATGAAGCAACCAATTGAGTATCCGTCATAAGAGACTTTTCCACTAAAAAATATCCTGTTTACTCAGTAGTGCTGAAGTATGGTCTCCTGCTTTATCTAAACTATAAATATTGATGTTTATTTGCTCATGTCGGAATTGCAAAAATTTATACCCCAGTCCACAGGAGACGGTTCTTTTACCTTTTTCTCCCAAGAATTTAATGAGGCTTTTCACAGCCATTTCGGAGCCAAACAGGAAAGTTTTTTCAAGTTTGTCAGTCCCACTCGGTTGGCTATGGCTGCTCACCAACCAGTTTTACGCTTATTAGATATTTGTTATGGACTAGGATACAACACAGCCGCAGCCTTGGAGACGATTTGGGAAGTGAATCCCAGTTGTTCTGTTGAATTAATTGGTTTAGAACTAAATCTCTCCGTACCCCAAGCAGCTATTGAGCATCAGTTATTCGATAACTGGAACTACCCATACACCGATATTTTGACTAGGTTAGCTTTTGAACAACAGGTGCAAACAGATCGTCTCCAGGCAAAACTGATCATTGGTGATGCTAGAAACGCTATTCGTGAAGTAAATCATGTAAATTTTCAAGCTGATGCTATTTTTTTAGACCCCTTTTCACCTCCGCAGTGTCCGCAATTATGGAGTGTGGAATTTATTCAACAAGTAGCACTGTGTTTACACGAGAGTGGCTTGTTAGCAACTTATTCTTGTGCGGCGGCGGTACGTACAGCACTGTTAATGGCAGGATTGCATATAGGTTCAACTCCACCAGTCGGTAGGCGATCGCCTGGTACTGTTGCAGCACATCTTAAAAGCTTTGAACGCAATATCCACTCAGTACTTCCTCCCCTTTCTCAAGCAGAGGAGGAACACCTTTTAACTCGTGCAGCAATTCCTTACCGTGATCCAAAACTTAATGATCCTGCTCATGTAATAGTGACGCGCCGACAACAAGAACAACAAGCAAGTTCCCTAGAACCTACATCACGTTGGCGGAAACGGTGTTTACCACGATCGGTATGAGTCCTCAGCTATAAATTCTGAGTAAATTCCCGGAAATTATGCCCAGTTGCCTCTAATATATTCAGGAGGGGTGATTCAGTATTAATACTGAATTAATTGTAGTTTAAAAATATTTACTGAAAACAAATGTAAAAATTCAAACAAGATTTCTAAATTTTCCTAAATAAATTGAAGTGTGCATATTAAGTTTGTATAATTTATGTATTGTAATATACAATATTACCTGTAAATTGAAATTATGTAATGATTTACTTAATGCTCTGAAAGAAAATAAATACCGACTTTGTGCCAGCTAAATAGAAGCAAAGAAACTCAAACCTCCCAACCTGTATATGGATTGAACAATTATGATTTTTTCTGGCGCTATTATGTTAATAAATATCAGTAAAAAACCTGATTTAACATTTGCGAGAATTCATCATACTAGAGTCAGAAATAGGGAAGTTAGTAGAAGAATTATTTTCAGTACAATTTTTGCTGTTTGACATCGCAAGAAATTCAGGTGTGTTAACTTAAACAGTCAGCTTTACATAGAACATAAAACTTTTGAAAAGTCGGCTGGATATATTCAGCTACGCAGTTTGGTTTGAAGTAGGACGCTATTAATTTTTTAAACGATTGGGGTACTTCTGTGATTAAAAGGAGTGGTGATAATACAACCTCTACTGAACATAATGTTAGTGGGTCAGACCCCCCAAACAAATTAAATGGTATTAATTCAAATCGCTTTTCCGGATTAAAAAATGCCAAAGATAGTTCTTTGGCATTGTCCAAGGAAGATTTTCTGGTTAGTGAAAGCACACAAACTACTACTTGGCTGACCTGTGGGATTAATTCTGGTTACGACTCTTTAATCTCTGGAACTTTACAAGCCCAAATTTCTCAAGTGAAAGGCTTTGATGCAGAATCGCCAAAAATTTTAGTAGTCGATGATCACAGTGCTAGTCGGATGACTGCTGCTGCCCTTTTGGGTATGGAAGGCTACGCAGTAATTGAGGCAGATAGTGGTGCTACGGCGATAAAACTAGTAGGACAACAACAACCTGATCTGATTTTGTTGGATGTAATGATGCCCGAAATGGATGGGTTTGAAGTGTGTCAATTACTCAAGCAAGATGAGCATACTAGATTGATCCCCGTAATTTTTATCACGGCCTTGAATGATAGGCGATCGCGCATCCGAGGTATTGAAGTAGGCGCAGATGATTTCTTAAGTAAACCTTTTGACCGAGTAGAATTAGTAGCGCGGGTCAAATCGCTGGTACAACAGAAGCGGTTGAATGAAGATTTAGACCATGCGGCACAAGTACTATTTTCCATAGCTAGAGCTATTGAAAGCCGTGATCCCAATACGGGCGACCACTGCGAACGCTTAGTTAACTTAGGACAAGCTTTTGGTGAGTACCTCAATCTTTCGCGTCACCAAATTCGAGATTTGATGTGGGGTGGCTATCTCCACGATATCGGCAAAGTAGGGATTCCCGATGCAGTCCTACTGAAAACAGGCAAACTTACCCCTGAAGATTGGGTAATTATGAAGCAACACGTTTTAATCGGGGAAAAAATCTGTCAACCTCTACGCAGTATGCAGGGTGTAGTTCCCATCATCCGCCATCACCACGAACGTTGGGATGGTTCTGGTTATCCTGATGGACTCAAAGGGGATGAAATTCCCTACTTAGCCCAAGTGTTTCAAATTATTGATATTTATGATGCGTTAACTAGCGAACGTCCCTACAAAAAAGCTTATACTCCAGAAGAAGCATTGTGTATCATGCTTGATGAAACTGAAATGGGATGGCGTAATCCCAAGTTGATGCAGCAATTTGCCGAGTTTATTCTCTCACATCACAAAGATTGGGGAAATGCCGAGTAGTGAGTGCTGAGTCAAGAATTATCTCCAGTCCCCATGCTCCCTCATTAGCTGGTATGATTTGAGCCTAAATCTCAAAGTACCAAGCGCAACAGCGCTATTTATTGAAAGCTAATAGCTAATTATGGTAGTCGTAGCAATACTAGCAGCAGGACGCGGCACAAGAATGAAATCGGACTTACCCAAAGTTCTACACTCTTTGGGTGGGCGATCGCTAGTGGAAAGAGTTATTGACAGTGTAGAACCGCTTTCACCTTCACGGCGACTCGTCATTGTCGGTTATCAGGCTGAACAAGTTAAAGCGGGTCTCCAGTCTCCTCATCTGGAGTTTGTGGAGCAGACTGTGCAGTTAGGAACAGGTCACGCTATCCAACAATTACTCCCCTGCCTTGAGGGTTACACAGGGGATTTGCTAGTACTGAATGGTGATGTACCACTGTTACGCACTCAAACCTTAGAACAGCTATTACAAACTCACCAAACAAATCAAAATGCCGCTACCATCCTGACATCCCACCTACCTAACCCCAAAGGTTATGGTCGGGTTTTTTGTAACGGTAACAATATTGTCCAGCAAATTGTTGAGGACAAAGATTGTTCTCCAGCCCAGAGGCAAAATCACCGGATTAATGCCGGCATTTATTGCTTCCGTTGGGAAAATTTAGCGCAAGTATTACCTCATCTGGAGGCAAACAACGCCCAAAAAGAATATTACCTGACAGATGCTGTTACCCAAGTTGGTCAGGTGATGGCCGTAGATGTAGAAGATTATCAAGAAATTTTGGGGATTAACGATCGCCTGCAATTAGCTACAGCCTACGAAATTTTGCAAAGGCGAGTCAAAGAACAATGGATGATGGCTGGTGTCACTCTCATCGACCCCAATAGCATCACAATTGATGACACCGTAGAATTACAGCCTGATGTGATTATTGAACCCCAAACCCACCTCCGGGGCAGTACGGTGATTCAAACAGGGAGCCGCATTGGGCCAGGAAGTTTAATTGAAAATAGTCAGTTGGGGGCAAATGTTACTGTTCAGTATTCAGTCATAACAGATAGTACTATCCAAGATAGGGCTAAAATTGGCCCTTATGCCCATTTGCGCGGTCATGCCCAAGTGGGTGCTAATTGCCGCATCGGTAATTTTGTCGAGTTGAAAAATACAGAATTAGGCGATCGCACCAACGTCGCTCATTTATCCTATTTAGGTGATGCTACTGCGGGTACTCAGGTAAATATTGGTGCAGGGACAATTACCGCCAATTACGATGGTGTGAAAAAGCATCGCACGAAAATAGGCGATCGCACGAAAACAGGTTCTAACAGTGTACTAGTTGCTCCAGTTACCTTAGGTGATGATGTTTATGTAGCTGCCGGTTCCACAGTCACCGAAGATGTACCGAATGATTCCTTAGTAATTGCCCGGACTCGTCAAGTGGTAAAACTGGGATGGCGGAAGAAGAGCGCGGAATCTTGAGGAGGGGGCAGAGGAGCAGGGGAAGCAGGGGAGGCAGGGGGAGAATTACCCAATTCAAGGCAAAGGTAAAAAGGCAAAAGGCAAAAGAAAAAACCTTTTACCTTTTTACTTTTTACTTTTTACTTTTTACTTTTTCGTCCCCAATCCCTAACTGATACTACCTACCTGCGTACCACCGGCAAGTTCTAATGTATCGCCTATTTTGTCGCCATCATGAAAGGCGGCGAGGATGACATCGCAGGTTTTACCCCAGGCGATCGCTCCGGTGGCATCTAAGGCGATCGCTCCAAAATCTCTTTTGTTGTCGTGTGCTTCCGCAAAGGAGCGTTGCATGGACTCTTGGAGAGACAATCCATCTGTGACACGGATAACAATCTTGGGGGCTAGGCACTCATCAATAATATCTTCGCCGATGCCTGTACAGCTAACGGCAGCATAATTGGTAGCATAATTACCTGCTGGCATAGCAGAATCACTGACGCGTCCAATGCGCTCAAAGCCTTTACCACCTGTAGAAGTACCAACTGCTAATTTACCATAGGTATCTAAAGCTACTACACCAATTGTGCCGCGTCCAGCATTACTAGTTTCCAATAGTTCTGGTTCGGCTATTACCCCAGCCATTGTTCTTTTAAAATTATCTTGGCGTTCTTGTATCCATTCTTGTAAACGCAAATCAGTTAAAGCATTGTAACTAGGTATTTGCATTTCCCTGGCTAATTCAGCCGCGCCATAATCTGACAGCACTCGGTCTGGGGAGTTTTGTAAAAATTGTGCTAACTCAATCGGATTTTTTACCCGTGAAACATTTATTACACCGCTAAAACGCCCTAACGCACCATCCATGATGGAAGCACTCATACGGATTTGTCCGTCAGATTGCAGCACCGAACCAGTACCAGCATTGAAGCGGGGTTCATCTTCCAACAGTTGACAACCGCGCACCACTGCAACAGAAGCATTCGCGCCTGACAATAATAGAGCGTAGACTTCCTCTACTATTGCATGGAGTGTTTGGCGCACTGCTTCTAATCCACCTTTGCCGTGGAGAGAACTACCTGCTCCCCCATGAATAATTAATTTTGGTTGCACCTGTGACTTCATTTATACCCTGCGCTATTTGCGTTTTAATTTGAATATTGGGTGTGTCAGTCAACTGTTGACTGTTAACTGTTAACTGTTAACTGATTTAGTCCCCAGTTTTAGCCTCAGAACGACGACGGCGACAGCGTTCTGAGCAATATTTCACCTCGTCCCAGCAATCTTCCCATTTTTTCCGCCATGTAAAGGGACGTTGACATACTGGACAGATTTTTGTGGGTAGGTCAGATTTAGAACGAGTACGTGCCATATAAATACCGTACTGACTAGTGTTAGATTTCCCAGAGTGGTGGAAGATAATTATACACAGATTGCTACAAAGGGAGGATTCACTTGGTGAACAATTGTGTTGCGTGTCCTCCTATAGACTGGTTTTGGGACGTTAGTTCAACAAAATATTAACATAGGCTGTTTATGTAATAGTCGATGTGGTTTTTGCATTCCTCTATAGATAGATTTGATGATTATGGTCAGAAACCCGACTTCTTCAAGAAGTCGGGTTTCTAATAACTTATTGGGGAATTAACTGTAATTTTGCCACCGTGTTAGCTGTTACTGTCTGCTGTTGCCACAGCATTGGGTGATATTCAAGTTTGCGCCAAGGTTCAATCATGTCGTCATAGTGTTGATGGAAAGCATGACCTGATTGTCCAGGGGCGTGAATAGCTATTGAGTTATCGAGATTTGCTAAATCTACAATCATCCGTAGTGAAGGAATATCTGTGACTTCAAAGGATTGATTTGCTCGCCAACGGTTGGCGTTAACGGTTTCTCCGTTACCCGACGTAGTAAAGGAACCACGGTTAAATAAAGCCTCGATTGGTGCAACTCCAGATTTACCCAAGGTGGCGTTACGAAAGGTGATGGTGTGCAGCTTTCCCCAGTTCCAAGATTGAGGATTTTTGCTTTGGAGGCGTTCTAGTTCGTCTACGGCTTTTGTGAATGCTTGACGGAATATTTGGTCACGGTTCTCTACTTTACTAGTTTGGCGATTATCCCACCAATTACTATTAGGTTGTTGGATAAGATTTTCCATGACAGCATACCAGCGATCGCCTCCATCGGGAAAGTATTCTTTTGGTAGTTGATCATGGAATGTATCTATTAACAAATGTTTCCAGAATACTTCAAATAAGGCAGATGCAGATGATTGAATTTCTAGCTGTAGGTTCCAATTTTGTAATAAATTTTGTGCTGCTTGTAAGCGGGAATCATTAAATGGTATATTTTGTAATATAGGCACAAGATTGTGTGCATTTAAATTTAAATTATCACCTTGTATTTTCTCCACATCTTTTAGTGATATCTGTTGCTTTTGCTGGGTAATCATATCTACAATCCGCTTTGCCCGGTAGCCATAAACCCAGTCTGTAGTTATGACATAAGGATATTGGTTGGCAATTAAATTATTGGCGGTGACAATATAACCTGATGCTGGATTGAAGCTTTGGGGTAACTTTTCAAAGTCAATATAGCTTTGCCATTCATATTCATCCGTCCAACCAGGAACAGGATAACGTCCATTTCCCTGATTCCGAATGGGGAATTTTCCTGGCATTTGATAGCCAATATTACCTTCGATATCAGCGTAAACCAAATTTTGAGCAGCGATATCAAATTTACTCGCAGCAGTGCGGAACTCTTGCCAATTTTGGGCGCGATTTATTTGGGGGATTGAGTATGCTAATTGTGATGGTTCTAAAGCTGTCCACCGCAAAGCCACAGCATAGTTTTTTGGTAAATTTTTCGTTGATTCTTGATTAAACTGTTTTAAATTCGGTGAAACATCCGAAAGAATCGGCCCGTGTCTGGTGTAGCGGACTGTCTGCACAATAGACTTCTTCCCTGCAACTTTGATTGTCTCTGGCAAAACCTGCATATCTACCCATTTGCCATTAACTTCATATTGGTTGGGGTTGTTGGGATTAATTTTTTCGATGTATAAATCCATTACATCGCCTTGAGTATTTGTCACACCCCAAGCAATGCGATCGCTATGTCCCACAATCACTCCCAGCATACCAGGAAAGGAAAAGCCGCTTACTTCATAGGGACAATCTGCGCTCTTTTTTATACAATGCAATGCCACCTCATACCAAATAGAAGGCATTTGTACTGCTAGATGGGGGTCATTTGCCAATATTGGCTTACCTGTAGCTGTGCGTTCACCAGATATTACCCAGTTATTCGAGCCAATTCCTACTCCCGTATGACCGATGAGTTTTTCCAACGCCATCATCGGTTTGTTAATGGATTGTAAGACAGGCGCAATTTCATCAACTTCTTTGATGACGGTTGTAATTAGTTGTTTTTCCGGCAAAGCCTGGGCTTGTAAATCAGGCAAAATTACAGGCAAATTTGGGGGATAAGGCGGAAAAAGTTCTTCTACCTGAGCAGGGGTGAGAGTTTTCAGTAGAATTGTCCGTTCAATTTCGCTTTGAAAATTTCGCCCCAAGTCGTAAGCCATCACCTTACCCCAAGTCAGGGAGTGCAGTATTTGCCAAGGTTCGGGTTTATAACCAGGATTGAGTAATTGCAATACGGCATATTCTAAACTCAGAGCGCTACCTTGATGCTCTTGCAGATAAGCGTTGACACCATCAGCGTAGGCTTGTAAATCAGCCTTCATTCCTGCATCCATTTGCTGGATTTCTTGCTGTGCTACTCTTCCCCAGCCCATCGTCCGTAAATATTTATCAGTTTCTACCTGGGAAGCACCAAACATTTCAGCTAGTCGCCCAGAACCGATGTGCCGCCAAAAGTCCATTTGCCAAAAGCGGTCTTGTGCATGAATATAACCTTGAGCCATGAATAAATCATGGGCATTGCTGGCGTAGATGTGGGGGATTCCCCATTGGTCGCGTTTGATGGTAACTTCAGATTTGATTGAAGGTAAAGCGATCGCTCCATTTTCTACAGGAAAAGACCGCCGTACAGTATAAGATAAAAATCCCAACAATAATATACTCAGCACCACTAGCATAATTACGGTAATTTTTAGTCCCTGATACAACCTACGTTTTCTGAAGCTTTTCATGTTTGGGTGCTGTAGCATCGTCAATCAAATCACGGGGACATTATACCGCTTGCCGCCTTATATCTCGTAAAATGTCTTACGTAAATTTTTGCTACATACTTAGGCATAAATAATTTTATCTAGCAAATCAACTAGAGTTTTACTTATAGACATAAGTACGCAGCTTAATTTTTCTGTATTAAAAAATAAATTCTTTGAGTAACCCATCTATATATACAATTTTTAGAAAACTTTTAATTGACAAAGCTTATAAGTCTATGCTATCCGATCTTGACTAGTAATAATACTGAATTTTAAAATATAAAAGCATCGAAAATTACAATACAGGCTTATTACTTGAGCAATGGGATCTGACAAAATCAACCACTATCACTTATGCCGATGTATTTCACAAGACTGTGTGATAAAAATATCTAGTATTTATCATATTTTCTTCCATAACAAACTAGTCAAGGCGTGCTAAGTTTTAAATTCATCTTAATTCCGTTCGCGGTTTTCCCATGCGTCTGCTAGATTTACACCCACAACACCTGGAAGAATTAGTCAAGGGTAGTGGTATAGAATTACACTTGACCCAGCTTAACTTTAGATCCCTCCAAGGCGTGAGCGCCTATGAGCATCTATTAATTTCCGAACACCTACCCCGCACCAACACGGGAATGGTTAAAAGTGGCTGGTTACACCTTTACAGTCACGTTACGGCTGGTGGTTGGTGGTGTTCTGGGTTAGATCCTCTCAACAATTGGCAAGGTATGGAATGGGGATGTTTTAAGCCAAATCAACCGCGCACGAGTCAAAATGGCAAGTCTATTAAATATGAACATCCCCCCAGCACAGCAACGCGGATATTTTGTCTGCGGGTAACATTGGAGATATGGCAGCAAGTCTCAGGGCGTTACAATTTCCCGATTCCTGGAGATATCACCATCAATTCCCAAGGTGAAGCGGAAGGCTTTTGGCAATGGGTGATGGAGTGCAACATACCAATCATCATTTGCGAGGGAGCCAAGAAAGCCGCAGCGTTATTATCTCAGGGATATGCGGCGATCGCAATTCCAGGGATTACCAGTGGTTATAGAGTTGTTAAAGATCAATTTGGTAAAGTTGCCAGTCGCCAGCTAATTCCTGATTTGGCTGCATTTACGACGATAAAGCGGACTTTTTATATCTGCTTTGATTATGAAACGCAACAGAGAAAAATAGCAGCTGTCAGTAACGCTATTTGCCAACTTGGTTGTTTATTCCAGGCGAAAAAATGTCCTGTAAAAGTTATCGAACTTCCAGGGTTGGAAAAGGGTGTAGATGAGTTAATTGTTGCTAAAGGCGCAAGTATTTTTGAAAAAGTTTATCGCCAAAGCGTAGATTTAGAAATTTACCTCGCTCAAATCAAACCCCACAGTGAATTAACGATTCCACCAGCCATTACAGTAAATCGCCCATATTTAGCAGAAATCCCCTTTCCTAACTCTGGATTAGTTGGTGTCAAATCAGCGAAAGGTACAGGCAAAACAACATCATTACAAGCAGTTGTCCAGCAAGCCAAAAATATCAACAGACCCGTATTATTAATTACCCACAGGATTCAGTTAGGACGTTTTCTGTGTGAAAAAATTGGTATTCAATGGGGAATTAATCATGCAGAAGGTTTAACAAAAAATAGTGATTGGCTAAAAAATACAGAGACACAATCTTTAGGTTTATGCGTTGACTCTATCTGGAAACTACACCCAGAAGCATGGCAAGGCGCAATCATAATTCTCGATGAAGTTGAGCAGTCTTTATGGCATTTACTCAACAGTCATACGTGTAAACATAAACGCGTCAAGATTTTAAAATTATTTCAACAATTAATTTCTCTAGTTTTATCAACAGGTGGTTTAGTAATTGCCCAAGATGCTGATTTATCAGATGTTTCTTTAGAATATTTACAAGGTTTATCCGGCTGTAAAATCACCCCTTGGATATTAGTAAACCAATGGAAGCCACAACGCGGATGGGAAGTAACCTTTTATGATTCCCCCAACCCCATACCCTTAATTCAGCAGTTGGAATTAGATTTACTTGCAGGACGCAAATGTTACGTCACTACCGATAGCCGTGCTGGACGTTATAGCTGCGAAACAATTGAACGTTATCTCAAGGAACGTTTAGAAAAACTGCGATATGAGTTTCCTAAAACCTTAGTAGTGAATAGTCATACAACAAACACTCCTGGTCATGCAGCCGTCGATTTCGTTGCAGCTATTAACGAAAAAATTACCGAATATAGTAATGTGTTTGTGACTCCTAGTTTGGGAACAGGTATTAGTATTGATGTGCAGCATTTTGACCGAGTATATGGCATTTTCCAAGGAGTAATTCCTGATTCAGAAGCACGACAAGCACTAGCTAGAGTTAGGGATAATGTACCAAGAATTGTCTGGTGTGCTAAACGGGGAATCGGTTTAATTGGTAGTGGTAGTACCAATTATCGTTTACTATCTGATTGGTACCAAGAGAATCAAAAAGAAAATTTAGCTTTGCTTAGTCCATTACATAAAATAGATGTGGATTTACCCTTAGTTTATGACCCTATTCATTTACGAACATGGGCTAAATTGTCAGCGAGGGTCAATTCTTCCATCCGCCTTTATCGGCAAGCAATGGAAGAAGGATTAACTACAGACGGGCATCAAATTCGCTTGCGGAGTAATGCCGTTCACAATAACATTATTCGAGATTTACGCTTGGCATTTCTCGCAACAGAGGCAAGTGATTTGAGAGAACGCCAAAGATTAGTTCTAGAAATTGTCAAAGTGCAGAAAGATTGGGCAGAAAAAAGGCAAAAAGGTAAAGAGATTAAGCGTCAAATTAAAAAGATTAAGCAGCAAAATCAAATCACCACAGCTACTAATGTAGCCAATGCTAAAGATATTGATTATTTAGAATACGAATATCTTGCAGGCAAGCATTCTCTAACTGATGAAGAACGCCATCAAATTCAAAAATATAATCTCCACCAAAGATATGGTATCTTAGTCACTCCTTCGCTCAAGTTAAGAGACGACCAAGGATATTACACTCAACTGTTAATTCATTACTACCTGACCCACGAAAGTGAGTACTTTCAAATCAGAGACCAACAGGAATGGCATCAACAATTATCCTGGGGTAGTGGTAAAGTTTTCTTGCCAGATTTAAAAACCTATACTTTAGAAGTTGAGGCAATGAGAGCTTTAGGGATGCCCCAATTTCTTGACATAGAACGAGAATTTACGGAAAATGCTTCTGACTTAATTTGGTTGAAAGATGTGGTCTTTCAACATAGTAGACATATTAAAAGAGTCTTGGGTCTTGACTTTATTAGATGCCAAGAAAGAATTACAGCAATCAAGGTTCTTAGCCGTCTATTGAATTTGTTGGGATTGAAATTGAAAAAAGTTAACGATATTTATCAAATTGACTCAGAAACATTTAACGATGATAGACAAAAAATATTTTCAGTATGGCAACAAAGAGATGAAGTTATACTAACTCAAATCAATAACATGAGACGCGAAAAATATAATGTACTCTCAAACCAAAATCCACAAGCTAAAAATAAAAATTCAGTAATCTCTAATATGGTTTCCCTATTTTAGATATAGGAATTAGATTTGATGATTATTGAAGTAGTCTGCGTTTACGCATGAATATTTAAATATGTCTAGTATCACGGTTTTTTCGCTACAGCAGTCTTGCTGGGTGCATAAGCCTAATTACCTAGACTAAACAACTGCTAACCATTCAAGCTATATTGCAGTTATCAATGATTAGGAAAAATACCAGTGTTTCCCCTCTACGACGAAAATCCGACGCGAATCACTCCCTATTTTACCTACGGTTTAATTGGGATGAACGTTTTAGTTTTTCTTCACGAAGTGAGCTTGTCTAATGCACAGTTAAATCAGTTTTTCAGTCAGTATGCAGTAGTCCCTCAAGAGTTAACCTATAATCTGGCTGCTGAATGGCCGACGTTATTCACCTCCCAATTTTTACACGGTGGTTGGTGGCACTTGATATCGAATATGGTGTTTCTTTGGGTTTTTGGCAACAATATTGAAGAACGCCTGGGACATTTCAAATATTTAATTTTCTATTTAGTTTGTGGTGCTTTAGCCGCCTTGTGCCAGTGGTTTATTGGAATGTATTCCACAATTCCTTCATTGGGTGCTAGTGGTGCCATTTCCGGGGTTCTTGGTGCGTACCTGATTCGTTTTCCCCAAGCTAGGGTGACAACTTTAGTGTTTTTGGGTTTCTTTGTGACGACAATCAGTGTTCCAGCCCTAGTGATTATCGGCATTTTCTTTGTCCAAAATGTTATATCCGGTCTTGTTAGCTTACAAGCAGCAGCTAATATGAGTGTACAAACAGGTGGTGTCGCTTATTGGGCGCACATTGGTGGTTTTGTATTTGGCGTAATTCTTGCACCTATATTTGGTTTGTTTAGACGGGACTAATAGCAGTACTGAGGGATTAGGTATAGGAATCAGATTTGATTATTGAAAATATCTGATTATCTGTAGTAAGCTGTTACGCATTTAAATTGTATATTTCGCACTCAGGTTGTCAAAAGTCCAAAGTCCACAGTCCAAGCTAGCCTTTAACTCTGGACTCTTGACTATGGACAGCCCTGACGCAAGAGTATTTGATTTAGGTGCATATCACCTTATTGCCCACCGTATCATGGCTGTGGTGGGCAATGCTCATTCTCAGCATATTTCAGAAATCAAATACTAGTCCTAATATGAATTAATCAGTTTTGTCCATGTTGAAATTCGGGACTTTCGATTATTCTATTATGTGGTTGCTTCCTTAGGTCTCAATCATATAATCTTGAGCAGAAACTACTATGTTGGCTGTTTTAGCTGGCATACCGTACTTTTTCTATGATTATAAAATCATGTGAACTAGAAAATATTAATAAGTCATGAAAGTGAAAATTTTGATAGCAATAGTATTGTTGGGTAATTCTATAGTGGTAAATCCGTCCTCTGCTACAGCTAAAAATAGTGTGTGGATTGTGAATAATCCTACTTCATTAAATCAGAAGCATACGGAAATTGCCCAGGCTCTACCACCTAGAGTTATTAAACTGCGTTTAGCAGATAGTGGTGTTTCAGTCGGTAGCGTCATCACTTGGGGATTTGGTGGTTTAATCCAAAAAAGATCTACAGATTGGGTTCGTTTAGAAATTGGAGATAATCAAGTAAGAGTAATACACACTACAAGAACCACCAATTGGTTTACTCAGTTTTCTAAATGGTGGGATCATCCTGTGAGGAAAATAGCATTTAAGCCTGATTCTTGTGAGATAAATAATACTCAAACCCAAGGTGGGTCAGATACGGAAAACCAACTCAGAGAAATCAAAAGATTGTATGATTCCAAATTAATTACAGAACAACAATATCAAGAATTGCAGCGCAAAATTATCAATCAAATAGGTACAAATTCTAGTCAAGCTGCTCCTAATAATGCAGACTGTGTTGTATTAGGAGAAAATGGAATAGTTAAATTACCGGATCTAACTTTATTAACTAAAGGCGAATTTAAAATTGAATATTTAGAGGGTGATGAATGGAAGTATGCAGCCTTTAGGGTACCTGCTAAGGCATACGAATAGTATAGGCTGTGTTTGGAGACTTATAGTATTTTTGGGCTTTGGTAATAAGTAATAGGTAATGGTAAAACACAATTACCTATTACCTATCACCAAATCTCTACTTAACTGCGAAGACGAAAACCTTCCCGTCCATTCACTGGGTCAAAAAGTACATTGTATCGGTCGAAAAGTGCTATCCCACTATTCACAACCATAGCTTGATCTAGCTGTGGTGAAACATTGAGATTCCATACATTAAACCCGTTGCGATTGCCTGGGGCGAGGCTGTAGTCAAGTATGCGGGGAATGGATAACTTGAGGGTGTTGTTTGGGCTTAACCTGCCGGGTTTGAGTTTACCCATAAGGGAAGCAGATTTAAAGTCAATAAAACTACTGATTACGCCAGTATCTGCTAGCATTCTGGCATTACAGGTATTTTTCATGGCACTGCCAGAAATAGTTAAACAAACTCCATTGAGCCTAGAGTCCCATCTATTTCCTGGAATACTATTCATTGCGGGTTGTTGAGTCAGGGAAGTTAGATTGAACCCTCCCCGATTCTGTGCTGTTAAACCCAGGATGAGGCTACTGTTACCACTAGTGCGATCGCCTGCAATAATAAATCCGTTACTTAAATTCCCTGGTAGTTTTCTCAAAGGATTGTAAGGCAGTGAGCGTTCTGCATAGTTGACACCGATAATACCAGAGAACGGTGTGTTACCCCTGGCAGAGCAATTAGGTTTTTGGGCTACACATTGGCGATTGGTGACAATTTGCACCGGCACAGGTTCTTCAGTGGCAATTAACCCAATACTCATACTTGTGTAAACTAATTCTCCTTCGAGGATAGTGCCATCGTTTAGCACTTCTCTGACTATCTGACCAGTTCTAGTGATGGGGGCATTGCCTAAAAACTCTCTCGGCACTCTCAGCCCCCCAGAGCCTGTATCCAGCAGAACACGCCTTGGCTGACCACCAGCCACTGCTACTTCCAGAAAATAACCCCGTTCTCGTTGACCAACAGAACCTTTTGTATATAAGGGAACTGAGATAGTATTAAAACTGGGCTTTCGGGCTGTGATTTGAGAAGTATCACGCCTAGCCGGATTGGGAAACAGTTGTTGAAAAGAAGCCTGTCGTTGCGCCACTGGTTCTGGTGCATAGTCCCAAAGGCTTTCGTAGTAGAAAAAGACCGCTCCCAAGCCACGTTCTTGTGCCGCCCTGACTTGCGACTGAATTTGTGACATGGAAACTTGGCGATTTCTCAAGCCAGTCATAATACCTATACCAGTAGGTATTAATTGTTGTGTTTCGAGAATTTCTGGAGTGATGAGTTTACTATTAAAACTTTGCAAATCATTTCGGTAAACCTGGACGACTAACTCATCTACAACACCCAACCTGACCCAGTTGAGCCAATCTTGTAGTTGCAATTTGTATGCAAAGTCATAGTAATTGGGCGAAACAGCAAAAATTGCATTGGGTTTTCTGGCTTTCACCGCTTGATTTAGTTGCACCATGAAAGCTGTGATTTTATCTGCTCGCCATTTTATCCATGCTTGGGCTTGAGGATTTTGTGGCGGCGGATTCCCAGTTTCCTGTCTATACAGATTAATTGTGTATTGGTCGTACCCAAAATCAACAGGTAAACTCATGTGGTCATCAAATTGAATCCCATCAGCGTTGTATTTGGTAATGATTTCTACTACCAGATCAGTAATAAACTGCTGTACTTCTGGGTGGAAGGGATTCATCCAAGCTACTTCACCCGCCGCAGAAATTGAGGTTTGGGTTCCATCCCGCTTTTGTGTCAGCCAATCTGGATGCTGGGATGCTAATTCAGAAGTTAAGGGAGCCATAAAACCAAACTCGAACCAAGGTATAGCTAGTAAACCTTGACTACGCGCTTGATTAATGATGTCTGCAATTACGTCTTGCCCTTCTGTGCCTCGAAAGAAATAAGGGATGCCCATACGTTGGGTGACAGCACTGGGATACTTGGTATAGCCATCGTTCCAAACAACAGGATAAATTGTATTAAAGTTCAACCGCCGCAATTGAGCAAGTGTGTCCTGCACCTTAGAGCGATTTCTGAGGATGTCAAAGTCATTATTTGTTAGCCAAACTCCCCGAATTTCTTGGCGTGGTGATTGGGAAAATTGAGCCGTTGCTGGCGTGAGGTTTTGTAGTAGTAATACTGTAGTAAATGACAGTGCAAACAAGACTGGAAGAAGTCGCTTAATTGACCGCCAACCTTGAAGAACAAAAAGCAATTTTTTAGGTATGGATAATAACTTAGTTAACCAAGTGTTAACTCGAATGCTTTGGGGTTGGAATTCAATTGGCATTACTGGCTCAAAATTGACGCTTTATTGGGAATATTTTGATTCAAGGCAACAATCTATTGATTGCAGCACTACATAGTTTTTAGTCAGGACTTGAATATTTAGGCAAGTCCTAACGATGAAGTTGACGCAAATAATGACTAAGTAGTGCCAAGTCAGAATTTTGGTGAGGACGATATACTACTCTAGGACTTACGCACTGAACCAAAAAACCCTTCTGAGGGTGGTAAATAGTCAATAGTCCACAGTCCAAAAACTTAGATTTTGACTATGGACTATTGACAAAAAAGCCAGAAAATTAGTCACACTGCGTAAGTCCTATACTCTTCTGAGATTTAAGCGACTCAAGACTTCTATTTTGTTATGGCTTTAGTTATTGCTGGGGAACGTAGTGGGGTGGGCAAGACAACAGTCACGCTCACCCTCTTAGCATCTTTATGTCGGCGTAGTGCCATAGTGCAATCCTTCAAAGTCGGGCCAGACTATATTGACCCGATGTTTCACACCTATGTTACTGGTCGTGCTTGCCGCAATTTAGACCCAGTTTTAACTTCAGAAGCTTACGTTCAGGATTGTTTTGCTCGTCATCACCAAGAGAGTGAATATGCTCTGGTTGAGGGGGTGATGGGGTTGTTTGATGGAATTGGGAGGCAGGAAGCAGGGGGCAGGGGGCAGGGGGCAGGGGGCAGGGAGAATAACTTTAGTACTTCCCATTCAGCAATAACTACTGACTTTGCCAGTACTGCTCATGTGGCGCGGCTTTTAGATTTGCCCGTGGTTTTGGTGATTGATTGTAGTCGCTTGTCTGGTTCTGTGGCAGCGATCGCCCACGGTTATTGCTCTTTTGATCCGCGCATTAAAATGGCTGGGGTGGTGTTAAATCGTGTGGGCAGCGATCGCCATCTCTCTCTCCTCCAAGATGCCCTGAAACCTCTGCAATTACCTATACTCGGTGTACTACGTCGTCAAGATGACATTGCCATTCCCGATCGCCATCTCGGTTTAATCCCCACTGCCGAACTACCAGAGTTAGATGCTGTTATCAATCGTCTTGCTGATTTAGGTGATGCTTGTTTCGATTGGCAAAGTTTATTACCCCTATTGCAAGGAAGTGGGGCGGGAAGGGCAGGGGAGGCAAGGGGGGCAGGGGAAGCAGGGGGAGAACTGACTGCAAGATTTTCGTTCAATCTCCAATCTCCAATCTCCAATCTCCAATCTCCAGTCCCCAGTCCCCCTAAAATCGCTGTTGCCCGCGATCGCGCTTTTAACTTCTATTACCAAGACAATCTTGATTTGTTGCAGCAGTTGGGGGCGGAACTGGTTTTCTGGAGTCCTTTAAATGGGGAATTACCATCGGGTGTGCAGGGAATGTATTTTGGTGGCGGTTTTCCTGAAGTGTTTGCCCCACAGCTAGCCACAAATAGCGCCCGTGATGCGGTGAAACAAGCTATCCTCGCAGGAATGCCCACGATTGCTGAGTGTGGGGGATTGATGTATCTGTGTGAGCAAATTGTCGATTTTGAGGGGCAATCTTGGCCGATGGTGGGTGTTTTACCTACATCTGCGGCAATGGGTGGACGTTTAACTTTGGGATATCGCCGTGCTGTAGCCTTGCAGGATAGCTTGTTAGTGAATGTAGGCACCCACATTTATGGACACGAGTTTCATCGCTCATGCTTGATTACAGCGCCCACTCAGCCCTTATTTGAAACTTACCGCTATGATTGTCCAGAAAATATGGGTTGTGAAGGATGGGGTTTCCCGAAAAATATCCACGCCTCTTACATTCATCTTCATTGGGGAGAGAGTGGAGAAATTCCCCGACGGTTTATTCAGCAGTGTGCCTATTTTGGCGAAACCACGAATATAGTACCTATGTACTAAAAAATAGGTGATGATAGGGCTTGGCGATCGCTAAATAACCCTGGTTAAAGACGGCAGAGATTAATTTTGTTAACACAATTTAACATTCAGTAGTTGATTAACCTACCTTCTCATCGCAATTTGCTCAAAGGGAATGATAACTTGAAACCCGCAAACTCAGATTAAATCTAGGTTTCTGAAATTTTAAATTTAAAATTTGGCATTTAAAATTCAGATGATTGGCGATGTTTTTTAGTCGCAGTTCCCCTAGCCACAAGGGTATTTACTAAGTATTTTTTCCTACTTTTGGGGTGGTTTTGAGTGCAACAATGACCTAAAAAATAAAAAAAATGCCGAAATCCATATAAATTAATGGTTTCATCTATCCACTTCTGGCTACAACACCTTAGAATGATTCATTGAAAAGTAGAGCCGATGGGATGTACAGCCATTTTGAGTATATATACTCCCAAAGGATGACTTTTGTATCCCTCCAAACAGAGCCTTCAGTAGAGATGCGACAAGGTGCAACTGTACTGAATATCAAGTAAACATTAAGGAGTTCCAAATGAACAAAGGTGAATTGGTTGATGCCGTAGCTGAAAAAGCTAGTGTTACTAAAAAACAAGCTGATGCCGTCTTAACAGCTGCTTTGGAAACGATTATTGAAGCTGTCTCTTCTGGCGATAAAGTCACGCTGGTAGGATTTGGCTCTTTTGAATCACGGGAACGTAAAGCTCGTGAAGGTCGTAACCCCAAAACTAACGAAAAGATGGAAATTCCCGCGACCAGGGTTCCTGCTTTCTCTGCTGGTAAGTTGTTCAGAGAAAAAGTAGCACCCCCAAAAGCATAGGTTCTAGTATTAGGAATCTGAATTTGATGCGGCAACCAGATCACGGGGGAAATTTAGCTTGGGCAGCAGCATTGGCTGGCTGTCCTGCGGATGCGATTGTAGATTTTTCTGCTAGCATCAGCCCGTTGGGGCCGCCTCAAAGTGCGATCGCTGCTATTCAGTCACAAATTAGTAATCTCAGGCACTATCCAAACCCTGATTACCGTGAACTGAGGCTGGCTCTAGGTCATTTCCATCAATTACCTTTAGAGTGGATTCTGCCGGGCAATGGTTCAGCAGAATTACTTACTCTCGCAGGTAGGGAATTAGCTCAATTAGCCGCAACAGTTTTAATAACTCCAGCCTTTGGCGATTACTACCGCACCTTAAGGGCGTACCACGCTAGAGTACTGGAGTTTCCCCTTGTTAGTGTTGAGTCACGAGTATTGGGTACAGATTGTCACTTAACGCAACTTCACACCCAGCACTTAGGACTCAGCACTAACTATGCTTTGTTACTCAACAATCCCCACAACCCAACAGGAAAGCTATTCACAAGAGAGGCGATTTTACCTCTGCTGGAACAATTTGCTTTGGTGGTGGTGGATGAAGCATTTATGGATTTTGTCCCTCCTGATGAGGAACAAAGCCTAATTCCATTGGTGGCAGAATATCCTAACCTAGTGATATTGCGATCGCTGACAAAATTCTACAGTCTCCCAGGGCTGAGATTAGGATATGCGATCGCCCACCCTGACCGTCTGCAAAAATGGCAATTATGGCGTGACCCCTGGCCGGTCAATACCTTGGCGGCGGCGGCGGCGATAGCTGCCCTTGAGGACCGAGAATTCCAAGCACAAACTTGGCAATGGCTACCACCTGCAAGAGAGGAACTATTCCAAGGCCTAACCGCCATCCCAGGATTAACACCCCAAGCTAGCGCTGCTAACTTCTTACTGGTGGAAACACAACAATCGAGTTTAGACTTACAGCAAAAATTACTCCAGCAGCACCAGATTTTAATTCGTGATTGTCTTAGCTTTAAAGAACTAGGCGATCGTTTTTTCCGCGTCGCCGTCCGTTCTTATGCCGACAATCAACGCTTAACAAAAGCACTAAGCGCAATAGTCCAAAATTCTGTTGACCACTGACTACTGACCAATGACTAATGACTATTGATTACGATGTCGTGATTATTGGCGGCAGTCTGGCTGGACGCTATGCCGCCCTCACCGCCACCCAAATGGGGGCTAAAGTGGCATTGGTGGAGTCTAAGCTAAATAACAGTTTGATTGTTCACCAAGCCATAGGGGAAATTGCCAACCTAACCCAAAATTTGCACAATTTGGCTGGCTGTGGCATCGACGCTGTACACCCTGATACTTCCGAAAAGTGCCAAATTTCCTTAGCATGGACAACAGCATTGTCTTCGGCTCAAAGCATCGCCGCTAACATCCAAGAACAAATGTCTCTTGCTCATTTGTCAGCCCAAGGAGTTGATGTCATTGTTGACAGTGGACAATTCCAAAGCTCACCCCATTTAGCGTTTGCCGTAACTCAGCGCCTACTACGCGGACGCACTTACCTACTCGCCAGTGGTTCCCTACCAGCAATTCCCAAAATTGAAGGATTACAAGCTACCGACTACCTGACACCAGTCAATATTTGGCAATATTTATACAAACAACATTCTCAGTCTTCGCAACTACCCCAAAATTGGGTAATTATTGGCGGCAGTCCTCAAAGCATCGAAATATCGCAAACTTTAGCAAGACTGGGTTGTAGTATTACTTTAGTAGTTAAATCTCCTCATCTTCTGCCTCAGCTTGACCCAGAAATTGCCCAGTTGCTTCAAGCACAGTTAGAAGTCGATGGTGTACGCATCCTGACTCAAAAAATAGTGACACAAGTCAAGCGCATCGATGATAAAAAATGGGTTCAGGCAGGAGAAAAAGCAATAGAAGCTGATGAGATTCTAGTAGCAATTGGACAGAAACCAAATATTGAATCTTTGAATTTGCCAGAAGTAGGAGTGAAATGGCATCAACATCGTTTACTAGTCAATGACAAACTACAAACCACCAATCACCGAATTTATGCTTGTGGTGATGTTATCGGTGGTTACGATTTCCCTAACATAGCTAATCACGAAGCTCGAATTGCTTTGCAAAATGCCCTGTTTTTTCCCAGGTTGCAAGTTAATTACCAAAACATTCCTTGGGCGATATTATCCCACCCAACTTTAGCGCAGGTTGGGTTGACAGAGAATCAAGCAAAACGCCAATTTAGCGAGCAAGAAGTTTTAGTTTTACGGCATTACTATAAATCCATAGCGGCAGCCCAACTGAGAAATGAAATTACAGGTATTTGTAAATTAGTTGTACTACGCAACGGAAAAATTTTAGGAGCCACTATATTTGGTACAGAAGCCAGAGAGTTAATTAATCTCATTGCTTTGGCAATGTCCCAAAATATCCCCGTAAAACACTTAGCTAATTTATCTGCTCTCTATCCTAGTTTCTCAGAAATTTTAGAACAAACAGCACTAAACTTCAGCCAACAGAGGTTCAATAGCAACACAGCTTGGCAAGAATGGTTGGAGGGTTTCTTTTATTTGCGCCGTAACTGGAATTTGTGAATGTTCGCTCCTCTTATGGACTTCCAGATAAAAAATATCCAAAATTTAGGGTGGGCTACTTGCGAGAAAACCTAGCTTTATAAGCAATTATTCATACTGACGCACCCTACTAACCGTAAAATTTGGATTAATTTATTTTTTGGTGTTCCTTTCTCATGAGGCTAAAAACACTCAACTGTCATACTCGATTCATAAAAGTAAAAAACTATACTTAACAAAATTTCAAGAAAATAATGATTTGTTATCTATCTAACATCTAATTTTCGGGTTCTTACTATATATTAAATAAAGCTTTTCTCAAAAACCTTGTATATCTCACAGCGAGTAGCACAGTCATCAGAATTTATTCTTGAAGACATCGACTAGTGTCTATACTCGCTTTTTCATATTTGTAATATAGCGGTCTTACTTGATTTGTAGGCAGAGTAATACTGAGATTTGTCATGTCCAGATAGACTTTTGATCTAGCATTGCTATATAACTGGCTGATAGTTATATCTTTAGTCAGAAAGGAAATATGATATGCTCCGTCGCTGGATATTATCTACTTTTGCAATTTTATTGAGCATAATTTTAACCGCGTGTAATACTACAAATACTCAGCAGCCACAAGCACAAGCTACGCAAAGTATTACAAGACCTGATACTCAATCTCAAGAATTACCAAAATTATCGGCTAAAAGAGTTGTTACACTCTCTTCTCTAACCACAGATATTATTTTTCAACTGGATAAAACAAAACTCGTAGGTATCGCTGGTAGCTCATTATTCAAAAATGACCCCCGTTTCCAAGATATACCTCGTATCAGCGAAGGTCAAAGTCCCCCCAATTTGGAAAAAATTGTGGCGCTCAAGCCTGATTTAGTCATTGGTGCAGAAGGTTTTTCTAATCAACCAATTCAAAGACTCCAACAATTAGGTATTCCTACCTTGCTTACTCAAATCAATACATGGAAGTCTTTGGAAGAGATTACAGCAAAACTGGCTCAGTTAATTGATGTTAATCCCCAACCTTTGTTAGAACGTTATCAAAGTTTTCTAGCGGATAGCTCAGGAACAAATACTTCTACTTTAGTTCTGGTTAGTAGTCAACCAATTTTAGCTCCGAATAAGAATAGTTGGGCTGGGGATTTACTAGAAAAATTCCAAGTGAAAAATTTAGCAGCGCAATTGCAAGGAAAAAGCCCAATTGCTGGTTATGTAACTCTTTCGGCTGAAAAAGTTTTAGAAGCTAATCCCGAAGCGGTTGTTCTAATTACCCCTCCTCAAGGTGGTTCAAAAACGGAAGTTTTAAATTCTTTCAAAAAAGAGAGTTTTTGGCAAAAGTTACCCGCTACTAAGAATAATCGAGTCTATGTTTTTGACTATTATGGGTTGGTGAATCCAGGTAGTATAGATGCGATAAAAAAGGCTTGTGAGCAGATTAAAACAGATTTGTTAGGGTAAGAGTCTAATGTAATAATGCCTTATACATAGGTTGGGTGAAGCGCAGGGCAACCTAAAACATATCAGAGTGTTGGGTTACGCAAAGCCTCTATCCAACCTGCATTTTTTCTTTTGTCAAAGTAATAAAAGAGCGTTTCTTGTTCTATCTTTGGGCAATTGATATCTTCTTACTAGATTTGGGCGCACCGCCGGTTAAACTGCGGAAATATAAACCACCAACAGTTACTAAAAATAAGACATATCCCACTGCTTCTACAATATATAGATGTTGTCTGTAGCCAAATAAGGACTTGAGAATTACACCGGGGAACTGTTCATCAGGTAATATTTGCTCAGTATTCCAAACTAGCGGCCCCAAAATACAAGAATGGATTTTAGTAAAATGTTGGTAATAAAAACAAAGATTTTCTGAGGCGCGGCTACTAAGAGCTAAGTTGGCTACAGCATCGTCAAAATGTTTTAAGGCGGAAACAACTAATCCGGCAACAATTAATACTAATAAAACGCCCATTACTTGGAAGAATTGGCGGATATCAATTTTAACGCCTAATTTAAATAAAAGTACACCAATGGCTGCTGCTGTTGCCAAACCTGCCAGAGCGCCTATTGTCGGTATAAGTCCCTGTTGAAAATTGGCGGCGATGAATAATACTGTTTCAAAACCTTCACGAACAACGGCAACGAGAATTAAGCTAAAAACACCCCAGCCAGCATTTGAGTTTTGTGTAAGTGCGTCTGTAACGGCTCCTTCGACTTGCGCTTTCATGAATCTGGCTTGCTTTGTCATCCAGATTAACATCCAACTGAGCATAGCGATCGCCAACACACTAAAAACGCCTTCTAGCATCGGTTCCACTACCACCGTGTATTGAGGATTAGCGGCTCCAACTGCTTTAATTACCCAAGTGAATAGCACACCAATTAGCGCACTGATAACGATACCAACGGCGACACCAGTATACACCCAAGGGTTGAGACGGGATTGTTTAGCCTTTTTGAGCAAAGCTAAGACAATACCAACAACTAAGGCGGCTTCTACTCCTTCTCGGAGTGTAATGACAAAAGTCGGTAGAGCAGTACTAAAGTTCATGGTTTTTAGTCATTGGTCATTGGTCAACAGTCAACAGTCAACAGTCAACAGTCTAAAGTCAAAACATTGAATATGGACTATTGACTATTGACTACTGACTATTAGATAAAATCTCGTAGCATTTTTTTCAATTCGAGATTGTGTAACTCTTCTTGTCCAATCATGCTGCGAGCGAATTCTTCTAGATAAATACTGGCATTGTTTACAGTATCTAACAACGCTTTATACATTTCCAATGCCTTTCTCTCATGGTTCAAGCTTTCTTGGAGGATATCCTTGACTGAATGCTTGTAGGTTTCTTCCATTGGGGCAATTCTCAGGGTGGGATGTCCATCTAATCCTGTGAGAATTTCTCCCACTTGTTGGGCATGAAGTAGAGATTCACTGGCTTGTGCTTTGAAAAAAGCAACTATGGGAAGGCGATTAGGGCCGGTTACCATCAAGGAATAATGCGTATAGCGCACTACGCCAGCGAGTTCAAATTCCATGATGGCGTTAAGTAGGTCAATGGCCTTGTTTTGGTCAAGCTCTTGCATGAGTGGTTGATTAAAATTACGAATGGAGCGTCATGAGTAAAAGGGTACAGGTGTTAAAAGTCTTAATAATGTTCACTTTTAACTTTTAACAGTTATCTCACTTCTTATCCATTTTAAACTTCTCAGTTTCCGCCTCCAAGGGAGTCCTTGGGCTATTTTTGTGCCTGAGTGCTTGATTGGTCGATCACTTTTTGTGAGTTTAGCTCAATGGTTTTTACCAATTTGGTAACTTCTTCGGGTGTTTTTACTGGTGTAGCTGGTGGAATAGCTGCTGGCCATGCTTTTGTTAGTTCTGCAAGACTAGCGTTAATGGCTTTGTCTGCTTCCGGGTTGGCTTGCGCTACTTGAGAGGAAATCCCTTTATACAATTCGTTGGCGTAGACAATAAAACCACGAGAATCTTGATATTCTATCGCTGCCGCAATTTTACCATCTGCGATCGCCGCCCCATATTCGGAGTTAGCTGCATCCAATAAGCCGTTAATCACTTGTAGGACAAATCCGGGTTTGCTGCGCTGTGCTGCTGGTAAAGCGGCGATCGCTCCGTCAACTGACTGCACAGAAGCGGTAAAATCAGTTTTTACCTTGGCATCCTTTGGTTTAGATTTGACTAAATCTTGCAAACTCACCAAAGTTGTCTTAAATTCTTTAACTTTGCGCTCATTTAGCTGTTCTTCTACATCAACATAAATCTCTTCAACAGGGTGTCCTATATGAGGTTCTGCCTGTTTTGGCTGATTTTGATCTAGTAATTCTTGCGCTACCAAAAGATGTCCCTTCATCAAACCCAATTTGGTCATGTAGTCAACGTCTTTGGCTTCACCCGCTAACACCACTTCTTGCACAGTCACCATCTCTTTAATTTGGTCGAACTGTTCTTGAGTAATCACTTTCTTACTAACTAAATCCTCTGGACTACCGTAGGGACGACTGCCTTGAATTTTGTTTGATAATGCGGGTACACCTAACTTGGCCTCAAACTTATCTAATTCTGACAAGATAGCAGTATTGATATTAATTTTGGCTTTACTACCATGACTGCTATGGTTAACAGCTTCCGTTGTTTGGGTAGCAGAATTACTGTTCGCTGGCTGTGAATTTTCGGCTGTTGGTGTACCTCCAGTACAAGAACTCAGGGAAACAATGACGCAAGCTGCAACAGCCAAACAGATATAGCGAGATTTAACCATTTTGATTCCTAAAGGTGATAACAACCCATAAATTACTAGATTTTTCAGCTATTGCTTAAAATAAAATCTGATATAGTTTTGCAATAGGTATTATGATGATTTATCACAAGTGCAATTAATTATCAACTAATTAGGAAAATATTTAAGTTAAATTTTAAAAATTATCTCAATTCTCTGGTGTAGCTAACAACTGCATCAAGTAGAATGATTTTGATTATTATTAGCAACAACTTCAAATTGACCCATACAACCATTTTCAGCGATCGCATCTTGATGAGGATGGAACATATACTTACCTGGATAGCGAAACGCAAACTCTAAAATATGCCGTTCCGCCACCCCCATTGTGATCACATCAGTTTTCTCGCTAGCCTTCATACTCATGCCATAACGATAGACATCAAAGAAGTTGGCGTGGAGGTGAAACGTCACAGCCGGATCATATTCAATGATGTTGAGGACATACAGCCGAATCAACTGATTTTGGTAAATCTGAATCGGATGCTGCATATAGTGATGCGGTAAGCCGTTGAAGGCGTAGAAGTCATTATGGCTATTATCATCCACGTCATAGCCAGCCATTACCAGCACTATCTCATCAGCCGGGGGACGGGGTGTGGGTGGGTCGATGATAAACATTCCATACAAACCTTTAGCGATGTGACGGGTAACAGGTTCAATATGGCAGTGGTATAAATGAACCCCATAAGGTTCAGCATCAAACTCGTAGATGGTGGCACTATTATTACTCACCGGACGAATACCATCCATCTCGGCTGGATGAACTCCATGAAAATGTAGAGAGTGAGAATGTCCAGCTTGGTTGTGAAATAATACCCGGATGCGATCGCCTTGTTTTGCCCTGAGTGTCGGCCCCGGTATGCGACCATTAAGATCCCAGATGTTGTAAGATACAGCACTATTGAGTTGAATAACTGAAGTACCGGCAGTTAACTGAAATTCTCGAATAGTCCGCCCATTTTCTTGCTTGAGCGTCCCATAATCAAATTCTCTCAACATCCGCATGGGTTGAGCAACATTGTCAGCTGCATCCATTTCCACTTGCGGCACTCTGACAATAGACTTATTTTGTGAGTTCAATCTCTGCCAAAGCGCAGCTGCACCAGCCACGCCAACACCACCCAACCCCAGTTTGAGCAATTGACGACGACTCCAAAATTCTTTTTTACCCAGCGTAAAATTATTGGGCATGAAACTCAACCACAGCACTAAATCAAAGTTGCAAATAATTAGCAACTATCTTTGTGTATCCTATAGGACATCAGATTTACTGTCAATAATTCTCAAGAAGTTGTGAGAATTTATTCAGCAAAACTCCAACTACAATTCCCCAAAGATTTTTGTAGCCATAGCAATCTGAAAAAAGAATTTGACAGATATACACTCCAAAACCCTTGTTATATAAGGCTTTTTCAATGGTGAATAGTATCATCACTTCAATTCCATCGTATATGGAAGTGTTAAAGTGCTTACTAGAAACTTTTGAAGGTTGAAGTAAATCTGTGGCTACAGTAATAAAGAAAAACTTTGATTAAGTGTCTTAACTAAGTCTGATCACTAGTTTAAAAGTATAAAAAAACACAAATATCACAATAATTTTGAGTATTAATTTGATACCTTTAGCGCTTTGATATGACTATAAAGCTAAAGTAGACACTACAGATATATCAGCACACTAAAAAATAGATAGTAAACTTTAATGCACTTATTAAAGAAGCAAACAAAGATTCATGATGTTAGTAATTGTCTTGAATTTTTAATTTTTACTTGTGAATTGTTAGCTAGGGTATAAGCTGGTTTAGACTATTGCGATGAAACATATTTTCCAGGTATAAAGTGTGCCGAGAATGATTCTCACATCGAAACGCGCCTCCCTAATCTTCATGGGGATTCTGAGCTTTTATATCATTGTTAGTTCATCTGCGCCAGCTTATGCGATGCACATTATGGAAGGCTACCTACCAGCAGGGTGGGCAGCTTTTTGGTGGTTAGTAGCTTTACCGTTTATGGTTTTAGGAGTGCGATCGCTCACCCGCATCACCAAAGCCAATCCAGAATTAAAATTATTGTTAGCATTGGCGGGGGCTTTTACTTTCGTATTATCCGCTTTGAAATTGCCCTCGGTGACGGGTAGTTGTTCTCACCCGACAGGTACAGGCTTAGGTGCTGTGCTGTTCGGGCCTTTGGCGATGTCTGTTTTAGGTAGTCTAGTATTGCTGTTTCAAGCATTGTTGCTGGCGCATGGTGGTTTAACAACTCTGGGTGCAAACGCTTTTTCAATGGCGATCGCAGGCCCATTTGCCGCCTATTGGATATATCATCTGACAATCAAGTTAACTGGTAAGCAAAGAATCGCCATCTTTTTAGCAGCCACTTTAGCAGATTTGTTAACTTACATCATTACTTCCGTCCAACTAGCCTTAGCTTTTCCCGCACCAGTCGGCGGATTTATCGCCTCATTCGCCAAATTTGCTGGTATTTTCGCCATTACCCAAATCCCTCTAGCCATTAGTGAAGGATTATTGACTGTCTTGGTATGGAATTGGCTACAATCCTACTCACCGCAAGAACTCCAATTATTAAAATTAATCCAAAGGGAACCTCAAAGCCATGAATCAATCTAAACAAGGCATCAGTAATTGGTTATTGATAGGTGGAGTCATAGCTTTAGCCGTCTTACCTTTAATATTTGTGCGGGGTGCAGAATTTACAGGTGCAGATGGCCAAGCCGAAAAAGCAATTAGTGAGGTGAAGCCTGGATATGAACCTTGGTTTAAACCGTTATTTGAACCACCAAGCGGTGAAGTGGAAAGTTTATTATTCAGTTCACAAGCCGCTTTAGGTGCGGGGATTATTGGTTATGCAGTTGGTTTATACAAGGGACGTTCCCAACAGCAAAGGAATAAGGAATGACCTTACAAATAGATACCCTCGCTTATACTAATAAATTGCGGCGATTAGTGCCAGAGCAGAAATTGTTGTTGGCGATCGCCTTACTCATGATCACAGCCTTTGCTCATCCCCTAGTACAAATATTAATCGCTGTTTGGATGAGTATTTGGACAATATTTTATGCAGGTATACCCGCAAAAATTTATTTGAAGTTAATTTATATTGCAAGTTTTTTCTGGTTGACTAGTTTACCAGCGTTGGCAATTAATGGAGTAGGAATTTCTCAGTTAAATTTAGTGCAGAATGATGCTGTATATGGGGTAAATATTGACTTTTATTATTTATATATTAGTCAGCATGGACTTGAACAAGCATGGCAGATTTTCACAAGAGCGATCGCCTCTATTGCTTGCTTATATTTTGTTATGTTAACTATCCCCTTTACAGACTTACTACAAACTTTACGGCGTTACGGCTTTCCCCTACTCCTCACAGATTTATTATTATTAATGTATAGGTTTATTTTCGTTCTATTAAAGACAGCCTCAGAATTATGGACTGCTCAACAAGCTCGTAGTGGTTACTCTACATTTAGTCTGAGCATGAAAAGCTTATCATTATTGATTAGTCAATTGTTTCAACGCACCCTAGAAAAGTATCAACAAATATCATTGAGCTTATTATCAAGAGGCTTTATTGGAGAATTTCAAGTCTGGCATCCTTGTCGTTATCATTTATCCAAACGTTATGCCACAGAAGCAATTCTTGGATGCCTGATGTTAATAATTTTAGAATGGAATCTTCATTTCAATTTTATTAAATAAATTTACCATAATTTACTTGAAAATATAAAATAACCCAAAAATAAGCATTTAAACAAAATTTTAGTAATCCTAAATTTAAATTCCCTAAAGTTGTAGATAATGCAGCAGTCATTACTCGCGTTTGAACAAGTATATTATACATATCCAGGTACACAAAAATCAGTACTAAATGGCATCACCCTACAAATTCCCCAAGGCAAAAAATGTGCTTTAATTGGCAGAAATGGTTGCGGTAAAACTACCCTATTCTCTTTAGCTAATGGTTTGTATAAACCACAGCAAGGTCGTGTGTATTGGCATGATAAAGCCATACAATATGATCGTAAAAACCTGATGCAACTACGCCAAAAAGTTGGACTTGTTTTTCAAAATCCAGAGCAACAATTAGTAGCCTCTACTGTTGAGGAAGATATTTCTTATGGCTTATGTAATCTAGGATTACCAATAGCAGAGATTCAACAGCGAGTTACCCAAGCTTTAAGGGAATTTCAGTTAACGGAATTAGCCGAAAGACCCATACATCACCTGAGTTTAGGGCAAAAAAAACGCGTCTCCCTAGCTGATGTCATGGTTCTAAGACCAGAATTACTCTTATTAGATGAGCCAACCGCCTATCTCGATAGACCGCAAAGCCGTAATTTAATGGCAATGCTCAATAAAATTTATCAATCTGGAACAACAATAATCATGGCTAGTCATGACTTAGATTTAGTTTATTGCTGGTCAGACTGGATTTTTGTGATGGATGCAGGAAGACTTATTTTAGAAGGAAAACCAGAAGATATTTTTTCTCAAAGGGAAATTCTCGACAGCATAGAGTTAGGTCTGCCACCAGTATATGAAATTTTCATCACAAAAGAACTAGCGACTAAAGAGCATAATTCAGAAAATTTCCGGCAGAAGATATTGCAGTTTTTTTGTTAACAGTCCAATTCCCAGCTTGTGGAAAAATTAGGAAACAGGATTATTAACATATTTTTTTTAATTAATATCTAATCAACACTAATTAAATAAAATTTAATAACTTGCTAAATAAGTACAATATTTGATGATTTTTTTATTGTCAATATGCCCCAAGTATCATTATAAAATCCCCCAATAGGGCATTGAAAACAAAAGAAAAATAGTGTTTTTTATTAGTTTGATGCCTGAATGAGATTATTTTTATTGTGTGAAATAACACGTTAGTTACGGGGCGAATCATGCATATTCCTGATGGATTTGTGTCTGTGCCAGTCGCAGGCGCAACGGGTTTGGTAAGTTTGGCAGGACTATTGTTTGCTAGTGGGCGAGCGCAAACAGCTTTTGGTATTCGTCGCGCCCCCATCCTTGGTTTAACCACTGCTTTTATTTTTGCTGCCCAAATGATTAATTTCCCGGTAGCGGGGGGAACCAGTGGTCACTTGCTCGGAGGTACTTTAGCTGCGATTGTTTTAGGTAGCCCCTGGGCTGGCTCGTTGTGTATTGCCACAGTCTTAATTATCCAAGCCGTGCTGTTTGCCGATGGTGGGATCACTGCCTTGGGAGCAAATATCTTAAACATGGCATTCATTGGCGTTTGGGTAGGCTGGATGTTAACCCAAACTTTGCAAAGATTATTTGGCGGCTCTAAAGCACGTTTACCATTAGCGGCTGGTATAGCGGCGGCTGTGAGTGTCGTAGTAGCAGCGATCGCCTGTGCTATTGAGTTAGTCCTTTCTGGGACTGCATCCATAGCTGTTTTACCTGCTATGACTGGTGTTCATATTTTGATTGGTATTGGTGAAGGCCTGATTACCGGCGGTGTATTAACTTATCTAGCCAAAGCCAGACCAGATTTGTTACCAGGAGAACAACAAGAATTTCGCGGTTGGTTAGTACCTGTTGTTAGCATAGTCTTAGTAGCTGGTGCATTGTCATTGCTCGCCTCAGCTTGGCCTGATGGCCTAGAAAAAGTGGCAGAAGACTTGGGATTTATCAAACTAGGTGAAGAAGTCAGAATATCTGTACCAACACCGTTAGCAGACTATGGTATTGAGGGTTTAGGCGCAATTGGGACAAGTCTTGCTGGACTTCTAGGAGCTGCTGTTTGCTTTGCTGTTGCTTTTGGAATTGCCAAAGTAGTGAGACCAAAGAATGCTTAAAATGGCTTTGCCGTTACGCTTACATTTGTCCCTAGTGATTGTTGTCGGGACAGCCTTACTCAAGCATCACGCTTGGTATTGGTTGGGCGCGTATGCTGCGATCGCCTTAATTTGGGTAGCAGTATTGCGCGTATCCTTGCCCAAATTAGGAGGATTGGTAGGTACAGAATTAATCTTCTTATCAGTAGTAGCATTGCCCTTGGGATGGGAAAGAGCGAGTTTTTTGCTGATTCGCTCTCTAGTATGTTTAATCGCCATGAATAGCTTTCTGTTAACCCTACCACCCCACAGTTTTGGCATCGCCTTGAAAAGTTTACCCGTACCCAGCGCATTAAAAGAAAATTTACTCTTGACTGGGCAATATTTAGAAATTTTGCTTTCAGAAGTAACACGTATGCAGCGTAGCGCCCAATTACGAGGACTAAAAGGTGCAGGTGGCTGGTTACGCTACGCTAGTTCCGCCATGATTGGCACTTTGTATATCCGTAGCTTAGAAAGAGCAGAAAGAGTTTACGCTGCAATGGTAATTCGCGGTTATAACGGCCAGTTACCCATAGATTTTACTTTTAAGGCAAAAGAACGGTTCGCCCTGATATTCGCTTGGGCGATCGCTGCTTTTTTTACCCTCACCTCCTATCTTTATTCCCCCTAATCCCAATTCTCCAAAATTAGGCAACAGATGCAAAGCTTGAAACCCAGATGGTATCTGATTTTCTGAATTGCGAATTGCGAATTGGTATAGTCCCCAACCCTCAACATATAGAGAGTAATAAATTTTGAAATCTCTGACTCCTCAGCCCCACTCTTCCAGCCGTAATTCCCATCAAGCTGTTGTCCAGGTACAGAACCTGGTTTACGCTTATCCTCACCAAGAACCAGTTCTGCAAAATATTTCTTTTACATTAAATGCCGGCGATCGCGTGGCGTTAATGGGTGCAACCGGTTCTGGGAAAAGTACCTTATTAGAAAACCTAATAGGGATCAAACAACCCCAATCAGGCAAAATTTGGATTAATGATATCTCCTTAGACACCCAAACTCTACCTCAAGTAAGGCGATACATTGGCTTTGGCTTTCAAGATGCCAATGACCAATTATTCATGCCCACCATCTTAGAAGATATTACCTTTGGCCCCCTTAACTATGGCGTACCAGCTCCCATCGCACGGGATCAAGCACGACAGTTATTAGCCGATTTCGGTCTAGAAGCTTATGCTAACCGTTCAGCCCATGAACTTTCGGGTGGACAAAGAAGACTTGCCGCCCTGGCTGCTATTTTGGCACTAGAGCCTGCTATTTTAATTTTAGATGAACCCACTACTGGTCTTGATCCAGCATGGCGCAGACACTTAGCAAGAGTTCTATTAAATTTGCCAGTGCAAGTCATGTTAATAGCTTCCCATGAACTACATTGGCTAGGAAAAGTCACCCAACGCGCTCTAGTACTATCCAATGGACGCATTCAAATAGACAACGACATTCAGCCACTATTACAAAATGGCGAAATTCTAGAGCAATTGGGTTTGCCAATAGACTGGTGATAACAATTATGCACTGTTGACCGTTGACTATTGACTATTGACTATTGACCAATGACCAATGACTAAATGATTAAACTACTCGTATTAGATATAGATGGCACGATTTCGGGAGAGTCGAACACCATCAGCACCTCTGTCAAGCAAGCGATCGCCGCAGTTCAAGCCAGAGGTATCCCTGTGGCGATCGCCACTGGCAGGATGTATCGTTCGGCACTCCGCTTTCATCAAGATATTAACTCTACTTTACCCCTAGCCGCTTATCAAGGAGCCTGGATTCAAGACCCATCTGACCAAAAAATCCATCAACATCTACCTTTAGATAGAAAGACAGCTGAACAATTATTAGATTATTTTGAGCAGCCACAGTGGCGATCGCTTTTATCTATCCACTTCTACATTGACGATCAGCTCTATGTGCGTGAAGTCACCCAGGAGACTGCAACTTACGCACAACGTTCTGGTATTACTCCCATTGCTGTCGGTGATTTGCGCCAAACTTTAACTAATGCACCCACAAAAATTTTAGCCTTGTGTGATGACACAGAGGTAATCAGCAACCTCTTGGGCAGTTTGCGCCTACAATACACGCCTGCTGAACTTTATCTCACCACATCCGTTGCTACTTTCTTTGAAGCTACTCATCCCTTTGTCAACAAAGGTAATGCTGTACGTTACCTAGCCGAAGAATTGCTGGGAATACAAAGCCACGAAGTTATGTGCATCGGTGATAACTTCAATGATCTGGAAATGCTGGAATACGCTGGTATTGGTATCGCTATGGGCAACGCCCCCGCAGGAGTCCAGGCGATCGCTCAATGGGTGGCCCCGACTGTTGAAGAGGATGGGGCTGCTGTTGCAATGGAAAAATTTCTACTTTCTTGACATCCAAACTCAACGAAAAACCCTATAAATCAGAAAGAACACCGACGACTGGCCGTGTTTCGTCTCGGTGTTCTTGCTGGTTCGCTCCTCACACACCAGCTAATATATCCGACATTAGGTAATGCGTCAATACCTAGTTATAAAAGTTTTTATTGTCTAAAAATTGCGCCCAAACTCTCGCAAATCTAGAGTTCAAGAGGTGCAACACACCCCAACTGGGTTACTAGTAAAAATCGCAATACCGTTTGAGTAGCCAAAATTAACCCCAGTCTGGCTTGAGCAAGTTCTGGCAACATAGTTTTGACTTCCCCCCAAATACGGCACTGGCTCCAAAAAGTGGCAAAAGCTTGGCTTAAATCTGACCCTAATTTTTCCCAATTCATGCTCTTATCATCATCAGGAAATATCAAACTATCTACTACTTGTATTAGCTCAGAAATTAAACAGCTTTCTGCTGGGTGATTGAGGCGAATTTTTGCCTCACTATTCAACCAAGGTATTTGCATTGTTGATACCAAACTACCCAGCGAACGATCTTGCCAATTATCTGGTAGTGGTTCCCTAAATTGAATTAATCCTTCACGTTGAGCTAGCAATATTAACGAACAACAACGTGCATGAGCATACTGCATTGCAAACAAACGAGAAGGGTTAATAGTTGCAACTCTCTCATGTTTCTTTGTGTCCTGATCATCTCCCAAACCCCCTAGCACGAGATTTTGCAACCAAGCGGCTAAAAAACAGTCAGCCAATTCTAGATGAATCCAACCCGGAGAAACAATCCGTACCAGTAAGTTTTCTTTACATATAACTGATAACCGGGAAGTAATAACACTAGCTATCTCCATTGGATCTCGATTATGAGATTTTGCCAACCGCAGAGCTACCCCGCAAATATATAAAGTTTGTTGACTATTTCTACCCTTATATAGAGGAATTTTTTCTTTTATTGTGCTTTGCTGTTCCTGATGATAGTTAAAGCTACCTACAACTACCAGTAAATAACCATGTAGTAACTGTCTAATTGCTGTATTTTTACTTACTAGTAGAGGATGATACACTTGGTTTTTATGAGGAGCTAAGTTTCATAAAATACTTGATTAAGTTGTCATCTGCCATAGGGTAGAATATTATTTTTATCGAAGAAAAATGAGAATAGCATAAAATTTGATAAATATTCGATGAATAATATGTAAACTTTACTACCATCATTGTACAGTAGGAAGTATAACAAAATAGTAGAGCGCAAATAGCCCTCTGCTTTTTGGATGGCTGACGCTGTTAGGCGTTAAGCCTACCTCAAAAAACACAAAGACACTCCTTGCACCTTTTTATTACGTCTTTGTCTTCAGCCGAACGCTCTTTGTTACCTATGCAATCTCCATCCTCCTTTTCTGAGGCATCACGCCCTTTTTTGACTTGGCAACGCATTCTTGACTGGGCTCAAGAACACTATCGCTGCCGCACCTTTAGCAAAGATGAGCGCATTCCAGCAAGACCTGGTTTGCTTTATTTAGTGCAGAGAGGTGCGATCCGCATGGTAGGAACCGCCCAGGTTAGTGCCACTGCCAGTCAATTGACTTCTCGACGGATCAACAGAACCCCAGAAGAAGCTTTCTTGGGATTTGTCGGCGCTGGACAGCCGTTTGAAATTGTGGCTCAGTCTCCATTCACACTCCAGTCCTACGCTCACGTTGATCAAACTGCCGTACTGTGGATGTATTGGCACGATCTAGACAACTGGCCTCACTTCCGACGTGAAGTGATGGATGCTTTCAGATACCAACACCAGCGTAAGTTGCTGTGGCTCAGTGCCTTAGGACAACGGCGCACAATTGACAGACTCTTAGGATTCCTCACCCTATTGATCGAGGAATATGGAGAACCAGCCATGAGTGAAACTGATCCCGATGTCATTCGTGGTTATTGTTTGCCTTTCCCCCTTACCCATGCTCAAATTGGTAGTGCCATCGGTTCAACGCGTGTAACCGTTACTCGTTTAATGGGTAAGTTACGTCAGCGTGGCTTAATCCTCACTCAAGGGGATAACTTGATTTGTTTACCAGCAGAGTCAATCAACAGAGCTAGCTAAAGCTTAATTGACTGTTTATAGGGCATCTACGGTTGGGAACTACCACTCTGCCAACCAGCAACAGCAGATTTTGGTACATTTGAACGGTCAAGCTCCGCTTATCAGTTCCTACCCCCCGATCAGTCAGCAGTAAGTCGTCGCCAGCAACACTCGCTTACTGCTCAGTCTCATCAATCTGTTTGACCACCACAAACAGATTGTGTAATCGGGCAAGTTTTTGTTTAAAAGCTTCAGTGTTTATTTTTTAGCCATCGACAGAGACATTTAGAGAAAAAGATGAGTTCTCTGTATTGAGTGATTTATTTCCCATTGGTTTCCACCAAAAGCCAAGGGCAATGTCAGCATCAAAGAACCCATCTGTGGGATGTATGATTTTTCATCACTTAAGTACTAACTATCTGACTGGCTCAAAGTCAAATTCAGCATAAGAGTAGCAACAAGTAACTATTTTAACAAGCTGAACCAGGACATTGCGATCGCCTACCCGTCAACCGAATTGCACCACAGAGCTAGGGGGAGGGCTTGTTGGACTCCAAAAAGTGTATGTTGGGTTCCTACGGGAGTGATTAGCGCCACACAGCATATTAATGTCCTCACCATTAGATATTCTCGTAGAAGTAGAATCAGCTAGCGCCAACAAGGAAAAATCCCGTAGCGCTAGCATTTCTGTTTTGGAGAATATTACTTTGGCTCACTAAAAACCAAATGTCAGCCATCATCGGAAGTATTGGGGATGGCTGCATCTAGTACATTTACAACTAGTTTTTTTTGTGCCAGTTTTAACACATCTTGATTCCAGTCAGGAGTGGCAAACTGTGGTAATATCTCCTGACTGAAAGCTTCTGCTGCTTTGGATCTGTAACGATTAGGATTGAAAATTAGCCACAGTGTCCGTTTGATGACTACGCCGTCGATTGGGGTGCAGTGGAGTACACCCATCTGTAATTCTTTAGCGATCGCACTAGTGGAAACAAAAGCTGCACCTAAACCCGACTGCACAGCATTTTTAATCGCCTCAATGGAATTTAACTCCATTTCAATCTTAAACCGCCTAGTATCAATCTCGCTGCGAGATAGGACTTGATCGATAACTTTGCGTATGGTTGATTGAGAATCTAAAGTAATGAATTGTAATTTGTATAAATCTTCTTTTTGAATTGTTTCCTGTTTGGTGAAGGGGTGAAACACTGGGAGAATAAGGGCTAGTTCATCTTCGGCATAGGGAATAATTTCCAAAGATTCTGTGAGTTCCCCAGGAATTTCCCCTCCGATAATTGCCAAATCCACTTGTCCGTTAGCCACACTCCAAGCAGTGCGCCGAGTCGAATGGACGTGCAGCTGTACTGCCACATCAGGGTACTTCTGCCGGAACATCCCAATCATTTTGGGCAGCAGGTATGTCCCAGTAGTTTGAGAAGCACCGACAATTAAAGTACCTCCTTGGAGATTTTGTAAATCCTCAATAGCGCGGCAAGTTTCTTGGCACAAACTGAGGATTTTTTCACCGTAACTCAATAGTAGATGTCCTGCTTCGGTTAATTGTGCGCGACGGCCGCCACGGTCAAATAAAGGGACATCCAACTGCCGTTCTAAATTCTGCACTTGCAAACTCACGGCAGGTTGGGAGACATAAAGACTATCAGCGGCGCGTTTGAAGCTCCCTTCTACGGCGATCGCTTTGAGAATGCGTAACTGATCTAAAGTGAAAGGAAGGTCAGACATAAGGCTCAACCCACAAACTTTGAAAGGAGCAACGTTAGCAATAAATCATGTTTTATAGCTTTGCAACTATTAGTACACGACAACGTGAATAAAATACCCAATTCTAAATCAGGAAAAAGCTTATATTTTAAGCTTTGTGAATTTTGTGAAAATTGGGCGAGACGGAAACCGACACCGCCCAAGCTTCCCAAAGGAATTTTGCATTTTAAATTCTGCGTAGCGGTACTGAGCATGATTTATTGCATCTTATAACTTGGAGGCGGGAATAGAAAAAGACGGTACCACAACAATCTTGTTGAAAGTCTCCTGTTGAATACTTTGTGGTATTGGTTGTATGGAATTAACTTTTCTTTAAATTACTTCACCTGTATCTATGATGCTGAATCCTTGGTTGACTCCGAGTCATTTTGTCATGCTGGGGTTACAATTAGCTTTTGCGATCGCCCACAGTGGCGGCGCTGCGTTACGACCTTGGGCAGAAAAGTACATTGGGCCAAGGCTTTATCGCATTTTTTTTGCATTAGTCAGTCTACCGTTGGCTGTCATATTGATTATTTACTTCTTTAATCACCGTTACGACGGGTTGCAACTTTGGCAGATACAGAGTGTACCAGGAGTACAGGCTGTAGTTTGGGTATTATCAGCTATTTCATTTTTGTTTTTGTATCCTGCCACCTTCAATCTACTAGAAATTGCGGCTATTCAAAAGCCCCAAGTACACTTGTATGAAACAGGAATTATTCGGATTACCCGTCATCCCCAAATGGTAGGACAGGTAATTTGGTGTATTGCTCATACTCTATGGTTAGGTACAAGCTTTACCCTTGTGACTTCTTTTGGGCTGATTTTGCACCATTTATTTGGAGTTTGGCATGGCGATCGCCGTTTGAACAAGCGTTACGGTGAGGCTTTTGAAGTTGTGAAACAGCGCACCTCAATCATTCCCTTTGCCGCAATTATTGATGGTCGTCAATCCATCAAGTGGGAAGAATTTATCCGCCCTGCATATTTAGGAGTTGCTATTTTTGTCGCTTTACTTTGGTGGGCGCACCCCCTGTTGTTTGTAGCAACTAGTAGGTTAGACTGGTAGTTTCACATGATCCCCACTATCAGAAGAAAATACTAACTCAGGGAAAATTTCTACTTATCAATTGCTACCAAATCAATGTAGGATAAATTGAAACAGCTGTTAGTGGGGGTCTGTTGATCCGTTTTGCAATTTTTATAGTGGCACATTGCCGAGCAATCAAATCTCTTGGAGAGTATCCGGCAAAGTAGCCAAAATACTCTTTCCAGTAGAAGCGATCGGCATGACCAAAGCTTAAAATCGGTTTTTAGAATCTGGTGGCTTTTTGCCGCAGTCAAAAGCGGTACTGAAATATAGCTGCTATAAAACATTAACTAGCTTGCTAACTTCTTCTGCTGATAGCTAGTTTGATAGTAAAACCCTATAACTCTAGAGGCGTCATGGTGTTGTCGGTTAGTGAGCGGACATTTACTCAAGAAGTTTTAGAATCTCCGGTTCCGGTTTTAGTAAATTTTGAAGCACCCTGGTGTGGGTTGTGTCGCATTATCCACCCTTTGTTATTACAATTTCAATCTCAATGCGGCGAACAAATTAAACTAGTTGGGGTGAACGCTGACGAGAATTTCAAACTTTCTAACACTTATCGTTTAAAGTCGTTGCCCACGTTACTTTTGATTGAAAATGGGATCATTCGCCATCGTCTAGAAGGGTTTCGCGGCAGAGATGACTTACGATTGGCTTTAGAAGAAATCAAACTCAGTTATACCAACCGTCCTAAAGTGTACACTAGCTCTAAAACGGCAGACTTAGAATGTCGGACAGCATGATTGGAGATTGGGTATTAAGTTTTGGGTGTTGGGTAAAATCTTTCCCAATTCCCAGTCTCCAGTCCCCAAATCTAAAACCATGCTTAATACCCCACTCAATTGTTATTGGGTGGGGTATTTTATCCTCAAGGGTGTGTGTCACAATTATTAACAGTTCCGACAATTTAGTCAAGAATCCTAAAAGTACACGTCAGTGATGGAAGTAATCTATCAATATGCCTGGCTAATCCCAGTATTGCCTCTGTTGGGAGCAATGTTGGTCGGTCTTGGCTTAATTTCGTTCAATCAAACGACAAACCGCCTGCGGCAGCTAAACGCTGTGTTGATCATTTCCCTCATGGGCGCGGCCCTGGGTCTGTCGTCGGCCTTGCTGTGGAGTCAACTCCAAGGACACCCAACTTATCTCCGCACCCTAGAATGGGCGGCAGCAGGCAATTTTCACCTGACTATGGGCTACACGATCGACAATCTCACATCCCTGATGCTGGTGATTGTAACATCGGTAGCTGTGCTGGTCATGGTTTACACTGATGGTTACATGGCTCATGACCCAGGCTACGTTAGGTTTTATGCCTATCTCAGCCTGTTCGGCTCCTCAATGTTGGGTCTAGTAGTCAGCCCTAATCTAGTCCAGATTTATATTTTCTGGGAACTAGTAGGGATGTGTTCTTATTTGCTGGTTGGTTTTTGGTACGATCGCAAATCAGCCGCAGATGCAGCCCAAAAAGCATTTGTCACCAACCGTGTAGGTGACTTTGGTCTACTGCTAGGCATTTTGGGACTATTTTGGGCAACAGGCAGCTTTGATTTTCAGATTATGGGCGATCGCCTAGCCGAACTCGTCCAAACAGGTTCTATCAGCAATTTCCTGGCTGTACTGTTTGCAATTTTAGTCTTCCTCGGCCCAGTTGCTAAATCTGCCCAATTCCCCCTCCATGTCTGGCTACCAGACGCGATGGAAGGCCCCACCCCCATTTCTGCCTTAATCCACGCGGCAACGATGGTGGCGGCTGGTGTATTCCTCGTGGCGCGGATGTACCCCGTTTTTGAACACGTTCCAGCTGCAATGAACGTGATTGCATTTACTGGGGCATTTACAGCATTTTTGGGCGCTACCATTGCCATTACCCAAAACGACATCAAAAAGGGCTTGGCTTACTCCACCATCTCCCAGTTGGGTTACATGGTGATGGCGATGGGCGTAGGGGCTTACAGTGCGGGATTATTCCACCTGATGACCCACGCTTATTTCAAAGCGATGCTGTTCTTGGGTTCTGGTTCCGTCATTCATGGCATGGAAGCCGTTGTTGGTCATGACCCAGCTTTAGCGCAGGATATGCGCTTAATGGGTGGACTGCGGAAGTATATGCCTGCCACCGGATTGACATTTTTGATTGGTTGCTTGGCAATTTCGGGGATTCCTCCCTTTGCTGGTTTCTGGTCAAAGGATGAAATTCTCGGTGCTGCTTATGCTGCTAACCCACTGCTGTGGTTTATTGGCTGGATGACTGCTGGGATTACCGCTTTTTATATGTTTAGAATGTATTTCTCGACATTTGAAGGCAAATTCCGGGGAAATGACGAAAAAATCAAGGACAGGCTCCTCAAAGCTAAAACAATCCTTCTGGAACTAGAGTCAGCAGAACCCGCACCGGTTTTTGGCCCTGGGGCAATGAAAAAAGGAGAATTGGCTGCTACTGGTGGTCATCATGATGGTCACGGTCATCACAGCAGTTCTCCCCATGAGTCGCCTTGGACAATGACTCTGCCATTGCTGATTTTGGCTATACCTTCAATGTTGATTGGTTTGGTAGGTACTCCTTACAACAATTACTTTGAACGGTTTATTTTTTCGCCCACAGAAAGCCTAGCTGAAGTACTGGAAAAAGCGGCTGAATTTGATCCTAATGAGTTTTACATCATGGCTGGTGGTTCAGTCGGTGTTTCCTTGATTGGGATTACCTTGGCTTCGCTGATGTATTTACAGCGTAAAATCGACCCGGCGGCGATCGCTGCTAAAATTAAGCCACTCTACGAACTATCACTTAATAAATGGTATTTCGATGACATTTACCATCGTGTCTTTGTGCTTGGTTTGCGTCGCCTTGCTAGACAAGTTATGGAAGTGGACTTCCGGGTTGTTGATGGCGCTGTCAACTTGACAGGATTTTTCACCTTGGTTAGTGGCGAAGGTCTAAAATATCTCGAAAACGGTCGGGTTCAATTCTATGCCCTCATCGTATTCGGGGCTGTTTTGGGCTTAGTTATCGTTTTCGGTGTCACCTAACTTTTGTGCTGAGTTAAAGCTGAACTATGTTTTTACTCAGCATCCTGGTGCTAAAAACTAAACTTCTGCTAACTAAACGGTTAATGATTGGGCAAGAAGTATATTGTATGGGGATGAAGGACTGGGTATAGCTTAACCCGCCTTCATCTTTCTTTATGTTGTTTAAATCAACCTAACAATCAATGCCAAATCGTCAAAAAGCTGCTAGTTAATAAGCTAGTGGCTTATTGGCAAACATGAATTTAATAGCAGAAGAATTGTGATGAATACAGCTAATTTTCCGTGGCTGACGACGATTATTTTACTACCGATAGCCGCGTCACTACTGATTCCCATCATTCCCGATAAAGACGGCAAAACCATCCGTTGGTATGCCCTCATCGTAGGGTTGATTGATTTTGCCCTGATTGTTTACGCGTTTTATACCAGTTACGACTTCGCCAATCCCGATTTACAGTTGGTGGAGAGTTACCCTTGGGTACCGCAACTGGATTTGAACTGGTCTGTGGGCGCAGACGGCTTGTCTATGCCCCTGATTATTTTGACTGGATTCATCACCACCCTAGCCACCTTAGCAGCCTGGCCTGTGACCTTAAAGCCCAGGCTATTTTACTTTTTGCTCCTGGCTATGTATGGCGGTCAAATCGCCGTATTTGCCGTTCAGGATATGCTGCTGTTTTTCCTAGTGTGGGAGTTGGAGTTAATCCCCGTTTACTTACTACTGGCAATTTGGGGAGGTAAAAAACGGCAATACGCAGCCACCAAATTTATTTTGTACACGGCTGGTGGTTCGCTGTTTATTTTGTTAGCAGCTTTGACAATGGCCTTTTATGGCGATAACGTCACCTTTGATATGCGATCGCTCGCTCTCAAAGATTACGCCTTAAATTTCCAATTGTTGCTATACGCTGGCTTTCTTATTGCCTACGCCATCAAATTACCCATCATTCCCCTACATACTTGGTTGCCAGATGCCCACGGCGAAGCAACAGCCCCTGCCCATATGTTACTGGCAGGTATTCTTCTGAAAATGGGTGGTTATGCCCTGATTCGGATGAATGCTGGCATTTTACCCGATGCCCATGCTTATTTCGCACCTGTGCTGGTTGTCTTGGGGGTAGTTAACATCATCTACGCTGCCTTAACATCCTTTGCCCAGCGTAACCTCAAGCGCAAGATTGCCTACTCCTCAATTTCCCACATGGGTTTTGTGATTATCGGGTTTGCCTCCTTCACCGATTTGGGTTTGAGTGGGGCGATGTTACAAATGGTATCCCACGGCTTAATTGGGGCGAGTTTATTCTTCCTTGTCGGTGCTACCTATGACCGGACACACACCCTGATGTTAGATGAAATGGGCGGTGTCGGTAAGCGGATGCAAAAGATTTTCGCTATGTTCACAGCTTGTTCGATGGCATCTTTGGCATTGCCCGGAATGAGTGGTTTCGTGGCAGAGTTAATGGTATTCGTCGGCTTTGCTACCAGCGATGCTTATAGCTCTACATTTAAGGTCATCGTGGTATTTCTCATGGCAGTTGGGGTGATTTTAACTCCGATTTATCTTTTGTCCATGTTGCGGGAAATTTTCTACGGTCAAGAAAACGAAGAATTAGTTTCTCATCAGCAACTAATAGATGCTGAACCCCGCGAAGTATTTGTTATTGCTTGTTTGCTAGTGCCAATTATTGGTATTGGTTTCTATCCCAAGCTACTAACTCAGATGTACGACGCTACAACTGTACAACTGACGGCAAGATTACGTGATTCTGTACCCACTTTGGCACAGGAAAAACCAGAAGCACCAAAAGTTTCCTTAAGTGCGCCAGTAATTGGTAATTAACTGGTGCTTAATCATTTCTACCTATATTGTTGTAAGAGCGGGTTGTGTACCTGCTCTTTTTTTACTAAGTAAGGAAAGTATCGTCGTAGATATTACTGTTGATAAATAATTCAAATTTATTAATATACTTGAGTGCTGAAGCTAAATCTAAAATCTCTATCACAAAGACAAATAGAAAAATAAATCAATTCGTTTTTGACAATCAATTCTATAGAAAATTAGGAATAGGTAATGCGACTTATGTTAAACTACAACCCGTTACACTGTTTACCATCGTCTGAAGAGCTACCCGATTCTGATGATACGCCTGTGGATAATGAACTACAAGATTTAATTCCCAGCTTGTTAAAGTCAACACTAGCTTTAGTGTGGTCAGATCGTTGGGATTGGTACTTTGGTGTAAATATGGGTATATACTATGACCCTAAAAAATCTGCCATTGTACCAGATGGTTTTCTCAGCATAGAAGTTAAGCGTTTTATTGATGGGGACTTACGCCTGAGTTATGTATTGTGGGAAGAGAAAAAGCCACCTGTTTTAGTGGTGGAGGTTGCTTCCCCGAAACATTTAGGAGAATATAGCAGCAAAAAAGAACTCTATGCAAAAGAATTAGGAATTTTGTACTACGTTGTGTACAATCCTTTTCGACGCAAGAAATCCCCCCTGGAAGTGTATCGGTTAGAAGATGGGGAATACACCCTCATGTCAGGAGATCCAATTTGGTTACCAGAAATTGGTTTAGGAATTGGAAGAGAACGTGGCATTTATCAAGGTATAGCGCGGGAGTGGTTGTATTGGTATAACGAAAAAGGGGAAAGGTTGCTTACCCCAGAGGAACGTATTTTGGATGCAGAACAACGGGCAAATTTTGAATCACAACGACGTTTAGAAGCAGAAGAACAAGTCCATATTTTGACAGAAAGATTAAAAACCTTAGGTTTTGAGCCAGAAACAATGGCTGGAAATTAAAAAAACAGTAAATGGATTGTTTTCGCTTATGACCTCTTGTCGTCATTAGAACATCGCATTTAATAATTTCATGGTCAAATACTTCAAGTAAGCCTATACTCACGCATCAGGTTTTATCTATGCGTGAGTTTTAATTTGACCATAATCTACTTCGATGAAGTTAGCTAATGCAATATATTTGATGTTAATTGAACGTGAGTTCGATAAATTCGGAAGAACCCCTCTCCAAACCTCTCCCCTGCAAGGAGAGAGGCTTCAAAACCTTTATTGTTTGTCAATATTGCATGGTCTTTACCCCCCTCTCCGCGTCGGAGCGAAAAGTCTGAGCGGAGGTTTCCTCCGCTCAGAACTTTTCAAGAGAGAGGGGTTGGGGGAGAGGTCAAAAAAGACTTGTCGAATTCACGTTAATTGATTTGATAATTGGGGAACCATATAAATAACAAGCTCACTAATTGACAACACAATTATTGAAATTAGTTATGGATATAAAATTAGGGTTCGGTTCTATCCCCAAGCCTCAATATGTTTTTGTCAATCATTTTTACAAGAATACGCTTCGTTATTTTAGCTTTAATGTGAGTGCGATCGCTTTACTCTGAACTTAGGCGATCGCTACCAATATGACTTATTCTGTATGATCAGGACAAAGCAATTTATATTGGGTTACTAAATGAACTCAAAAGTTGAATTATTAACTCGCATTACCCAAACTCCTGGTCAATGTGGAGGTCGTCCTTGTATTCGCGGTATGAGAATCCGCGTAAGTGACATTTTAGAAATGATGGGGGAGAATGTTAGCGTTTCTGAAATTTTAGAAGATTTTCCCGACCTCGAAGCAAAAGATATTCAAGCCTGTTTGTTGTTTGCTGCACGCCGCACTGATTTTCCCCGACTGACAGCATGAAAATTTGGATTGATGCTCAATTACCTCCTAGACAAGGAGAAGCAATCGTAGAAATTAGCAGTGTTTCAGAATTTGAATGCAGTTTGGATGATTGCGATCGCTGATTCACTGTACTTTGTTGAATATGCGATCGCACCGTCTATTTTAAGATGCTTGCTATTGGGAGGCTTATCACTGACTTTTGGTTTGGATATGAAAATGGGCTAGGTTATGAATATTGAAACCTGAATAGCATAATGACATGAGAGGTATGAAACCATGAGCGATACTTGGGATTATGATTTGGAATATGAGCAATTCTTGAGATTGGCATTTGGGATTGAACAACGTAAAATACTTTCTAGATATGATGATCCTGCTGGAGTTGCTAATGCTGCTGAATTCAGCCCTGATAATCTAGAAGTAGTGAAAGCATCTGTTGCATATGCAATAATGGTTTACCGAAAGACCATTAGTAAACAAGCTGATATACAACAGTCTGACAAGACAAGAATTTCCAACTACGTAATAAAAGTAGTTAATGCTGAATGTCTCACTGATATTTCAGACTTAATAACTGGTTTTAACGAATCTATTGTTAATAGATATTTCAAAATAGAAGATGGTTGTATTGATCTGAAAAACATCTAGCTCTTTTGCAAGAAATCTTACCAATCCACGTTATAAAAGTTAAATGTAGAAGAGCTTATCCTTAAAAGTTTGTAGATTTTCATATCTAATTACATCAGTCTAGGAACTTCTATATTGAGTTTATATTCAATTTTGACAAAAGCCTTAGTCATCTCACTCAATATAGTTGCTTGATCCTTAGATATTTCTGGATTTTTTGTGCTTCCATGTCCAGCTAGAGGAGTAGTATTTCTTGAATTGTAGAGATCAAGGATGTAGTTCAGAATTTCATCTGGTAGCTTTGAGTCGTTACGATAACGCTCAAAAAAGCTTTTTAGGGTTTGATTCTGGACTGATGGGATGCCAATAATATCTTTAGCGAGTGTTTCAAAAATTGATGCACTTGTATGTAAAACACCTGCACAATCTTCTCTTTTAAGGGCATCCTCCATACGTCTTACAAGAACGCGAATGTTAGGATGTTCCCTTTCCTCTTGCTCAGAAATATCGTCTAATGGAGTCAGGCAGACTTTAATTTTATCAATAATTGTCCTTTCAAAATAGAAAGATAATCCGTCCTTTACAAGCAGGTCATTAATTTCCTCTACAGTAAAAAACCCTTCTTCAATTAAAAAGCCCAGAAATTCAACTATCTCTGTTGTATTAAATCGCCTTAATAGTAATTCAAACTCTCCGTTATGCCAAGCATACTCTTGCGGTTCGTACTCACCCATGATGTCTGATTCAAGTACGTAGATTGGAAGACCAATAAAGCTACGAGCCTTATTAATAAGATGGTTTTGTATTACTATTGTCCACTCACCTTTAATTCCTTGTGAAAGTAACCGAATTAGATGAACTCTAAGTTCAGTCGAAACTACTTCATACTCTAGTTCATCAACTTGATTCTGTTTTAAATATAATGTGTACTTCACTTGCTTTCACTTTATTGAATAATTTATAGCTTTTACTAAGCTCAATTTACTTTCGCTACACTTACCACAATCTTTATTCTCAAGTTTTATAATATTGCTGAATTGACTGACACATGACATTGTTAATCAATCGCTCCGCGCTTACCCTGGCTAAAATCATATTCAGTTTCCATAGTTAAAAATCTTCATCATCGACGAAAAATTCCGCGTCTTCTTCTAAACGAGAGTTACCCGAACCGGAAAGACTCCAGAGGGGCTGTAGGATAGCCACACCCACAAATCCCACACCAGCACTAAACGCCAGCACTATACCAACTGGAATTTTAATTGATTGAAATGTTAAGAATTTTAACGATACTGGCTCGAAATTTTGGACAGAAAGAATAGCGATCGCCACTACCCAAACTGCTACAACTAAAGATGTGAAAAAAGGTGCCAAAGTTTTCATAAAATCACGAACCACAAATACACGCAGATGAACACAGGCGTTCATCTGCGGTTGAGATTCTTATCCTAACTTAGCGATCGCACTTTCCAACTCTTGCTCTAGTTTGCTGAGTTTTTCAGGAGAGTTGGTTTCTAGGTAAACACGTACCAAAGGTTCAGTACCAGAGGGACGCAGCAACACCCAGCTACCTTCTTCTAAATACAGCTTAATTCCGTCCTTACGTCCGACTTCCTTCACTTTAATTCCAGCTACCTCGGAAGGAGGATTTTTTGTAAAGGAGTCGATGACGGCGACTTTATGAGCTTCTGTTAAGTGTAAATCAAGACGGTTGTTGTACAAGGGGCCATCAGCTTCAGCGATCGCTTCCTTCACCAATTGACTGAGGGGCTTACCTTCATAGGCGATCGCTTCGGCAATCAGCATATCAGCTAAAACGCCGTCTTTTTCGGGAATATGCCCAATAATGCTTAAACCGCCTGATTCTTCACCACCAATCAGCACGGCGGTTTCCCGCATTTTTTCCCCAATGTATTTAAAACCTACGGCTGTCTCATAAATTTTCAAGCCGTATTTAGCGGCGAAATTATCCAGTAGGTGAGTTGTGGCTACAGTACGGACAATAGCGCCTGTTTTACCTTTGTTTTTGATTAAATGACGCGCCAGGACTAACAGCACAGTGTTGGGGGTGAGGACGTTACCTAGCTCATCCACAATACCAAAGCGATCGCTGTCGCCATCTGTCGCTAGTCCTAAATCTGCATGGTCGCGGCGGACAGCTTCGACTAATTCCACTAGCTGTTCTCCTTTTGGTTCAGGCATTCCACCACCAAATAGGACATCCCGCCAAGTGTGGAAACTTTCTAATTGCACCCCACTTTCTAGCAATACTTCATCTAAATAGCCACGGGATGTAGAATATAACGCATCATACTTGACTTTCAGTTGGGCGCTTTTAATTTTTTCTACATCTAGTAATGTGTAAATAAACTGGAGATAGTCTGGTTTGGGATCGAAAGTAGAAATTGACCCCGATGGCTTGCCACTTGGCAATTCATCCGATGCACTTTCAATGTTTGCCACAATAGTATCAGTAATTTCTGGAGTGGCAGGCCCAGCATAATCAGGGATATATTTAATTCCACAATAGGGTGCTGGATTATGACTAGCCGTAAACATCAATGCCCCTGCCGAATTCAGGTGACGGGCATTGTAAGCAATTACTGGTGTGGGGCAATCCCGATCAGTAACTTTGACATTCCAGCCCAAGTCAGCCAAGACTTGAGCTGCTGTCTCGGCAAACTGATCAGCTAAAAAACGAGTATCGTAGGCAATTAGAACTGGTCTATCTTTTGTGTAGGCTGTTTCCAGATAACTGGCGATCGCTCTTGTCACTTTTCGCACATTGGGAAAAGTGAAATCATCGGCAATAATGCCTCTCCATCCATCAGTACCAAATTTTATCTTGCTGGAATTGCTACTAGCGCTCATGTTTGCTACTGTCCCCCATCTATTTGACCACTATAGGAAGCTTCCCGCAAAGCGTGCGTAGTCGCAAGCATCCTTCACCGTATTTTTTCTCACTGCTCTTGACCAATGTCAACCCCCGATCGACTTTTTGTTAGTTATCACCTCTGGTCTTTAGTTGCCCCAGCTGTGGGGCAAGAACGTTGGCATTGCCAGATGAGACGGGGGTTTATCAAGGCGCGTCAAAACGAACCGCAAGTCAAAGCACTGCTAGGGAATGCTACTCCACCTCAGCGAATTGGGATACTAGCCCAAAAAGGTGTTTATGAGTTTCATCATAATCGACATTTGTTAACCCGTTCCGATGGAGTCGAGCAAGTCGCACAGTTGTTGAAACTAAGTAACTCCACAATGCAAGTTCAACAACGGGTGCTGCAAATTTTGAAAAAATACTATAATGCACCGTTATTATTAGGTAAAAAAATTCTGCAATTGACTCGTGGTGATGAAGGTTTCCCCAAGCCAATTTTAATCGAACAGAAAGATGACCGTTTTCGCTTATATGCAGCGATGGATTGCGTCTTTATCGAGTCTGATAATCATCACACCCTACATATTTTAGATTTCAAAACTGGTAAAGCAGCTTTTGATAAAAGACAAGCTTTAGTTTATTTATTAGCTGCTCATTACCTCTATCCAGGTAAAGAAGCTGTCGCCTCATTTTATAATTTAGAACTCTGCCAAGAATCAGAGTTAATTAGCCTTAAAAGAAATGAATTAGAAGATTTAAAGTTTGAGTTAATAAATATAGCCAAAAAACACCAAGACGACGTACAGCAGTATCAGGAAGAAACTAGAGATTTCAGTGAAATATTTCCACCCAATCCTGGTTATCACTGCCGTTTTTGTCCATTTCAATCAATTTGTGATTTTTCAGTTCAAGCGTCTCAATTTCAATCATTACCAATTATTAAAAATAATAGCTGATACTGTTTCTTGATTAAAATGCACTTTATTCTGTACTGTAGAGACGTTGTATGCAAAGTCTCTACATCATTTATTGCGAATTGCGAATTGGTTTTATGAATAGTAATAAGTAATCGATAATTCACCTGTTACCTATTACTTATTACCAGTGAATTTTACATCTTACCGTGCTGCATTACTTCTTGCAGATGATGACGAATTTCTTGTGCTTGCTCAATTTCAGACTGACGAAGTTTTTGGAATAAATCTACACAAGGTTGAGAGTTAGCAGCTTGTGCATCTTCTATGTAAGTTTCATAAGCTCTAACTGCTTCGGCTTTATTTTGCAACACGGTGAGAAAGTCATACTCTAAGTTGCTAATAGGTTCCTGAGAATGTCCATTACCTGTAGTCATTGATTCACCCTCCGTAAGTTTATAATTAATTTCTACTTAACCGTATACAGTCATTCATCCACCCAAAAGCGTAGAAAAAAGTACAGTTGTCATTAGTCATTAGTCATTAGTCATTAGTCAGTTGCTCCCCTGCTCCCCCTGCTTTCCTCAGTCTCCAGTTCGGCTAAATTAGAGTGCTAGGACTTAGTAGTGCTTTTTCTAATAGGGTTTTATATTCTTTATCTTTAATACGGTAAGCGCCGAATCTTTCTAGGTGGGGATTCATCATTTGCGCGTCAAACATGACAAATTCCCTTTGGCGTAATCTTTCTACTAATTTCACCATCGCTACTTTAGAGCCTTCAGGAATGCGGTAAAACATCGATTCACCTATAAAAGCACCGCCAATGACAATACCTAAAATCCCGCCTGCTAGTTCGTCCCCTTGCCATGTTTCAAAACTGTAGGCGTAACCCGTCTGGTGTAGTAACCAGTAAATTTCTTGCAATTCCTGAGAAATCCAAGTGCTTTCTCTGTTAGCACAACCAGCCACTACAGCTGCAAAATCGCGGTTAATTGCCACTGTAAACCTTTCTTGGTTTAAAACACGCTGTAAAGACTTAGGATAGCGAAATCGCTCATCTAAGGGAATCAAAGTGCGATCGCGGCTTCCATACCATCCCAGGCAATCACTGTCATCAGCCATGAGAAAATAGCCTTGAGCGTAGCCTTGAATAATAGAGGCGATATCATATTGCATAGATAAAACTAAAAATAAAAAATATCAGAGGAACGCGCTCTGATGTTGTTACTCATACTTGGCGCTCCTCTGCACTCTCCATAATATTCCTCTGCGGTGAAAAACAGATGACACAACCGATACCACCTATCACCCTACCACCGGCCGCAAATCCTAACCTCGAAGGTCAATGGTTGCAAGAGTCTTTACTAAGCTGGCTCGATAGAGAATTTATTCCCGAAGCCGTCAATCAAAAGATTGCTCAACGTGCAGCACAAATCTTTGTTCGCCAAAGAATGGAAGGCGAGAATGACCTTGGTTCTCTAGTGATTGCTATTGTCACAGAGATGCAGGCCTTTGATTTTTCTAAAAGCTTTTATGGAGAGTTTGCGATCGCTAACGCCGTCAGCGATCTACTCTTAGAGAGTCTAGGTATAGACCATTGTTGTGGGCAATAAATCCAGTCTATAGTCAAGAGTCCATAGTCAATAGTATGAAACTGTTGACCGTTGACCCTTACGGGTTCGATAGTTGCTTTCCGACGCAAGGCGACAGGAACGCACTATCTCACTGTTGACCGTTGACTGTTGACTACCAGCTAGACTTAACAACTCCGGGTAAAAGACCTTCGTGCGCCCATTCCCGCAGGACGTTCCGAGATAGCCCAAAGTCACGATAAACACCTCTAGGACGACCAGTTACCCAGCAACGGTTACGGCGACGATTAGGCGCACTGTTACGGGGTAACTGTTGGATTTGTCGGTGAATTTCTAACTTCTCTAGAGGAGATTCTGTAGTTCTGAACTCGTCTAGGAGAGCTTCCCGCTTTGCAGAATACTTTTCTACCAACTTAGCGCGTTTTTTCTCGCGCTCAATCATACTCTTTTTTGCCATAAATTAATTCAACAATTTTGACAGCATTTTCCATTCTACATTTACTAAAGGCTAATCGCCTCTATTTTTGTGTGACTTACTGATGAAAAGTAAAATCAAGGGTATGGGGGTATGGAGGTGTAAGGGTATAGGGGAAGTAACTAATGACTATTGACTATTGACTAATGACTATTGACTGTTTTCGTGGCAGATGGGCATAAATCCGCCAATTCGCAAGCCTCACATACAGGAGAACGGGCTTTACAGACAGCGCGACCGTGATAAATGAGCCGAATTGACCAATTTTCCCAATCGGGTTGGGGCAGCAATTTCATTAAATCTTGTTCAATGTGAACGGGATCTGGATATTTAGTTAAACCCAGGCGTTGGCTGAGGCGCTTCACATGGGTGTCTACTGTTACCCCTGCATTGATGCCATAAGCATGAGCTAAAACCACATTTGCGGTCTTCCGCGCCACACCAGGCAGTTTTAACAACTGCTCCATTGTATTGGGAACTACAGAGTTATACTCACTAACAATCATGCGACAGGCGGCTTGAATATTTTTGGCTTTATTGCGATAAAACCCTGTCGAACGTACCAAGTTTTCTAACTCTGTTAAATCAGCATTCGCTAAACTAGGCGCATCCGGAAAGCGGCTAAATAAAGCTGGTGTGACTAAATTCACTCGCTCATCTGTACACTGGGCTGAGAGAATAGTTGCCACTAGCAGTTGTACTGTTGTGGTGTAATTTAAAGAGCAGGTGGCATCGGGATAAAGACGCTTCAGGCGAGAGAGAATTTCTAACGCCCGTTGCTTTTTAGAAAGTGATTTACGGGTAGTAGTACTCACTGGAACAATTTCTGCACCCACTCCAATTGGGTAGTTAACTGGGTGGTCTCTTTCACAATCAGAAAAATTCCCAGCCCTAAGAGTAATACCAGACCAGTCTGCATTACACCTTCTTGAATCCGGTTAGGTAAGGGTTTACCGCGTAAACCTTCAATGAGTAAAAACGCTAATTGTCCACCGTCCAAAGCCGGGAGCGGCAGAATATTGATGACTGCTAAGTTGATGCTAATTAACGCGGCAAAGAAGAACAAACTAGCTGTATCGTTTTGAGCGATATTAGCGCCAATTTCCACAATTTTGATGGGGCCTGCAACTTGACTGGCTGTTTCACCAAAATTAGTAACTAGTTGCCCAAAGCCTTTAAAGGTCATGACAACGATGCGTTGAAATTCGCTAGCGCCAACGCTGAAAGCTTTGATGAGACTCACTGGACGGCGTTCTACTTTGCCGTTAGGTGCAAGCCCAATACCAATACTTCCCCCGGCTGGTTTGGCTTCGGGAATAACATTAACTGATAGCCTTTCGTCTCCACGAGCAACTGTGAGTTGAATAGACTTACCAGGGCTATTTTTAATGATGTCTCTTAAAGCTTCAATTTCTTGTAAGGAAGTGCCAAATTCTTGCTTATTAGCCGAGAGAATCACATCTCCTGGTTTCAGTCCAGCGTTGGTAGCAACAGCACTCACTTCTGGCGCTAACTGTTGGATTGAAACCCCTGGCTGACTGGCTTGCCCAATACCAACAAAGCCCACCTGGGCTACTAGGAGCATATAAGCGAAAATTAAATTAGCGATGACACCTGCACTGATAACGATCGCCCGATCTAAAATGGGACGGTTACGCAGCAAATTCGGGTCATTGGGGGGAATATCGCTATCGGGGTCATCATCGGGAAAGCCGACAAATCCACCCAAAGGAAAAGCCCGAATAGCATACTCAGTTTCTGCACCTTGGTACTTCCACAGAACAGGCCCAAATCCTAACGAAAAGCGGTTCACATGAATACCTTGAGAACGCGCGGCGACAAAATGCCCCAACTCGTGTACCAAGATTAATACCGCCAAGACTGCGATCGCTGCTAAAACTGACATAGAGCAAATTAATCAAAATATTCCGATATATATTGTTATTGTAGTGGTTTAGAAAACCGATGCTGAGACTCAAAGCGTCCTACAGTAGAAAACCTTAGAAAGAGGGTTAGTTAAGTTAACAACCGAATCCTCGACCCCTGTTGAGTTTTATCTACCTCAATTCTGGCTTGAAACGCTTCCTTGAGGTGGGGCATATGGGTAACGGTGAGGATGCAGGCGAAATCGTTGGCGATCGCATTAATGGCAGCAATGAGGCGATCGCATCCTTCAGCATCTTGTGTGCCAAAACCTTCGTCTACAATCAATAGTTGCAATGCGGCTCCGGCTCTTTGGGCTAATAGTTTCGCCAAAGCTAAACGAATGGCAAAGTTAATTCTGAAGGCTTCCCCACCGGAGTAGGTTTCATAAGCTCTTGTACCTCTGGCATCGGCAATGAGAATATCTAAGGTATCTATGAGTTTGGCATTTTTCTTGGTAGATTTACTGCCTTTGCCTGCTCTTTGGGTAATAAATTGTACGTGCAGTTGATTCGCACTCAGCCTGGATAAAAGTTGATTTGTCTCTGCTTCCAGTTGGGGTAACACGTTCTCAATCATCAAAGCTTGGATACCATTTTTACCAAACGCCTGAGCTAATTCCTGATATACCCGATATTGTTGCTTACAAGTTTGGTATTGTTGCTGCTGCTCCTCATATTGAGTTTGCAGTGTTTCTAACTGATGGGCTAACTGTTCTAAACGTCCTAATTGGGTGATGCTTTCGTCTAGTTGTCGTCGTCTCGTTGCTAACTGTTGTTCTAAAGCTTGAATTTGCTCCCTGGGGTTAGCAGCTTGGGCTAACTGCTCCACAAGACTATCGATTTGGGTGGCGAGTTGTTGTCTTTCGTGTAATCTCGCCAGCTTAGAGGCTTCCAAATCTTGCAATCTGCCCTGGAGTTGGGGATACTGTTGCTGGGCTGACAAAAGCTGCTGGTAACGCAACTGCCAAGCTTGGGACTGACGCACCGCGAGACGCAGGTTGTTATGCTGCTCAGAACTATAACCAAGTTCTGTGATTTGCTCCTCAAGGGCTGCGATTTGTTGAGCATCTTCAGAATCAGTTTGCTCTTGCTGGATTCTGGTTTGTAGTTGGGTAATTTGGGCTTGTAATTCTGGTTTGCGGGCTGCGAGTGTCGCTAGGCGTTTACTAGCATCTTTGATTTGCCCTTGCTTAATTTCTGCCCATCGCCACCGTTCTACTTCGCTACGAGCCAGGGCATGGTCTTGCTCATTGTAATTTAATTGTTGCAGATGTTGTTCTAGTTGCCGCAATTCGGCTTGTTGATCAAGGGCGAAATCACCGACTTGCAGCGATCGCTCTAAGTGTTGCTTTTCGGCAGCCAATTGTTGTAACTGTTGTTCTGCATCGCTGGTAGATTGCAGTTGGGCGGCTAATTGTCCTCTCTGTTCTCGTAAAGCATCGTAAGCATTTAATTTTTGGGATATTTCCCGATATTCTTGCCGCAATACCTGAATTTCTCTATCGGATACCGCCATCTGCTCACGAAACACCCACAATTGCCCCTCAGTCTCCTTATACTCATCTTTGGTTTTATCTACTACCCGATTCCAATGATGCTCATCTAAAGGACGTTCGCACAAAGGACAAATAGCGTCGGGGGTGCGGAGCATTTGCAATTTCTGCTCCATTTCTCCCAATAATCTCTCATATTCCCGTTGTTGGGCTTGCAGTCGTTCTATAAAATTCCGTCTTTCATGGCCTTTTTCTTGCACCCGTTGCAAATAAACCCGGTCTTTCTCCATTTGATCAATTTGCATCGCCACTTCCATCACTGCTTGTTGCAGTTGGGGTTGGCGTTGGGAGGCTCGTTGCAGTTGATTCTCTGTTGCTTGTAGTTGTTCGAGCCTGGCGACTAACCCCGCATGAACCCGGTCTAAATGACTTTGTAGACGTTGGCGCTGTTGTAACAAGGGGGAAACCTGCATTTGCAGTTCATCCAGGTGCGCTAGATGGCGACGGGCGGCGGCGAGTTGGGCTAAGGCGGCTTCTATTTCCCCCGATTTACTCAAGGTGTGCTGAATTTCTTGCTCTTGTTGTTTTAAAGCTTCCAATTGTCCTTGGACTTGTTGGAGTTGTCTTTCCAGTTCGTGAATTTGTTTAGTTAACTGTTGTTGCTTTTGTTGACGTAGGGCTGTGGCGCGGGTGTGTTCGTCAAATTTGACGGCAAATGCTTCTTCTTGAGATTGCAGACGTTGGTAGTGGCTGTAACCATTGTGAATCTCCTCTTCCCGATGCAAGATAGCTTCTAACTCAGCTAACTGTGTTTTGACTGCTGATTGCTCTTGTTGGAGGCGATCGCTATCTTGTGTCAAATTTTGGTATTGTTGCCTGATAAAATTTAACTGCTGTTCGCTATTTTGCCTCTGGTGTTGAATCACCTGCAAACTCTGCAACTGAATCGTCTCAAAAGCTTGTATCTGTTGCAGTTGGTTAACTTCCGCTTCTAATTCTGCCCTTTGGGCTTTGGTGTTTTCCCGTTGTTGTAACTGAGTTTTAATCGATTCCAAAGAACGCTCTAATTCTTCCGCCCTCACTTTAAATTGACGCGATGAATCTTTGGCTCGTTCTTCCAATTCATCATATTGATTGAGCTTCAACAACTCCGCCAAAATTTCCTTACGTTCGCTTGGACGTTTGAGCATAAACTCATCTGCTCGTCCTTGACGTAGATAAGCAGAGTTAATAAAAGTATCGTAATCAAGCTTTATGTGTTCTAAAATCAAATCCTGGGTGGCTCGGACACCTTTACCAGTAATAGCCCGGAAGCCAGAGGGTGTTTCGATTTGAAATTCCAAAACCCCAGATGCACCCCGAATTCTACTGCGAATTACGCGATATTTTTGCTGATTATTTTGAAAAGTAAAATCAACCCGGACTTCTTTTTCACCAGAATTGATCACATCATCTTCAGCCGCCGCCCGACTTTCACCCCATAGCGCCCACGTGATGGCTTCGAGGAGAGATGATTTACCTGCTCCATTGGCACCACAAATACAAGCCGTATGCAAACCACGAAAATCTAAAGTTGCATCACGGTAACTCAGAAAATTTTTCAGGACAAGTTGTACTGGAATCATTGAGGCTATAGCGCCACATCTACATTTTATTAACTAGCAGTACAGATGCACTCTTGTTAGTTTAACTAGGTAAATATCAGGTTTCTAGTTTTAAAGTCCGTAATTTTACGAAAATTAACATTATTATGAGTAAGTTTTTCTGATCTTGCAAAATATTTTCCTTATGCACCGAGAAAAAGAGAAATCAGTTAGGACTTACGCACCCAGTTTGTCTTTTGAGACTGGGTGTAAGGGGGTAAAGATATAGGGGTGTAAATGTTGAAAACCCCTACACCCCTACACCCTTGATTTTTAGTTTTCAGATATAAGTCCTATCACTAAAAGGCTATTTTCTCTTTTCACAATTAATGAAAGTACGGCAATAATAAAAGAATGTTTGTCATCAACATTCTCACAACTCTGACACCATTTCATTTTTTGGATGATACAAATACATCGGTAGTAGCGTATAGCTCTACACCCCTGCAACACATCCAATATGTATCAGAATTTCTGTGAAAGGGGATAATACTAGCCATTAATCAGTGGCTAAAATAAGCTTTTTGAAATTGACTAGTCTAGCTTGTGAAGACACTGATACATTATGAAGTTGAGCATAGAACAAAGTTAGATTTCTCTTTATTACCCTGGCAAGTCTATGTTGCTCCACAAAAGACAAATTGTGTTAATTTTGGCTTGGCTAGTGCTGATTTTTACTCAGGCAATAGCTATATACCAGGGTGAGCCTTATATTTCTTCTTGCTTTCCCGTATCTAGATTAGCGATCGCGCTCACCTTTTGGCTAGAACTAATTGCCATCATTATCACAGGTATTGCTTTTATCCTCACAGCCACCAAGCAAGATGTCACTGAACATCCGCACCCAGAAGACAAACTGCATAGCCACCAGCAAAAATTATCTACACTACCAGAAGTTACCGACGATATTACAGCCTTTAAACAAACGCAAGCAACCCTACAAAGTAATCAAAATTTAATCCACACTGTTCTAGAAAATATTCCCAATGGTGGCGTTTTCCTGTTTGACCAAAATTTACGCTTTATCTTGGCAGCAGGCTTAGGGTTAGGGGTGGTGGGAATTACTAAAGCTGATATAGAAGGTAAAACAATTTGGGAAGCACTCCCCCCAGAAACTTCTTCTAAGGTTGAGTTACCCTATCGCCAAGCATTTGCAGGCATCAGCTCCCGTTTTGAAGCACCCTATGGACATCGCGTTTATGAAGTCCATGTTTTACCTGTGAGGAATGATGATGGTGAGATTTTTGCGGGAATGACCATTACCCAGGAAATCACAGAGCGTAAACAATCTGAATTGGCTTTGCAAGATGCCCTACAACTGTTAAATCTACACATAGATACTACTCCTTTGGCAGTAGTGCAGTGGGATTGCAACTTTTGCGTTACCCGTTGGTCATCGGCTGCTGAAAAAATCTTTGGCTGGCTGGCAGAGGAAGTAATAGGAAAATACATTCAAGATCTGCATATAGTTTATGAGGAAGATATTACAGCAGTCGCAGAGGTGAGCGATCGCCTCCTCAGTGGCCAAGAAGCGCAAATTATCCAATACAATCGCAACTATACCAAAGATGGCAGAGTCATTTATTGCGAATGGTACAACTCCAGCATTACTAATGAAGAAGGTAGTGTTACCTCTGTGCTATCACTAGTGTTAGATGTAACAGAGCGCATACAAGCAGAAAAAGCACTACGCCAAAGCGAATTAATGGTAACTGAAGAGCGGGCGCAAGCTTTAGAACGAGAACGGGCAGCTCGTATAGAACTGGAAAGAGCCAGTCGTATGAAAGATGAATTTTTAGCGATAGTTTCCCATGAATTGCGATCGCCCCTCAATGGTATTTTAGGTTGGTCGCGCCTGCTCCGCACCCGCAAACTGTCACCAGAAAAAATTGAACAAGCTTTAGAATCCATTGAGCGCAATGCTCAAGCCCAAACTCAATTAATTGAAGACTTACTCGATATTTCCCGGATTATTCGCGGTAACATTCGCTTACTTGTGCGCCCCACAAAGCTGATTCCCGTAATTCAAGCCGCACTAGATACCGTCCGCCCAATTGCCAATACCAAATCAATCCAAATTATATCTCGCCTGAATTTTGATATTGGTTTAGTTTCTGCCGACCCAGAACGTTTACAGCAAGTGATTTGGAACCTACTTTCCAATGCAGTCAAGTTTACTCCTGAAGGTGGACGGGTAGAAATTTGCCTAGAACAAGTAGAGACTAATGTGCAGATTCAGGTAATTGACACAGGTACAGGCATCAGTCCTGAGTTTTTGCCTTATGTGTTTGACCGTTTCCGCCAAGCAGATGCTACCACAACCAGAAATCAAGGAGGACTGGGTTTAGGTCTGGCGATCGTGCGTAATCTCGTTGAGCTTCACAATGGTAAAGTTTCAGTTTCTAGCCCAGGAGAAGGACAAGGAGCCACATTTACAGTCCAACTCCCAATCTTACCCACTTCCACCGCAATCACTCTAGAAGAACCCTTGATTCAAAGACAGACAGCCTGGGATACTAAAGTCCAAATCAGAGGACTAAAAATCTTAGCAGTTGATGATGAACCAGATACTAGAGAATTTCTCAAAACCGCCTTAGAGCAATACGGAGCAATTGTGACAACCGCAGCCTCCACCCGTGAAGCTTTAAAACTGTTGCAATTAGTGAAGCCTGATGTGCTATTAAGTGATATTGGGATGCCAAATGAAGATGGCTACGCTCTAATTCGGCAAATTCGAGCGCTATCATCAGAACAAGGGGGAAATGTACCAGCCGCCGCCCTTACTGCTTACACCAGACAAAGCGATCGCCTCCAAGCTCTAACCGCCGGATTTCAAATTCATATATCCAAACCAATTGAGCCAATCCAGTTATTAAAGATTGTTGCCACCCTGGCTGCCAACAACTCGAATTAAAAGGAAGCCGGAGAGGAAATGAATTCAGCCCACAAAATTCACAAATAATAACCCCCCACCCCTGGGGAATATGCCCAAAGAACGGTTTAAACAGAGTAAGAAACAATCTCAGTAAAACCTCGTCAAGAAATACATAATTGCAGAAACCCAAAACTATTATGACTCGCTTGAATCACTGGAAATCTGGAGCCGCCGCACTCATGGCATTAACAGTCACAACAGGAACTGTTGCCCCAATCATTGCCTTTGCACCGGCTGCTAATGCCCAATTCATTGGTCAAAATCGGAGAGTTTCTATTCCTGCTGGAGTGACTTTTCCTGTTACCTACGATAAAGAGCAAGTAGTTGTGAGTCGTGGAGAAACTATATCTTTAACTCTAAAAATAGCTAACAATATTATCGACAATAACAGGAACGTTTTGATTCCTGCGGGAACTGAAGTTGTGGGACAACTAGAACCCGTATATTTCAACGGCAATTTTTCCCAAGACAGAAACGACCAAAGTAATGTCAGAGGTGTAAGGTTTGTTGCCAGAGAATTAATATTTCCTTCTGGCAATAGACAGTCAATCAGTGCCAATTCTCAAACTGTTACTAGACTAGAAAAAATCAGCAGAAATGATTCTGGCAAAATATTAACTGATGCTGCTATTGGTGCAGGTGCTGCCACAGCAATTTCTTTGATTACAGGTAATCGCCGAATTGAAATTTTGGAACCTGTAGGTGGTGCAGCAGCAGGCGCTTTAGCTAGTGTATTATTACGCAAAAAAGAAGCTGAAGTCTTTGTGGTTCGACCAGAACAAGATTTGCGACTAGCCCTGAGTTCTAACTTGACAGTGGATGTTTTCCGCTAGTTAGTTTCCTGAAGATTTAATAGTGAATTTCATCATTCCTCTTTTAGCGATCGCTTCTTGGACTATATGTAGGCGATCGCTTAATTTTTTCCTCCCAAAATTCAACTTTTAGGTATAGCCGTAGCCAGATAGATCAGGACATCAAGCTAATATCAAACACTGACAACACAAAGCTTTCAAGTCCGTCAACTGTCAACAGTTAACCGTCAACAGCTATACATCAGCCGCCAAATAAATGAAGATATAGGCTGGCTAATCATAAATCACCAGTAATAGCACTATTCCTAAATATCTAATACTTGTGATATAGCTATTTTGATTATTTTTGATTTTAACAACCTCATCCATTTTATACAGAAAAAAAGGAACTTTTTAGTTATTAATACGGTCTAAATAATTAACAAGACAAACAAATAATTGAGTAGGTTAAGAAACTGTATGTTTAATTTAACTCGTTGGCAATCTGGCACATCTGCGCTCATGGCTTTGAGCATCACAGCAGGAACTGTCGCACCTTTTTTAGTAGCATCTCCATCTTTCGCTCAAACTACTTTTTCTGATGTTTCCTCGAACTACTGGGCTGCACAGTTTATTCAACAATTGTCCCAGCGAGGCATTATTGCTGGTTTCCCTGATGGTTCATTCCGTCCAGAAGAACCAGTAACGCGCGCTCAATTTGCGGCGATGGTCAATAAAGCTTTTCAAAAAGCACCAGAACGGCAAGCAATTAATTTTGTTGATGTCCCCAGCAACTATTGGGCATCTAGCGCCATTCGGCAAGCCTATACCATTGGTTTCCTCTCAGGATACCCCGGCAATCGTTTTGAGCCTAACCAAGCTATTCCCCGCCAGCAGGTTTTGGTTTCCCTCGCCAACGGTCTGGAATATATTCCCAGTGGTAACGTTGAAAGTACTCTGCAATACTTTAACGACGCTGTTAAAGTTGCTGGCTATGCTCGTAGTCCCATAGCCGCCGCCACTGAGCAGAAAATTGTGGTGAATTATCCCAACGCCAACTTTTTAAATCCCACAGCAACAGCTACAAGGGCGCAGGTAGCAGCTTTTATCTACCAAGCATTAGTTAGTTCTAATCAAGCCTCAGCAATCACCTCGCCCTATATTGTGGCTACTCAAGCTAATACCCCCAGAACGCCTACTGCTGTCACCATTCCTCAAGGGACTGTGATTTCAGTCAAGTACGACAAGGCGGAGAAAATCCTCGTAACAAAGGATGAAACTGCACCTTTGACCCTTACCGTAGACGAAAACGTAGTTACTCAAGCGGGTACTGTGGTAATTCCGGCTGGTAGCCAGGTAGTCGGGGAACTGAAGCCGGCTCAAGGCGGTTCCCAATTCGTGGCTCAAAAACTCGTTTTAACTACAGGTCAAGAGTATCAACTGAATGCAACTTCAGAAGTCATTAACAAAACCGAAACTGTCAGAAAGGGTGCTAGCACAGGCACAATTATTAAGAATACCGTCCTGGGTGCAGGTGCCGCCGCCGCCGTCTCTGCTGTCACAGGCGATCGCGCTATCGCTACCGAAGAAGTTTTAGGGGGTGCTGCCATTGGCGGATTAATCAGCTTGTTTTTCGGCAGAAATAGTGTTGACTTAATCGCTATCGACCCAGACACCGATTTACAAATGACCATTAACCAAAACCTACTGGTTTCATTGAGATAGTCAACCCCTGCTTGTAATTCCTAATTAATAACAACACTAATTTATTAATTACGAATTACTTTGACTCATCGGTAACCAAATAATAAACGTCGTTCCTGGTGTATTGGGTGAGGTTAATTTAGAGTTAATTGCCGGGCTGAAAATTTCAATTTCGCCCTGCATTTGCTCAATTAATTGTTTAGCGATCGCCAATCCTAAGCCTGTACCAGGAATTTCTGTTTGGGCTTGTACGCCTCGGTAATGTCTTTCACCTAAATGGACTAAATCTTCTTGAGGAATACCAGGGCCATTATCACTAATCGCAATGCCTTGGAAGTTCAGTTTTTCTTGCCCGGCTTGAATATAAATCTTGCCACCTTGCGGTGTGTATTTTAAAGCATTATCAATGATATTACTCAACACTTCTTGCAAAGCTTTAATATTCACCCTCACTAATGGCAAATCTTGAGAAATATCTGCTTTTAACTTGATATGTCTGTCTTGGGCGATCGCTTTGGCTGACATGAGTAATGGTGTTAATAAATCAACTACAGCACAATCAGTTAATTGCTCTCCCGTCCCCGGTAATAATAACGCTGGTTTGGCTTCTTTTTGGACGGTGGCTTCGACAAATCCCTCTTTTTCTGGTAACACTAGCCTAGATAAATCCGCCTCTGTCCAATCAATCACTTGCTCAAATTTTTGTAGCAATTCTTTGAGGCGATCGCTCTCCCTAACAATATTCTCGCCCACATCTCGATTTGGATCACCAGGGCGCAATCTTTTCAAGAGAAGTTTACCAAAAGTGCGTAAGGCAGTTAAGGGATTACGAAACTGATGTAATAGATTATCGAGTAAATCTTGCTGTTGTTCTTGCAGAATTTGTTGTTGATGCAGTTGGTGTTGCAACCATGCTCGACGCTGATCCAAAATACAAGCGATCGCCAGTGTTTGTCCAACTTTCTGCACTTGGCTTTGCTCTTGTTCGTTCCAGGGGCGATCGTCTCTACTCGTTACCAATAATCCCATCATCACACCCTCATGCACCAGAGGTAAAACTATTTGGCGTTCATCTAACAAGTAATCATTACCAAAAGGCGATGACGTTCCACCTACTGTAGGCGCTCTCCCCGACTCCGGTGTTTCTTCGGCTGGCGCTACAGTCAATAATTTTCCCTGTTGTTGAGGTAGCAACAGCACATCACCCACTTGTAATTGTTTACGTGCATTCACCTCAGCAATTTCTTCTCCTGGTAGTATAACTGCTGTTTCTGGATAAACAACCACAGGAATCAGTTTCGCCTCCCCTGTCGGCGACTCTATCAATTCTTGGGTTAGATAAACTACACTTAAAGAAGCTCCTAGCCCTTGGGTAAGTAGTGCTATTTGCTCTCGACATAGAGCCACAAAATCTGAACTGGCAGACATTAACATTTTTCAGCTCTTGCTCAGGATCACGGTTTTTGAGGGAAGATAAGAGAAGATACTTTATTTTCCTCAGTTATTTAATAAAGCTTAACTAAATCTTTCGAGTAATGGTTTTTCTCAAGGAGTGATGTACCAATTAGCTTTTGATTTATCTACCGTCAATAGTAATATCTTTGTTGTATCTAAAGTTTAAAAACTATTGATCTTTTGAACTAGAACTTATATAATTACGACGGATTTTGTAGCTATCACTACAATCTATAGCTTGAAAGAGGAGGAAAATAGGTTGGCAAGGAGACGTAAAAGAAAAAGTCGTCGTCGCCAGGAAGGACGACGTATTTTAGAACACGTACCTCAATACAGCATCGAAAGCGGTGAAGAGAAACCCGTGACAGCAGCCAGAAAATTTATTCAAGCTGAAGGTATCTTGCCACCGGCGTTGCTACTCGTAAAGCGAAACGAACACACTACAGACCGTTATTTTTGGGCAGAGAAAGGGCTGTTTGGCGCTCAATACGTTGAGGAAAATCATTTCCTGTTTCCCAGCCTGCGGGTACTTGAATCTCCCGCCGGGGTTGAACCAGTGGCGGTAGGCAGTCGCTGATTCATCGATGATAATCTTACGTGTTGAATACAGCTTCTGACAATCATTTAACTGGCAAAAGTGTGCAGTTTATGCAAAATTTCCAATTTTTTTAAGTTTGTCACTAATTTGCCAGTAGAGCTAGTCCAAGTAATTGAAAAATTGACTCTCAACAGACCAAATTGGTTTGTCTGGGTTGATTGCTTGTTTCATGATGCACAAGAGTATCAGGATAGAGCAAAAAACACCCAGAAGCGAGAGTTGAACTTTACTTTCCTCCTGTGGATTGTTCAGAAAACTCTGTCAAGATACACGGTTTTCCCTGCGATTTGGGGTCGTAGGGAAAAAGAACACTAGTACAAAAGGCGATAGGTAAAAAGCAAAGGGCGAAACATAAAGTGATATCAATTCAAAATTTTGGAGGATTGTGGTGCTTTGTGTTTAATTCCGCCATTTAGTACTAGTGATTCTCCCGATTGTCATCTCTTAAATACCCGTTTGTGGAAAAATCGACATACAGTTTGCATCTACACACTCAATTACTAATTACTCATTAGGCTTTAAAGGTAGTGCTTTTTGTAGCTCAAGTAGTTCATCACGGTGGGCAACAACAGTAATTTTACTAAACAATTGGGGCTGATTAGCCACAGATTCTAATTTCAGCACAACTTTTTCTAGCCTGCCTGCTTTTTTCCAATAAAAAAGTCCACTCAAAGGCGCAAATAATACCAATCCCAGAAAAATATTACCGAATCTAGGGAACAACAAAGCGAAAACCAAAGACAAACACACTAAACCAGCAGATGCTAGCAGCGTGAGAAACACTGCCAAAAATATGCTGGGTTTCACGAACCCTTCAAAAGTCACTTGGTTTTTTTCATGGTCTACTTCTGCCACTCGGTAAGACCGAGAGCGAAAATACTCTTGTAATTGCGGCATTAAAACGGTTTCTTCTTGCTCGGAAACCAATTGCATCATTTCTGTACGGTCTTTAGTAGATGCCCGAATGAAGAAGAGCAAACCAACAGCCAGTAACAAGGTGAGTAAGAACGTTGATGGCAGAATAGCAGTATCCATAACTAATTATTAATGTTTAACAGGGGGAGATTTATTCATTATTAATTATTGGTTAATTTGTCCTCACATAAATGTAATTTTGCCAAAGCCGGGCTAAATCTTCCGCTTGATGTTGCCATTCTGGAGAAACTTGATACATTCGCCTGGGGCGACCTCTCCCTTCCAACTTCTTCCAATACCCAGTAATCGCCCTATTGTCTTCCAGAAATTTGATGGCACTATAAAGTACAGTATCTGAGAGCCGATAGGTGGGGTGTTCAGTTTCTAGTTGCTGAATTAATTCAGTTCCGTAGGATTCACCTTGTAGTAAAACATACAGAATGTAACAAATTGCTACTTCCTGGCAGAGGTAAGTTGGCGGAGGATTTTCAAAGAATTGATATATATCCTCAATTTTCATAAGTTCGTGGATGGCTAAAAGTATCCCTTAAGGTGAAAGCTAAAGGTTTTTCATCAGTATAGGGCGCTACTTGCAAATGAGTAAGTATATAGCGCTACCTGGGGAAAATTTACCCAGTGTAAACAAGTAATGATGAACTACCCTGTGAACAGTACAGGTCACAAGCAAAAGTTTGAGTAACGCAAAGAATTGCGCCTCTATCTAGCTCTAATTAGTGTTGTGAGGAGGTGCCTAGACAGTGGCTTTGTCACTATCTAGGTGTCAAGTAATGCCGAGCTGGTTTAGAACTGCTGAAACGTAAGATGCTATCGAAGAAATTTTACAGGTAAAATGCCGTTTTGTCTGTAACTCTGTAAAAGTTAATAAATAGTTTATTTGGTAATAATTACATTGCTGAAGGTACATCTGTGTTTATCAAACTCTCACACCAGTACGAATAAAAAAGCTACTAGGGGCTAAATAGAGGATTTTATGCTTATGCCGCTAGCTTTACAGCCCCTCAGTTCACAGCATTGTTTCCTCTTTTGGGTTTGCTAATCACAGTAAAAACTCACAAGCAAATATCAAAGATAACAGGATGAAGAAGTATGAGGAAAATAACTTTTAAATAGTTTTTTCTTTCTCCGTAGACAGCATTTTTTTACACTAACACTTTACTGAAAAAATAAGTGTGACTTTAAAAACTAACAAATCTTTGGCACAGCATGGCAGAAATAAAGATAGTATTTTAGAGCAGCACACAGCCAAGATTGTCGATGTTTTATTTGCATTTTGTACTAGCCAGTTGGTGAGCAAGCCGTATGTCACGAAACCCCGATGCTCCATCATCTTCTTCTAATCTCCGGACAATTGCTCAGACGTTCCGTATGACAGGCTGGATTAGCTTCTGGATTCAGCTAGTACTCGGTGTTATTTCTGGCATCATTGTCCTATTGTTTGGCATTTTTAGCCAAAGAGCAGGTAGCCCTAATAATAATCCGGGGACTGGCTTTGGGGTGTTTTTAGCTATTTGTGGATTGGTAGTGCTGGGCGGGGGGATTTATTTAGCCTTCCGTTACACCAGAATTGGGAATCAATTGCTATCCTCCAACCCCAGCAATCGACCTCGTAAAGTGGAGACAGTGCAAGTATTACGCTTAGGACTGTGGATAAATTTAGGCGGGACTCTGGTGACATTATTGGGAGCGCAGGCGATCGTTGGTACATTAGTGGCTAGGTCAATATCTCCCCAAGCTGTCACTACCCAATTATTTGACCCTACCCGCATCATCAGTGGTCTAGATATGTTGGTAGTTCAGGCTAACATCAATACAGTCTCAGCCCACTTTGCTGGGCTGGTTAGCTCACTGTGGCTACTCAATCGCATCAACAAATCTTAAACAAGATTTTTGTGCTTGCCTTTCCTGTCATGGCAAGACAAAATCGGTATATGCTGATGTGTTGGCAAGAAGATACTAGGCGAAAGATTGAGAAAAATTTGTGCTGGATATTAAGCAAATAAGGGAAAATCCCCAACTAATTCAGGAACGGTTGAATAGCCGCAGTGGTACCTATGACATTCAACCCATATTACAGTTAGATAAGCAACAACGGGAGGTGGAAGCGACACGCAGTCAAATCCAAGCCCGGAGTAATGAAATTGGTAAAATTGTTGGACAGAAGATTAAATCGGGTATTAATCCTCAAGACCCAGAAATTCAAGCTTTGCGGGATGAGGGAAACTCCATTAAAACCCAACTGAGTGAACTAGAACCAAGAGAAAAAGAACTCAAGGGGGAAATTGAGCAACTTATACTCGCACTCCCTAATTTACCCAGTGACTCTACACCGATAGGTAAAGGTGAGGAAGAAAATGTAGAGGTAAGGCGTTGGGGTGATGAATATCTACCCCAGAATCCGAATATTATCCCCCATTGGGAAATCGGCGAAAAACTGGGTATTCTCAATTTTGAGCGTGCTGTCAAAGTTGCCCAAAGTCGCTTTGTCAACTTGATAGGCGCTGGTGCAGCGTTAGAACGGGCATTAATTAACTTTATGCTGAAAACGCAAACCGCAGCTGGCTATGTAGAAGTTAGTCCACCCTTGTTAGTCAATACTGATTCTTTAACAGGAACTGGTCAATTACCGAAGTTTGCGGAAGAAAGCTTTAAGTGTGCTGATGATGAATTGTGGTTAATTCCCACAGCAGAAGTTCCTGTGACTAACCTTTATCGCGGAGAAATTTTGGCGGCGGAAAATTTACCCATTTATCACTGTGCTTATACTCCCTGTTTTCGTCGGGAAGCAGGAAGTTATGGACGAGATATGCGGGGTTTAATTCGCTTGCATCAATTCAATAAAGTAGAGTTGGTGAAACTTGTTCATCCCAGCACTTCTTTTGATGAATTAGAAAAATTGGTGGGGAATGCCGAAGCAATTTTACAGGCTTTAAAATTACCTTACCGGGTGATTAATCTCTGTACTGGTGATTTAGGTTTTGGGTCAACGAAAACCTATGATTTAGAAGTATGGCTACCATCTTCTGGTAAGTATCGGGAAATTTCCAGTTGTTCTAATTGTTTTGATTTCCAAGCGCGGCGAGCCGATATTCGCTTTAAGGAAGCAGGTAAGAAAGGTACGCAGTTTGTCCATACCCTCAACGGTTCTGGCTTGGCTGTAGGGCGCACAATGGCAGCTATTTTGGAGAATTATCAGCAACCAGATGGCACTGTTTTGATACCGGAAGTGTTGCAACCTTTCTTGGGTAGGGAAGTTTTGTAATACGGATACAAAGCATTCTCAGGTTTTCAGATTGGGCAAAATTTCTTACGAATAACCTCCATATAATCACTTTTCTAAGAGAGATTATATGGAGATATTGATGCACTACAACGGTATTCTGAAATTCTTGTTCAGTACGCTTGAATTATGATTTAATAACATCGGATTATCATTAATATTACGAAATTCTGATTTCGCTTATCAAAGTTAGTACATCATTCTAAAATATCCTCTAGAGTAATCTTTGATGTCATTTAATGATAAATCACACTTGAAATAGAAAACAGAAGGTTTATAGGCAAAACGGTTCAAACCTCCTGTCTAATAAATTCTTAGGATTTTTTAGAGACAGCTTATATAGGAAATTTATAAATTTAAATTATATTAACAAGTATCAAGTATAGAATATTTCTATTCTAGGTATCCATTCCTATTATTTTTTATAGGGTAAGTTAAATCTATAGTATGAGAGAGAAAATGGATAACTAAAAGTGGGTGACGAGGGATTTGAACCCGCAACCAATAGATTAAGAGTCTACTGCTCTACCGTTGAGCTAGTCACCCACACCAACTACCATAATAACAAAATTCTGTAGTTCTGCCAAGATTTAGCTGAGTGAGCAGGAAAATCTGATGATAAAAGTGGTTTGACCATGACCACTCTCGACAGAAATGGAGCCGCCTAAATGCCTGACCATTTTTTGTACTAATGCCATTTCCAAGCCAGTACCACTATATTTCCAAGGATCATTGTTAGAAATATGATAAAACGGCTCGAAGATGCGCGATCGCACATGAGTAGGAATTTCTAAGCCAGAATTGCTAATACTTAGTTGCACAGTATCATCTGTGAGTTGGGCGGAAACTGTAATTGATTCACCAGCCGGAGTATATTTGCAGGTATGACTGAGTAGTTCGGTAAGAATCCGCTCTAGTTCAGTGATATCTGTTTCTAAACGTGGTAAGCCTGGCTCAATCGTCAGGTTTAATCGCTGTTGCTGACAACTGGTGAGGTCACGGAAGGATTCAACGATGGGGGGAAGCCAGGTTTGGAAGTCGATGGAAATGAGTGTAGGCGGTTCTGGTTTGGTTTGCAGATAGGTAAGTGTCAGCAAATCGTTAATTAATTTGCTTTCTCTACCGCACTCATTATGTAGAATCTGTAAAAGTTGAGGGATGATTTCATCTAAGGTAATTGAGGGTGAGAGGACAGTTTCGAGGGTTTGCGCTGCTAGGCTAATACTAGTTATTGGTGTCCGCAGTTCTTGAGAAAGTTTTCTGAGAAATTTGTTGGTCAGGTTTTCTCGCTGTTCTAATTTTTTCAGTCGTGCTTGGTTCGTTGCGTCTAACCTTGCTTGGCGAATGGCGATCGCACATAAATTTGCTAAAGTTTGTACTAGGCAAATTTCTGATTGACTGAGCATTTGTTGTATGGGTCGAATCAGCCACAAATTACCCAGCATCCCTTGAGCATCAAAAATGGGACAAGCCAGTTGGGTAATTACCAGTAATTGAGGATGCCAACCTGGGACAATTTCTATGGTTTGAAAATGCTGTTTTTGTAATAGTGGTTCATAGATTTCGCTAAAGTCTGCAATTTGTCTAGTGAGTCCCTGGTATGTGGGCTGGTTAGCTGCATATTCATGAACTACACTAGCTACGGTGCAGTCAGTGTTATAAAGTTCGATGTAGCAAGATTCTAGTTGGAATAAATTGGCTAACTCTTGAGTGACTGTTGCTAAAACTTGCGTTTCGTCCCTGTAATCACGAGTTTTCTCTGTGATATGTAAAACTAGTGCCTGAAATTTGTCTGCCTGCTTTACCTGGGCTTGCTGCTCACGTTTGTGTGTTGCTAGCTTGGCTTGTAGTTGTTTTAGTTGCTGTTGTAGTTTCGTATTTTGAATGGCTATACTCAATTGGCTGGCTAGTTGCTTGAGTAAGTCAATTTCTGTTTGCTGCCATTGATGTGGTTCATAGCAGTATTGGGCAATTAACAGCCCCCATAAGTCTGGTTTTAAAGCTATTGGCACGACTATATTAGCCCTCACCTGCATAGAGGCCAGGAAATCTCTCTGGCAAGATTTCACTCCTGCTGCATAGATATCTTCAATAATTTCTAGACAACATCGTCCCTGAGGCTCCTTATCTCTAGCTTTGAAGCAAGGATCACAAAATTGTTTCCCCAGCAGGGAAATATCAGACAATACAGTTGATTCTGCAACAATCGCCCCATTATTGTCTGATTTGATTTGATAAATCAGAATGCGATCGCATTTTAAACACTGTCGTACATCTTTGGCGGTTTGATAAAGGATTGTTTCTAAATCTAAAGATTCCTGAATCCTTTGAGCAATTGCGGCTAGCATTTGCGCGCCTTCCGCTTGAATTTCTCTGGCTTGTGCTGTTTGTTTTGCCGCAGTGATATTGCTACTAGTGCCAATCAATCGATAAATTTTAGAGTTAGTATCTCGTAGTGGCGTAAGCGTTGTACTCCACCAAGTGCTTACTCCCTGAAACTGTAAGCATTGTTCATAGGAAATCGTTTTGCCAAAGCGTACACAGTCAGCATAATGCTGACGCACTTTAGCCGCATCAACTGCTGTTAAAATATCTTCTGGTTTTTTGCCCCGTAAATCTTCTGATCTAATTCCTACCCATCTTTCATGGGTGGGATTGAGTGCGACATACTGAAAATCTCCGTCTTGCAGAACATCCACTACAAATATAGATGTCTGCACAGAATCATACATACTCAGTAATAACTGTTCACCACTGTTTTGTTCATCTACCTCTGTCCCAAAAAGAATATGCGGATGCGACTGTTGCTTCAACTTGATGGCTGAATCTACTGGGTTGATATTCATGCGAGAGTCCCTGTCTGGTTTTACTGGCTCGTATAGGCGCGTTCTCTCGGAATTTCATGGTAGAAAATGCTTTTTAGCGCCTAAAGTGAAATTTAGTTCGACTTTGCTTGTGATATTTTGCCCTATCTTTATTTCTTACCAGAAATCTAGAAAAGTAGATAGCAATAAGATGAAAAAAATCCTGCTTGGTGGAGGTGCAAACGCATTTGCAGGCTAGTGTAATTTTACTGAAACTTATTATTAAGATTTAATTAAGATTGTTGCATAAGCTTAATGCAATTCAAATAGTAAATTAATTAACGTTATATTTTTTAATAAAGTCATGATTGCTTAACTTAAATAGGAATTATGCACCCAGATTTTTTGTTGAGAGTGGGTGTAAGGGTGTAGGAGTTTTAAACCCCTATACCCCAACACCCTTATCTAACTTGTAGGCGTTAATACCTGTGAGGATGGCGACTATGAGCCAAGTGATAGCTAATCCGGCGACTTCACCTAAAAACAAGTGCGTTAGGCGGCGGAGGATAAACCCTATGGTAGTACCTATGGGGATAGCGATCGCCCAACTAAAAGAATTAACTAATATCCATTGCCAAGTCCATAAGATTGGCTGACGAATTGCCAAGCATTGGGCTATTCCCAAAGCCAGACCGCCAACAACACCGATTTTTGCCCCATACAGGAGGCGTAGAGGGAGAAATTCCCCAGAGGGTACAACCCAACCAATTGCGCCGATACCGATAGCTGTAATTATTACCCAAGCAACCAAGGTGAAACAAACCCACTTGAATATAGAGATATGGTCTCGCAGAATTAAACTTTGAGGTAAAGCGATCGCTAATCCACCAATAGCAGCTTGTACAAGGCCAATCTCTGACTGTTCCCCCACTTCCACCCAAAACAAACTACCCAAAAACCCACCAAAAGTAGCCATAGTCCACAGCAAGATAAATTTTAACGGTGTTTTCATGGGGATAATTGGGGATTAGGGACAAGGAAAGAGCCGTTTTACCCTTCACCCTGCCTTTTGCCTTCCCTCACTGGTGCTAATGGCCTAGCGGCTTTAGCAGTAAACATTTGTTGAAATACTTGACGGCGGTATGGGGGTGATTCTGGGGTAATGTAACCCCACAGACTTTCCCAGTAAAAGAAAGAGATACCAAAAAAAGAGCGATCGCGTACAGCTTGTACTTGTTCTCTAATTTGCTCAATCTTAACAGGACTTCGCAAAGTTCCTGTGGATATGCCAATCGCTACGGGAATTTGAGTACGCGCAAGCTTGACAGCAGGCTGTTCTAATTCGTACACAAAGCTACTTTTATCATTGCGATACACCTGCAAAATCAATTCATCCACTAAACCTGTCTTTACCCAATTTGCCCAATCTTGCAAATAATACCTGTATGCGAAAGCTTGCGAATTAGGAGAAAGAGATACCTTAACATTGGGTTTAATCTCTTTCACTACTTGAGAAACTTGTGTCATGAAACGAGTGATCTTGTTAGCACGCCACTTCATCCACTCCCCATCAAAATGGTTACGAGGTGGGCTTTTACCTTGATGTTCTTTTTGATAAAGTTCAGTAGTATATGGGTCATAACCAAACTGTACTGGCATTCCAAAATGATCATCAATTTGAATGCCATCGATATGATAATTAGTAACAACTTCTGTAATTAGGGAGAGGATAAACTGCTGTACCTCTGGGTGTAGAGGATTGAGCCAAACTAACTTATTTGTAGGGTCATTGTCGCTTTCTTCTGGTAACATTTCACTAATAGATATGACTCCACCTTGACCATTTGTTAACCACTCAGGATGACGCTTGGCTATCACTGAATCGGGTGGTGCCATAAAACCATATTCAAACCAGGGAATAACGCTTAAATTTTTAGGTTTAGCAAGTGCAATTATTTTTGCTAAAACATCCTGTCCCCCGTGGACAAAATTCAGCAGGGGTTGAGTATCAGCACCCGTAACAGATTTAGCTGTACCACTTTTATAAAAGGTATAGCCCCTGTTCCAAACTACAGGATAAATTGTATTAAAGTTTAGTGCAGATAGTTGGTCAATAGCACGATTAATACCCCAGGGTACAAAAAGTACACCGCTAGCAACATTAGTCAGCCAAACTCCACGAATTTCTGTTGTAGTTGGTATACTGCCTTTTTGTTGATAATTAGAAAATGAAGGGATAGATAATCCTGTTAAATACAAGATTAATTGTATAAACAGTAAGTACGAAAAAAACAGTTTTGCCAACCGAGTCATGAGAAAGTCTAACTTCGCCGGGAAGAGGGAATAAGAATTACGGAATAAGTTAGTATACCCTCAAACTCTTGATAAATAACGTCATCTATGTATCAATAATTCAAACTATATTAATTATCGGCTTGCTTTATTGAAATAAATTGCACAGTTTAAGCAAAAATTTCGTGTTAACTACCATTTTTTCAAATTCTTTAAAAAAATAAGGGCTTTAGCCCTTACTAAAAACAAATATTTTTGCTGTTAATTGACGAGTATTAAAATCTTTCTACTCCTTCAAAATGTTGATTTTTAATAGCATTTGCAGCTTCGCCACAGGTGCGCGGTGTGGGGAATATCTTTCCAGGATTAGCCAAACCTTGGGGATTAAATACTTGTCTTACCCACTGCATAGTTTCTAAATCAACATTGCTAAACATATCAGGCATATAACATTTTTTATCTGCCCCAATCCCATGTTCTCCAGAAATACTACCGCCGACTCTAACACAAAGTTTGAGAATTTCTCCTCCCAATTCTTCGACTTTCTCTAATGCACCAGAAATGGAATTATCAAATAGAATCAATGGATGCAGATTACCATCACCAGCATGAAAAACATTGGCAATTGGATACCCAAATTTTTGACTTAATACCTCAATTTCTTGCAATACATAAGGTAATTGAGTCCGAGGAATTACCCCATCTTGTACATAATAATCTGGACTTAAATGACCAGCCGCCGCAAAAGCCGCTTTACGACCTTTCCATAATTTCAATCTCGTTTCTGCGTCACTAGCAGAAGTTACACTACGCGCCCCATTCTGTTTACAAATATCTATAACGCGTTGTTTATTTACTGCAACTTCCACTTCTAAACCATCAATTTCCACTAATAAAATTGCTGTGGCATCACGAGGATAACAATTAGTGGCGACAACGTCTTCCACCGCATTGATGCTAACGTTATCCATCATTTCCATCCCACCCGGAATTATCCCCGCGCTGATGATATCGGAAACAGTTGCCCCCGCCGCTTCCACACTAGTAAAGTCTGCTAATAAAACACAGATTGATTCTGCACTTTTGAGAATCCGCAAAGTAATTTCTGTAGCAATCCCTAAAGTACCTTCCGAACCGACAAATATACCAGTTAAGTCATAACCAGGGGCTTCAGGAATTTGCCCACCTAAATCAACTATTTCCCCTTCAGGTGTGACGATTTTCAACCCCAAAACGTGGTTTGTTGTGACACCATATTTTAGACAATGCACCCCGCCAGAGTTTTCCGCAACATTACCCCCAATTGAACAGATAATTTGACTAGAAGGGTCTGGCGCATAATAAAATCCCGCACCACTGACAGTTTGTGTCACCCAACTGTTAATCACCCCTGGTTGAACAATAATGCGCTGATTATCTAAATCAACACTCAAAATTTGCCGCATTAAAGAAGTAACAATTAAAACTGAATCTTCCGATGGTAAAGCACCACCAGATAAGCCAGTACCAGAACCCCGCGCAATGAAAGGTACAGCATACTGGTTACATATCTTCACTACCGCCGCCACTTGTTCTGTCGTTCTAGGTAAAACCGCCACAGCCGGACGTTGACGGTAGCTAGTTAAACCATCACATTCATAGGTGATAAGTTCCTCACGGCGTTGGACTACGCCATTTGTACCCAGGACAGCCTCAAATGCTTTGATAATGGGTTTCCAGTTACGTTGTTTCTGATCTTGGTCTTGGGTAAGCATAGATTTTTATTTAACAGACTGGTGGAGGAGTTTAATTACTATTGTTGCAAGAATAACAGTTTCAGGGGGCGAAGAGGCGATCGCTTACAGTCACTCTCAAATCATCGCCGCAACATATTCAACTACCCACCAATCAATTAACCTAGAAATAACGCTCTTAGATAGTGGATACATTTATGGTTGAGCAACTTCTCATAAATAATGATGATTTCTATGTGCCAGATGCCAACCTGCTAGTTACAGAAGATGATACACCTGTGGACAATTTCGCATCTGCCAAACAACAACGCCTATTAGTCGGCTCTCTTTATAGTTCTTTACAAAACCAAACTTTTTTGGCTGAAGCCAATGTCGGTATATATCACACAGACAAACAGCCGCCAATTGTACCCGATGTTTTCCTAAGTTTGGATGTTCAAGTCCCGGAAAATTGGTGGGAGAAACAAAATCGTTGTTATATGCTTTGGCGATTTGGTAAACCCCCAGAAGTTGTAATAGAAATTGTCTCCAATACAGAAGGTGAGGAACTTAGTAAAAAGCTGCAAATTTATGAACAAATGCGCGTGAGTTATTACATTGTTTATGATTCTACTCAGCAATTAGGAGAGAAAAAATTACGAGTTTATGAACTTAGGGGAAGACGTTATTTTGAAACTTCAGAAAATTGGTTAGAACAAGTTGGTTTAGGTGTCACTTTCTGGGAAGGCGAGTTTGAAGGTAGACAGGATACTTGGTTACGTTGGTGCTATCAAGATGGTAATCTTTTGTTGACAGGAGATGAACGTGCTGAACAGGAAAGACAACGCGCTGAACAAGAAAGACAACGTGCTGAACAAGCAGAAACACGCGCTCAATTATTGGCTGAAAGGTTAAGGGCTATGGGCATTGATCCTGATACTATATAGACGTATTTCGATGGATTTATGACTGTAGACGTTTCATAAATGTGCTGTTTTCTGAATTTCATGAAACGTCTCTACAAATATGCAGCCAAACAATATCTAACAAATCAGGCTCATCTGCATTAAACCACTCAATTTGGGGATAGGCTCTAAACCAGGTGCGTTGGCGTTTGGCAAATTGTCTTGTATGCAGTACGATTAATTCTTTGGCTGCTTCTAAGGAAATTTCTCCAGCTAAATATTGCTTAATTTCTTGATATCCTAAAGTATTTAACAAGGGTAAATCAGCACCATATTTTTGGCACAGATATTCAACTTCTCCAACTAAGCCATCTGCTATCATTTGTTCAGTGCGTTTGTGAATGCGCTCACCCAATCTTTCCATTTCACAATCTAACCCAATCTGTAAAATGGGGTAATCTGGGGGATTTTCTCCTTGCTGTGCCGATATGGGAATGCCAGTAACGTAAAATACTTCTACTGCTCGTAAAGTTCGCACAGGATCATGGGGATGAATCTTCTGAGCCGCAACGGGATCAACTTGTTGTAATATGCCGTAGAGTGTAGTTTGACCTAAAGATTCGAGTTGCGATCGCAATTCATAATTCGGTGCAACCCTGGGGATCTTCATCCCCTGTACAATAGAACGTATATATAAACCAGTACCTCCCACTAACAATAACGGCGAAACTGGTGGAGAATTAATTAGTGCTTGTGCCTGTTCTTGATAATCTGCAACTGTCATCGTTTCTCTGGGAGTGCAGATATCTATTAGATAATGAGGAACGGCTTTTTGTTCTGCCAGCGTTGGCTTCGCTGTACCAATATCAAATTCACGATACACTTGACGAGAATCAGCACTCAAAATCACAGAACCCAACCGCATAGCTAAGTTCAAAGCCAAACCAGATTTACCCGTCGCCGTAGCTCCACAAATTACGATTAATTTAGTCATTGGTCAGTTATCAGTTGTCAATAGTTGTCCCCTACTCCCCTGCTTCCCATCAACGCTTTTGTGCTAAAATTCTTAAGCATTTTGCTCTTTTTAGATTTTGAGCGATTTAACAGACGATAGGTGAAATTTTGTTCGGAGACTAAACACTACAAAGTCTTAATCTCTTCTACTCAAAACTTGTTGAGTATGTTATAAATCGGTGAAATTTGCAATAGTAAGGCGATTAATTCAAAAAACTTATGGGGTTACATCCCCTATATAAACTTCTCACAAAAATGCCCTACAGTCGCCTTTAAGGCTTTTGTGTTAGAATTTTGGAGTGATTTGACTTTTTAGCCTTTGGGCGATTTCAACCCCACGCATCAGGAGAATATTCATGACGAGCAGTTACAGTGCCGATCAGATTCAAGTTCTGGAAGGTCTGGAAGCCGTCCGTAAACGACCGGGGATGTACATCGGTTCTACCGGGCCGCGAGGACTCCACCATCTAGTTTATGAGGTGGTAGACAACTCTATTGACGAAGCATTGGCAGGTTACTGCACTCATATAGAGGTGGATATCAATGCTGATGGTTCCGTGACTGTTACAGATGATGGTCGCGGTATTCCTACGGATACTCACTCGCGGACGGGAAAATCAGCTTTGGAAACAGTGATGACGGTACTGCACGCTGGGGGTAAGTTTGGCGGTGGTGGTTACAAAGTTTCTGGAGGCTTGCACGGGGTTGGTATTTCCGTAGTTAATGCCTTGTCAGAAGTTGTTGAAGTTACAGTCTGGCGAGACAAGAAAGTTCATATTCAACGTTATGAACGTGGTATCCCTGTTACTGAACTCATAGCAAAGCCCTATAAGGAAGCAAGAACAGGAACATCTGTCAGTTTCAAACCAGATAGTCAAATCTTTACTAATAGTATTGAATTTGATTACATCACCCTCTCAAGTCGCCTGCGCGAGTTAGCGTATCTGAATGCAGGAGTGAAAATCACTTTCACCGACAATCGTTTGGAACTACTAAAAAGTGATACACCTAAAGTAGAAAGCTACGAGTATAAAGGTGGTATCAAAGAGTACATTGCTTACATGAACCGTGATAAGCAACCACTACATGAAGAAATCATCTATGTGCAGGGAGAGCGTAACAACGTACAAATAGAAGTTTCCTTACAGTGGTGTACTGATGCTTACACAGACAATGTACTGGGTTTCGCCAATAATATCCGCACCATAGATGGCGGTACACACTTAGAAGGTTTGAAGGCGGTTCTGACTCGTACACTCAACACGATCGCCCGCAAGCGCAATAAAATTAAAGAAAATGAACCAAACCTCAGTGGTGAACACGTCCGCGAAGGTTTAACAGCAGTAATTTCCGTCAAAGTCCCAGACCCAGAATTTGAAGGACAAACCAAAACCAAACTAGGTAACACCGAAGTCCGGGGTATTGTTGATTCTTTGGTAGGCGAAGTCCTCACCGAGTACTTAGAATTTCACCCTGGTATCGCTGACTCAATTTTAGATAAAGCCATCCAAGCTTTCAAAGCCGCAGAAGCAGCACGTCACGCACGGGAGTTAGTCCGACGTAAATCAGTACTAGAATCTTCTCCATTACCCGGTAAATTAGCAGATTGTAGTTCCCGCGACCCCAGCGAATCTGAGATTTACATTGTGGAAGGTGACTCAGCCGGTGGTAGCGCCAAACAAGGACGCGATCGCCGCACCCAAGCTATCCTCCCCCTACGTGGTAAAATCCTTAACATCGAAAAAACAGACGATTCCAAAATCTATAAAAATAATGAAATTCAGGCGTTAATCACTGCCCTGGGTTTAGGTGTCAAAGGTGAAGAATTCGACTCCACCCAACTACGCTATCACCGCATCATCATCATGACCGATGCTGACGTAGATGGAGCGCACATCCGCACATTAATATTGACCTTCTTTTATAGATACCAACGAGCGCTCATCGAACAAGGTTTCATCTACATTGCTTGTCCCCCGTTATATAAAGTAGAACGGGGACGCAATTATGAGTATTGCTATAGCGAGCGTGATTTACAACAAGCGATCGCCAAATTCCCCGCGAATGCGAACTACACCATCCAACGCTTCAAAGGTTTGGGTGAAATGATGCCAGAACAACTCTGGACAACCACCATGAACCCAGAAACCCGCACCCTCAAGCGAGTTGAAATCGAAGATGCAGCAGAAGCAGATCGCATCTTTACAATTTTAATGGGCGATCGGGTTGCCCCCAGACGCGAATTTATTGAAACCTACGGTTCTAAACTTAACCTCACAGATTTAGATATCTAATCGGTTAAAAGTTTAAATGGGTGATTATTCCACATCAATTACCCATTTTCTTTATAAACCAAAGTCATTGATTGGTTTTAGGATTATGAGAATTGTTTGGTAATGGTTGAGACTTTTCAAAGGGTAATAATTGTTCTTGAATTGATAACTGACTGGGAACCTTGAGAACAGCTTCTTGAGTCTGCCTATTTGTTGTGATTAAAAAGTAGATTTCTCTATCAAACAGTTCCCTTCCCTGTTTAAAGAAGTTTGGTTCTCTAGGAATTAAACCACCAGTAATCTGAGAATTTTCGTTAGCTACTGCTGGTGTGCTTAATAGCAAAACTGTTAAAGAAACTTTTATGGGTGTAGCTAAACCGGAAAATATTTTCTGCACAATAGTTTTCATATTATTCCCCTGTTATAGCCTTAGCCAGATCAATCAGGACATCAAGTAAAGATCAAACCCTGACAACAAAAAGCTTTCGTGTCTTTCAATTGTGGACATTGAAGGGTAGTTTCCATTCAAAAGGTCTGTTTGACTGCTCAGATTTGTCGCTTTCTGGGCTGATTGTTGCACAAAACCATTATACCAAGTTAGGTTAATGACCAGCGATCGCCCTACCGACTTATTTTAGCTATTTGACAATTCTCCGATGTCCACACACGTTCAATTAAAGTCAAGCCAACCTTACTTGATTGGGGCATTCTCAAGGTTGATATACCCGTTTTAGTCTCCCAAAGTATTTGCCATAATTCAGGAAGACCACAAATTGGTGCAGTGATCAAAATTTTAAAAGTACATCGGGTAGGTTTGTGAAGTTTGATTTCTCACTCCCTGTCCTGTTTTTTACCTTTTGTCTTTCTCTATTGTTAAACTCCCCAGACTGGATTCGAACCAGTGACCAATCGATTAACAGTCGATCGCTCTACCGCTGAGCTACTGAGGAACGTTGCTCTCACGATTTATAATAGTAGCGTAGTCGATAGGATATAGCAAGTACTTTTGCAAAAAAAATTTTCAGTGGCTTTATTGTCCAGATTATTCCAGCCAAAACCTTCTCTAGACTTACACTAGAGGCTTTTAGATGGTAATATATACTTAAATTCCCATTCGTAGTTCAGCTAACTTTTGACGCGCTGTAGGATCAATAGCGCTAGCGAGAAACCTGCTTTTAGATTGTTTACGAGATTGATACTTTTGCCGCATCCTACACACTGTAGTTTCTACCTCCCCACACAGTTGATATGCTGATAACCATTCAGCCCCGTATCCCTGTACTGTCAACTGTTGTGCGCGGTCTGATGTAGCGACAATTACACGAGAAATCCGAGACTGTGAAACCTCAGGGCGCAAAGAAGCACAAATTTTTTCAATATAGGTATCTGCTGTTTGCCCAAAATCTGTGTAATAAACTGAAACTAGCTCTGTAATAATTTCTTTGTTACTACAAGTATTTTGATAGTGAGCATCAAAAACTATTTGGGTGTCATAACCCTGATACGAGCTGTAACTTGTCATTGCTTCTACAAGTTGCCCGCGAGCAGCCTCTAGACCATTTTTATCACGGGTTTTTTTCAAACAAGGCCAAGCGCCAATTATATTGTAGCCGTCTACTAATAAAACGGCTGGGATTGGGGAACGGGGCATGGTTTTCGATCACAATTTTCTAGAGTTAACAAGATCCATTCATAACTTTTATAGTAATTGAAGCATCGCCTGTAACACTATGTTACAAATAGTTGGAAATTATGATTTGTTTGCAAAGTTGAGTTTGAAAAAGCCCCAAATAATAACAAACGCGCCATTAATGGCGCGTTGCAGTTGTCAAAAATTACTGATTAATTTAGGTTGGTCAGTTGTCAGTTGTGATTGGTTATGAGGTATGTGTGGGGCATTAATACTTTCCCCCATTCCCCATTTTCCAATTCAAGAAGCTTCCTGGTGTACTTCCATGAGACGTTGTTTGAGGCGTTGGGGTTCACCTTGATCTACTAAACAACCTTTCTCCAGTAAGAAAGCACCATCACAGTAATTCAACTCATCCAAGCGGTGTGTTACCCATAAAGCTGTGATGCCCCTACTTTTTACTAGGCGGCGGACACTGGCCACTAAGTCCAGTTGACTATCTGGGTCAAGTAAGGCTGTAGGTTCATCTAATAATAAAACTTCACAGCGACGAGCGATCGCTCCAGCAATAGCCACACGCTGCTTTTGTCCCCCACTCAGGGCGTAAATTGGGCGTAGCTGTAAAGCACTCAAATTCACTGCCCCCAGTGCCTCCTCTACTCTAGCTCTGACCGCAGATGTTGGCAGTTTTTCTTCCACCAAACCAAAAGCCACATCAGCACCAACAGTTGGCATTACCAATTGATGATCAGGATTTTGGAAGACAAAACCCACGGGATGTAAAACCCCAATTTCACCAGATTTAGGAGCCAAAAGCCCTGCTAGCAAACGGAGTAAAGTAGATTTGCCACTGCCATTAGTACCCAAAAGCATCCAAAATTCTCCTTGAGGTACTTCCAAAGAGCAAGATTGAATTGCTGTCTCACCATTCGGCCAACTGAAATTTAAATCTTTAACGACAATGCCCATGTCCGCCATGTTTAAACCTTGAGTTACTCACCCGCTAGGGCAAAAAATCCAGGCGCTCTACCACTACTTGTAGTGACACCATCTTTCTGAGTAATCTGGACTCCGGAAATTTCACTAGCGCGGACAGCAATTTTTTTCTCTGTCTTGCCCTCACACTTCAGTTCCACAATATCAGGATTACCAGAGCGGATCGCTGCCAAAATCAGCTGATAAACAGCCTCAGCGTCCTCTGCTGTCTTACGTTGCACTGTGATCGGGAAGGCAGTGTTCTTGATGCTTAAATCAATGGTAAACATTTAGCAGGAATTACATATAACTGTAGGACTCATTTTAGCGTTATGAGATTGGAGATTGGGGAATGATGACTGCTGAGTCATGAGTGCTGTACTCCTGCGGAGAAACCATAAGGTTTTCTGAAACAAGTTAAGGGGGCGTATAGCCGATGCTCAACATTCTCCTATGCTTGTATGCTTCCTCCCATTCCCTAATCACTTATCCCCAACCCTTTCTGTATCCAAAGATTAAATTATTCCCAAAATTTACTGGAAAAATTAGCGATTTGCACATAGAATTATTAGAGACGGTAAAAATTTGTAAACTAGATTGACAATCTGGTTAACTTTCTGTTTGTGAGATGTAATACAATTTTCATCTACAGACAAACCCGAACTTATAAAAACATTGGAGATTTCTTGTAATGACCATCGCAGTAGGACGGGCCCCCAGTAGAGGGTGGTTTGACGTACTAGACGACTGGTTAAAGCGCGATCGCTTCGTATTCGTAGGCTGGTCAGGGATATTAT
>NZ_JACJQL010000130.1 GCF_014696625.1 Nostoc parmelioides FACHB-3921
AAAACCAGCGTGGTAAGTGAGGAAACACGGGGATAAATCCCCTTGAGTCGCGTTTCATCCCCTCGATAAATCGTAGGGGTTCTCACGCTCCCACTATATTCTGATAGCCCCCTGCATTACATTCATCTTTGCCACTCCTGTAACTTTGTCTGAGCATATTTCTGCACTTGCTCATCTGGGTCATTCTCTGCTCTGTCGCGCAACAGTGGTAAAGTTTTTTCATGCTGGGGATACTGTTTGACTATTATCTCAAGTGCAACGCGCCGGGGATTTTGGTTAAAATCATCATGGTTGTCTTCAAAGGGGTCGGTGGTTGCACAGTTATAGTAGATTTCAAAAAGTTCAGGCTGAGATTTATAAGCCTTAGCTAATTCATTTACTGCTGTCAGTCGCACATCCGAATCATTATCATCAGTGGCGAGTTGTTGGAGAATAGATTTGGTAGTGGGGTCATCCTTGTAAGCCAGGGCTAATTGTTGCACTGCTATCCGTCGGACACCCGAATCATCATCAGTGGCGCATTGTTGGAGAAAGGTTTTGGTAGTGGGGTCATCCTTGTAAGCCAGGGCTAATTGTTCCACTGCTATCCGTCGGACACCCGAATCATTATCATCAGTGGCGAGTTGTTGGAGAATAGATTTGGTAGTGGGGTCATCCTTGTAAGCCAGGGCTAATTGTTCCACTGCTATCCGTCGGACAACCGAATCATTATCAGTGGCGCGTTGTCGGAGAAAGGTTTTGGTAGTGGGGTCATCCTTGTAAGCCAGGGCTAATTGTTGTACTGCTGTCCGTCGCACATCCCAATCATTATCAGCAGTGGCGAGTTGTTGGAGAATGGATTTGGTAGTGGGGTCATCCTTGTAAGCCAGGGCTAATTGTTCCACTGCTGTCCATCGCACATATTTATCATCATCAGTAGTGGCGAGTTTTTGGAGAAAGGTTTTGGTAGTGGGGTCATGCTTGTAAGCCAGGGCTAATTGTTCCACTGCTGTCCATCGCACATCCGAACTATCATCAGCAGTGGCGCATTGTTGGAGAAAGGTTTTGGTAGTGGGGTCATCCTTGTAAGCCAAGGCTAATTGTTGTACTGCTGTCCGTCGCACATCCGAATCATAATCAGCAGTGGCGCGTTGTTGGAGAAAGGTTTTGGTAGTGGGATCATCCTTGTAAGCCAGGGCTAATTGTTGTACTGCTGTCCGTCGCACATCCGAATCATAATCAGCAGTGGCGCGTTGTTGGAGAAAGGTTTTGGTAGTGGGATCATCCTTGTAAGCCAGGGCTAATTGTTGTACTGCTGTCCATCGCACATCCGAACTATCATCATCAGAGGCGAGTTGTTGGAGAATAGATTTGGTAGTGGGGTCATCCTTGTAAGCCAGGGCTAATTGTTGTACTGCTGTCCATCGCACATCCGAACTATCATCATCAAAGGCGAGTTGTTGGAGAATAGATTTGGTAGTGGGGTCATCCTTGTAAGCCAGGGCTAATTGTTCCACTGCTGTCCATCGCACATCCGAACTATCATCATCAGAGGCGCATTGTTGGAGGAAGGTTTTGGTAGTGGGGTCATCTTGCCAAGTTGTGGCTATTGCTGTGACTGCTTGAGTGCGAATTTCTCTAACTAGCTCCGTTTTTTCATGATCGTAGCGATGATAATAATACCAAAGATCATATTTAGTTAAGTCTTTTAGATGATTCAGCAGTTTATCACTTGTTGACTCAATTACTGAACGATTTCTGACTTCAACAAGACACTTAGCTGCCAAAAATATATTAGTGAATTTCTTCTCTTCACCATCCTGCACCATTAAATAATCTATAATTTCGCCAACGAATTTGGCATCAATCATCCCAGCAATTAATAGTAAGACTTCATGCCAAGTTTCATCTTCCCAGTGTTTGCCAAAAACCTCTTGCTTAAGCTGTTCAATATTTAGCGTTTGCGTTTCTTTAAACCGCCAGACAAACTCCCAAGCACAGAAATATTCCAAAAAAGTGCGATGCACAAAAGCATAGTAATCAGCACCGAGGAAACATAACATAAAGTTACGAGTCCTCAGTTGTTCTCTCATTACCCTGGCAGCTTGTCTGGGTTGATTAATTTCTATAGTTCTTAAATATTCAGTCAGAATATTTTCTAATTGATCAGCACTAATCACATTACCAGCTAAACCTGCACCACTTGTTTGCATACTATACGCAACTTGACGCAGCATAGCTTGCTTATCTTTATAATCAATAGTCTTATGATCTAGCCGTTTATCTTCTTCTAAAGCCCGTTCCACATCCCACTGATGCAACAATACCCGCGATGCTTGTTCATAAAGTGAGCTTCTATCTCTAGGTAATTCCTGATTACGGTTGAGAATTGCCATCATCGTCAACAATAGAGGATTTCCTGCTAATTCTGTAATGGCTTTGGAATTTTCAATTCCTCTTTCCAGCCTTTCCCGTTTTCTAAGTTTCTCCGCTTCATCACTGAAAGTTAACTCATGCCAACGGTGAATAAAATCCTGAATTTGTGCTGAGTCCAAATCTTGCAACATAAAATGGCGAAACTCAGCATCTCGCAGCCGTTGCGGTTTATAACCAATTACGCGAGAAGTAACAATCACCTGAGCGTTAGGATACTCGTTGGTAAAGCGATGAATATCTGTAATTACATCCTCTCGCTTACCAGGGTCAAATACTTCATCTAACCCATCAAACATTACTAAAGCGTTACCGGCTTGTAGCTGTTCACGCATTTGATGTTGATTGAGATGTTCAATTGCACCGCTACATTTATCCAAAAATTCCAAAAAGTTATGACACTCATTCCCATCCCGCCGCCGCATATAAGTACGTAACTCAATTAACAAAGGAATTGGTTGTGAGATCACATTATCTAATGGTGACTCAGACCAATTCAAAGCTAAATATTGCAATAGTGTAGACTTACCAGAACCAGGATCACCCAAAATTACAACATATTTATAAGTTTGCTTATTATTAACAACATCTAATACTGAAAGTAGTGGCTGTTCTAAATAAACCCTTGTGAGTTTTTGCAATTCCTCGGCAGCAATTTCTGCCTCTATTTGGTCACTTTCTCGCAGCCTTCTAAAGTGTTCTTTCGGCAGTTCATGAACTCGCGGCAAAACTTGATGCACTTCCCGCACATTTTGAGCTATGAACATTCGCCATAATTTGAGTTCGTTATAAGCGTAGCCAGTCGTATCTAAACTGTCTAATTTTAAATTGCCGTAATGCTCACTAATTGCTTCTTGATAGCGTTTTAAATCGAATTGAGAAATAATGCCAGCTATGGCTTGTGTGTTTTCTTTAATTTGCTCTATATTCTGAGAATCAAGAATTGCCCTCAGTTCGGGAAATTCTCGAATAATCTTCTTCACTCTTAATAAGTATTCTCTGCCTATCTTCTTCCATTTAAAATCTTCTGGTAGCGAGCTAGATATACTAGATAGATACCAAATTTCTTGTAATCTCTTAGTATTGACAACCTCACATTCATAGTCAAAAGCAGCACCCAAAATTTCTTTAACTTCTGGCTGCTTTAAAAACTGCTGTAACGGCTGGGTATAATTTTCAATTTCCTCTTTGGATAGTTCACCGTATTCCAAATCTTGCTGCATGAGTTGCAGAAATTCTGCAAACGCCATTACTTCAGCTTTCTGTAGTGGTTCTCGCTGGAATGGTGCAGTCACAGCATTATGAATAATATTTCTGAAAAAATCTTTAGCGTAATCTTTGACTAACTCTTCTAAAAATTCCTTGCTGATGATAGTCTTAACCAAAAATCCAAATGCTTTTCCTGCAATCCAAGTACCAAACCATTCAATTAACATACCCGTGTCTGTTGATATTCTGACTACGAGTATATACACCAACTTGTTGAAGGTTACGAAATTTCAGGGTTATTGCAGAAATGTCAAGGTTAAATCTCAAATCAAATTATCAGGATCTATTCCCAAAGCGCGTAATCTTTCCGCCAACTGTTGGGCGCGTTGTGCTTCCTGCTGGGCGCGTTGTTGGGCAAGTTGCGCTTGTTGTTGTGCTTGTTTAATCTGTTCTTCTGGTGTGGGATAACGCTTTCCTGCTTCGTCGTACCAATACATCCATTCCCGTGTTACACCGCAATAATTTCCCCTTTCGCAACCAATTCCTAAACCAATTTCTGGTAGCCAAACTGGGTTTCCCTCTTGCAATTCATATTTGCCGTTCACTAATTTATGTACTTCTAAATGGGGTTTGCGACGGCGGCGAGAAGAATAAATGACGTAATAAAGTACACCCAAAGCGGCATAGTCATTTAATTTATCACTGTATTCTTTGCGGTAGTTTTGAGAAACTACTTCTAACACTAATATGGGAACAACTTGTTCATCCCACAGTACATAACTGGGACGCAGTTCTTCATCATAAAATCTTTCTACCCCAAGGCTCAAAAACCCATCTGGCACAATTGGTGGTTGATCTGGGTGAAAATAAACACCCATATCTACACCAAAAAACCAGTCCATCCGTTCTGCCCAGAGTAGCAGCAGAATTGCTTTTAGTAATCCTGGGATAAGTTCTTGCAGTTCGTTATCCACTGGTGTTTCGTCAGAATCTGGTAGTTCGTCGGCTGAAGGTAAGTACCTTGGCAAGTTGAAGTTTAGCATGACGGGTTGCCCCAAAATCTTCTACACCAGTGTTTTCATCAGCATTATAGCGGTTTCTTTGGTGTAGGGGTGTGGCTTCACCCTCACACCCTTACACCCCTATACCCCCACACCTACACTCTGATATCCTCTAGTACATGGTGTGAGTGAAGGTTAAGTTGTTATTAAAACGCAGATTTTTTGCTGAAGTGTAACGAATAAAGTCTAAACTAAAAAGTCTTGTGCAGCAAAACTTGTCACTATAAATGATGTAATCATGTCTAAGGTTCTCGTCTCCGATCCTATTGACCAGGCTGGCATTGACATTCTCTCGCAAGTCGCTACTGTTGATGTCAATACAGGTCTCAAACCAGCAGAATTAATAGAAATTATTGGTCAGTATGACGCGTTAATGATTCGTTCGGGTACGCGCGTCACGCAAGAAATTATTGAAGCAGGTACACAACTGAAAATCATCGGTCGTGCAGGTGTGGGTGTGGATAATGTAGATGTTCCGGCTGCTACTCGTCGAGGAATTGTTGTGGTCAATTCTCCTGAGGGGAACACCATCGCCGCCGCCGAACACGCCTTGGCAATGATGCTGTCGTTGTCTCGCCACATCCCCGATGCTAACGCTTCCGTGAAACGCGGTGAGTGGGATCGCAAAACTTTCGTAGGTGCGGAAGTTTACAAAAAAACTTTAGGGGTTGTGGGTTTAGGCAAAATTGGTTCCCATGTGGCTACTGTTGCGAAAGCAATGGGAATGAAATTGTTAGCTTACGATCCCTTCATTTCGACTGAACGGGCTGAACAAATTGGCTGTCAGTTGGTAGATTTAGATTTGCTGATGCAGCAATCTGACTATATTACTCTGCACATCCCCAAAACCCCAGAAACTACTCACATCATCAACGCCACCACTCTGGCGAAAATGAAGCCCACCGCCCGGATTATCAACTGCGCCCGTGGGGGAATTATTGATGAAGCAGCCTTAGCCGCAGCCGTTAAAGAAGGGAAAATTGCCGGGGCGGCGCTGGATGTGTTCGAGTCGGAACCACTGGGTGAATCAGACTTAAGAGCGATCGGTAAAGATATCATTCTTACCCCCCACTTAGGTGCATCTACCACAGAAGCCCAGGTGAATGTAGCTATTGACGTAGCCGAACAAATCCGCGATGTGTTGTTGGGTTTACCCGCACGTTCCGCCGTCAACATCCCCGGACTCGGCCCCGATGTGTTGGAAGAACTCAAACCCTATATGCAGCTAGCGGAAACCTTGGGTAAGTTGGTAGGACAGCTAGCAGGTGGACGAGTAGAACTACTCACCGTCCGCTTACAAGGGGAACTCGCTACTAACAAGAGTCAGCCTTTAGTAATTGCTTCCCTCAAAGGATTACTACACCAAGCCCTACGGGAAAGGGTAAACTACGTCAACGCCAACATAGAAGCCAAGGAACGGGGAATCAGAGTTATTGAAACCCGCGACGCTTCCGCCCGTGACTATGCTGGTTCCCTACGCCTGGAAGCGACAGGAACTTTAGGCACTCATTCCGTTACCGGCGCATTGCTAGGTGATAAGGAAATTCACCTCACCGACGTTGACGGCTTCCCGATTAACGTCCCACCAAGCAAATACATGGTGTTCACCTTGCACCGTGATATGCCGGGAATCATCGGCAAACTCGGTTCCTTACTAGGCAGCTTTAATGTCAATATTGCCAGCATGCAGGTAGGGCGGAAAATCGTCCGTGGTGATGCCGTTATGGCTCTCAGCATTGATGATCCCTTACCAGATGGTATTTTGGCGGAAATCACCAAAGTACCCGGCATTCGGGACGCGTATACAGTAACACTATAGGAGTCAGTAATCAGAACTCAGAAGTCAGCAGAAATAATTTCTCCTGACTCCTGAATTCTGGATTCTCAATTTTCAACAATGGCAAACACTTGGTGGGAAATACAGATTTCATGTGAATCGGCGCTAGAAGACTCTGTTTCTTGGCGACTGGAAGATTTTGGTTGTCGTGGTACAGCTAGCGAAAGTAAGGGTGATTCTTGCTTAGTTAAGGGTTATTTGCCGATATTTCAAGCACAGTTATTAGATTTAGCGGCGTTGGGGTTATGGTTGCAACAAGATGCCCTGTGTATAGGATTATCTTCTCCTACCTTGACTTGGCAGCTCATTGATGAGGAAGACTGGGCAAGTAGCTGGAAACAATATTGGCATCCGCAGGAAATAGGCGATCGCTTCCTCATCAACCCCGCATGGCTACCATCGCCGGAAAACTCCGATAGGTTAGTCATCCGCCTCGACCCTGGTGTAGCATTTGGTACGGGAAACCATGCCACCACCCAATTATGTCTAGAATCCCTAGAAATGAGATTGAGTGAGGTTCCCAAATCATTTATCAGTCAAGGAGGGAATCAAGAACCTGTCATAATTGCAGATATTGGTTGTGGTTCTGGTATCCTTTCGATTGGGGCAGTTTTATTAGGCGCACAGAAAGTCTATGCAGTAGATACCGATCCCTTAGCCGTGCAGTCAACCTTCAGCAATCGCGCCCTCAACGAGGTCAACCCAGAACGCCTAGTACCAGCAGAAGGTAGCGTAGATATCTTAAAGAAACTGATTGAACGCCCGGTAGATGGTATTGTTTGCAATATTTTAGCTGATGTCATTATTCAATTAGTCCCAGAAATCAGCGAGATATCTAAACCTAGCACTTGGGCTATTTTTAGCGGGATTTTAGTTGAACAATCTACCTCTGTTGCTGAGGCTTTAGAAAAACACGGTTGGGTAGTCGCTACTATGTGGAAACGCAAAGAATGGTGCTGCTTAAATGTCAGGCGTACTTAAATTATCAAAAATTGTGAATTTATTCCCTTAGCCAACAGGAGACAAAATTCGTGAATAGAGTGAGAGTGATGAGGTTCCGTCAACTATCGCTTTCTCTCATTTAATATCATGCTGTTTCCGTTAAAATATATAAATATGTCTTTCCTCTGGGCATGGCAATTTTATGACACTTCAGAAGTTAGAATCACAACTACTTGCCTTGACACCAAACGAGAAAGCACAGGCAATTCAGTTACTGGCTCAAAGTTTGGGCAATCCTTGGCGAGGGATTGAGAAAACTGCCTATGTGTGTGGTGGGGATGCGTGTATTACCGGAACCCGTATTCCTGTTTGGGTTTTAATTAATGCGCGTAGGTTAGGTATTAGTGAAGCTCAACTTTTGAAAGACTATCCCACTTTATGGGTCTTGGCAACTTTTGGTGATCTTGGTTGGGGCAAGGCAGAAGGCAGAGGGCAGAAGGCAGAAGGCAGAAAGATATAATTGAGATACTTCAAACTTTACTCCATC
>NZ_JACJQL010000131.1 GCF_014696625.1 Nostoc parmelioides FACHB-3921
CAAGATTTAGGCGTAGTCAAAGCCCTACGAAAACCAGTCTTCAAGCTGGATCTATCCCCTTTTCCTGCACCCTCTTGACAAATGTGCAATTACTTTAACCTCTCACGGATGAGTTGATACTGACTTTTTTCTCTATAAATTAATATGGGAACTAAATTTATCAGCATAAATATCGACAGAGTAATTAAACTATATCGCCAGCCAATTTTATCTAAGAGAATGAGCATTACCCCACCACCAATAATTGCGCCGAAAATATTGCCTCCAGATTGAATTGCATTCCCTAATCCCCGTTCTTGAGGTTCGAGTAAATTTACTGCTAAGGCATCAGTAGCAATATCTTGACTGGATGAAAATAAAGATGCTAAAAACATACAAGTTAGTAATGCGTTTAAGTTATCTTGAATGTCAATAAAAGCCGTTACTAACATAGTTGAAATCAACAATAACTGAAAGCAGATAATCCAACCACGATAATGCCCTAACTTGCCTAAACGGTAGCGGTCAATGAATGGAGACCAAAGAAATTTTAATCCTGATGGTAGAATTAATAAACCTAGAAATCCAATCACATCTAGCGACATTTTTTGTTGTCGCATGAAAACGGGTAATGCTTGAATAAAGAATGTCGTCGGGATAAACTGAGAAATATAAAGTGTGGCGAATAAAATCAGTTTAGGAAGCATAGCAGCACTTAGAAAATTGCAAAATGGCGACAGAGATAATGTTTACTGTCGCCTCCAAAATCAAGATTAAAAACTCGCACTTACTCGCACACCATAAGTTACCGGGTCGCCAAATCCCGCAGTTCCATTTGGTAGTGGGAATAGGAAACCAGAGGTGATATAACGGGTATCAAACAAGTTATTTGCATATAGATAAATGCCATATTTTTCGCCTTCATAGCCAATCCGGGCATTTACTAGTGCATAGGGGTCTTGCTTCACTTGGTTAGCATCATCAAAGTAAGTTATTCCATAACCGCGCAATTCTGCACGGGCAAAAATACCACCGGGACTACGATATTGAACGGCTAAATTGTAGGTTAATTCTGGTGCAAAAGGAACGCGGTTGTTGCTAAAGTCTCCATTTGTGAAAGGATTTCTATAGTTTTTAAATTTGCTGTCTACGTAGCCAATACCAGCAATTAAATCTAGTCCTTGTAAAGGCTTGGCTTTGAGTTCAAATTCTAAACCTGTGATTTTGACATTTGCATTGGTAACGTTTCTAAAAAAGCCAAAATCATCGGTCAGCAGCACTTGGTAGTTATCAACATCGCTTTGAAAAATAGATAGATTTGCACTTAGACGGTCGTCTAACCAAGAAGATTTTAAGCCTGCTTCGTAAGTCCAGGTGGTTTCTTCTTGAAATCGGCGTGTATCTTCTGTATCCGCACGGTAGTTAAATCCACTTGGTCTGTAGCCTTTGGCTATTGTGGCGTAAGCCATTAAATTGGGATTGAAGCGATACTGTAAGCCAAAGCGGGGGATAAATGCCTCACTATTGAGGGTAGCATTGCGGACTTCTGCGGTGGGTGGATTGACTGTACCATCAGGATTTACAAAAACACGGCGACGGTCGAGTTCAGCGTCAGCAGTTTCATAGCGCCAACCTGCAAACAAAGTTAGTGGTGCAATTGGTTTGTAGTCAATTTGCCCGAATATGGCGTAGGTTTGGCGATTTTGTTCTGCGGAAACGCGATCGCTTCCTGGCGCTGGTAAACCAAAGGCTACTGCACCAGCATCACTATATTTAAATGTGTCATCTAAAACATTAAAATTCCGTGACTCGTAATATCCACCCAGTAACCACCGCAAACGGTCGGCACTTTCAGGAGACTGGATGCGAAATTCCTGAGACCACAGGGTTGAATTGATATCAATAATTTGCTGTAGTAAATCTCCTGGGAAATTGTCACCCACTAGGGTATTTTGATTGCTAAATCTCCTTGTGGTAATGGATGTAGCCCGAAATCCATCGCCGTTGTAGCTAATTTTTAGCGCTTGGGTATTAGTGCTGAGACGATTGAAACCGTCAACTTCTTGGGAAACTTGAAAAGGGTTTTCTGCGTTTTGCCGAGAAAAGGTAGGATTGCCGTTATCGTTGTCACTAGCATAGGCGTTAAAGGATATATTCCACTCTGGTGTGGGTGTCCAGAGAATTTGGGCGCGTCCTGTGAGTTGCGATCGCTCTCCGATTGGCTTATTGAGAAAGGTATTGTCAAATACGCCATCTCGTGCATTGTATGCGCCAGCTAGTCGAAATGCCAGTTTATCAGGAATAATTGCATCGCTGAGGGATAATTGCAATTCCCGGCTGTTATAGCTACCGTAAAGAGCGCTAATTCGCATCTCTGGCTGATTACTTGGCGGACGAGAAATCACATTTACCACCCCAGCCGGACTACTTCTACCATAGAGGGTACTTTGGGGGCCTCGCAAAATTTCCACCCGTTCTAAATCAATCAAACCAACATCTAAAAAGCCACCATAATCAAAAGGAACATCATCAATGTAAAAGCCAACGGTGTCTTGATTGGCTAAAAAGTTAAAGTTATTTAACCCCCGTACACTGTAGTAACCAAAATCAGCACTCCCCGCAGTGGTGGGGAGAAAACTAAAGTTGGGTGTGTTGTTGGCGATATCTTGGAAAGAACGAATTTGAGCGTCTTCGATTTCTTGCTGAGGAATTACCGTCAGGCTAAGGGGGACATCCTGCGCGTCTTCGGGGCGTTTTTGAGCGGTTACTATCAACTCAATGTCTGGGGAAGTAGGAGTAACGGCGATCGTTAAATTATTAGATTGATTTACTACCTGGATTGGCGGTAGATTTCCTGAAGATGCGATCGTTACACGCACCGTGTTGTTAGATTCCTGCTGTGTTACCGTCACATAAGAAATACCATCAACTGGCGTGTCCTCCCGAAATTCCTTTCCTTCTGGTAAAGCTAGTACTGCATTAGGGATATCTGCAATAAATATATTGCCTTCTTGAAGAGTTTCTGGTGCAGATATTTCTCCATCTGGAGTTTCCAGAATTAGCTCGAAACTATCGTCTGTACGATTGATTCGCACACCAGTAATCTTGATTTGTGGAGGGGTTGGTGCTGACTGTGCTAGCCAATCTTTAACACTCGTTGGTGGATGCTTAATATCACTCAATTGAGGAATATTTGTAATTGATCCAATATTATTTGTGTTTACCGGCTTCTCTTGTGCATTTGCTTTCTGAGTTATCAGCAAGCAAATCGTACTTGCTATACCTATATAGATACACTGATTTAGTTTCAAGGCTGCCCCACACTCCACAAAAACCACACCGCAAGACTGAGAACGCAACTCTTAAGTGTTGCGCCTCCAGACTTTCAGTAAGATTGTTTACTTCATGGAGTAGGCTTGTCAAAAGACAATCTGTCAAAGACTATCAATATTTCTATCTGAGACTATGAATACATTAGTTTCCGTATATCTGGGGATCAGAGGAATTTCTGATAAGAACGGGGCGTGGGGAGTTGTGTGTGTATTCGCTATATTTATTCTCCCCAGTCCCCAGTCCCTAATCAATCGATATTGACTGAGGGCCACTGGCTTTGCCATTATGTGCTTCAGTTACGGGAAAAGAGTAAGTGTTAACGCCTCTTTGCTTATCCAGCCAGCTTTTAACAGGATCATCAGCCAAGTTGAGTCTCAACACCCCAGAGGCAAATCCACCCAAAAATGAGGCTGGATGTTGGACTAATTGTTTGAATATTGGTGACAGTTCATCAATGAACATTTAAATTTCTCCTGATAGTTGGTGTAAAAATATCAAATCTTCATTAATCTTAACGTGTAAATTCAGGCAGGTTTCCAGAGAAGTCAATAGTCAAAAATAATGACTATTGACTGTTGACCATTGACTTTGGAATTAATTCGGACTTTGTTCAGGCATCATGCACTTATCAGAGTCGCAACCTGCTGGGCCGACTTCCATCAAATCGCCGAAATCGTAGCGACTTAAGACGGCGTAAAAATCATCTGTTTTGCGCCGTTGTACAACTTCTGCCACCATCTGCTCATACTGTGCTTTGGAGATTGGCTCAAATGGGAGACGAGGGAAGGTTTGGTGGTCATCGAATCTGGCGAGGAGTGCTGCACTGATGTAGCCTTCATCATTTTGAATGGCTTGCCAGATTTGCTCTCCTAAGGTTTCCACTTCATGTTCTCGCACCTCGATGGTTGCAGATGTGTTGTGGGTGACGTAGAATTTCTGCACCTGCATATAGAAATCCATTTGGGCGATCGCATTAAATTTGCTGATGTCGATGGTATCAGCCCCCGGTATATCTGCCCAAGATACAGCCACAGGGATTTCTACTAACCATTCGCTTACCCGTGGATCTAACGGATCATTCAGCAAATTACCCTGTTCATCCTTGTCTGACTGGGAAGGTATGACATTGTAACCGTAGTCAATACAAGCCAAAGCCACTGGATCATTTTTACGGAATGTAATCCGACGAATAAACCTTTGAGCTTTGGGGGGATGCCAACCGGGACTAGCACCAGTTAATAAAGACTTTGTACCACTAGGTTGGACGGTGGTACAGCGATTTGGACGCTTAATGTTGTGGCGATCGCAATAATCCCACACAACACGCTGCACAATCTCGCGCCAAGAACTGAGATATTTCTCTTCCTCGCGCTTAAATGCCAATCCTTGCGGCGTTGCTGGTCGTCCTGCTTCCCACCATTGCAGCCACTCTGCACCAAAAGCATGAACAAAGAAATCAAATAAACCAGTGAAAGAAACACCCACAATGGGATCTAGTTCCCGACTATATTGATAGCGTGGTTCTGGGAATTGGTGATTTAAGAGTGTCGCTACAGATAAAGCCCCAGCAGTGAAAGCCTCCTCTTGTTCTTTGTAATTAAACGGGTCGATTTGATTGAGATGTATCTCAGACAGATTACAGTGAAAATCAGATCCAATTATCTCACCACAATTATGAGCAACGATACCATTAGCATCAAATTGAGAAGCCCCTGGGACAGTACAATCATAAACTGCTTCCAACCCATCAGATACAATTTGCTTAACTTTAATAGCAAATCTTTCTCTATTTAATTTTCTTTTGTACCCACCTAACAATTCCTGTAAACGCGTGGACTTTTGAGGTTCTTGAAATCCCACAATCTGCTCAAATAAATAAAGATTATCGTTGGAGATTACAAGCTCATGTTGTGCTTTACAGGAATACAATTCTAGTTCACGATTACTATTCGGAAGAAGACGATAAGCTTCAGGACGACGTTCTTGATAAATAGCAGAGATAATTCCTAAGCGTGCCAGCATTCTCTGCACGATCTGCAACGTTTTCAGATTACTTTGTGCTAGTCTGACACTCACACCTTTTTGTTGATTACCTTGAACGCTACCATCAGCATCAAACAAACCACGTAAAAAACCACGATAAAATTCATAGCTAGCTTGCTCGATTTTATCGGTTGGCATCTTGTGTTCTAAAGTTACACCATAATTAGCTGCCAATTTCGCTAAACCAGATGAGTTAATAACTCGATGTTTTAGCTGTTGATGATAGCAACCAGAATCGGTATTACCCGAATAATTTACTGCATTTTTGAGCAAGGTAACGGCATATTTTCCCATTTCCTGTTGACTATCTTGCCAATATCTCAAATAGGCTGTTTTACCCCATTGTGTTGATGCAATGCTGCCATCACCAATCAAATTTCCCAGTAACCAACCCTCATCAAAAGTACCAAAACTATCCCAAGGTTGAATTTCACGATGATTATGAACCAAAATATAATCACCAGGAGATAAGTCTTGAGTTTCTACCCACTCAGAATACTGTTTTTTCTGAGTTTGGGCTGTCACTTTGAGAAGCTGATGATTTCCCGTTAAACGTAGTTCATAGCCCTCTTGCGTGATAACTTTTAAGATGGGTTTGACTCCAGTGAACCAAAAGCCCTCGGTTGTGGTACTAAACAATTCTCCGTTGACATATACACTCAACTGTTTGCCTATTAAGTCTTTAACTTGTCGCGCACCTTGTTCAGTGTGAACCCAAGTGTCAGCAGTGACACACGGATTTAAACCATAGCGAGCTAAACGGTGTTCTAGCTCATTGGCATCTAAATCAGGGTGTCGTTTCTGCAACCAGTCTCTAGCTGTTCCTTCTTCGTAGGCTTTGAGGAACTCTACTTTCAAGGCTTGTGTTGGTAGCAAATCGATATTGGCTCTAGCTACAGCTTCACCAGCCCATTGAATCGCCCCTTCGCCACTGTAATATTGTTTACGTACAGCATCAACGCACTCTTCTAATGTGGGCTTGCGGTGAAAGACTCTGGTGTGGTTCGCCATCCGCAAAGAATCACGCTCAGGATCAATGCGCCATCTGCCGTTTTCATCTTGCTGCCATAAGTTATCTTTGGCAGTTGCCCCTAATTGGTCATCAGATATGAACTGTCTCATACCCGCGCTTCTTCTGATATTGCCTGCAACAATTGTTACGGCACCTTCGTCAATCAACAGACAGCACTCTACAGAATTTAATTTTCTGCCTAAGGCTTTGTTGAGAATGGCTGCACAACGCTGATAAAGTCCAGGTAATTTTACCGGATTGGCAACGCCGCCAAAGCCGTTGAGGGTTTCCCCAGATTGGCGCACGTCGCTAACATCAACAAAGACTTGTACTTCATCAGTAAATCTTTCATCTGTGGATAGTTCCAAAAGGGTTTGATAGGATTCAACCCAACCTTCACGGCTATCTCCAACATAGATAGTAGCGCTATTGCCTTCTATATGGGTTTGTGTATATTCACGACGTAAATGTTTAGGGGTAGTACCAATTTCCCCTTTAACAATGATATTCAGGCGATTACGAATGGGTGGCAGTTGATTAATATATCCCGGTTCGATGACGGCTCCCGTGCCACAGCCCATCATCGCTAGGTTCATCATCAACCCGAAGGCTTTCCAGTCTTGGAGGTTGGTAGACGTACAGTTATAGGCACCGGAGAAGTTTTTGGATTTATTGATCCAATCTGTACCGCCTACCCACAACCAGCGTCCACTGGGTAAAGCTGTTAAATTACGCTGTGTCTTGTCTAAAATTGCTACTTCTTCCGGACTCAGCTTACCTAATTCAATTAAATCTTTGAGGGTGCGATCGCACACCTCATCCCACGTTTCCCTTAACCCCGCTTCTGTACGGCGGCTATAGGTTCTAAAAAATACCGGATTGGCAGCTGGGGCAGATTCAGGAAACCTTGCACTCTGACGTTTTCTCTCAAGCTCACGAACCATAAATCAAGTCTTGTTGCTTGTTAACAGATTACGACTATACGCCAAGTAGATTGAGGATAAAAGATTGAAAAATTTGCCACTTTACGCTAGGCCAGTGCTGTACAAATTGCCACATAAGTTTATGGTGTATAATAACTTTTCCTACCCAGAAAGTTTATATACTGAGTTGTAATTATCAACAGTAATAAAGCGTGAAAATGATAGGCGATAGGGCAAATTTAACTTAATCTCTACTTCCATTCAAATAACAAATTTTAGTAATAAGCAATATATATTAGGACTTACGCATTGACAAAAAATTTCATTCATGTGTACTAAGCAACACAAGTATGGGTAAGATTTTCTACAATGTAATCACGCAAAACTAAAGTGAATAAGTTCCTTTGCA
>NZ_JACJQL010000132.1 GCF_014696625.1 Nostoc parmelioides FACHB-3921
ACCGCAGACGGCCCTTGCTCAGTTTCGCGCTTTATATCCATCCGCACCGCCGCGTTGAACAGTCGGTCATACTCGAATTTGGCGGCGATCGCTTCTAATCTCTGCTGCGATGTGAACTCTACTCCTTTAAATAAATCCTGAAACTGAACTATGGGGCGTGATTCTAATTGTGAGAATTGAAAATATTTGTTAGTTTGGTTAATTAATAATTCTACTGGGGAATAGCCTGTGGTTTTTATTCCTTCGGTTAAATATGCTGTTCTAGATTTTTTATCTTTAATATAATTAACATCTCGATATAAGTAGCGATTGTTTTCTCTAATTAATCCCATCCCTGGGGTTTTAGAGCTTTTGAATAAATCCACCGCTATCTGGTTTTGAAAACAACCCTCCTCCACCATTTTCCGATACATTAGACGGTTAGTTTCCATCGCCTGCTGAATGATTCCGCTCGTTCTTGGCGCTTGAGCTAGTGTTACAACAGATTGTATATATAGTCTATACTCCTCTCTAATTGGTTTTGGTTTTTGGTAATTCTCAGCCTCTAATAAACCTTGGTAATGATTTGCTACTTTATCTAAGTATTCTGATTTTTGTTCAGGTGTTCCATAGGTTTTTAATATTTCAATTTCTGATTCTAGGGCTTCCAGTGCGGTAACTTGATTATTAATTACCCCAACACTGATACTATCGCTCATGTGGATAGCTATTTCTTCAAAGGGTGGTTGTGTGCCATCGGGTAGATAAAACGATTGTTTTTTCAGTTTGACTGTGGGAGCATAAGCATTTTCAACTTGGTTCTTGTACTCGGCTTCTGCCGTAAAATTAGGGTATAAGCTTGCTAGGGCTACACCAATACAGTCACCGTCAAAGTCTCTACCCTGGCGTTCTGACTCGGTTTCTAATGGGTCTAATTCGTCGGTATCTATTCCTTGCGCTTCCAGAGTAGCAATTCTAGCCTTGATGCGAGAGTGGTCTTCATCATTTACGACAATAACACCTTTTAAATTCGCACCGTCTGGTGCAAGTCTATCTTTAACAAGTTTATTAGCTGAAACGCACAAACCGTTAGAATTGAGAAAAGGTGAACGGAAGTTTAAAACTTTTTCCCCATCATCTAACCAAGGTACGCATATTTCACCGTTTTTCAGTTCCTTTGATGGGATTATCATCCCTCGGTCAAATGTTAAAGTGCGCCCGATTGCAATATCTTTCCATTCATTCTGTACAAATCGACTCAGTTCCTTCCTTACTTTCTCAGTTTCTAAAAGCTGATTATGTCCTCCAATTAAGTCAGCTTTAATAATTCTGTACATTAACAAATCTTCTTTCGGAGATTCGTCAAGTTCATCGCTTACTTCAAATTCTTTTGATTCTTTATTCCGGGTTAGTAGTTCTAATTGTTTTGCTAATTTTCCATCAGTATTTTGTTCAGTAATTTGTTGCCGTATAGCAGCTTTTTGTTCCTCAGTGAAAGCCTTACGTTTTTCATACTTTTCACAGTAAAGTTCTGCTACTTTCCTGGGGTCTGACTGCATTTCGGCTAATTTCAGGGCTTGTGCCTCTAGTTCCTCAGCGAAGTCCTTAATCCCTTGAGTAAATGAGGCTAATAACTGAGATATCGCTGTTTTACCGCGCTCGGATTGAGACTTTTCGCCTAGCCATATTTTTTGTTTGTATAACCCTGGTCGGATCTGTGGCTTGCTTGCTCCATCAGGGCGATCCTTATCTGTGCCTTTGAAGCTGGATAGAGGGAGGATTAAATCTATTTTGGGTTCATTATTTGGGTTGGCATATTCTATTTTATCTAATCTATAGGGTCGTAGTGTCCTTTTCCCAAACCTGTATTTAGTATCTGTTCCATCAGCATCTTTCCATCCAAAGCGATGCTGAATCACGTGATAACTTTTATCTGGTTGTTCTTCGTGTTTAGTTAACTTTTCATAAAGTTGGGTTGATATTTGTCCATAGCAATCTCCCACCATTTTATAGGCTAAATCATTTGATAATATATTTCCATTATCACCATTAGAATCATCAACAATTAAAATATTTAATTGTTGATGAATTGAATTTTTACAACCACCTAGAAAGATGGAGCCGTAAGCTCCTCTGTCTTTCCTATCAGGGCATAATTTATCAATTATTTCCAGGCATTCAGGTGAACCATATAGTAATCTAGTTTTGGATGATAATAACAATATATGTCCATCTGGGTGATTTTTTAAATCTTCTGGTGTACTATGTTCATCTATATGTCCAAAAGAGAATTGTTTATCTGGAAAGTAAAACTCTAGTAGAGTATTATCTAATTTTTCAGTTAAAATTGAGTCAGGATTCTTATTATCTCCGTCAGTATGAATCCATTGGTTTAGTCTGGTATCAAAATGCTTAAACTCAAGAGACATATTTTTATTTAAGTATTCAAAAATTTTCAGGAGTTTAATATGTCAGGAACAAGAATTAAACGTTGGCTAAATATGCACGGCAAAGAATTTAATCCAGATGGAACAATAAAGGATGAGGTTAGACAGCAAAAAATATCTCAAGGGAGAAATCCCGCCGCAGTTGATAGTTATGCTCAAAGATTGAAAGAAGAATTTGACGAATGGAAAAGGTTGGACGAAACAGATCCCGAACCCTGGCCCATCTTCACCGCCTACGATTTCTTTACCCCCACAGAAAAACAACAGTTCAACCCAGATGGCTCTCTCAAGCCCGAATATAGGGAGTCTGAACTGGCACGAGGAACTAGCGAAAGTTGGTTAGATGAAATGGAGCGACGTAAAAAGCTGGAGGTTGATAGCTACAACAAGGTATCTGCAAGAGATGCCGAAATAGGGATCAATTTTGGCGAACAGGAAATGAACCGATTACTTGCAACGAGCCTCACATATTTAGAACGCCACAAACAGATGGAAATCGACTTGCGAAACTGTGAAGAACCAAGCTCACTACCTTTCGACAAAGATACGCCTTGGTAGCTCATCCACACATATTTTATGCAAGCTGAAAGTGTTATTTTCCCAATACTTTCAGCATTTTTAATATTCATGTATTTTTAAGGAGCCTGCCGTTCAATAGCAGGCGGGTTCACCAGGGGCGTTGGCGATGAGCTTCGCTCCACCATAGGTGAACGCACAACGGACTTATTGGAAACGGCGGCGAGGAACGCAAACATCCCCAGAATAGCAAAAGATAAAATAACAACTTGCTGTACAGAGGCAAATACTGACCTTTCTTTTTCTTTTTGGACAGCAATGCGATTGAGTTTGTCCTGAAGTGTTGAAAAATACAAGTAGTCTAATACTTTCTCACACAAGGTTGGGTCTTCGCCAAGTTGTACTTTTTGGCACAGGAGAGTTTCTAACTTCTCTCGCCGGCGATCGCTGGAAGATAAATCGCGCTCATTCCACAGCTTTACTTGGGCTGTATCGGTGGGTCTATCAATATTCAATAAAGTCATAATTATCGCCTCATTTAATTGTTGAGTTAGTTGAGAGAACAGGTGTAATTGATTTCTCAACTGCACCAACTTCTGGAAAATCTACCTAACTCAAGAAGTTTAAATGTGCTTTCAAAAAAGAACTAGCAACTTTGGTACTGAAAAAATCGGTACTGGAGTTGCTAGTAAAATCAGCGAGTTTATGCTATTGAGAACTGGGGAAAGGAGAAGGATTTTAAATCTCCCATTCCAAGTCAGGTTCTTGAGATTGGGATGGAGATACAACCTGTGTCTTGGGTGTATCTGGCTCCAGAGGATTTGTGCCGTCCTGAAAGATTTCCTGAGCCAAAGTCCGCCCATCACCGTCAATATCACTGGTCAAAAAATACTCTAAAACTTGCAGTGGCGCTCCAGAAAGAGCCGCTTGTGCCAGCAAAGATTTGACAAATTGGGGGGATGCCTCACTATCAGCCAGTACCTTCAAGGTCTGCTCGGCATCAGAGACAGTCATTTTGGAAATGTCTTTAACTCCAGCTTCTTCCCACACGTCACCAAAATACTGCTGATACTGCGTGTTGAACTGTTGTTCTTGGGCGAACTGGGCTAATTCTTGTACCTGCAATTGTGTTGTTTCAGCCATATTAATTTGCCAATGTTAATTGTTCGCGTTTGTTGTTTGACCCAACCATTTTGAGCAACTGTTGATTGAGGTAGCTCTGTGCCGAAACGTAGAGGTTATCCCAAATGACCGGATTGCGACAGATTTTGCTACCCACTGTATTTCCTGCGAGTTTCTCTGAGACTAAATATTTACGGTAGTAGTTATTCCACAAATGTTGTAAAAAATCCTCCGCGAAATCATCAAAAGGAATTAACCAGTTGTAGTTCTCGTCCAAAAACACACGATAAGCAGCAACAATGGGCATAGCGATATCAGCAGGTGCGCCAAAGCCGAATGAATAACGGCTGTCGGGTAAGAGTGTATTTTTGCGGGGGTCAATAGAGGCTAAGTCAATGGTTCCTTTTTTTCTGGGGTTGGTGATGTGTTCTTCTATAATTTTGAACAGCCTTTGCTCAATCCATAATCCTTTGGGCAGTAGTGGCAACAATTTCAATAGCCGTTGTCTTTCCGCATCACTCAAGCTAGGTGTATTGCTTACAGGTGGGTGCTTAGTTCTGCTCTTGCTGTCTGGGTTGTATTTATTTCTATCCAAACAGTTCATTAATTTGATGAGATGGTTGATATTACAGTGAGGACTCTTGGGCGCACCGCTTTGGTTCTGGTAATAGGCTATGCGGAACTTGATATCTTCTTCGTTTTCTAAGCGTCCTAAAAAGTGTTTGATAAATTGATAGTCACCTCTGGCATTTACTTTGGAACGTGCATCTACTGGGGATGATGTATTTGATGCTAGAGCAATGTCTTTGGCTTCGTCTTCACTTAGCCCAATATGGATGCTAACTTTCACTCTCGCTTTGCTAAGGTCGTACTTGTTTGCTCTAGCTTGCTCAAAGGCGGAAACACTATGTCCACCATTAATCACCCCATCGTTCCCACCTTCGTTTGCTTGCAGTATTTCTAGCTCTAGCTCTGTCTTGCTTTTCGGCTTTACTTTATTGACACACAGCACAATTCCGTTATTTCTTTGGAAGAATTTTTCTGGTTCAGTGGTTAGTGAATCAAATATTTGTTTGTATGTTGAGCTTTTGAGGTTTGGTTCACGGATATTTGGTTCTAGTGGTAGGTCGGTGGGGAAACTATCTACATGAGCAGTAGCAATGATGCACTTAGAATTTGCGTTGATATATTGGTCAACTTTCAACGTCCAATTTTTCGGCATATTCTTCCTTGATTGACAAAAAACTCTTGGTTTACCAATGATAAAGTAGCAACAATTATGATGGTAATAAAACGTTATCTTTAATTATCTACCTATTGATTATTTTATATTTTATTACGGGAATATATTTAGAGATTCCTTCAGAGAAAATGATAAATACTGTAAAGTATTTTCATTATTAATAAATACATTCATCAGCCAAAATATCGGGTAATATTTGTGTCGAAAGTATTTATCTTAGTAATTGTTTACAGTACAATAGTTCTAGTAAACGGTGAAAGTCGTCTACTGGCAAAAAAGTTAAAACACACCAATTACTTCTAAAATAATCCAGAAGTTTTTTGTTGCTAACCTCGAAAACGCAGAATCATAAATAATATCCATATCATCCCCACAATCAAATAAATCAAACTCCAATTATTTCGGGATACATCGGTATAGATAAGCCGTTCATAACCATCCAGAATACTTTGGATTAACAGATTGGCTTTTAATAAGTCATTATTCAGTAACGAGGTTCTCTTTATCTTACCTAAACCGGGAAAATTACATTTAGTAAACATATTCTTGTTGTAGCAGTTGCATTGGGCTATCAAGGAAGCAGGTAGTTTTTTCCTTTGATTCTCAGACTTCTGCCAACAGAAATCATCTGCTACATCTGCACCCATTTTTGATAAAAATACTAAATTTTCAAACGAGTATTTGGAAAGCATCAATTGGCTAAAAGCCTTGGCATCTGGATTACTATTGAGGTTCTCCGTTGGTTGTATTCCACCGCCAAAGACGATTTGAAACACTAACAAGACGAGTATTATTAAGGGGGCTACACTTTGATTTGGTGCAACGGCACTGACAATCAAACCCAACACCATACTGCCAAATGATGCCAGAAACAAGGTAAAGTACATTGCTGCGGTATTAATATCAGCGCCAGGAATCTCAACGGCTACTACCATCAAGTAAAGCAGTACAGCCGACTGGTACAAAGCCAGTCCCAACCCTAGAAGCAGCTTTGACAGAAGATAGGGTGCTAGTCCCAACCCCACACTTCTCTCTCTTTTGTAAATTGGTCTTTCCTTTGCTATCTCCGGCATCATTGCTAAGGAACCAGACATAATCGCCATCACCACCACTACGAACAGCATAGAAATGGCTTGCCCTGCATTCCCAGTTTTGGTACTGAACAGGTCGGATTTCCACAGTACAAAGTTGAGTGAACCGAGAATAGGCGCTCCCAATAGCATCAATGCCAAGCTCAACTTGTTCTTGAGCAGAATCAACAGATTACGTTGGCACAACACCACCAGTTGTTCTCTCAAATTCGCTTTGTCTGGTGAGGGTGCTTGATTGTGTTGCGGTAGCGATAGCAGGCGATCGCTAATAAATTTCTTGTAATACCCTGATGATTTAAACCGTTCTTCCCATTGTGTCGGGGAGAGTTGATGTTCTACTTTGTGATAGATTGCATCAAAATCTTGTACCCCGAAATAGTCTAATGCCAACTTGGGCGGCCCCACGTATGCCAGTCGTCCACCTTTGGCAAGGAAAACTACTTGATCTGCGATCGCTACATTCTTAGTAGCATGAGTAATCAACACTACTGTACTACCCACATCTGCTACAGAACGCAACAACGACATAATTTGCAACTCTGTTCCTGGGTCTAGCCCAGATGTCGCCTCATCTAGAAAAAACAAACTGGGGTTGCTGATTAATTCCACGCCAATAGAAACTCGTTTACGTTGTCCTCCACTGAGTTGCTTAACTGGGACATTCTTTCGCTCCACCAGATGCAGATGTTGTAGTATTGCTTCTACCAATTGCTGCTGTTCGCTGATTAATAGAAAGGGTACTCGAAGCTGGGCAGCAAACGTGAATGCTTCCCATACAGTCAAGTCAAGATGAACTATGTCGTCCTGGGGAACATAACCGATGAGATTCTTGAATGCGTGATAATTCTTGTACAGGTCAACCCCATCAACTAATACTTTCCCCCTAGCGCGTCGTTGCCCATTGAGTGCATCAATCAATGTGGATTTTCCCCCACCACTTACCCCAGCAATAACAATGAACTCGTTAGGCAAGAACGACAGCGAGATTTCATTGAGTAACGTTGTCGAGGCGAGTATGGGGTGGCTATATTTTCGCAAGTCTATTGCATCTAATCTTAGTCCGGCTCTTTGTCTAGTTTGTCTATATGTATGATTTGGTGTTTGAATTGGCTCAAATTTTGCTGTAACGGTTGATGGCTCTGAAACAAAATTTTTCGCTTGAATTTCCGACTCAATCTCTACCCAGGGCGAACGCATCTTAATTGCTAATAAGAATTGGGAAGCAAATTCAAACATCTAGAATAAAGCCAATTGTCTTAGATAAATAGTGAATGTAAGTCAAAGGATAAA
>NZ_JACJQL010000133.1 GCF_014696625.1 Nostoc parmelioides FACHB-3921
TATTGTCGTATACTAGCTTTCAAACTATAATATTTTCAAGGTTCGGCTCCCTCCGAGCGGCGCTTCGTCGCGCCCCTCTCTCAGGCACTTATCCAATATATCTAACCCACTTTGGTTTGTCAACTACTTTTTCCAAGTTTTTGGGATTTTATTTTTTTGTCTTCCCCTATTCCCCCACACACAGCCTTTTCAGGCAACAATGGTGTAGACATTTTGCTGACGAAGGGAGGGTAGAGTATGAATTTTCAATCGGTAATAGCTACGTTGCATCAGTTTTGGGCTGAACGGGGTTGTTTGATTGCCCAACCTTACGATATTGAGAAGGGTGCAGGAACCAAGAATCCCCATACATTTTTAAGGGCGTTGGGGCCGGAACCTTGGGCTGTGGCTTATATTGAACCGTGCCGCCGTCCTACGGATGGGCGTTATGGTGAAAATCCTAATCGTTTCCAACATTATTATCAGTACCAAGTTTTAATTAAGCCTTCCCCGGATAATATTCAGGATATTTATCTTGATTCGTTGCGAGCTTTGGGTATTCGACCAGAAGACCATGATATTCGGTTTGTGGAAGATAACTGGGAAGATGCGACGGTGGGAGCTTGGGGTACTGGCTGGGAAGTTTGGTTAGATGGGATGGAAATTACTCAATTTACTTACTTCCAGCAGTGTGGAGGTATTGATTGCCGTCCGGTGTCCATTGAGATTACTTATGGTTTAGAGCGATTGGCGATGTATCTGCAAGAGGTGGAGGCAATTACGAAGATTCATTGGACGGATGAGATTACTTATGGTGATGTGTTTCTGCAAAATGAGATTGAGCAGAGTACCTATAATTTTGAAGCGTCTAATCCTGAGTTGCTGCTGACGTTGTTTAGTTTGTATGAGCAGGAGGCTACCCAGTTAACGGAGAAGGGTTTGGTTTTACCTAGCTTGGATTATGTGATGAAGTGTTCGCACACGTTTAATTTACTTGATGCAAGAGGTGTAATTTCTGTAACAGAACGTACTCGTTACATTGCTAGGATTCGTCATTTGGCGCGGAAGGTGGCTAATTTATATGTTGAGCAAAGGGAGAAGTTGGGTTTCCCATTGCTCAAAAACGTCCCAGTTACACAGTAGAAACAGGTGTGTAATATTTGTTAAAACTTAGTAAGATTTCTTAACCCTCTTTCAAGCAAGGAGGGTTATGTGTTTATTCAGCAAAATATTCATGGTGCTTAAAAGATGGTGAATTGGAGTGAGGTTTTAGAACCGATTGCGGCTTGGTTTCGTTCTTTGGGCGTTCCTGAACCGATTGTGCAGTGGGGACACCCTTTGATGATGGCGATTGTAATTTTTATTTTGGGTAGTTATGTTGCTTGGGCTGGTTGGCGGGGTAAGCTGTTGGAGGAGACAGATAAGGATGGGGCGATGAAGAATCGAATTGCTCATCGACAACTAGCGCCTTTACTGTTTTTATTTTTGGCTGGTGGTTATACTGGTGGGGTGCTGTCTTTGGTGATGCAGCATAAACCACTATTTGAAAGTCCTCACTTTTGGACTGGTTCCCTTGTGTTAGTACTGTTACTCATTAATGGGGGAATTTCCTTGAGTGGATTTGGTGGGGATAAAAAAATTTTACGGGCAGTTCATGCTTATTTGGGAAGTGTAGCGATCGCTATCTTATTTGTCCATGCTGTTCTAGGCTTTAATTTGGGTATTTCTCTGTGATGTGTTGATACAACATTTATAATTCAAAGCCTGCACGCGCGGGCTTTGTTTGTATAAACCTGATGAACTATACTTCACGAGAAGTATCAAGAAGATTGCCATCAGGTGCTTGTGCAAGAAGTCTTATGATTCAAACTAGTGGTGTCATTATCTGCCTTGGCTACATTTTAGGATTGTTATTTACGGCAGTTCCGGGGAGTGGAGTGTGGATTTTAGTCTTAGGAATTGTGTGTGCAGTCTTTTTGAGAAGAGGGGCAAAACCACAACGACTTCTACAAAAATCAGCAAATGATGTCGCGTCTAACAGTTTACTCCTAACTCCGCTTCCACGAGTGTGGTTAATTGCTGGGTTGGTGGGGTTGTTAGCAAGTTTCTATTTTCAATGGCGTGTACCTCAACCAACAGCAACGGATATTAGTAAATTTGTCTCATCAGATAGCAATAATCAAGAACAACTGGTGATTGTGCGTGGAGAAATCGCTAGTAATCCTCGCTTGACTCGCAGCCAAAGGGGACAATTTTGGTTGCAAGTATCGCAGTTAGATGAAGTGAAAAATCAGAAAGATACGAAAGAAACTCAAAAAGGGGCGAGTGGTAAGTTATATGTAACTGTGCCTATACTCAAGGCTACTGGTTTACATCCTGGGCAAGAAATTGCGGTGACGGGGGTGTTGTATAAACCAAAAGCTGCATCCAACCCTGGGGCTTTTGATTTTAAAAAGTATCTGGAACGAGAAGGGACGTTTGCTGGTTTGATGGGACGGCAGATTAATATTTTGGATGAAGAACGACAATGGGGATGGTGGCAAATTCGGGAACGGATTGTGCGATCGCAAGTTATGGGGTTAGATATACCAGAAGGGCCTCTTGTCAGTGCAATGGTTTTGGGTAGCAAGGCTGTTGATTTACCCTACGATATCCGCGATTTATTTGTGCAAGCAGGATTAGCCCATGCTTTGGCGGCTTCAGGGTTTCAAACTTCGCTGATTTTAAGTGTCATTTTACAGCTAACTAAGCGGGCAAAAAAAGTGACTCAGGTTAGTCTGGGTGGGTTGGCTTTAATTATTTTCCTGAGTTTAACGGGATTTCAGCCTGCTGTTCTTCGGGCTGTGATTATGGGTTTTGCCGCTTTGGTGGGTTTAGCATTAGATAGGAAAGTAAAACAGTTGGGTTCACTGTTATTAGCCGCAACTATATTATTAGTATTTAATCCTTTGTGGATTTGGGATTTAGGTTTTCAGTTAAGTTTTTTAGCGACGTTGGGATTAGTGGTGAGTGTCTCGGCGATTACTAGCTTTTTGGGTTGGGTTCCCCCAGCGATCGCTTCTTTGATTTCCGTTCCTCTGGCTGCTACAATTTGGACTTTACCCTTACAATTGTCAGTGTTTGGGGTTGTACCTGCTTATAGTTTGCTGCTGAATATTATTACCACACCGCTCATATCGATTATAAGCATTGGTGGAATTATCAGCGCGATGTTTGCATTGATTTTGCCTGGTGCTGGTAGTTTGGTGGCAGGGTTTCTCCACTATCCCACTGATTGGTTAATTAAATTAGTGGAAATTTTCAGCCAGTTACCAGGGAATTCCTTGATTGTAGGTAGTATCTCAACTTGGCAGTTATTGGCAATTTATGGACTAGTTTTGCTGGTTTGGTTAGTAAACTGGTGGCAGAAACGCTGGTGGTTTGCAGGGTTGATGGCTATTGGTATGGTTTTATTTCCGGCTTGGCATTCAGCAAGTACGTTATCGCGGATTACGGTATTAGAAGCTGGGGCGGAACCTGTGGTGGTAGTTCAAGATAGAGGTACAGTAACTCTCATTAATAGTGGTGATGAGGGTACAGGTCGCTTTACGATTTTACCCTTTTTACAGCAGCAAGGTGTGAGTCAAATTGATTGGGCGATCGCTACTGATTTTCAACGTAATAATAATGATGCTTGGTTAGAAGTTCTGCAACGTCTAGGAATTAAAAACTTTTATGCCTACTCTACTAATAAGGAAAATTCTCTAGCAGATCAAGTCGTACCTCAAATATTACAAAAGCAAAAGGGAATTTATCAACTTTTACCTGTGGGGCAAACTATTAATCTTGGTTCTACAGTAGCGCAGTTAATCAACGAACAACCGATGATGCAGTTGCAGGTTTTAGGACAGAGTTGGTTACTGGTGGGGGATGTGGAAGCGAAAGAGGTAGAAAGAATTATGAAAGCTGGAGGTTGGCCTAGTCCTCAAGTTTTGTGGTGTAATGCTGAGTCATTGAAGGATTTAGTAATGATGCTCAAACCGCAGGTGGCGATCGCTTCTTCTGGTAGTCTTGAGAGTACGGTATTGTCTGAACTTAGTAAAACATCAACTAAAGTTTTTGTGACAGCACAGGATGGGGCTATTCAATGGACTCCGAATGGTGCTTTTGAGTCGTTTACTCAGGTAAGTGAGAGTAAGTCTTCTGTTTTGTAATAGTAGAACTTACCCATGAACACGAAAAATCAAGAGTTTGGACAAGGGTATAGGGGTGTAAATATACACAAGGAAAGTTGATTAGAGATTTTGGGCTAAGGCTACAGCACCCCATAATGGTGCATCGTCAGCTAATGCTGCTGGCACTATTTCCAATGGTACTTCTGGTAATGCTGTGAATCTGGCTGTTTCTTGTAATACAGTCCACCACGTTTCGCCTGCTTTAGTAACGCTACCGCCTAAAATAAAACGTTGGGGATTAATGAGATTGGCCACGTTACCGATACCTATACCTAAAGCCCAAGCAGATTTTTGCAAAACAGCTTGAGCTAGATTATCTCCTTTTGTAGCCGCTTCGCTGATTAGTTGACCTGTAAGTAAATTTAAGTTATTCCCCACCAAATTTCTGAGTATTTGTCCATCTTCCCCTTCTGGTTGCTTTTCTAAAATATCTTTGGCATTTTGTGCCATGTAAGGCCCTGATGCTAAACGTTCTACGCATCCACGCTTACCACATAAACACATAGGCCCAGCAGGTTCTACAACTATATGGCCAATTTCACCAGCCATCCCAACTGCACCCCGCCAAGGTTTACCGTTGAGTATCCACCCACCACCCACACCGGTACTGATGGTGATGTAAAACAGGCTATCGTATCCTTGACCTGCGCCAAAGTGCTGTTCACCTAAAGCCGCAACATTAGCATCGTTGTCTACACTGGTAGGTACACCAAACTCTTTCTCTAGTAAACTTTTCAGGGGAATATTTTCCCAGCCAGGGACGTGATGAGATAGTCTGACAGTTCCTGTGGTTGCGTCTACAGGGCCGCCGAAGCTGACACCAATGGCGGAGGGAGTTGCACCTTGGAGTAAGGAATGAATGAGCGATCGCATAATTTCTATGTCTGTGTTAGCATCCCCATTGACTGGGGAAAAGCGACGTTCATAACGTAACCATTCTCTAGAATCAACATTTACTAACCCTGCTGCTAGCTTCGTTCCCCCAAAATCCAGCGCTAAAGTTAATTTCATCGTTTCTTAGTCAAAAAATCAATATCAGCTTAAGTCTAGGACATCGCAGCAAAAAGTTGACCTGTGTACTAATTTCATCTGTATGTCATCCAAGCTTCTCTATTGAGAATTTCTATTATTTGTATTGAGTTATCCAATAGCTTTAAACATAGATTTATCTGTAATTAAATCTTTATAAGCCTTACCCAACAGGAGATGTATCAAATTAAAGATTTAAAACTCCTTATCAATAATTAACAAATACTTGCATTTATTATTCATTTAGGTTAGATTTGAGGGTAGCTGTCTAAAGAATTATTTCTCACTCTATACAGTTGAGGAAAGTAAACACAGAATTAATATCCAATTTATCAGTCCAGGCTGCATAAAAACTAAGATTTTTGGATGTTTTACCTGTATTTAGACGATGGAAACATAAATACACGAAGTTCACAACATCTTCTCTTGATAAAACTTCAATGTGTTGAATGTGAGATGATTAAGAACATAGCTTCCTCTAAACATCCCACCTTTTTTTCTAATTCTATTGAGAATATTTCTCAATTAGAATGTATTATCTGATACCATCAATGTCATCTTTATAAAAAATGTTGAAAAAATAAACTTGTTGCCGAGACATGATAGTTCGATAGTAAAAGTTAAAGTCAAGACCAGTCACAGAAAAACATAATTCAACTATCTTTAGGATTAATTTGTGATAAAAATATTATTTTTTTTTCAGTAAATTCCCCCAAATCTATTTTTCCATGAGAAGTTATAACCTCAGTAAACTAGTCATAAATACTGCTATTCTTGCTTTATTTGCTAACAAATTAGGTAAATACGTAGTCTTTAATTCTCACTTTGCGGCTTCTGCAAGGTTAAATATTGGAGTTGTTAACCGGATACGACCGAGAAATCATTGATATTTTATATAGAATTATTCTTAATAGGGAGGACGCTGATTAAAAATAATGTTATAAAGTGCCTATCTGGGGTTAATACCTAAATAGAAAAGATTACTTCTCACAAACTGAGAAGTAAATTTTGTGATTTGAAAAACATTATTGTTTTTCATTACTTTGTCAACAATGAAAATTAATTAGTATAGAAAAATGAATGATATTTTTTGTTCAGACTACACAAGGAAAGTAGGAGAAGATATCGTTGGTAGTGCTACTAATTACCAAACATATATTCTTATTGAGTGTCCTCAACCCTGGCTAAAAGATGCTTTCACTTCAAGATGGGTTCCGAATAATTTACAGATGTTGGTAGAAGAGGTGTACAAAGCTAAACTACCGATCAGGTTTCTTTTGATTGCCAATAATCTTACTCATAAAGCCACTAATACAACCCTATTAATTTATCAAAAACAAGAGGGCTTAAGTCATGGATATGTCAAGCATGAATTTAAATTAACGCACATTGAGCAAGTAGCTAGTGTTGTCAAAAAATGGTTGTGGGGTAAGCGACCAGAGTCTAATATAGAAACAAATATAACGAGAGATATTTTAGTTTGTACACATGGTAGTTATGATAAGTGTTGTGCTAGATATGGTAATTCTTTTTATTTCCATGCTAACGCTACCATCTCCAATTTGCAGTTAGAAAATGTCCGAATTTGGCAATCAACTCACATTGGTGGTCATAGATTTGCACCCACAGCAATAGATTTACCAGAAGGTAGATATTATGGGCTTTTAGATCAGGATTCTTTTCTATCAATCTTGACACGTACTGGTGATATTCAAAGTTTAAGAAAAGTATATCGAGGTTGGGGTATTTTACCCCCAGTTATTCAAGTTTTAGAAAGAGATTTAATATTAAGTCATGGATGGAATTGGTTTAATTACAGAGTCGCAGCCAAGATTCTAGAGCAAAGTTTGGACAATAACACTATGTTGGCTGAGTTAACTTTTGAGCAATGCTCTAGCTCTTTATATACATATCGAGCTAAATTGATCAAAGATATGGATAGGACTATCAATGTGAAGAGTTCTTGTAGTGCTAACCAAACTTCAAAGATTATCAAATATGCTGTAGCTGATATTTGGTTGGTTACGGAAAATGTCTTGACTCTTAGTAAGTAGAAATCATAATCTATATTTTATCAGAGGATTCATCTACTCAAAGCGATCGCTCCACACACATATCGTGTTATAGCTGAAATTTCAATTCCTGATACGGATTTTAATTAATTGCAATATAATACACCCTTGATAAATACAGCAGGAATTGTTGTTTCAATCCCTGATAGGGATTTTAATTAATTGCAATCTGAGAGATACTTCCAGCAAGTGTTTGCAAAAATCCATTTCAATCCCTGATAGGGATTTTAATTAATTGCAATTTTATGTTCATTAGACTTGTCCACAAAAGATAAAAAGCTTACTGTGAAAGCTTTACACGAACTATCACTGGGATGAAACACTAATTATGGCTGAACGCAAAAATAAGGCTTTGGGG
>NZ_JACJQL010000134.1 GCF_014696625.1 Nostoc parmelioides FACHB-3921
AATCGTCCCCACTCCATTGGTCGCCAGTTACGTTGCGGGTCTAGCCCGGATATCCACATCCCCCCGGCTAGTAGGTGCAGATATGCTTTTAAGAATCCATCTGTCACCCGACCCGCATTTTTACGCGGAATCTCAGGAGAAGTGAACAGGTATTCGTAAACTGTTTCACCTTCAATATGTGAAAAGTTACGATCAATCAAAGATATGTGAATGGCACTGCCCACCGCTAACTCATGGTACTCGGCGGTGGTGAGATTATTGGGGTATTCTATTGTGTCTTTTAACAACACCTGATCCCCAACACCCGACTGTGGGTATTGGTTATTTTTCACGGTAGATCCTCCGATAACTTGGTTTTCAAGTTTCAGAGGGGGCCTTTCATCGATTCGCAATACCCTAAGGGAAGCAAGCTACGCAGTTCGCAATTAAGAGTTAGATGTAGCAGCATTATCTTATGCCACCACATTTTCTGCCTTGTTGAACGAGAATTGGTTTCACTAGAATCCAGTAGCTGAAACGAGTGTACAAATATTAATCCGCACTTCACAATTGCGCTCTTGCCATCGGCGTAGGCGTTCCGCCTACGCCCTGGTGATCGTTGTTTGGAGTGAAATCATTTGCACTCTCCCACCTGCCTACAATCGATTGGATGGGCATACTGCCCCGACTCAATTTTTGGCAAGGCTGTCTTCTTTAGTTGGATTCAGAATGTTGCATTGCTTCTATTTACGTTGCTTGACAAAAATTTACTTAAAGAAAATTTTAAGTTTTCACCAAAACGCCAAAAATTGGGTAGCAGGACTTGTCTTTACCTACCCCTTTTTGGCTATAATTGGCAAAGTAAAGCAGCGTGGTATTTCCTTGACAAGTTAGTGGTCTTCAAGTCGCCAAACTTTAACAGCCACTTCCTTTGTCACTCCGAGATCAACCCCGCTCTGAGGTTATTCAATTGTTTCAATTTCGGGCAAAGCTCTACTCCTCAGTAGGTTTTGCCTAAATTTTTATGTATTCTCGCCGCTCCTCCTCCTTACGTAATATTGACAAGCTTGATCTTACAAAACTTCGGGGCTTTTCGCATCTAGTATTCAGATTTTGGATGCTTAGTTGTGTTCCCCTCCTAGTTTATAAATTTTGGTAATGCTCCCCTATTGTTTTAGGGATTCTTCTCGCTATTCCTGGTTATAAAGTAATCTTTGCGAGAGGAACAGGAAACTTTTAATTAAGGTGGGGTGAAGTTTAGCTTGTATTGTAAAGCCAGATCATAGTTCTCTCCTTATGATGCAAGTGATATTGTTTGCAAGTCTTCAGATGTTGTAGTTATGCCTAAAAACTTAATAAAAATGTATTTTTTTATTACTGGCTGTAAACAAAGATATAACTCTTTAGACTGTGGATCTCTAAAAGTATCAATTAATGAAAGATTTTCCAAACATTCTAACGACTCAATTAATTCTGAGATTGATATTTCCTTATTGAGGATGGGAGGAAAATTATTAAGTAATTTATTAAAACTAACTAAAGTCTGATTATCAGTTGTGCAACTAGCTAAACAAAGCATAATTCTATGTTCTGCTTCATTTAATTCTTGACTAAAAATTTCATCAAGAACTGATTGCATCTCAGGACTAATAAATGTAGTTTTATTGTGAAAAAATGCTTCTGTACTACCAGCGAAATAGTAATTAATTCTCTCAACTACAGATTGTAATTCAGCAGGATGTCCGTAATACATTTCAATTAATTCTCTACATTTCTTATTCCCAGTTAAACCGTTAGCGAGCAAAAGTTTCATAGCAGATTCTGAATCTAAACCCTTGATTTTAATATACTGAAGTGGACGTTTAGCTCTTGAGAGAGTTTTAAAATCAAGAGGTAAAGCGCGACTAGTTACAATAAAAAAGCTTTGATGCTGTTCTTCTATTAATCTGCGAAAAAACAACCTGTAATCTAGGCGTTGTTCAAAATTTGTTGTTTGAAATGTGTCTATTCCATCTAGGACAATTAAACAACGACGAGATTGTAATGCTTGAAGTAAAGAAGTAATGTTTACCTGGGTATATTCAAGTAGAGTTGAAGGTGACTCTGTATCTTGAACTACTTGTATTAAATCATTTACCAACTCTTGAACTGTTGGTGCATGAGCAACTGACTTCCAAATTAATCGTTCAAATTGAGCATTGCAACTACTACTAATCTGATTTAAGAATTTTGCTGCTAAAGCTGTTTTACCAACTCCAGCTATTCCAATTAAAGACAGTAACTTATAATCATTCGTTAAATCTTTTATGTGAGAAAGTTCTTGTGAACGACCAAAAAAAATAGAGACATCAGGAGGCTCACCATTAATTTTTAATCGCTCAATAGCTGAATAATCTTCGGAAACCCCACCATCAGAACAATTAGAATACTCTTTTTGATAGAGATACTCTAAAAAAGAACGCAAGTTTGTCTTAGTGACTTTCTTTCCGGTTCCAACAATTGCAGCTATTATATTCCATAGTCGAGGAGCTACAAATCCTTTGAGGTAATTGGCGGTATAAGAAGTGCCTTCGGCAATAGTCTGATAATCATCATTATTCCATGTACCTTCAAGCAAAGTAGTTTCTGGGTCAGACAGATGCCTACCCATTTTGGCAAGCATTAGTTCATTTACCATAGCTAGTGCTTGCTCCAATGTTAGTTGTCCAGAAGAATTAACAATTGGCATGATACTGAGGGAAAAGTATAAACGAAAACTACTTATTACAAGTAGCTGATGCAAGCAGAACCATTCATTAATTTATTAATGTAATGGGATTTATATAAGAGCAGTAGTAATGGAAGATACTTAAAAAAATACACTGATAAAGTCAATATTACTATAAATTTAGCTTTATGCTTGACGGCTGATGATTATGTACCATACAAATTTCTAATAAATAAGATTTATGAAAATGGGACAAACTTACCTTAAGCTATTAAGTGAGTAAAAGTAAATCATTTTTTACTGATTTTAGAACAAAGGAGGCCTAAATATGAGTCAAAATCAGTCCTGCTAAGAACTCTAGCTTAGTCTATTGGTGGCAAAAAAGTACAATACTTTTTATTTAGAAATTTATAAATGAAGTAGAAAAAAGTAATTTAAGTAGGTCGTTGTGAACATTTAGTGCTGGGAGAAAGCAGGAGGTATAAGGGAAGAAGGTTTTAGCCTGTTTCATTTTCCTTTACTTAGTTCGGTTTTTCCTCGTCTTTCTACTTAGGTATGGTAAAGGTGATTTAAGGTTTTGCTTGTACACAGTCTAATACCCAAAAGTAGATATAAGCTATTGTTATATGTCATGTTATTGTATAAATCCACTATGCGAACAACGCGAGAATGCAGATGATGCGGATAGATGCCAAAACTGCGGTACTTCATTGGTGATCAATAAGCGTATCCGGCTGCTTAAACCATTAAGAGAATTAAGCGAAAGCCCGTTTACAGACAATGAGATTTTTGAGGTTGAGGATGCAGGAACGGAGTGGAATCCTGGAAGTAAGCGCAGGATTATGAAAGTCTTGAAATGGGGAACGGCAGGATTCATTGAACGCTTTGAGCGAGAGGTGACAGCTTTGGATTCAATAGATCACCCCAATATCCCCCAGACTAATGGAGTCGATGATTATTTTACTTTCGCTCCTAATAGAAGCCCGTTTAACCTGCGATGCTTAGTAATTGATAAAATAGAAGGGCAAGATTTAGAAGAATGGATAGAAAATCACCCACCGATTTCGCAAGATTTAGCACTAAATTGGTTAGAACAAATACTAGCAATACTTCACGCAGTGCATCAGGCAGGGTTTTTCCACAGAGATATTAAACCTTCTAATATAATTGTCAACCCAGAAGGAGAATTATTTTTAATAGATTTTGGGGCTGTACGGCGTGTTAGTGACACTTATTTAGCGAAAGTTGGAGCCGGAGAGAGAGATGTAAGAACAGGGAAATATCAAATTACAAGTGTAATTTCCCATTATTACAGTCCATTAGAGCAAATAAATGGGAAAGCTGTTCCTCAGTCTGATTTTTATGCTTTGGGTCGAACTATGATTCGGTTGGTAACTGGGGTAAATTTGATCGACTTACCTACCGATAATAAGGGGAGGATCATCTGGAAAGATAAAGCAATACAGATTGATAAGCCTTTTGCTGATTTGCTAGATCAATTAATGGCTTCTAATCCAGGGCAACGTCCTTCTACTACTGAAATTATTTTGTGGCGACTGAAAAAGTTGCCTGGGCAAAATAAGATTTATAGAATCACAAGGTCAAAACCCTTCATATTTAGTGTAGCGATCACCAGTATTAGTTTAATAGGATTATTAGTTTATACTCTTGGATTACCAGCATATGCAAATAATTTAGTAGTACAAGGGCAAAAGCTAGAAGCAGCTAATAAAAATGAACAAGCGCAGAAGTTGTTTGACCAAGCAGTAAAGATCCGTCCTGAATTAAGTAATCAAATCTCCAAATTCTACTTTGATAAAGCAGCAAGAGTAAAGGACAATTTACAACTGGAAAAGAAGTATTATACTCTAGCTATTAAATATAATCCAAATGATATAGACTCATATAATAATTTGGCGTTGACTTGTCAATTTTTAAGAAATGTAGACTGTGTAAATAAAACTTACGAACAACTTTTCAGGCTAGAGCCTAACTCCTGGACAGGATATTATAATTTAGCCAACTTTTATGAGGAGCAAGAGAAATATGATTTAGCTGAGAAACAGTATAAATTAGCAATTGAATATGGACAGGAACAGGCGTTAATTGCTGTAAATAATTTGTCTAGGTTAAATAACTTGCAAGGAAAATATGCTCAAGCCCAAAAACTAGCAACAGAAGGATTAAAGAAAGCTCCACTTAGTGATAAACAGTTAAGGGCAACATTATATAAAAATTTAGCTTGGGCGAAACTGATGCAAAAAGATTATCAAGGGGCGGATAAAGATTTACAAACAGCTTCAAAGTTAGATTCACAAAGAGTAGATGTGTATTGCTTGTTATCGAAGACGAAAGAAGCATTGGGAGATATAAATTCTGCAAGTGGTTACGGAGAAGTCTGCTTACTAGCAAGAATGGATACATGGCTACCGGAAGTACAAAAATGGCGAGGGGAATTAATAGAACGCATATTTAAGAGTAAATAAATCTTGTGTTTGTCATAACTAGTTTTTATAAATAAGCCTATGTTAAGAAGAAATCAGCTTGGAGCGATTACATCCATATTGATATTGATGAGCTTAAATATGAATCCTGGGTGGGGGCAACCCAGAGCAAAGTTAGATTCCAAAAAAGATTCGGCTTGTAAACCAATAGCGAAAGTGATAAGTGGAGATAGTCGTTACCAACCTTCAACAAAACTATGTAGTGAGGATAGAGTTGTTGCAGTCAATGGTGGGACGGTAAAAATCCTCTGTTACCCAAGAGGAAAAATCATAGACATCCCTAGTGATATTGTTGGTAAACAATGCCTGCCATTAAAAGTGAACGAAGGTAGAGGCTGTAACGTTTTACAAAGAAGAAGCTGTGTCATCCCTAAAGGGCCAGAAGAAGAGAACAAACCTACAAAGGTAATACCGTATGGAGTAGTAATCAATCAAGAGCGCCCGACAATATCTTGGTCTAAAGTAAAGGGAGCGACTGATTACGTTGTCCGTATGCAAGGAAATGGAGGTATTAACTGGGAGGCGACAGTCAAAGGAGAAAGTCTCACCTACCCGTCCCAGGAGGCAGTATTGAAAACAGGTCAAGCATATACTTTAGATATAGTTGCCATGCGGGGCGATGAAGTGATAGATGGCAGTAGCTCGTTATTATTGCTGTTGCCCACAGACAAGACACAAGAACTAGAAAACACAATTAACGTTCTCAATCATCTTCAACAGCCGCTTGATGAATTGGCGATTGATAAAGATGCAGTATATGAGTCATACAATTTGGTTAACGAATCAATAAAAGTGTTAGATGCTAGAGCCGTATCAGGTTCAACGAACCCAACGATTTATAGATTGTTAGGAGATCGCTACTTGATAGCTAATTTCCCTCAACAAGCCAATGAAGCGTATTTAACAGCTAAGAAATTGGCGCAACAAGTAAATAATACTGTAGAGATGGCTTTAGCAGAAGCTGGCTCTAAGATGGCGGCATGGACAAAGGACAGAAATAATTCCAGGGACAATTAGTGAATTGTTCAATCATCCGCCAACGAGAATAAATGCACTCCAATAATATGGATGAAAATATTTATCACTTTTCAATAAACTCAGTTTTGCGGATCTTAATGCTTCTGCTTTAGTAACTCCAGAGTTCAATTCATCATAAAATTTGCTCATTAATTGAGCAGTAGATTCAGCATCAACTAGCCACAGACTGGCTAGAACACCATGCGTTCCGGCTTGTGCTGCTATGCCAGCGATCCCTAAGAAGGAGCGTCTATCACCCTTGGCAGTTTGGCAAGCACTCAACACTAGTAAATCAAGGTAGTTTTTATTTTGTAGTAAAGCTTTTAAATCATTAACCATCAGGGGGGTATCCCATGCTAAGACAAAGGTTTGCTCAATATCAGAGCTAAATTGAGCATGACTACTCAAATGAATAGCCCAAAAAGAATTGTTTTCAATATCCTGTTTAAATCTCTTATAAGTAAATTCACTATCAAGTAATGTAATGGCAGAAGGATTAGCCTTCTTAATATTCTCAATCTCTAGCTTGACTTGAGGTAAAGGATGCAAATCTTTAGGGACAATAGAATTACTGAAGCTGGGGCCAATCTTAGAAACACCACTAGCGAGAGTTGAAGCTGGTTTTAAGAGCGATTGTTGCAATTGTTTAGCACTAGAACCTACAGAAGTAATGTATGTTTCTAATAAATATTGCTGCCCATCATGTAACATATCTAGGGGTAAATTTTGAAAGTAGCTATCTAGAACGAAACCTATTTTGCCAGATGCAGGTAGATATTGTTTGATAGGTTGGATTAAAAGTTGATAAACAGCTTGCGAATAAGTGAGAAAATTGTAACCCTTAGTTTCAACAAACTCTGATTTTTGAATAGTAATGAATAAATTAGTTAAAGATTCACTAATTGTATCTAAATCTATTGTATGACGATAGATTTCTTGTGAAGTTTTCACAAGCACCTCTACTCGGTCATCTAATTTAATCAGATAAACAATGTTATCCAAATCTTTTGATTCATGATTAAATTTTATGTCTAGAGCATTTTCAGCGAATTTACCACAACGTAAAAAATTCTCCACTTCAGCAAAGTTTAGTTGTTCTTGAATTTTAGTAGCTTGTCTGTAGTATTTTTTATGATAATTATTCTTATTAAGTAGTAATGATATGTATTCACGGTATAGTAGCTCTACTTTTTCCTGAAAAGCAAATTGAATATCAGAGTTAAATAGTAAAACATCGCTACTAGGACTTACGCATTGACAAAAAATTTCATTCATGTGTACTAAGCAACACAAGTATGGGTAAGATTTTCTACAATGTAATCACGCAAAACTAAAGTGAATAAGTTCCTTTGCA
>NZ_JACJQL010000135.1 GCF_014696625.1 Nostoc parmelioides FACHB-3921
TTAAGGTTCGGTTTTCTTCTGGCGTGAGAATGATGCGTAAAGGCGCAGGCATAATAGGTTAATTTTGCAGTCTTTCTATCTTATAATTAATTCCACCCACCTACTTACAGTTCAGTTAAAACCAACAACTTAGACTAGTGTAAGTTGGGTGGAGGAACGGAACCCAACATTCTCAAGACTTTGTTGGGTTACGCTATCGCTACACCCAACCTACTATTCTTATATCTTGCAGCATTTGCTTTTTGCGAAAATTATCAAGCCAAAAAGCCTATTATTTCGTAGGGTGGGCAATGCCCACCACCTTTTTATTGAGAAGGTGCAAGATGTTAGTAGATGAGAATTGTAATTAAAGCTGCTGACACAGGGGCGATGTTGAAGTTTGTGACTGTGGTCTTTTGAAAGATACCTCTGTCATAAATTCTCTTAAAGTTTTGTCTTCTGTAATTAATCTTTCTATATTTTTTAGCTTAATTCGTGTAGAGCTATAATTGCGCCTGGTAATACTGGTTGTTAAACCCATAATTTGGGTAACTCTTGCAGCAATTACTTCAAAATTTACGCTTGAATAATCATCAATTAATTTTGATAGTTGTCGTCCAGTATCCGCAGCGATTAACAGTTTAGTTGTTGTATCCTCAATAGCTGCTTGTTCAACTGCATTTACTTTTAGCCATTCATCTATTTGTTCTGCGACTTGGCGTTTAATTTCTTCTGTGGATAGAGATGAATTGGGACTGTTATATAGTTTACGTAGTTGTTGTAGTCTAACGCTAATTAGTACCCGTTGGGGATTGTTGGGTTTTGGCGGTCGTTCTTGAATTTGCTTGGCTAAGAGTAACATTTTTACTGTTAAACATCTTGCAGGTTGAGCCGATTGAGAAACTATTCTTGAACTACCATAATCTATCTTTTCCAGATTTTGAAATATCTCTAAGGCTGTGTCATATTCAACAGTTAAATTATCTAACTCTCTGTCAAAATTTGATGGTTCTCTATTTGTCTCTTCATCTTGGGTGATAATTTTATCTATTTCTGGAATATCCCTAAAGTTAATACTGGGATCTGTAAGTAGTTGTTGAGTGATTAACTCACGGGATAGTTTCGGGTCTAGTGGCACATTTTTGAGTGTATAAATTTCCTTAACTGAGGTAATGGCTTCGACTACCTGGTCGTGAAATCTCTCGGTAGTTATCCGCAACATTGTTCGTCTCTCAGGTGTGCAACTGCTGAGAGTCAAGCTCATGGTTAAGGTGAATAGGCAGAGTTTTAACCTAGTCAATTTCGGATTGATGGAATATGAGTATTTAATTGTTTTAGTTATACATTTATACTCAAGTTTATCTATTCAAATTACTTAATTCTTAACTTTTTTAGAGGTAATTTTTAAGTTTAGGTCGGTTTTAATTTTTTAAAAAATCTTCAAGGCGCACAGTTATCTGTGTTTACTACTTTTGTTTTTTGTTTTAGCACAAACACTTTGCCTTTAGATGGCAAAATTCTGTTTATTGCTTCCATCCCCGTGAGGGGTAAAGGAATTAAAACAGGTGACTTTTTGAAAGTCACCGAAAAGCCAAGAAAAGGGTTTCCATCCCCGTGAGGGGTAAAGGAATTAAAACACTGGATTCCGTCTTCTCTTCTGCTTTTGCAGGAGGGGTTTCCATCCCCGTGAGGGGTAAAGGAATTAAAACCCTACCCTTCCAGAAGCCTTATCCAGAGAGGGTTAGAGATAGCTATTTTAGCGGGGGGTACATTTTACCTGTCAACAAGCACAAATTATTGACAATAGAGGACTATTAGACCCCATTGAAACCTTTGTACAGTAAGCGATTCGCGGGGGTCAACGAAAGAATGATGGTTTTAGGGATCGGTCTACCCCCGCGAAAAACTTACGTGTCGATAGTTAAAAGAAACACTTTTACGTTCAATCGGAAACACAATATTAAGTTTTCAAGGTTCTGTGATTATGAGCAGTAGTATAACAAACTACTTTAAGTTGTGAAAGTCAGAAGTATTAATTTTTCTATCATGTAGTTACTCGGTAATCTGTATATATAGCGATTTGCAGTTGAGTCAAATACAGACCTAACCCCAAACCACTTCCCTTCTTAAGAGGGATTTAGGGGGATCAAACTACATTTTGCACCCAGCACAAAAATGTGTATACACCGTAGCCTACAAGGAGAAAGGTTTGGAGAGAGGTCACTCAGTAGTAAAAAAGCAGGGGAGCAGGGGAGCAGGGAGTAGGGGAGAAAAACCACCCACAAGGGGTGTTAGCGAAGCGGAACGTAGTTCGGCTTCAACCAAGGGAGCAAGGGAGCTATCGCCCACAAGGGGCGAGGTTTTAAACCTAACTTCTCCCTATAAAATTTAACCCTAGAAATAAAGCTGCAATAGTTCCTGCTACTGAAATTTCACCTTGAGTAATTTTTTCTAAGACTAATTCAAGAGGAATTAAAATAACTTCTATTTCTTCTGTAATATCTAAATTTTGCTCTCCAAGTTTAACAACATCTTCTGCTAAGAATAAATGAATTTGATTCGTTTCTTTACTAGGATTATCGTATAGTGTGACAATTTTAATTAATTGTTGAGCGCTATAACCAGTTTCCTCTTCCAATTCTCTCAAGCCTGCATCTTCAGCACTTTCTTGTGTTGGTTCAAACCTCCCGGCTGGCAGTTCTAGAAAAAATTTTCCAGCCCCATGTCTGTATTGACGCACAAAGATAACTTCTTTATTAGATGTAATTGGCAAAACTAGGACAATATCTGGCTTAATATTGACAAAATAATCATCTATTACTATACCGCTTGGTAATTTAACTTCATCCTGTCTGACTTGACACCAAGGATGATCTAAGACCATTTTGGATTTTAATATTTGCCATTCTTGTAATTTACTCATAGATTTATTTATTTACGAATTAATATTTAACTTTTTATCCACTCAGGATGAATGTAAAAAAGTATAACAGATACCTCAAATAAGCTAGACTTTGTATTTACACTGTTTTTGCTCTCAGCAAAGATTGAGCGTGGTTATGCAGGTAGAAGTCATTTTGTTTACGGTCAATAAAAGATTTCCCTTGACCATTAGTCGTGGCACTACGGCAAAGACTACAAATGTCTGGGTGAAAATTCTACATGATGACATCGAAGGCTGGGGTGAGGCTTCACCGTTTGGTGTGGGTAATTATGGACAATCAACTAATGTCATCAATGACTACTTGCAGCAAATTGTGCCATTTTTAGAACCATTTAGCCCGTTGCAGCGACAGGAAATAGAGGAAGTATTCATAAAATATCAGGTTCCTTCCGCAGTCAGGGCAGCGTTAGATATGGCGATGCACGACTGGTTGGGTAAGTTTGTGGGTTTACCTTTGTGGCAAATCTGGGGACTCGATCGCCAGGCTATAGTACCAACTTCTGTTACCATTGGCATTGATACACCGGAAGCCGCCAGGATACGCACAAGAGACTGGTTAGAATTTACCGACGTTCGCCTGTTGAAAGTCAAGTTAGGCAGTCCCGATGGTATAGAAGCAGATAAGAAGATGCTTTTAGCTGTGCAGCAAGAAGCACCAGCACAAGAGTTTTTTGTGGATGCCAACGGGGGTTGGAGTTTAGAAGATGCGGTGGAAATGTGCAATTGGCTGGCTGATTTAGGTATCAAATATATTGAACAGCCACTAGTTAGGGGACGAGAAGAGGATTTAATCAAACTCAAGGAAAAATCCCCCCTACCGATATTTGTTGATGAAAGTTGCTTTAACAGTAAAGATATTCCCCGTTTAGCTAATTATGTAGATGGCATCAATATTAAATTGATGAAATCTGGGGGTTTAACTGAGGCGCTGCGGATGGTACACACAGCCAAAGCTTGTGGTTTACAAGTCATGTTCGGCTGCTATTCTGACAGTACACTATCCAATACTGCTGCGGTACAACTAGCACCATTAGCTGATTATTTAGACTTAGACAGTCACCTCAACTTAAGCGATGACCCTTTTACGGGTGCGTTACTTAAAGAGGGGCGAGTGATACCAAACGATTTACCAGGCTTGGGGGTAAGATATAGTGCGTCTGCCACTTAATCAACGAGTAGCAATTCTGCTACATGAAGGAACTACCGGAACTGTTGGCAAAACCGGGCTAGCACTTTTACGCTACAGTGAAGCCCCTATTGTTGCTGTAATTGACCGCAACTGTGCAGGCAAATCCTTAAGAGAAATCACAAGTATCAAGCGTGATGTACCGATTGTCAAATCGGTAGAAGCAGCATTGGAATACAAACCCCAAGTCTTAGTGATTGGTATTGCCCCCAAGGGTGGTGGGATACCAGATGATTACTGGATAGAACTGAAAACTGCGCTGGAAGCTGGGATGTCATTGGTGAATGGCTTACACACACCCTTGGCTGGTATCCCCGATTTAAATGCCCTCCTGCAACCAGGACAATTGATTTGGGATGTCCGCAAAGAACCAGCTAATTTAGAAGTTGCTAGTGGTGCAGCGCGGACTTTACCCTGTCGGCGGGTGTTGACGGTGGGAACAGATATGGCGATTGGCAAAATGTCCACCAGTTTAGAACTGCATTGGGCGGCAAAATTGCGGGGTTGGCGTTCTAAGTTTTTGGCTACCGGGCAAACTGGGGTTATGTTGGAAGGTGATGGTGTCGCCTTGGATGCGGTGCGGGTAGACTTTGCTGCTGGTGCTGTGGAACAGATGGTGATGCGCTATGGCAAGAACTACGATATTTTGAACATTGAAGGGCAAGGTTCCCTACTGCATCCTGGTTCTACTGCTACCTTACCTCTAATTCGTGGTTCCCAGCCCACCCAACTAGTACTAGTACACCGCGCCGGACAGACTCACAACGGCAATAATCCCCATGTACTGATTCCGCCGTTACCAGAAGTAATTCGGCTGTATGAAACTGTAGCTAGTGCAGGTGGTGCTTTTGGAACTGTGCCTGTGGTAGGTATAGCTTTGAATACTGCCCATTTAGATGAGTATGCAGCAAAAGAGGCGATCGCTCACACAATAGCAGAAACCGGTTTACCTTGCACTGATGTCGTCCGCTTTGGTGCTGATGTTTTATTAGATGCCGTGATGCAGAATTAAAATATATATAGGGTGTAACTTAACCAGCAAGTGCAATGACTAGGCGAGGCGATAATTCTTGGGCAAACCGTGTGACTGGTGTCTGGAAAAAGGCAGCAGATAGTGTGGTGCAGAGATTACCAGTGGAACAGGTTTCCCAGAAGTTTTTCCAGTGGTTCAGCGTGAGTGAAGCTGAAGTTGCCGAGATTTTGGAGAAAGTGCGCCAAGAACTGCCAACTACAGAGGCTTTGCTAATTGGCAAGCCACAAGCTGGTAAAAGTTCCATTGTGCGGGGTCTAACAGGCGTTTCTGCGGAGATTGTCGGACAAGGCTTTCGTCCCCACACCCAACACACCCAACGCTACGCCTATCCATCTAACGACCTGCCATTACTAGTTTTTACTGATACTGTGGGGCTAGGCGATATTAACCAGGAAACCCAGACAGTCATACAAGAGTTGGTGGGAGACTTACAAGAGAAAAGTAGCCGCGCCAGAGTCTTGATTTTGACAGTGAAAATCAATGATTTCGCTACTGATACCTTGCGGCAAATTGCCCAAGAATTGCGGCGCAAATATCCAGAAATTCCCTGTTTACTCGCAGTTACTTGTTTACATGAAGTTTACCCCCCTGGTGTCGAGAATCATCCAGATTATCCACCAAACTATGAGGAAATAAACAGGGCTTTTGCGGCGATTCAAGCAGCTTTTACAGGACTTTATGACCGTTCACTCCTCATTGACTTTACCCTAGAAGAAGATGGCTACAATCCTGTATTTTACGGCTTAGATGCCCTCAGAGATAATTTGGCAGAACTCCTCCCAGAAGCGGAAGCCCAAGCTATTTACCAGTTATTAGATAAGCCAACAAGCGAGAAACTGGGCAATATTTACCGGGATGCAGGCAGACGTTACACCTTATCATTTGCGGTGATGGCTGCTGCACTCGCTGCTGTACCCTTGCCATTTGCCACCATGCCTGTACTCACGGCATTGCAAGTATCGATGGTGACGCTGTTGGGTAAATTATATGGTCAAACACTCACACCATCCCAAGCAGGTGGTATTGTGAGTGCGATCGCCGGTGGTTTTTTAGCCCAAGCCATAGGAAGAGAGTTAGTTAAGTTTATCCCAGGATTTGGGAGTGCGATCGCTGCATCTTGGGCAGCCGCTTACACCTGGTCTTTAGGGGAGACAGCCTGCGTCTACTTTGGCGATTTAATGGGTGGTAATAAACCAGACCCGCAAAAAATCCAATCTGTTATGCAGGAAGCTTTTGCCAAGGCGAAAGAACGATTTAAAGGAATTAAATCCTGAAAATCTTTTCTTTCTCCGTTGAATAATGGGATATCTCCCCAAACTATCTTCTATGTAGATATTTTTTACTTATTTCCCCAAATTACGCTTCATTTGCTCTAGTTCATCTTGGGTTTCCCAACGGCGGAACTTTTCTTCTAAATCATCAAATCCGCCACTAGAACTGGTAGTAGAATTCCACCAACCATTAGTTTCTATACGTTGTTGGGTTTGGGCTTTAGCCCGTGCTGTTTGTGCTTGTGCTGCTTTGGTTTGTACTTCTTGCCGCCTAGCTTGTATCTTACTGAGTAATTCTTTGGATTGCTCTAAGCGTTCTTTTAGCCCCTGCATATGTCCCCAAAGCTGATTACCCTCACGCAATAAGGCTGCTTCTCTCTCTTCTGCTGGCCCCACCAAATCTTGCCTATTAGCATTTTTGGCTTTTTGAACTCGGATATGCCAACGCTGGATTTCTTGCGCTGTGGAGAGAATATCTTCTTGCGATCGCTTTTCTTGTAACTGTAAATCTGCTACCAACTTTAAAGTATCTTCCTCTTGCTGACGCAGCTGTTCTAACAGCGCCTCCAACTCCAAATGTGGATTATTCCGCAAGAATTCCTCTAAACGGTTTTCTAGAAACCGACTCAAATCATCAAATAAGCCCACTGTTAGAACTCCAGAGGTTAGATGCGTTACTACTTTATTGTAGTATTTTCATCGTAGTGAAAATTCCTCTATTTTAATTTGTCCAATCCTCCAGCACCAAACTGGGAATTTGAGAGAAATCCTTTTGGTTACCAGTAACCATCACTGCATTTATAGAAAGGGCAATTGCCGCTATTCGCAAATCTTTCTGTAGTCTTTTTTTATTTATTTGCTGGTTTTCGCTAAGTAAACTCTGGTAGCAAGTATAAGCAGCCCAAAATTAGATGATAAAAGACTTCAAACAGCCAAAAATCAGAAAAAATTTACGTAAGTTTAACTAATATAGTAGATATACTAGTATCATTAGTATCAATATAGAATCTATACTTATAGCGTTTACCAGTCTAATGAAGTACATTATTTAAAATAAAGATAGTGTAGATACTCAAGGGTAAAAATGAAACCATATTCCCTAGACTTTCGCCAAAAAATATT
>NZ_JACJQL010000136.1 GCF_014696625.1 Nostoc parmelioides FACHB-3921
TGTGCTGTCGAGGGTTTGCTGATTTCTCTGATTGTTCGATACCTAGTGAGTAGATGATACTTTTTATCAATCCACTCTTTTGCCATTTTGTCAATGCGTAAGTCCTATAATACTTCCTAATGCTCCCGCAGAGCCAGCTATAGCTAGTAGAACTAGGATATTAAAATATCCTTTACTCATTCCAGGTCTATTTTGCTGTAGATTATTCTGCCCACTTGCAATAGGTAAGTTATTAACTAATCGAGAAAAGTATGTTAACGTAGCAACTGATGAAAATAAGATACCTAAATATAATGGGAGTGCTAAAAGAAGACCTAAAAACAACTTATTTGGTGTTGAACCTAAATGAATAATTTTTAGTAAAGAATTTTTCCAAAATCCGCCAATAGGATTATCAGTCTCATCAATAGAATATTGAATATTTCGTCTAATTTTTTTAGCTAAACAAAGATTGGGCTGTTTTTGAAATAGAGCTTCTATAGCAACTTGAAGGAAATCTAATTTAGCTGCTAGTTGTTCTTGCCTAGCATCGCAATTTTTTAAATTTTTAGTTGCATTATAGATGAATCGTTTCTCAATGGATTGCAGTAGATTAATCAACTCAGAAAGTTCTTCTTGAGTAGCCTTTTCCAAGGTTAATCCATCTTGACTTAATTTCTTAAGCTCTGATGTAATTTGTCCTATTAAATAATCAACTCTAGATTGAATATCAACTGGTAACTTTCGTTTTAATGCTGCTTTCTCTACTGGTCTAGAGCCATTTGTTGAGATTTCAGAGGTAGTGATTTCTGGTAGCGTCATATTGTAAAGTAATTTTTGCAACAAAATTTGTATAAAGAAAAACCTATATAGTTTTGAGATTATACATTATACTAACCTCAAATTCTGCATCTTCTCAGTAAATTAATTTACTAAGTAAAACTTTTATGCAGTATATAATGTTTACAGTAAGAGTTTAAAACCAGGAATTGACACTTAGATTAAAGCATAAAGAAACATATGCTTAGGGCGATTTTCCCTTGGCATAGCGTCCCATTCCGATTGAAGCCTCATTCGACCAAAGCCTTCTGGAACATGACCTATATGAGTAACTGTTTCGCTATCTATCCATAGCCGCAATCTACCAATTAATTCTTTCTGTCCGAAACGAGATGAAGTAGGTGTTGGCAACCACAGAAACACCACTGGCTTGCGTGATGCTTTTTGATAGCAAAGTTCGGCCACAGGTTTGGATTTACCTTTACCGTATCTAATGGTACTCCTTCCTTCAATTTCTTCCTTGATTCGCCTATCAAAACCTAAGATTTTTTCTCGCAGTTTGAGGATTGCTTGCTGTTCTTCTCCAGTACAAGCGCCAAGCCAGTCTAAAAGCAATTGCGGCGTTTCTGGAATATCTCCAGATGTGCTACTGAACTTGAGTTCTTGGTAGGGAATGGGGATTGACCAAGTTTGGTTATCATCAATATCCTGCAACTTCAACTGAAATTGCTCATCATACTTTAAAACTTGAACTTGTAATAAATCAATCTTAAGCAGATTATACTTGCGGTCGATCAGGTTATGTTTATGGAATGAGGGAGCGATCGCCACTAAACGCACAGGCTGACCATAATCGATTTGCTCTAGAAACGCTTGCTCATCTAATAAATTGTCGTAATAGCGCGTTAGCTGCTGAATAACGTATCTATCCTCAGCGTTCTTTAGTTCGATGATGACTAGCTGCTGTTGTTCATCCAGAGCTAAAATATCGCAGACTTCACCTTTAACAGCATACTGTCGCTTGAGTGGGGTAAATCCCAATAACTGCTGTAGATTGTCCCAAATAAAGTTTTATAATGCAGCAACAGATGCAAATTCCCAACCCGCGCCTGTTTTTCTTAAAGCTGCACCAGCTAGCATACGTGTTTACCTGTTTAATACTTAACCACAGACAACTAGCATATCCCCAAATTAAGCACGATAAGTTACACAAATGAGGTTATATGTAGCATGAAGCTGAAGAATATTATATTTAAAATAAAAATTTAGATGACTACATATAACACCAAAGGATACACGGAAAAATTCCATATAATCATCCCATAAGGGTAGATATACGGAAAAATTCTGTATAATAACCAAAATAAGGGTTTAAAAAAGAAGTTTTACGTATATCTAGAAAGAAGGTAGCTGTAATGCTTGATATATTAATATTTAGACAAAGATTATACAGAAACATCCGTATAATAAATAGTTAGACTTCTGTTAGGGCGTGGCAACGAGTGGTTGACGAGGTATCGGCGAAAAGCGAACGCTGATGGGTTTGTGTTGAGTTAGTAATCAAGACGATTTTTAGTGAAGTAAGTAGGTGGGACTGATTAAACTAAAAATCCTAGAGGCTGAAGACGTTGCTTAATCGAAGCTTATCTGGAAAATAATCCGGCTTACCTACTTAATTGTAAAATTCTGTGGGTTATACAAACTTAATACATAACATTATTGGTGCTGAATTTAAGCTTTATAGCGAATCTATTTCTTTTGGAGATAAGGAAATGAGCGAAGAGCCGCAGATCGATAAAGACAAAGTGGCGACTGGTAAGGATAGTAGTACTAAAGAGAGTAGTTCTCAGCAAAAAAGAGACTATGCTAAGTGGATGGGTGTAGCAGCTACGTTTTTATCGATATTCTTGGCATTTCTGACCTACAAGCTGGATGCAGAGCGTAGAAATGCTGAAAATCGACAAGGAGAACTTAATTCAAGATTGGAGGAGATTAGAGCAAGAGTAGATATTGATTACAACTTGTATTCTGAAGGAGCAGTAACTTTTTTACAAAAAAAACAATCAAGAAATAATTCTAATAGATTATTCTCAAATGAGGTATCCAATCAAATCCTGAAGCAAACGCGAATGCAAAGATGGGATAGCTACAACAATTTGATGAGGTGTGTCTATGGATATTTTCCTGATGCGCCTAAAGTTGGGATGTTAGGAACCCGTGAAATAATCTATTTTGAGGTTTCTTACAATCCTTCGGCTGATAGTAAAAAAATACCTGCGGACGCAGTTGAGATTGCTTATCGTATTAAAGATTTTCCTCGCATTCCTCAAGACGGATCACTGACCTTTAAATCTAGCTTTGCAGAGTTAACAAAAGATATCAAAAGCTGGAAAACAGGAACTTTAAAGGTTGAGCAACTGAAAGCGGGAAATAAAATTACTATTCCAATTGCGCATATGGTTGGCCCCGTACACAGTGAAAGCCTCGTTATACCGATGAAGATTAGTTGGTACAATCCTCTCTTAAATCGCAAGGAGGAAAAGTCTTTCGACATTGAGGGAATGATGTCTGACTTAGATGCAAGATATAGAGGTTTCCTACGTGGTAATGTCAAAGGTAGCTGTAATGCTGTGTAGGATTAAGCCATTTCTTCTAAAATCTTTACTTCCTTTGGAGTCTACTTTGTACACTTGTAAGTCATGTTAAAACTCTAAATATTTTATTTATGTGAAATCGGGAAGTAAGGAAGGCAAGAGAAGCAAGGCAAGAATTAGGAGTAGAGGAGGAAGATTTGTATCGGATTCTTCTCCTGCTGCACATCTCCCCTGCTTCCCCTGCTTTTACACAGCGACTAGCTCTGTCCCAATAAACAATTGCCCCCACTGCTCAGGCTCAAATTCCTTTACTTTTGCATCGGTTAATTATTTGACGTTTTCAAAAATTCTTTTAACTTTTTATAATCTTTGCATCCATTCTTTTAAAGCAATATTTAATAATGAATCTAGAGAATTGTCATTCAATTACTTTCCTGTTATTGCAGTATAAAGATGTGAATATTGTTGAAAATTATAAACTGTAGTGGCATAGGCATTAGGTCGGGGATTGCGCTGAATCATGATTTGGGAGACCGTTTGCCAAGACGAAGACATCAAATCACCAAATCCAATTTTGATAATTCCCTTTGCTGATTGATCATAATTCTTATGAAAACTAATTTTTCCTGTAGGAAAAGGTAGCCACAGAGAAAAATCTAAGCCGTGAAAGTCTCCCTTAAAGGAGCGAATGTAAAATTCAGCACATATTTTATCTTTATAAAAATATTGGAGGAGTAATTCATCAATATAGTTTGCTCTCCATGAATAAGAAATGGGCTGTTAAACGGCTGACGATTAATCTCACCTTAAGTGAAGTAGAGAGGTTAGAAATATATTGCTCAACAACAGGACGACCAGCAACAGATGTGATTCGAGAGCTAATTCGTTCTTTAGCAACTGAAGAAGCAGCAAACTAGGTAATAAGTCGAATAACTCCAACTGCTATTGGGTTTATCTTTAGCGAGGCTGCTGATCATCTTGTTCTGCTTTTAGCTATCAACAATTTTGGGAGTTAATTTGATTTCTAATTAACTCAAAAAATTGTGAAATTTCTTCAATTGACCGAATGTGATAAACATTTTTGTGGCTTTGAGCCTGTTGGATATATTCACGATATTTTGGTGTCAAATATCTGTGGCATAACCAAAGCGCACGGTAGCTATTAAGTGAACTCTTTAAGATTGGGCTGTTCTGGGGCCAGCCTTGTGGCGGATGAAAGTAACCTGTGATAAATCGCTTAGTTACCCACCAAAAATGCACATATAGTGGTAAATCAATATAAACCAGAGTATCTGCCTGCTCAAGTCGTGACCAGAGTGTTTCCATGCAACCAAAGCCGTCAATAATCCATCTTTCAGTGCTTAAAATTTCCTGATGAATCCGTTTGTAGTCTTCAGATGGAACTTCAGCACCTCCCGCCTGATATTTAATCTTGTCCAAGACGTGAAGTTGTAAACCAGTGATTTGGGATAATTTTTGGCTCAGAGTTGATTTACCACCTCCAGCATTGCCAAATACCGCTACTTTTTTCATCGTCACTTTCCTTTGAGTTGAATATAGTTTAAGGAGCAAAAAACTCGTCACAAAAGAATAAGAGTTTTACTTATACTACCTCTATAATACAAGATGTATTTATAAATGTTACGACTTCAAACGATTCGCAGTGAGGAAAACGATCGCAATCCCCAGCGTATAAGCAACTAAATCTCGCCAGTCGAAAGTAGATCCAATTGTTAAATGAGCTAGCTGGGAGTTTCGCCAGCCTAAAATATCAATGAGATTAAGAAACTGAAGCAACTCAATCAAGTAGGCAAAGATGAGAGTTCCAATAGCAACCTTCCGCAGTGGAACTGCAATAAAAGCATGAACAAAGTAAGCAATCACCATGACAATTAAAACGTCGCCAAGTAACGGTCTAATCCAATCATCTCGGAAGCACAGGGCAATTATCACAACTATTGCAAATAGAGTCGCAAACAGGGTGAAGGAGGTACGATTAAATCTCAACCAATTGAGATTACAGAATTGTTTAGGCACGATAGATTTCCTGGGTTTGATTCGCCAGGATTGTAACATTGTTCTTTAAAATTGGACTAAATTGATGATGTCCAGCAATTCCTTTAGAACGAAAACGAGAGTTGCTGGATGAAAGATAAGCATAAAAAACGTTGGTGATGCGAGAAATCTGGATGATTAACTAATTTTATATATTGTTTATTCTTTAATTTTTCTGTAATAGATTCACTAGAGCTTGATATGAATAATCTGATTATATGAACCGCAAACAATTATACTTTGGCAAAGACTATTCCTATGAAGCTAGACAAAAAAAGATTGGCTGGCTAAATAAAATAATTGAGTCACTATATGAGCAACCAGAACTAGGAAAATATGAAGACGATGAAGACTCACAAGAGCTATTTACCCAGGAGACTATCACAGTCGCCAAGCACTTAATAAAATTAATCACCCAAGAGGAGCCGAATACACAGGATGTTAATGAGTTATATAGATTGCTGAAAATTTATAAACATATGCGTAACTCTGCTTGGGACGACATTTGTAAATATGTGGAAAAGTGGCATTGGGTAGTAAATATTTGGGAAACATTCCAGAACGTAGTTGAATTAGATATCTGGCATGGTTATAAGTATCAACGTTATTCAATTAAAGAACCATTAATTGCAGAAGGTAAATTTATCAGAAATAGCTCTTCTATTGATCATTACGGTCATGTCGTATTCAAAGTTGAGCAGAATTTAGAAGAAAATCAAATTAAAATTATTTGGCAAATTCCAAATGAGACAGTTATTCCTGACGAATGTATTCCAGAATCAATCGAAGGAATTATCGACGGATTAATTCGACATTTTCATCTGCAAAATCAAGCTCTCACATTCCTCAAAATTACTGTCTTTAATGGCAGTTATCACGAATATCACTATAGGGAGTCTGATTATCGTCTAGCTGCTACCATCGCTTGGATCAATGCTTTAAAAACTGCTGAAATCATACCTCTTTAATGGTTAAGGTTGGAGAAATTCAATTATTTAACCATTATTAACATTGATTTTAAGCTCAGATGGGGGAAATAATTACGACTTACGTAACTGGCACATTTTTTCTCGTAGGGTGTGTGACACTTAGATCAAATTAAAAGGCTCTGGCAAAATGGCGATCACGCAGTGTTGAAACAAGGATTGCTCCCTTTGCAAAGTTATTTCCCAAAGGAAACCTACTTTCTTTACTGTCGAGGTCAGATGCTACTATCCGGGGAACTGCGATTTCACTATGGGGAATGGTTTGATGGGGGATTTCTCCGGCTTTTTCGGGCAGAACAAGGGGAGTCATGATTAATAATTAGAGATGTTTCTGGAATAATCAGAATATACGTTGCTGAATGGAAATATGATTTCGCCGGATTTTGGATAGAGCCTCCAGGCTTTCAGAAAATATTTCATAGCTGTATTTAGCAAAGCCGAAAAATTAATGGCGATGGGTAGGAGGGCAAGGTGTATGGATTGCAAAGCACTAATTTACGACGGGGTAAGGAAACAGGCGATCGCACCAATATACCCCCATTCTTTGATGAAGTGGGATATTTCCCAACAACCCCGGATAATTGGACAAATTGAGTTACCCTATGATTTTGAATCAGTACCAAGTATTGTTTTGTTACCTGATAAAGACA
>NZ_JACJQL010000137.1 GCF_014696625.1 Nostoc parmelioides FACHB-3921
GCCAGATTCAATGCTGAACATTGGAAGCAACCCCTAGTCATCATTGACGAATCTGAGCAGGTAATTTGGCATTCACTCTCTGCTACCACCGAAGTTAAAAAACATCGGGTCGAAGTCCTCAACCAACTTTCACAGCTGTTCAAGAATGCTATCGCTCCTGGTCGTGGCAGAATTATCGTCGCTGATGCTGATTTATCGGATTTATCAGCCCAGATGGTCATGGGTCTAGCAGAAACCAAAGTTACCCCTTGGGTTGTGGTCAACACCTGGAAGGGTCAACCCTGGAATATTTACAACTACAAACAAACTACCCCTATCTGCTGGTTAGCTGCTCTTGAAGCCCACATTAAAACGGGGGGTAAGCCGTTTATTGCCGTTGACGCTCAAAAAGCCAAATCTAAATGGGGAACCAAAGTTTTAGAGGCTAAGTTAAAGAAAAAATTCCCCAACCACAGAATACTCCGCATTGACTCAGAAACTATTGTTGACCCAGAACACGCCGCTTATGCCTGCATTGAGCGACTTAACCAGATACTCATGGAGTATGACATTGTGCTGGCTTCCCCTTCCATTGGTACGGGGGTGAGCATCGACATTAGAGGGCATTTCACCAGCGTTTGGGGGTGCTTCCAGGGGGTTGCCCCGGAAAATGCTACTCGCCAAGCTTTAGCCCGTGTCCGTGAAGAAGTAGAGCGCCATCTGTGGGTTGCCCGTCACGGGGTCGGCAAGGTTGGTAATGGAGCAACAAACGTTAAATCACTTCTGGCTAGTGAACATCAATGCTTTAAAGCTAATTTGAGGTTGCTACAGGATGCCTCAATGGTAATAGATGGTGATGAAATCAACATCAACCGCACTGCTTTGACCATTTTTGGCAAAATGAGCTGTCGGATTAATGCTGGCATGATTCATTACCGTGAGTCGGTAGTTGAAGCATTAACCGACGAAGGCCACAACATTATCGATGTTTATGACAACAAAACCCGAATCATCTTAGAGAAACTGATTACCAAGCAAAGAGATGACCTCTACAATGCTGAGTGTGAGAATGTCTGTGCTGCGGATACCAGCCATTTGACCCCGGCTAAATATGAGGCATTACAACAACAACGCTCTAAAACCACAACTGAACGCAACATTGAACGCAAATACAAGCTTGAACAGCGTTACGGCGTAGAAGTTACCCCCGAACTGGTAAAAAAAGACGACGCTGGCTATTACCCACAACTGCGGCTGTGTTATTACCTGACTGTGGGTAGGGCGTATGTTGCCGAGCGCGATCGCTCATTGGGGGAAAAGATGCTTCAAGCCAAGAGCGCATGGCTACCGGATTTTAACGGCGGTCAAAAGAGTTTGGTGATTCATGCCTTAGAAAAGTTCAACATCCCCAATTTCATCAAGAGCGATCGCTCACTCAGGGGAACTGATGAAGACTTGGTACAGATGGCTAACAATGCCCTATCTGTGAAGTGGCAAGTCAAAACCGTTCTGGATATTACCTTGAATGATTCAGACACGCCCATCGTCATCTTGCGCCGCTTCCTGAAGAAGATAGGGCTGAAACTTAAATATAAAGGTCGTGATGGCACTGGCGATCGCCAACGAATTTATCATGTGGTTGGTGCTGACGATGGACGTGAGCAAATTTTCCAGCACTGGCTGGCTAAAGAGAAAGAGAAAGAGAAAGTAGCAGCTTAACTACAATTTCAATTCTCCACCCAACTAAATAGCTGTGCGCGTTGTAGCCCATTGACTACAGCTAGTCTCGTCATGGGTTGTTTACATCTATTGCGCCTTTTTTAGAGGGCTGATGAGCTAGTGGTGCGATAGTTGACCAAGATACAGTCTCAAAATGCCATTTTTTTGTCACGTCCACTAACGGTAATTAAATAGATAAACAAGTTTACTGGACAAGTAATACAATCCCATCCTTATCAACCCCTCAAACCCCCAATATTTCTATACAGTGTTGGGGCGGCTGGCGCTCAATGCTGACCCAGGCATTGGTAATGTGCTTGATACTGTGTTTCCCTGCTGTGAAGCATAGACAATACTGCTAGAAGGAGTTTAAATAATGTGCCAATAAGGTATTCCACATTAATAGTGCATAACAATTACGGCTTTCTACGGCATAAGCAATGTGTAAATGCCGTGTTCCACATAACGAGTGCATGAAAATTACTGTTTATCAAGGTACAGCCCATGTATAAACGCAGTAGTAGCTTGAGAACCAACGATTTTTGTAGCATTTCCGCCTCAAAAAATTGGGATTAAAAAGATTGCGTACTGTGCGAGGCTTCAAACACTCAAAAATTGACTTGAAACACTGAGCAGTTTTCTTACTGAAAATCAACCATACTGAAAACAGCTTTTTTGACTAACCTTGCCCTTGTCCGTTTGGTGGTGGCGGGTAAAATTTTGGGCGCTCACCAGAACCCAACTGCCAGCCCGTGACTTTAGCCAAATATTTCTCCTCTGTCGTCCTTTCAGTTTCAGCCAGCCGCTTCAAGGTGGTAGCGGTCAGATCCAAACGTCGCATGATTTCGGTTTTACTCAACCCCTCCCTGGCTTCCTTGACCGAGTAGATGAACTGACCCCCTTCTATACTGGTGTTTTCTGCTAAATGCTCCTCAACCCCACTAGCAAGGCTGATGGCTCCAGCCGCGATAAGGGCTTCCCTCATCTGCTGCATCTGCCTTTCTAGCTGGGTCAGCCGAGGCGGAATGTTTTCTTGCTCCAGGGCAGTCACTCTAGGGCCAAGGTCAGCATCCCCCAGAGGGCGACCGTCTTTTTTCAGGAAGTGTTCGACAATCAGCGAGACAGCAGAGGAGATAGAGCGTTGATAATTGTCATCCATCCACTTCTTGAGTTGTTCATGCACATCCTTGGGTAAATAAGCCGTAACTTGTACGCTCTTGTTATCAGCATCTTCCATACATTGTCCCTACGGTTAAACAAGGTTTTTATAATGTGCTTTTACAGTGAAGTGCATTAAAGAAGCATTGCCAATACTGCACTTAACTTTATTAGTAATGTAACAAGTGCTGTTATTAACAGTGCCTAAGCATTGCTAAATATTGTTATTTAAGGCATTAATAAATTGCTTTAGCCTTAAAAAGCATAATTAAAACATAAGTAGTTATGCTATCCAATGTGTAAGCAATGTGTAACCAATGTGGAACACCTTAAATTAGCATTATTATTTATGCTAATTACGACCAAATGCTTATACAGTGCTGAATACAGCTTTTTTAAGCTAAAACCCACACTCTAGGCGTAAGATATTTGAATCGAGTCGAGCTACCCAATGAAACGTCCTATCTGCCCTCATGAGGCCACAAGAGAATGGTTATATCTTGAGTCAATTGACTACATTGCTGAGTGTTTAGAGGCTTGTCTTGACGCTTCAATGCTGGCGGATTTACGTGAAATATTCCCTCGTCAAGCCCTACGAGTTGCCAGTCCTAAATTAAGTCTTGCTCAGAGGCAAAAAATCACCTATTGGTTGCAGCTGTTGAACGAAGATGACTTAGCTGCATAACACTGAAAGTTTAGTTTTATTGGTTGGCCAGTGTTAAACCTCTTAAGCCAGCTTACAAGTCTTCTCTGCTGTAAAGTTTTGGCGTAAATTCATGGTTATTAGGTTCACTGACTTGGTTTGCTGAAGCTTTTTGCTGTTGTTGTGTCGCCTGTTTGCTTTTTCTCTTACTCTGAGCATTATTTTCTGAGGATTTATCAGCTTCATGACTGGTTTGAACTGCTTTTTGAGCTTCTGTAGTCGGCTCTGATGATTCGTTATTGCCTGACGACTGGGCTTTTTTAACACTCCGGCTGCTTTTCTTTAACTCACCAATTAAATACTTGATTCTGCTGCCACTCAAATGAATACCCAGCCCCTTCAGCATCTCTGCGACTTCATCATAAGTGTAGCCATACTTAGAGGAGGTCAGTTTCTCAATGTAGCGTCTCATTTTCCTCACTGCCTCTCTGTCAGATACATCCTCTCGCTCTTTCGGCTTCTGCTCCTTCAGCAATGAGATGGCCTTATCAACCTTGCTCTTAGTGATGACCTCAGACTTCTCATGTTCAGCCATTGTTATCTCATGTAGTGATTGATTATTAATTATCGGCTATCTGAAAACGTCTATACCAATCTGTTTTCAAAATGCTAAAAAAAATTGACTATGACGGCTACGCCGAATCTGAGATTTTAATCAAAGCGGCTACGCCGAATCAGTTCTTACTATGACGGCTACGCCGAACCATGTCTTACTGTAGTGGCTACGCCAAAGCAGATTTTCTTGTGACAGCTACGCTGTTATTATCATTCAACTGATGTTAAAGAATCTAACTAGAACGGCTACGCCGAATCAGTTCTTATTGTAGCGGCTACGCCGAATCTAAAACTTTAATATTGTGGCTACGCCAAATCTAGAATTTACCCAGTGCTTCATTATGAACTATTACGGCTACGCCGTTGTTATATTCCTTTCCCCGTTGTAGGATTGAGTCAGCCTCACGGCTACGCCGTGACCTGCACAGAGACTCTGCACCCTTCCCAAAATTTGGGCTAGAAGCAAGCCGTGTTTTTTGCCTGCGGCAAACCTCGCTACGCTCGGACAACAGACTTGCCAAAGGGGGAAGTACCCCCCCTTTGGAAACCCCCTCTCGTAAGTTGCAGTTATGCGTCCTAAACTGTCAAAAAACTTGCTGCGTAACAAGACATTGGAAGCTCGTGTTAATGCAATAGAACACGAGATGATTAAGCTGAAAGCACAAGACGCGGGACTGTCGATAGCTGAGTTCACCAGACGTAGTGTTTTATTAAAACCACTGCCAAGAAGACTGAGTAAAATAACCTTGGCAACATATAGAGAATTAGTTCGCATCGGCAACAATATTAATCAACTCACCAGAGCAACAAACACCGCCATAAAAATGGGAGTGCAACCACCAGTATATCCATACCAACTACAAGAATTACGAAATCTTCTACAACAAATTGGTCGGGAATTATCTTCTATTGAAACTGAAGTCATTGATGACGATGACGATGACATTGACGATGAAGATTCGGAGGAGTGGGAGTAAAAATGATTGGCAATCAAACCAAAGGTCAAAGCTTTCGCGGACTCTTGGAATATCTCTCAAATCGAGAAGAGTCATCTTTAATCGGTGGCAATATGTTTGGGAGAAATGCTCGTGAATTGGCAAGAGAATTTCGACTATCTCGACAACTAAATCCCGAAGCTGTTAAAGTAGTTCACCACGTTTCACTATCACTAAGCCCAGGCGAACAACTAGACAATGATACTTGGTGCGAAATAGCCGATAAGTATATGGTGGCAATGGGTTACACATCTAACCAATATGCCATCTATCGCCACAGCGACCACGACCATGATCATATACACATTTGCGCTAGTAGAATCAATTTGGATGACGGGAAGATTACCAGTGATAGTTGGGAGTATGTACGCTCAGAAAAAATTATTCGCCAGTTAGAAATGGAGTATGGTTTACAGCAGACTATTGGTAGTAAAGAGAAACTTAACCGCGCCCCAAGTGTAGGACAACAGCGACGAGTTGAAAGAGAAAAACTAGAGTATGAGCAGGGTTTAAGAAATACAGCGCCACAACAGCCAATAAAAACCCAGCTAATTGAATTAATTGACCGCACCACAGTAGATAAACCAACCATGCCCCAACTGATTGAACGATTGCAACTGTTGGATGTAGAAGTGCGCCACGGGCTAACGCGCAATGGTAAAAGTAAAGGTATCTCCTACTCGTGGAATGACCAAAAATTTAGCGGTACATCTTTGGGGCCTGCCTATACCTTTCCTGGTCTGCAAAAACATCGCGCTGTTGGCTACCTACCAGAACGTGATGATGAGCCTATTCATGAATTGCTGCTAAAACCTGTGAAACCACTTCCAGTTGAGGAGAGACAAAACCTATTTCAAGAGATTGAACGCAAACAGCAACAGCCTCAGTTCACTCCACCACCAGAGGATCTAGTTCTGTGGCAAGTATTACACAAGTATTTGAACCAAAAACGCTACATAGACAATTATATTGTGCAAGGATTACATGATCTTCAGTTGCTTTACATGGATGAGCAACGGAATATTGTGTTTATCAAACGTAATCTGGATGATAAAGACACCGGTGCATTAGTTTGGTCAAACCCAAGGCTAAGTCATCAGGCTGTCGAGTACGACCAAAACACCTCTGCATCGAATGGTTGGTTTTATCTGAGATTGGGAGAGAAACCAACAGACAAGGTGAAAAACGTCTTTCTGTGTTCTACACCAATTGATGCGATGTCAGCCGCCACATACCTTATCCACCAATGCAAAGGGCTACCGCCAACTAGAACCATGTTTATGGTAGCTGATGACCCGAATAACCTACCTATGGAATTTCTCAAAGATACTAATCAAGTTTTCCTGGCGTTTAATAATGATCCGCAAGGGAATACTGCTGCTAGTGCAGTATTAGAATTGTTGCCCCAGAGTAAGAGAGTGACAACTTTTAAGCCTGATTGGAGTCAGGAATTAGTAGCTCTGCTGTGGGAGGAGCAACAAAAGCAGCGACAACAGGATCGTGGTTTTAGTCTGTGAGCCGCGCGGAGCGTACACCTGACTCGTGGGTTAAGTTCAAGAAAGAATTTTTGAAACACAATTGCAACATATCATGATTACGCATTGTCAATAAGACCCCAGCTTATTGACAATAAAAAATGCTCAAAAAAGCGGCTGTAATTGAGACTGGATAAGAGTTACAGAAGATTTTTTTCAAAAACAGTGGACGGCCAAACTATCAAAAACTGGTCATTTTTGTCCTTTTGGACGGCCGTTGACAGTTGGGCATTTGTGTGACTTGAACGAAAAAATGAGCCAAATTGTGAACAATAAAATGAGCCATAATTAACGGCAAAATAAGCCTTATGGGAAAAAGCGAAATAAAACTTTGCAATCAAA
>NZ_JACJQL010000138.1 GCF_014696625.1 Nostoc parmelioides FACHB-3921
TTTATCCTTTGACTTACATTCACTATTTATCTAAGACAATTGGCTTTATTCTAGATGTTTGAATTTGCTTCCCAATTCTTATTAGCAATTAAGATGCGTTCGCCCTGTCGCTAACTCCGAGATTATCGAATCACCCAAAAAGATCACCAGTCCGCCTGACATTGGCTATTGGATTGATACCAGCCGTGTTGGTGTTAAACCCTGTGCCAAGATTCGCTTTAATAGCAAGTTGTTAGAAAAACCTCTGCTAAGGGAAGACTTAAAACAAGATCCTGTGTTGAAAAATCTCATGGTAATTCGTCAGCCGAATGCTACCAATTACAAGATTACGCAGAAAAGGTGACAACTCTCTCGCTAACGCGCAATTCCCCATCATCGCTTCGTCCCGATGGGCGGGAGTACCCCTTGCGGAGGTCTAGATGGCAGCGTGTGCATAAATTGAGGAGGTATTACCTTGCTTGGCTACGTAAATTCTAGCTTCTCGTTCTAGATACTCAATTTCTATTTTCCACCGCTCAAGCCTGTATTTTCGTTCTTGTAATTTATTTTCTGTCGGGTTTGTGGAAGGTTGAGTATCTCTATTAGGTAAAATTCCATTATTTTCAAGCCAAGTACGTGAAAATACTTGCCATAGAAATACATGATCGTGCTTATATCCACCCAGAGAGCGAATCCGTTTAACTGAAAGATTTGCTTCGCTAAAAAGAATTTGCTGATTTTGAGAATTTTTAGGGAATAGGCGTGTCTCGCTACCTCTTCCACGAAAGAACTCGACTACAAACCACTCACCGAAATCGAATATACAAACTTCTGTAGGATCGCTACCATCATCCTCTAATAGATCAACATCACCTTGGATTTGATATCCTATGGCAATTTGTGATGTCTGAGGTAGCAAGATGCGAAGTCTTTCAAAGCGATTACTGTAATCAGCCCAAAAATCTCTGCGTTTACGTAGCTGATTCGATTCAAAATCGCGTAAACTAAGTTTACTCAATAAAATATCAACCAATTTCTGGAAATCACCATAATTAATACCTCCAATCCACTCTCTAAGTTTTTGCCTTGCATGATCTGAAAGTTTATACCAATTTTCACCATTTCTATAGTTATTTCGCAACCAATCAACTAAGAGTGAATGACGACTTGCTATATGGTTAGGAATATTTAGGAGCAAATTATCAACGGCTTTTATTTGTTGACTGTTTGACATTGTGTCTAAAGAGCTTAACAGCCATTTGACTTGCTGAACATTAGGGGAAGAGATTGTTATAAAATAGGGAGCTATGTAATTTATGAATTCACTAAATAAAGGAATCCATATAGGTAATAATCCTTGAATTTTTGTGTGAAACTCAGTTGGATTTAAGTGTTGTTCACAAGTGATTTTTGCTAATTCAAGACCTGCTTGTTTACTGCAAAATGCCTGAATAATTTTAACTAACAACAAGTTTCTAGACAAGTTAGAATTAGCAAATATATCAAAAGATTTAACTAGAGACTCTGCTAAAGCCTGTTCTTCCTGAATTCCATAGTAAAGAGCTAAACGCCACAATAGTTGATGTTGTAGCCATGAGTTAGAAAGGGACACCTTCCAAATAGCGGCTGATGTTTTATCTGCTTGTTCAATATTTTGCTGATCCCATTGTGGTTTAGAATAAATACAATAAACCCATTCTAAGTGGCTTACTTTATCAGCTTTACCCTGTTCAATTGCTTGTAATACCTTATCAACACTTGGTATTGATATTTTCGTATCTCCTAAGTTACTAGCAATCTGAATCATTTGGTTAGGGCTACACTGAGGAGTTTCAGGTAGTGAAGGAAGAGAAAAATTAGAATTAACCATTTTTTATTATTTTACTCAGAGGTTTTAGCGATATTCTTCTTCAACTCATCACTACGAAACTGAAAACGGAATAATACTTTGCGATCGCTTGGATTATCACGCCGCTTATCAGATTCAATCTCTCCACGACCAGCAGCTAATATTTTTTGACTTAAAGGTGCCTTAGTCGGAAAATTCATTTCATAGAAAATATAATTGTAGACTGATGCTGAACGCAACAGGCTTAATTGTAGATTAGCTTTGTTATCACCATCTGAGCTTGTGTGACCTTCTATAACTACGCGACTAATTTCTTTTTCAAACTCTGGTTTTGAGAAAATAACACCGCTATAAACGGGAATAAAGCGACGTAAAAAAGCTTTGCCTTCTAGTTTGAGTTCTGTACTCCCTTTAGAAAATAAAATTGAATCTTGAATACTTACATCACCAGTATCTGGGTTAACTTTAACATTAATATTGTTGCTTTTCATTTGTCCTACAACATTGCCAATTACTACTCGTTTTGGAGTATCTTTTTGTGCAAGCTGGAGTAATGCAGTGATAAAAAGTAAAGCAAAAAACATCAATAAACCAGACATTAAGTCACCAATAGATAGATAAATACTAGAATCATCGTCCTCAGGAATATCTGCATTCACAAATTCATCACTGATAAAATCAGTCATTGTAACTACTCCATTGATAATTCAGTATTTTTCATTAGCTGCTACCAAGACTTCTGCCGTTTTAAGTAAATTTCCACAAACTTTAGCCATAGAGGTATCAGCTTTTTGAAAAAAGCTTACCTGTAAGTCAACAGTTCTTTGCATAGATAGTTCCAGATGACTCTGCCAAGACTGAAGGCTATCATCGAATTTTCGGGAAAGATTTCTGTATGAGGTATCTACTACTTGTACTTGTTGTCCAACATTACTAGCAAGGTTTTCTATTTGTATTAGTCGTTGTGCATCGTTTAATCCAGCAGCACTAACTAATCTGTTAATTTGTTCGACAGATGTCTGAACCTTAGTCATACTTTTGTCTAGCTCTTGAGCTAATTCACTACGTTTTTGATATTCTTCTTGGAAGACTTGATCAAGATTGTTCACAACTCTAGATAATCCATCTCTTTGTTTGCCTAACGTCCCTTCAAGTAAATTATTTTGTTCTTGAAAGAACATCTGTAGGTTGCTTTGATATTCTTTTCTAAAACTTGTCAAATCATCTTCTACCGTTTGGCGAGTTGCTGTGAGTGTTGCATCGATATTTTCTAAAGTAACCAAAAGATTATTCTTTGCATCATTCATCAATCCAGAAGCGTGATCACCTACTGATTTTAAAGTATTGGCTTGTTCATGAAAGGTTGTATTTGCCTGGGTAAGAATATGGATGATTCCAGTTCGAGTAGCTTTAAGCATCTGCTGTTCCAGTGCTGCACGTTCTTGAAGTGCTGTTTGTAGTTCTTCCCTGATTCCTCGAAAGGTGGCAGCAGCTTGTACTGCACTTGCCTCAAAAGCACTTCGCTGGCTTGTCATTCCTTGGATACTTTGGTCTACGGCTCGATTAATTTCCTGAGATGTTTGTTGTATAACTCCTGTAGTTTCAGTTTGAAATTGACTTAAAACTTGTCCCATATTGTTAGCAAATCCTTGAAGCATTTGCTGTTCCAGTGCTGCACGTTCTTGAAGTGCTGTTTGTAGTTCTTCCCTAATTCCTTGAAAGGTGGCAGCAGCTTGTACTGCACTTGCCTCAAAAGCACTTCGCTGGCTTGTCATTCCTTGGATACTTTGGTCTACGGCTCGATTAATTTCCTGTGCTGTTTGTTGTAAAACACCTTTTGTATCTGTTTGGAATTGATTGAGAGTGTATCCTAGATGGTTAGCAAATACTTTTAGTTCTACCAAAGTCTCTTTTTGGAAATTCTGAATGGTCTGAATGGAACTTGCCAAACTTTGAGAAATTCCACCTAATTCTTTATGTAAAGTCAACACAGCTTCAGAAGCTTGTTGGGTTAGCTTTGCGCTTTTATCTAGTCTGTCTGCAATTGGTTCTAGTACCTGAACTCGCAGATCCTTGATGAGTTCTTCTAAAACTCTTTGACCCTGCTTTTCTTGAAGTTCTCTGAGTTGCTTCTGCTCTTTGTAAATTGCTTCTAAGCCCGGAAATATTTGCTGACGAATAGCTAAAGCAATGCCTTGTGCTGATAATTGATTTAATCCAGCGAATTGTTCTGTTATGCTTTCACCTACAGCTTGGCCAATAGCTTCCGCGTTTAGTTGCTTTAGCCCGGTTAAGTTTTTCGCTACAAGTCCTAGTGCTTCAACTACCTCAAGGTTACTATTCTCTGCCGTTTTTAAAGTTGCGATCGCTTTTAACCTCTGACGCAAATTATCACGCCGTTTTTGCCGTAGCGTATCACACCCAAATAAAACTAATGTAAACAAGCTACCAGAACCTAGCCCCATCAAGGAAGTAGAGAAAGCTGTTTTCATTCCTCCCAGTAGCTCTTTACTAGCAGTCATCAATTCTTGAGAATTTTCTGTAGATAAATTAATTCCTTGAAGTCCTTCTTGTATACCATAAAATGTTCCTAAAACACCTATGGCAGTACATAATGTTATGACAAAACGCAAGGAACTTCGAGGTATTGGCTGTAATAAAATAGATGGATACTTTATAAGTATGAATTGAGGATTCTTTTTTACTTGTTGACTAATTATAATTGTATCATCAGTTCCAAAATGCTCTTTTAACCAGTTGTGAACATTGTTTGAAAAAGTTAAAGTTTTACCCTTCTTCAAATTATTCAAAACTTTAATCGATTCTTCGGTTGTGCCACATTCTGAGTACCAATACTGCCATAATGTGTAAAATTCGACAATAATTGAGACTACTAGCACACAAGAAGTTGCCCAATGGAAAGGTTCATTATCCCAAATAATGTCCCAAATGTTTGCTATTTCCATGCTGTCCCTCTGTTGTTTATGTTGGCTATATTTATCTTTTTAAATTGCTCTAATTCTTTATGCGTGAAGACTTCTTCAGCTATCCGCATTGGAAGATGTTCTGCATACAGGCGTTCTCCCATAGGTTTTCTGAGGCATAAGCTATAAAGAGGCTCACCTTCTAATTCGTTGTCCTCGATTAAATAAACCTGTTCTGGTGAATAGCTTTGCAATAAGCGAATTTGCAAAGCAGTTTTTAAGTCTCGTGAAGCAATAGATAGAGGTGAATTGTGTCCAAATAATTCACAAGAAACTTTCCAAGCATGATTAACTGACACGATCTCGTTAACCAGTTTCTCTACAGAAGGATATAACAGTTCGTTTATCTCATTACCCAATGTTTTTAACCCAACTATCTGATACTCAATAGATTTAGTCTTCCCATTTTTGTAAACTGATTTAAACGCAGATAGCTATTGATGGATATCTTGCAATTCTCCATGTTTTAGCACCTGTTGTTGTGTATTAGCTGCCATTGCGGCTAAGGGAAGCTAGGCTAACCATTAGTTATAAACATTACCTATATTTTTATATGTGCCACTGATCTAGATCACAGGTTGCGGAATAAATATCAGTTATTCTTGATACAGGAAGTACACGTAACAGGCAGTTATATAATGGCGTAACCGCAAGAGCGTAGCTGATCGCTCTGAGGCATTACTCTAGAAATGGTGTACTGCTCTCCATCTTTGGAGAGTAGGTTGCGATATGTGCAATACCTTATGCCCTACTGGGTTGTGATCGCTTAAACGTCGAGCAACTGAACTAACTACCAAACACATAAGAAAATAACAACATGAAGTCTATATTATCTGGCAGTACAGCTTTATTAATTGGCATAGTCGTTGCCTTGAGTTTACCAAAGAATGCAATTGCTCAAGACCCTTCAAAACTCGTAGATTCAATTAAATCTGTCGCTCAGGTTAAAAAGGACTTAAAACAAACATTGGAAGCTTTAGATCGATGTGGTGTAGGGTCTTGTTTTAACAGTACATCTACTTATATTTGTGAATTAGTTGGGGCATTAGATGTTAAGGTGAATGGCAGAATAATAGGAGAAATGTCTGGTGGCAATAGTAGTTTGCCCATTACAGCATCAGATTTAAAATTGATGAAAAAAATCTTTAGCCAGTGTAAACCAACTAATTATCAATTCTGGAATTGGGGTAATGTACTCCATGTAAGTTACCTACCTAATACCCAGGTAGACCGTCAAATTCGGGCTGCTTTAGGTGTAAAAACAACAAGGAGATAGTTCTCAAAATCCAATTTGATTACTAAATAGAATCTCCCAAACAAAGACCCACTGCCTATTTCAAGGGCAACCCCAAGTATTACCGCATTATCGATGGCATCCGCGTCTCCCTTGCAGATACCTTGGCTTGTCACACGCTATGCAAGGATTGTGGCTGGTCATGGGGTGCTGATTTGGAAAGCTGGGGATCAGGTTGGGATATATGCGATCGCCCAAATCATTGAACCACCCAAGATGATCGCTAGTCCGCCTGATATTGGCTATTGGATTGATGCCAGTTGTGTTGGTTTTAAACCCTGTGCCAAGATTCGATTTACTAGCAAGTTGTCAGAATATACGTTGCTGAATGGAAATATGATTTCGCCGGATTTTGGATAGAGCCTCCAGGCTTTCAGAAAATATTTCATAGCTGGATTTAGCAAAGCCGAAAAATTAATGGCGATGGCTAGGAGGGCAAGGTGTATGGATTGCAAAGCACTAATTTACGACGGGGTAAGGAAACAGGCGATCGCACCAATATACCCCCATTGTTTGATGAAGTGGGATATTTCCCAACAACCCCGGATAATTGGACAAATTGAGTTACCCTATGATTTTGAATCAGTACCAAGTATTGTTTTGTTACCTGATAAAGACA
>NZ_JACJQL010000139.1 GCF_014696625.1 Nostoc parmelioides FACHB-3921
ACATATAGCATCTAATTTAGCTAGGCTGAGAACGTTTTGTAATACTGCTTACCCTGAAGCTGTTAAGAGTGTAGCAGATGAAACTATATGTTTTATTGAATGGACAGTAGCAGAAATTGAACCAGAATATGCCGAGGAATTGGTTAACATTCAAGTTCAACTAGCAAGATGGAAGATAAAGTTTGATAGTCTTTGGTCTGATGAGAGCGAACGCACGAATATGTCTGAGCAAGCTAGTATTTGGTCAGGACGAGTATTAGATATGTCAGGGTTATTGTCCGAATCTGCCTGAATCTGCCATTGTTTCCAAAATGTCAGGTAACATTTCATCAAAAACCTGAGATTGCGCGATGGGGTTGATAATCGCAGACATAGTTTATAGGACAGATTACATCAAAACCCACAGAGCGCGATCGCACTTGTCCAGTCATCAAAGTACATTCCCAAGCGGTTACTATTCTAGTTCAGCAGATGGAGCATGAGAAAGGGGAGGTTAGGGAAATATTGCGGGTGTTGGGAGCTTTGACAAATATTTTACTCAATGCCCTTTACAACTTCTTAAAATACCTAGCAACTGGGAACAATCCAAAACCCAGTTTTTCATAGGTACAACGTGCTGGTGCATGACCAGGATCACCTCCAGTTTCGACCATAGCAATGGAAATTCCCGTCGCTTTCATCCAATTAAGAGCAAAGTCTATCAGAGCAGAACCAACGCCTTGACGTTGATAATCAGGATCAACAGCAATCATCTAGATTTCTCCCATACTACTTTGTGAGTGGAGTTTCACGGCTACAAAACCTACGATTAAATCAGAAATAATGGCAACCCACACCCTCATGTCTGCTGTAGTACAGACGGACTCGACAGCACTAAGTTGTCCCAGTTGCCAACCATCAGGATAGAATGATTGGTACACATCAATATCCATTGCGTTTTGAATCGAATCGAAGACCGGACTCCAGGCCCGAAGTGAAAGACTTTTGATGGTATCAAGTTGACTATCTTGGTATGGTTCAATTCGCATAGAGTGTTATGTATTTACAACATAATACATATATAATACGATAAATCCTTTTGTTTTGTTTGCATTGTAAGCTTTGGAAGCTGATAGGTTCTACAATTTACACAAGGTAAGCGAAGCAACTAACGAAACAACAGCGCAATGCTTGACTTAAGCAAAATACAATTAAGAGACTATTTATAAAGTAAATCTTTAGACGACAAGACGACGCAACATAATCCGAGTCATGACAGCATATATAGCAGCTTCACTCATTTCGGGTAGGCGCTCATAATCTTTGTTGAGACGATGATATTGGTTAAACCACCCAAATGTTCTTTCGACTACCCAACGTTTCGGTAAAACCTGAAATTCTGACTCGGTACGCCGTATGACTTCAACATGAGCTTGGATCATCAACCAAACACAAAGAGCAAACTTATCACCGTCATAACCGGAATCAACCCATAAAACTTCAACTTTCTCAAGTAATTCAGGACGCTCCTCTAACAATTCCATCAAAGCATAGGCAGCAAGCACTCGCTCTGGGGCATTTGCTTCACTTACAACCACTTTCAACAATAATCCCAGGCTATCAACCAAAGTCTGTCGCTTTCGCCCTTTTACCTTTTTACCGCCATCAAAACCGTACACATCCCCCTTTTTTGGTCAGTTTTAACTGACTGACTGTCTGCGGCGAGGGCGCTGGGTTGTGTTGATTTACCTAATTTTAAGCGAACCTGACCGCGTAATGAATGGTTTAATTTTTCCCATACCCCTTTGCGCTGCCATTTGCGGTAGTAGTTGTATACAGTTGAGCTGGGCGGGAAGTCTCCCGGAAGCATATTCCATTGGCATCCTGTCTTCAGGTGATAGTAGATAGCGTTGCATACCTCCCGCATATCAGTTGTGCGCGGGTGTCCTCCTTCTTTCGCTGGTGGAATCAAGGGGGCTAGGATTTCCCACTCCATATCTGTTAAGTCTGTGGGGTAAGACTTTCACGCCATACCTAACTATGTAAATACACTACGTTTAATGTATCTTATCGTTGTCAGAACTCTTTTCTTTTCGCTTTTAGATTTACTTTATAAATAGCCTCTAAACTTAAATATTAAAAGTATAACAACATCAACTATGGTATTTGCCATATAACTTAGAGCATAGACATTTATAAAAGCATTATAGGAAGATGCTTACAAGCGAATTTTTTATCGCTTTCTCTTGCCTTACCAATACCTTGCATCTTCTACAAAAAGATATTTGGGATCAAATTAATTTAAAAATATGTCTCAAGGTAGATATATTTTGTCGCTGATACTCAATGGAACTTACAAAGTTTTAAACTCTATGATGCACTACATTTTTATTAGAAATATAAATTTTATTAATATCAAAATATCTAGCTTAAATTACTAAATAATATTAAGATAATATGAAAGTAAGCTGCTAATAGCTGCTTGTAACAATTGTACGTCATTAGCTCAGGTAAATTGAAAAGTTACCGCTTTTCCCTTACCTTTTCGGTTTACCCTGTCAAACAAACTTGGCAAACTATCAGGTATCAAATAATAATGTTAAAACGTCGCACAATACTAGCCAGTCTAGCTGCGCTTGGCTTTATTTTGGCTGTGAGTACGCAAGTTTATGGTACAACGGCTACCGGGCCGAACGCTTGGGAGACTGTATACAATAATGCAGTTGCCCACGCAACGACGACAATTCCACAAAGCTCACTTCTTGGTATTATTACTGGTCTGATAGATGACTTGGTAACATTTCTCAACGTTTATCACTTGTTGAACGGATTTTGGGCTGGTTAATTCTCTGTCTTATAACCAAGTAAGAAAGAGTTGAAAAGGGGAATTATGGCAATATGATTTTTTGCTAATTCCTCAGATTGGCCTGGAGTTTCGCTGACTATAGGCGACGCTGAATTGTATCTTTTCCTCGTTAACACAAATTATTCCGCAAATAAATACTTCATAGCTCGTGAGGAGCCTTCTTTTAATGTTCAAACCTCGCACAATTTTTAGTGCCTTTACTGCAATTATCCTTGCGTTTGTCCTAGTTATACAGGTAGATGCACAACCAGCCCTTGCAAGCCTTGCTTCGTGTAGTCCAACGGCAGTTAACCGACCTATATGTCCCAGTACAGCAGCCCCAGCATCAGCTAATTTTATTGACCCAGCTGCGATAATTACCAATCCCGCAAATATTACCTTGGAGGGAAAAGTCTACGTTGCACCATTTGCTCGGTTAAATGCTACTAATGGCCCCATCATTATCCGTGAAGGATCCAACGTCCAAGACCAAGTGAGCATTACACCTTCAGTAACGGGGGCAACTATTGGTGAGCGAGTCATCCTGGCACACTTGGCCACTGTCAAAGGTACAGCCAAAATCGGTCTTACTGGCTCAACTGGGCCTTTTACTGACCCCGTGAGCGGTGTTCAGTTTAGCAACACTCAGCCAGAGACATTCATCGCCTTCAACGCTGAAGTAGACGGTGCAACTATAGAGTTCAACACAGTAGTCAATTTTCTCTCGCGGGTCGGCCCTGGTGTTACCTTACCCTCTGGTAAAGTTGTCCTCCCAGGTAAAAATGTTACTAGTAACATAGAAGCTACTAGTGGCAGTTTGGGGAAGGTGTCTAACCTGACACAAGCCGATGTTGCATTGATGCAGGGTGTAATTGCAGTTAATCAGTCATTGGCCCAAGGTTATACACAATTAGCCGTAGCCAATCCGTCAAATGTCACAGGGATAAATTTCAGTCCATCCACCCCTAATAACCCAACACCAAGTTTGCCAACCATAGGTGGGGTTACTACTCAAGATCCCAACTACCCTAACCGCATCATCGGCAATGTGATTCTGCAAGATTCTCTCGCAGCCTTAAACCAGAAATTAGGTAATAGAATTTCCATCCGTGCTGATGAGGGTCAACCTTTTAACATTGGGATACTTGCCGGTGTAGCAAACGATGTTGTCTTTCATGGTTTAGCGACAACTAATCTGACTATTGGTAATGGAAATGGTTATGGGCCCCGTGTTCTAGTTCATGGTGGTAGGCAGGTTGTCAATGGTGTTGATAGTGGCCCGGAAACTAAGCTAGGTGATGACGTAGGGTTAGCACCTGACGTTGTTATATTCCGTGCAGAAATTGGTAACAAATCAGCCGTGGGAAGAAAAAGCGGTGTCTTCAATTCCACACTACCTTCTAGAACGCATATCCGTTCAAGAACTATCTATGCCGATAACGGCAACCTTATTTCAAAGGTAGAGTGGTAATCATACCAATTCGTAATTTGTAATTTAATGAGGCTTAGATGTAGCAGGATTGTCTTTTGCTGCATCTGATGCCTAATTTTGAAGAATCGGGTTAAGCATTTAAGTTTTGCATGACTATGAATTTTAAAATCCTCCCCCTAGTGCCTTCACGATGCCTACGATTGGTTGTGCTTCTCACTTTGATATTCGGACTGATGCTAGGTCTTGATGTCGGTTCATCTATAGCTGCACAACAGGTTGAGCAACCTGGATATATAGAATCTGTTAATTCCCAGTCGCTGCAAGTCTTACAACCTCCAGTTACTGGATTCGTTTCTACCTTGTCGGATGAGGTTAAGGAATCAACAACAAATTTGATTAACTGGTCAACCTACTGGAATCTTTGCTGGGAACCTTATCCAGGGGCTAAAGAGTACGAACTGCAAAAGGTGCTGGTGGATGGTGAGTCTCCAGATTTACAACGTCAAAGCGATCGCTGTTTTCATCTCCAAGCTGCATCAAACGAAAACCTCAAATCACAAGGCTTACTCAACCGAGATTTAATCTTATTAGTACATAAAACTCAGCTTGCTTATCGAGTCCGAGCCGTTCTAGATGATAACCGCGTCAGTGAATGGTCTACAGTCATGGCAGTTGGTGCAACTACTGAACCTGAATCGAATGCTACTTCCATCAGTGTAAATCCTTCATAGTCAGGACTTAGGCACAGGTTTGGGAGTAAGGGTATAGGGGAAATGGTGTTCTAAATCCTTACACTTCTATACTCCTATACCGAATGGCACTAAGAAAAGCGGAAATGCTTATCAATTAAGCAGTCTGCAATTGTTTACGTAATTCTTGCCGAGGCTTAGTCAATCTGGGGTACAGGGCGAACGCATCTAAATATAGTACATAGCTACTAAAGAAGAGATAAAGGCAGCAAACACTACGGTGGGGATACCGTTGGCGAAATATTTAACATAAAAACGGCGAATTATCCGTGTAATACACGGAGAGCTATAACGCTCCTCTCCATGTATTACACCGAAACAAGAAAACTAATTTAGTTGTTTAAGGAATTCGCCAACGGTATCCGGTGGTGGGAACGCCATCGCTGATGATATGGAGGTTGAGCAATGAGGGTTTGATGGTAAAGTCATGGTAAAAATAGTCATATTGCCCAAGGACGTGAAGCTCAAGCCCAAAATCACAATTGCTGACCATTTTGCTGTGATGTCAGACCCACGAATAGATCGTACAAAACGACATAAATTGATTGACATGTTGATCATTGCTTTGTGTGCAGTGATCTGTGGAGCAGAGAGTTGGGTGGCAATTGAACTATATGGTTGCACGAAATATGAATGGTTAAAAACGTTTTTAGAGTTACCAAATGGTATTCCGTCACACGATACATTTGCGAGAGTCTTTGCACGGTTAAACCCCCAACAGTTCCAAGAATGTTTTCTGTCATGGATGAGATCAATACAGAAGGTGACATCAGGGGAGATAGTAGCAATTGAGGGAAAAACTTTATGTGGTTCTAACGATAAAGCATCTGGACAAAGTGCGATTGAAATAGTTAGTGCATGGGCGACGACAAATAGATTGGTATTAGGTCAGGTAAAAGTAGATTCTAACTCAAATGAAATTACAGCAATTCCAGAGTTATTAAAGGTACTAGAACTGTCTGGATGTATTGTGACAATAGATGCAATAGGCTGTCAAAAAAATATTGTGAAGTTAATCGCCCAGAAAGATGCAGACTATGTAATAACCTTAAAAAAGAATCAAGGGAATCTGTATGATGAAGTAGAGACACTAATCGAGGAAGGAAGAAGAACAGGCTTCCAAGGATTAAAGCATAGCACGTATAAAACAGAGGAATTTGGGCATGGTCGCCACGAAATACGTCATTATCTAATGTTATCTAATATCCAAGAAAAGCTTGACCCAGATTCAGCTTGGGAAAAATTAAATAGCATAGGTATGGTGGAGTCTGTACGGGAAATAGATGGCAAGACAACAGTAGAAACCCGTTATTTTATTAGTAGCCTGGAGGATAATGCCCAGAAGTTTGCTAATTCTATTCGCAGCCATTGGGGAATTGAAAATTCACTACATTGGATCTTGGATGTAGCATTAAACGAAGATGACTGTCGCATAAGAAAAGATAACGCACCACAAAATTTTGCAGTGCTGCGCCACATTGCAGTTAATCTTTTAGGTAAAGAGAAACGGGTGAAAGTAGGAGTAAAAAATAAACAATTCCTAGCGGCAATGGATAATCATAGGACTTACGCATTGACAAAAAATTTCATTCATGTGTACTAAGCAACACAAGTATGGGTAAGATTTTCTACAATGTAATCACGCAAAACTAAAGTGAATAAGTTCCTTTGCA
>NZ_JACJQL010000014.1 GCF_014696625.1 Nostoc parmelioides FACHB-3921
TTAGCAAAAGCAATTGAAAGTGCTTTTAATCAAGTTTCGTTAAATGATATTTATAATTGGTTTACCCATTCTTGTTACTGTACTTCACCAGACTGAGAAAGGCTATATTCATTTAAATCAATTATGTGGAGACCATCATAATGATTGGTGCAATGGTTGGTGCATGGGTAGGAGAATTAGTCACAGTAGAAGTTTCTAAAGCTTTACTGAGTGGTGTTACGAGCAAACTTAACCCTAGTGATTTAGATAAGGCGATTAAAACTGCAACGATAGAAGCTTGTAAGCAAGAAAGCCGATTATTTTATTCTTGTCCACCAGACTTTATACCAAAATTTTTATGTAATTTTTTTAAAGAACAAGGATTGTCAGAGCTACAGAGGCCTTTAAAAAATGAAGGAAAGCCTGATTTAGATTATTTAGTTGAAGTTTTCAAAAAAGCGGCTTTAGCTGACTCAAAAATGAAAGAAATTAAAATTGAGTATGTTTATTCATGGATGGAGGTTTTTGTTACAACTTATTTTCAGAATACAGATAATTGTATAAGGTTTCAGATTGCCAAGGAAAACTATCTTCAGCAATTAGTCAATTGGTTTGATGATGTTAAGTTTGCTGGTATTGCTGTACCAGGACAAGAAGTAGAAAAATCGGAGAAGCTAGTAAATATTTTTGTATTACCAGAAGTGCAGGAGGATAATGTATAAATATAAAAAAGTTGTATAATTTTAGAGATTATAAAGCTTGTATTTAAGTTGGCATTCACCTAAACTTCAAAAAATAAAGTTGTATAATTTCCGAAGGCTTCGTCATATTGACAAATAAAAAAGTTATACAATTTATAAAAACCATGCCCTATGAGCTTTTCAGGCAATTTATTTCCATTTGAATCATTTGCTTAAAAACCTTTCCCAGCAGTCATCACAGATGAAGAGGTAAAGCTCAAACTTAGCTTGCGTCTCCTCTCGTCTACTTCTGGCCATGAGGAATATCTTGAAGGCGATCGCAATATTTACCCCTAAGAGTCGCAATATTTGCTCCGTAACATAAAAATCAGGTAATCTTGACTACCACATCTATAAAGTTAATCTGAGTTAGCAATGCTTTGAGCCGTTGCAGGGATTTCAGTAACAGGCAAAGTCTCACTAGAGTTGGGTGCTTCCGCTTCACTCAAGGCTTCTTCTAAAACCTGAATTGCACCTGAAATCCGCAGTAAGGTCTCTCTGAGGTTGGATTGTCTTGTTTCTAATTCTAGTAGAATTTTTTGACCAGATTCATATTCGGTTTTAAGTTGTTGTAGCCGTTGTTGCAGTTGTTCTTTCATATTATTTGTTTTGCCAAACAGGAGTTATACCCACCCCCAACCCCTCCCAAGAGGGGCAAATACGGAGGTTTTTACACTAGTGAATTATAGTTTAAAATCGCAAACCATTCCCCTAGTTAGAAGTCCAAATTATTCCCCTCCCTGGAGGGGTTAGGGGTGGGTCAAATCCCCATATTGAAAATCGCAAATTACCCCCCTATTTAACACAGCAACCCATTCCCCTCCCAGGAGGGGCTAGGGGTGGGTCAAAACCCAATCTTCAATCACCCGCAAAACCCCCTCCACATCACAACAAACCTCCTCCTCCCGAAACCGCAAAAAACGCACCCCCAACGACTCCAAACGCCTTTGCCTTTCCCCATCCCGTTCTTGCGCTTCAGGGCTATCATGAGAAGAACCATCAATCTCAATTGCCAGCATCAGTTTTTTACAATAAAAGTCAACGATAAATTGATCTATGGGACGTTGGCGATCGAAGTCGTAGCCACACATTTGCTTTCCTTTCAGGTGTTTCCAAAGGGTGACTTCGCCGGGGGTCATATTTTTGCGAAGTTCTCTTGCTCTTTCTTTTAGTAGGGGATTGTAGGGAATGATTGTAACCCGCATGATGGTGGTAAGAGTAAGAGTAATAAGGGACAATAATTTTTTCTACTTTTACAGTATAGGAATACTGCCCTACTAATACGTCTAGCTATCCTACTGCAATAAACTCAAAATCTCTATCAGCTTTATTACCATCACCATTTCCGCAAATGATACGGCATTGAGATACAGTTACATAGGTAACAACACAGTTATCCTTGGTGTTATCTCCCCAATTATTATTGCCTGAATAGTGTTGTGTTGCAACAACAGTAGGTGTAGTTGAAAACCCAGTCATAAAGTAAATAGCATACTCCCCTTGATTATGTTTTAAGACATAAAATCCTTTACCCACATTCACATATCCATTAGAGTTTATTGATCCTCTTACTAGTCTTAAACCATTCTCTTGACTAACCAAAGCATAATTAAGCAACTGCTTCTTGATAAGTTCGTTATATTTAACTACAAGTGTAGCAAGAACATCTTGATTATACAATTCAATACTTGTTGTATATTTCTTGCTAGTCTCTTTGCATGTATCTTGTCCTTTAATGAATATTAAAATATAAGCACTGCGATATCTGTTGACAGAATTTAAATTTTTATTCTCCACATCAAAAGCCTCCTTGGCCTTAATTCTTTTAAGCAGCTGAGTAGCCGAATTATTATTTTCATCTGGCGCATTCCTCAAAGCGTCTTGAGATGCAGTTATTACAATATCTTCATCATTCGCATTGCTATTGATCCAGTCAGCCCAATTAGACCAAGCAATATTAGCTTGTGAAACACCATCATTATAGGTATCAAACCCCCTTTTTTTAATTCCTGAGCAACCTATAATAATTGTATTAAGTCCTCTTGTGGAATCGCCGAATAGATTGTTTGTTTCGCCGACAATATTTAAGATAGGTGGGGGTGCAATAAGTTCGGTTTTGTCATACATGTCGTTCGCGGCAGCAAGCTCATCTGGTATTTCATAAGCAGATGCTGCTTGTACAGAAATTTCCCATATAGTGGATTGGTTTGCAGCATAATTGTCAATGTAAACTTGACCACTTACTTTGATGTCGCCATTGACTTCCAATTTCTCTGTTGGGTTTGTGGTGCCGATACCGACATTCCCACTCTCAACAATCAGCCCATATTGTTTGACTCCCGTTTTACCGTTTTCTTGAAAGCTTGGACTGATCTTTAAAGCAGTGAGGGTTGCATTGTTATTATTTGCAGTCAGGCTAGGGCTTAAATTAGTGGTGCCTATAACTTCGAGGTTGCCCTCAATCTTTACACCACTTCCACCTTTGAAATAAGCGGCATTGCCAGTGCCATTTTGCTCCACATATAAGGCATCACTTGTAGTCTTTTCACTGCCCTCAAAGTAAGCTACACTACCAGTACCATTTTGCACCACTTCTAACTTAGCTGTAGGCGAAAGAGTGCCGATCCCCACGTTGCCCTTCACCTTTAAACCTGAATATTGACAAACACTAAGGTCTACACTTATTGCACCTGAAGCATTCTTGGTGACTTTAGCAATTTGAACTCCTTCGGCATTCTTGGCATCATTGTCAGTCATCCATGTAACTTCTGCCTTCTCCTCAAATCGAGTAGAATCCTTGGCTCCTACCTCTTGCTGTTCATCGATTTTTATTTCGGCGTAAGTTAGCACTAAAAAAAGACTCTGATTTTGAGCTAAAGCCACTCCCGAACTAGTTTTGATATCATTCTCAGCAATTGTAATCACCTCTGGAACCAAAATTTGTCGTCCTTGTTGGTCAATGGCAGTACCAGGCTTAATCTTGATACTAGTGCCTTCTTTTTCAACCACCAACCCATTTAAAACCCCAGAAATATGCAAAAACCTTGCCAGCCTGCGTTGGCGATCAATATGATATTTCTGCTCATCAATAAAATCTGTGACACTTAAAAACTGTCCATCAAAATAGCGGAGGCGTTTAGTGACGTAATCCGGTTGTTTATAAAGGTCTTCTGACATAAGAGAGTCCTGATAATTATTGAAATTATTTGCGGTCTAAAAATTACTGTGTAGTAGTAGAGTTGCTATTTGTTGAAGTTGACTCTTTTTCTTGACTAATGTCTCTAGCGGAGCGATTGCCTAAAATAGTCCTATTGCCATAGCTCTCCTCCCCTCCCAGCTTGAGCATTACGCTCCCTTTTGCTTTTGCTGTGTCAGCAGATTTAAAAATCTGCATGGTAGGCATCAATATCTGGAACGAATAAAACGTATGAGCAGGTTTTTCCTGATCAATAATTGCTCTGGCTATTCTTTCCTTCCGTCGGTATTCCTGAAGATTTTGGTTTCCTAGCGTTAACTGCACCTGAAAATAATGAGCAGGCTGGTCAAACTCGTAAATATTAACTTCTTCTTTTGGAGAGTTTAGGTAAAGCTTCAACATTCCGCTTAAACCCTCTTTGGTTCCCCGTTTTTGGTAAAGTGGTACAATCTGGCGAATAAACGATCGCTTCACTTTAACATCCCACTCATCCCATAAACTTAACCCCACCCAACTCGCCAGCCAGGGAAGAAAATCTTCCGGGGTTTGATCGGGGTCAAAATATTGATAAATGATGCTAGTAACTGCTTCCAGACCTGGGGGATGCGACTGCTGTGTGATGATAGATGGCTTATTATCGGGCGTTGAACCACTGAGAATCGTTTCAAAAGCTTGCAGAAAGCCGTCGATAATTGGATCGTTTTGTAAAGCCGTTGGTAAATAGGTGGAATAGCTACTAGGCATCTTTAAACTCCTTCCAATCGTTTCCATCTTTCACATTAATAGTCAGATTAAGTTTTCCTAAAAGCGGTAATTGATAACTTTTCAATTCAACTTTAGTCAGATTTTGGTTATTATTTATCTCAACCCCATCAACATAATCAACTTCAGTCAAAGCATCCAATATCCCATATATCTCAGAAAGATAAACACTGCGACCAAATGGCCAACCATTGCCATCAGCAGCATTTTCTAAAAATACCTCAAGCTGTTTTTGAGCAGAATTAGAAACAGTTTGAGGTGATGCTTTTTCTTGCAAATAAACTTGAGCTTTGATATCGATTTTGATGAGTTCAGATTCTATAACATGGTGTCTGGTCGTCAAAAGTTTACGCTGACTGAGAAAATCATGAATCTGTTCACACAATTTATTATTAAGTTCACTTTGAATAGTGTTATTTCTATCTATAGAATTACTGTTATTTTTGGCAAAAGCTAATAGATTTTCTGGTAAGACGACTATACTAACGTGTCCAGCTTCGGGATTGGCTGGGTTAACTGAAGTGAGGTTTTTTAGAGGAATGCAGCGTGCGTGAATAATTTTTACTTTGTCTTTATTTTCTTTAGCCGTCTGCCAATCTTCTAACACTAACCTCTCAAAATCTTCACGGGTGACTGCTCGATAACGCTGATGGAGAGAGAGGATAGTGTCTTTGATTTTTTGCTGCAAAGCCTCTGAGTTCAGGTTTTGCTTCTCCTCTGGATTTAGTAGATTGAGAAACGTCGCCGTATTTTGGTCTGACACCAGATTCACCTGATACAGAACAGTTTCCGTAATCCATGACAGTAGCTCAATCAAAATGATGCCTGTATCAGTCGGGTTATGATCCGTCCATCCCCGGTATTCTAGGGGAATTAGAGAACGAGCTTCTTCTACCAAGTCGGCATAGGTGCGATCGTCTAAATTAGGGAGTGGTAAAGTCATAGAAATACTAATTTTTAAGAGCGAGTATCTGAAACACAGGTGATATCATGTTGACCAGAATAAATTAATTGGTTAGGTGTGAGGGTAACAGAATCAAAAGATAGCTCTTGTACATGGTCAACCTCCGTAATTCCCTCAATTAACCTGTATAAGCTAGACTTTTGCGGATATCGCCCAAACTCCCATCCTTTGCGATCAAACCCACCTGTTAGGGGATGGAGAAATTGCTTTAATCGTTGGCTAATTGCCAACCGCAGTGCATTGGATTGACCAATATCAACAGGAATAACTGTAACTATTACTATGACTTCCACCCATTGTGGCCCAACCACCTGCAAATCAAGCGTTGCGGCACATCGAGCCTGGAGATAGGTTTTAATTTGTTGTAAAAATCCCCAACTGGGTTCAGGTTTGGCATCTTTACTGTGGGGCAGAACAATCAAAGTCACTTTCCCTGCATTGATTTCTGGGGCGTTGTATTTAGCCAAATTATTGCGATTCTCTTTCTGATGATCTTTTACTTCTAGCCAATTAGCATCATCTAGCGGGTTAAAAGTGTTGTTTGCTGCTGCTGGAATCGCTTTTGCTCTCGCCACTTGCGTTGATGCTTCATAAGCTAAATCTTCAAAATCTTGTACAGTTACGGCTCGATTACGGTGGCGCAGTTGTTTGGATGCGTGTTCTTTCAGTTGTTCTAGGGATTCTTCATTGCTTCCTCCCGCCGCATCTAACTGATTGACAGCACGATCGACATAGGGAATGGTTGTTTTCAGTTGGGAAATGGTTTGAGCCGCCCTGTTACCGCCCACTCCACCGCCCGTTTGATAGCGCGCCATGCGAATATTATTGCGCCCAATGGGTGGGGGCATTCCCTGTTTAGCATCACCAAACTGGATAGTTCCCCTCTGACGGTCAAAGATATAATGGCGATCGCGCGAACCAGAGGCATAGAAATTAGTCACCTCTTGCCACCGCACCCAAACCGCCTCAAGTTGACCCGTATCATTGTAAACACCGGTGATAGCAGATGCCGCTTCTAGTTGTTTGCTTTCTTCAGGAGATGGCAATTTACCTTCATTTACCTCCAACTGTTGCCCGCTTAAAACAGGTTTCTGACTGGTTTGCAAAAATTGACCTGGCTCACCATTCCCTGAACCCAGCATTTCGTTAAGATGAGTTAGGGTTTGGCTAGCCCAGGTGGTATTGGTCAGAATTTGAAGTAGTTGGGGATTATAGGAACTACTACTATTTCTGTTACTAACTCTTAGCCAATAAAGAGATTTGCCAAATTCCGAGGCTTTACTAAAATCATTGGGAATAATAAACTGCACTAGCCCCGTTTGAGAAAAGTTATTGGTGCTATCTCGCACACTAAACTCCTTCCATTGAGTGGGGGTTTGATGGGATGCAGAATACTCCCAGACGAATTGTGCAGACTGAATCTCTGCTAAGAAACTATCAACTGTTTTATTTTCTGAAAGCTTTGGTGTTTCCACTTCAAAAAATAGGGTAGTTGATTGGTTATTAAAGGATTGATTAAAACCTAAATAAAGTGCTAAACTAGGAGTAGTATTTGTCAATACAGATGTAGCGTTAGTAATTTCTGTAAAGCAGCGAAAATCAGAATAGTAATATGAAGGGGTGAGATAATAGGCTTCAATCTTATACTCCAACTTTAAGCTGCTAAATACTAAATTATTGGATTGAGATGCTTGAAGAATTACAGTTGCACCTAAAGAGTATGTTTTCTGTAATTCGGTATCAAATGACAGCACATTTCCTATTTTAATAGTTGATATCTTAACAGTTTCCTGATCATCTCCAGACCGAATTTGAATAGAATCACCAGGTGCAAATCCCCTGACTGAGGTTACAGTTATTTCTTTTTGTTTCGCCTCAACAGGCTTGGTTAATACTGCAAATGTTAAAGATGCTTTATTATTCGATTGGCTGTTAATAATAGCCCTGAGCCAAATATTTTCTTCTCCGTTAATAACAGTTGAACCAATTGTTGAAAGCTGAATTTTGTCCGATTTATCTGATTGAATCTCATTAAATTGGAGATTCTTTGTATTTTTAAGGGGAATCCAGCCACTATTTTTCTTAGAAATAGACCACTGGAGGTTTAAATTGGCTAATAAGTCTGTCACCGAATTACTATCTTTAGTTTCGGGTATAAGCTCTATCGTTAAATTCCCCTGAGATGGCAAACTACCTAAAGCAATATAAACAACATCATATTGATTGGGATACTCGCCAAACAGGTAAAAGTCTTTGTTAAAATCGATGGGTATGGAATTATAAAAGCAAGTATCCGGTCGAGCTTTGGAATAGCTCAAAGTTGCATTAATATTTTTAGGAAAAGTATCAAGAGTCTGACTATCTAACAATTGCGCTTTGAGCCATTGTCTAGATTGCCCCTCTACTAAGTAAGATTGAGGATGCAAATTTTTGGTAATCGCTTTTTTGTTAGGAATTTTCTTTTTATTTTCATCAACCTGAGATGGTAATGATTCCCATTGTTCTCCATTCCAGTATTGCCAATCAGCAATTTCAGCCATCTCTTGAGAATCAGGTTTATTATTGCTAGTTGTTTTAGTTGTTTCTATCAATAAAGTCTTCTCTTCTGAAATCGCAAAAATATCATCAAAAGCATAGTAAATACTGGTCTCTATTGATTTATCGGCACTAAATACTGCAAACGATTCTGTATTGGGGGTGATTGCAGCCTGAGTGCGATCGCTCCACTTCTTTCCCTGAGCATCCTTAACACAAACTGCCTCTATCACTGCGGGAGTAACCACCAGTTCTTGCTCTGTCTCAAACACCACTTCATCCTCCTCACCATCTGCTGGAGGAGCTGAAATCTGGGTATGGGTAGGAACGATCGCTCCGGTGGTACTGCCTTCTGCTAAATAAAACGTGATTGGCACTCTGGCAGGTTGTGGCGGAACTAATCTAGCCCCGATGAGATTAAGAAACGCCAAAAAGTTTTTTTCTGGCACTTGGTTAAGGCGATCGCTTACCAAAGCTGCCATCCGCCCAAAAATGCGAATCAAAGCCAGCCCAGCGTCAGGGGTAGAACTACATTGCCAACCATAAACTTTTACCTTTCCCTTCGTTGGTTCATTCTTAGCCGCACAAATCTCTTTAATGCTTTGGATTAATTTGATTAAGTCGTCTTCTGTAAATGTTGCTGATGTGTTCAAAAGCCGTCCTCTGGTGGCAATGATTTGACCTTGTGAGTTGACAATAGTCTCAGCTAAGGTGCGATCACGCAAATTTTCTAAAGAAGGCTCTACCGATGTAGTCAAGTCCTGCACCAGTTTTATGGTTTGCTGAACAATTTCATCGTAAGTTCGCTGATCAATTTTGGGCGGTGGTACTGACATAGGACACATTACTGAAGATAAAACGGATACACTAGATTGAATCGATTATTGGTTGTTCGTACCCGATAGTTAATTTGAATTTGAATCCGAGTGCGATCGCTAGGAAATGGCAGCGCATCTACATCCAGCACATCAATTCGGGGTTCCCATTCAATCAGCGCATCCTGCACCTCGCTGACTAATTGACCAATGGTACTAGGGGTATTTGGCGCAAATACTAGATCGTGGATTCCACAACCAAAATCGGGGCGCATGATGCGTTCGCCCTTAGCAGTTGCCAAAATCATCAAAATCGCTTGACGAATAGCATCTTCTTCTCTAGCCATAGCGATTTGTCCTGTTTGCATTAGTTGAACTGGAGCAGTCCAACCGACTCCTAAAAAATCAGCCATTGATTTTGCCCTCTCGTTTCCACTACATCGCTTTGACCCGTGTTTGCGTCACCAGAATGTTCAATGGGCCACCCGTAGGAATGCAAACTGCCCGACTATCTTGCAGCACAAGCGGTTGTCCCATCGATTTCACCCGCAGCGACCCCACAGTCCACTGAGCGAGTAGACAGGGGCCGGGTGGAGCCGATGGTGGCAACGGGCAGGCAGAAACGGTATAGGGTATGGGTTGAGTCACCACCGGTTGCCCCATAACCTTGACCCGAGGATTGGGTACAGCCGGTTTAGCCTGCCCGCCGTGGGCGCAAAGTACTGGGGTATTGGCTTGTAGAATATATCCCGGCATTAGAGTACCTCCAGAGCCCCATCGTTAATTTTGACTCCAGCTAAACATTTCAGAGCCATAGCAGTATTGGCTTGCACCTTACACTGGGTCTGAGCCTGAATATCCACAGTCTCTTGAGCCTGAATCTTGAGATTTTTGCAGTTAATGACTAAATCACCGCCACTAGTTTTGAGGGTGATTGTACCTTTGGTATTGAGGGTGATGTTTTTTTCGCTATTGACTGCGATCGCGTTTTGACTAGAGTCAATCACGATTTCATTTTTACTAGTGCGATCGCGGATAATCACCTTTTCTACTCCATCAGTGTCGTCTAGCAAGATGGTGTGACCACTGCGAGATTTAATTAAACGCTGATTATTTTTACCATTCTTATTATCGATAGGTGGTTTATCAACTCCGTTCCAAAGAGCGCCCAACACATAGGGAAACTCCACCTGACCATGCTCAAAAGCCACCAGTACCTCATCTTCCACCTCAGGCAGAAAATAAAGCCCCCGTCCAGCACCAGCCATTGGAGTTACCACCCTAGCCCAATAGCTTTCATCCCGGTCTGAGAGCCAAGGAAACTTGAGTTTCACTCGCCCCATATTTTCAGGATCTTGATTGTTAGTCACAATGCCAATCATGACACCATAAAGGCGATCGCGCTGGTCTTCTTCAGCTAATAAAGCCATACCCATCATGATGCGTTCCTCCTGACCGTAAACGATGTGTTATATCCACTATTGCGATCGTAGGTATGGCGAACAGAGGTGACGTAATACTGTCCGCTAAAACGATTGCCAACTCCAGTTATGTCAATCACCTGACCTGCATGGAGATCAGGAGTACCCAGACAAACCCCATCCCCTTCGATGTAGCTAAGTGCCATATCGTTAAACCAACTTGCGGCAATCTGCTCGGCTTCAGCTTTCGTGGAAATCGGTCGATCTACCAGGCTGTTATGAGCCGCACCAAAAACTGATTTCACAACTTGTGAACCCGTTGCCTTACCTGCCATACGGGTGGTTTCTTTACCTACCCCTGCCATAGCTCGCAAGGGTTGCTTTTGGGTGGGAGACCAGCCCAGCACTTCTACCTGACCCACTTGAGAAAAACTGGAGAGTCGAGGGAAAAACTCGGTCAGTTGCTCATCAAATTTAAGTGTGAGTATTGGCTTGGAAGCATGAGAACGTGGGTGAAATTTCAGGCTTTTATGGTCGATAGTCACCTCATAGCCAATACGCTGCGCCCGATTTTGCAAAAAAGCCAAATCGGTTTGGTTATGCTGCAACACATATTCGAGAATCACCTGGGAATCTTTGACATCTGCGGTTAAGCCGTGTTTTTGAGCAATCTGCCGAGCAATGTCGCTATCTTTAAGTTTGGTAAATGACTGAGTTTGTTGTCCGCGCATCAGGCGATGGCGAAAATCATGTCCTCTGACAACTATTCTAGGATTTTCATTCTGCACAAACTCTGGTTCTAGGGCGGTGATTTCGCCAGTAAGCAGACTACCTAATTGACTGCCATAACCCATTTGCACTTCAAAGGTTTTTCCGATATCAAATAGAGCATGATCTATCCAGGTGAGTTTGTTATTAATTAAGTCCCAACTGTTGAGGGAGATTTCTACCATACCAGGAACATCAATATCTTCAAATACTGAAATTCTAGAAATATCGGTATCTGCTACACCTTCGACGGTTTTTCCTTGAATAAGAAACTTAAAACTAGGAGATAGAAGTTGAATATTGGTTAAATTTGCCATAGTTCCTCCTAAGTACGCTTCTCTGTAGGTTTTGGGAGGATCGTCAGCACCTGCCCTGGTGTGATTCCACGGGGATTTTTTAGGTTATTTGCATCTGCAATTAGCCGCCATAAAGTAGGGTCGTTATATTCTTGAGCAGCAATGCTAATTAGAGTTTCGCCCTGCCGGACTACATGAATCGGATCGTCAATTGGATTCTGAATTTTGGCTTTTTTATCCTGACTTTGGTATTCTCTAAACTGACAATTTAGCCTAGCTCTCACAGGAGTGCCATCTTCTATAAAATGAGTGAGTTGCTTTGTCACTGATAACAAAACACCCTGCTGCATAATAAAGCTCCCTTGACCAGCAAACATACCCCATTTGATTTGACATAAAGGGGGTCTGTCTGAACCCGATAGTTTTTCGGTCAAGTTTACAATCTTGCGAGTGTAGAGTTGTACATTATCTGGTGGGTAGCCTGTAAGGGTAGTATCAAAAAACAGATTCAGGTTGAGTGACATTAGCTCATCCGTCGGAGCAAGTGCTTGATTATCTTTTTGATTCCACCCCTTCTTCTCAAAGGAAATTTCACTAGGATTAAACATAATCTCAGGAAGCTTTCGTTCTAACCCTGAGCCAGAAAATACGTTTTGGTAATTGCCAACACGATCTCTTTCAGCCCAAATTTCTAGTTTTGCAAATGTCATCTTTTCTGTCCCCGACGCTCTCGTTCAACCACCAGTCGGCGCATTAACTTGCGTTCAACTTGGTCTGCAATTTGGTCAATGTTGATGGAACTTGATTTTTGGTTTGATGAATAGTTTGCCTCTGTTGGGAATGGGGATTGTGTGACTATTTGCGGTATTATTGCGGCTGAGACTTTTGGCAGAGATTGGCTTGGTTCTGAGGAATTGACAGTGAGCCTTTGTTGATTCAGGGGTGCTATTAATTGAGAAATGTTAGTATGGCTGGAGTGGGCTACTAATGGCGTTTGCAGAACTCCAGGAAGGGTTGCTTCCAATGGAGCAGCTAAAATCATGCGGCGAGGTAAAACGGGATTTTCTTGATCTGAGGAAATAGATTGCACCAGCATTGATTCAGAGACTCTAACCACCTCAGAGCTTCCTGAGTGCTGAATAGATTTTTTTTTCTTAGGTTCTAATATTCTTTGTTTAGGTACCACTAATGGTATATGTGGTACAGCTTGTTTAGTGATGGAATATTGATTGCGTAATAGTTTTCCGCTCGCATCAGCGTTAGATGCTTGAGGTTTATAAACTGATTGTTTGGATAGAGTGGAAGATACTTTGACAATAGGTATTTCGCTGACAGCACTAGAAAAAGCAGGGTGACTTTTGTTCTCTGTTGCTCTAGATGAGTGAGGGGCAATAACCTTTTGAAATCCTCCATTGGGATTTGTTGTTCTAGGAATGATCTGTCGCTGAATTAACCCATCGGCTGCGGCGGGAACGGCTGGTAAAGTTGGTTGAACAATCGGTACTGAATCTGACTGTGGCTTGGGAGTTAGTTCTTTGACTGACGACGATAATGAATGCTCAATATTGGCTTTGCTGGAATTTGTTGCAGACTCCCAATCGGATGTTTGAGATTCCTGATTGGAATTTGTTGTTCCAGGAATGATCTGTCGCTGAATTAACCCATCAGGTGCGGCGGGAACTGCTGGTAAAGTTGGTTGAACAATCGGTAGTGAATCTGACTGTGGCTTGGGAGTTAGTTCTTTGACTGACGGCGATAATGAATGCTCAATATTGGCTTTGCTGGAATTTGTTGCAGACGCCCAATCGGATGTTTGAGATTCCTGATTGGGATTTGTTGTTCCAGGAATGATCTGTTGCTGAATTAACCCATCGGCTGCGGCGGGAACTGCTGCTAAATTTGGTTGAACAATCGGTAGCGAATCTGACTGTGACTTGGGAGTTATTTCTTTGACTGACGATGATAATGAATGCTCAATATTGGCTTTGCTGGAATTTGTTGCAGACTCCCAATCGGATGTTTGAAATCCCCCATTGGGATTTGTTGTTCCAGGAATGATCTGTCGCTGAATTAACCCATCGGCTGCGGCGGGAACGGCTGGTAAAGTTGGTTGAACGATCGGTAGTGAATCTGACTGTGCCTTGGGAGTTAGTTCTTTGACTGATGGCGATAATGAATGCTGAATATTTGCATTGCTGTTATCGGTGGTTGAAGAGGTGGCAACCACTGGCGTAGCAAAAACGATAGGTGGAGTATTGAGAGCTTGCTGCTTGGGCGATCGCTGTCTTCCTACGTAATCCAGCAGGGGTAAACGTTGGGTAAAGCGGTGCGATCGCCTCACCAATTGATACCCTAAAGACAGATCCATAAACCCTGGTTGCACCAAGGGACGTGCTAAACGCTGGAGCAATTGAGGGTTAATTGAGTCTTGCCAGGATGGGGAATGGGACATTTTCAGTTCACTATCGTATTGCTTGACAGGGAATTAGTGCTAAGAGCTTATCTGCTCCTGCTGAATACCCTGGTGTACCAGTTCAAAGCTTTCTACTGCCACTACGGAATCATTCAACGCATTCAATCGGGGTCCTTGCCAACTTATGGGATAAGCCGCCTTGAAAGTCCATGTCTGTAACGGCAGTTGTATATGGTTTAGCAACACAATCGTGACGTTTTTCCGAATCACGTTACCTTGACTAACCTCTTGATACCACTGCCAAAGGGAATCGATATAGGTCAGCCCATGACTCAAGACCAAATTTGAGTAAGTAATCCGAGTTGGAAATTGGTGAGTAAAACTATTTTGTCCGCCTTCAGCATACTCTTGAAGGCTAATCTTACTATTAATCCCAGAGACTTCGGTAAAGCCACCCACCAGTAACCCCTCAATTTCCACAAAAAAGTTGTAGCTCATCCAGGGGTTGATCTGGTTGAGCAGTTGTCCAGCTGCACTATAAGCGGCACTACGTTTAAGACTTACCATGACTATTTCCGAAGCTGATTTGTTTGGTCATTCAATCGCTGATTGATCTGGGCGACCTCGGCTACCCACTGCTGTCGTTCTCGATGTTCCATCGCCATTACCTGGTCATAAGACCAATGAAAGTGGTAGGCAATGTATGCTACTTCCTGTCGCAGGCGATCAAGTGGGTAGCAACTTACTCCCCCACCGGCACAGGCTCCACTTCAAACTCCCCCTCACAGTGGGGACAGGTGACATGAAAGCGACTATGCCCGTTTTGGTTAATGCGTTGATACAGATCCTGCAAATAGACAAAATCCGTCGAGAACAAACTCTCAATGGTTTTAGGAGTAATTTGCTCTAAATTTCCCAATCGAGTCACAACTCTAGCCAACAAAATGACAACCAAATAGCCAGGATTTGCCTGCACGCGAGGATCTCGCAGGGGAGCAATTTCGTCGTAGGCTGTCGCCATTCGCATCGTGCCTTGGCGGTGAACTGTTCCCTCGGCATCGATTAAGCCGTGGGGAAGAACAAATTCAAATTCGGTGGGCTGCATAGCCAGATTCATCTCCATTACGACCAAGTATCAACTGATATCCCTTCATGCACCAGCTCTAAGCTTTCAATCGCGGTTTCATCACTGGTAGCATTCATGCTCGGCCCATTCCAAGTAGTCGGCCAGCAGTTGCTCAGGTTCCAGCGAATTTTTTCTTGACCTGTGTGATCTAGCATCACAATCGAAATACTGCGCCGATCTAAGCCAGTACGCATGACGTTCTCTCGCCATTTCCACAACTCATCATTGTTTGTAATGCCCCGACGCAGAGTAATGTTGCTGTAAGAGACTAATCCAGGTAGCTTGCGCTTGGTTGGCGGATCGGTTCCTTCGCGGTACTCTCCAGCATTTTGGGTAGAACCTAAGCCAGAACATTCCTGGAATCCAGCATGAAGAATGCCGTTCCACTCAACATAAAAGTTGTAGCCAGAATAGGGATCGGGTTGGTGGGGAGGTTTGATAGCAGGCATATTTAAACCTTCTTTGTAACGTTTAGACTTTTGATTCTGAGGGCACTGAAGGCATCAGACTAACCCCTGTGGAGTCATGAATTAGACGCACTACAACAAACTGACTAGGAGCTGCTGGGGCCATGCCAATTTCAGTAAAGACTTGCCCTTGTTGGCGTAGGTTGAGGGGATTGGTTTCCTCATCGCACTTTACATAAAACGCTTCTTTCGTGGTTCTTCCCTGAAAAACTCCTTTGCGAAATAGGGATTCCAAGTAAGTACTCACTTCCCGCTTAATACGCAGCCAGAGCTTGTAATCGTTGGGTTCAAAGGCAACATCTGCTAGGGTAGTTTCAATCCAGCGTTGGACAGTGATAAATACCCGACGCACGTTGATAAACTTCCAGTTGTCTTCAGGGCTTAAAGTCTCAGCACCCCAAACTCGAATTCCTCGTCCCTGTACTGAGCGAATCTGGTTAACATTGGTATTCTGAAGTACAGAATTTGGGTCAAGACCTAGAACACCTTCAATTATGAGGTTGGCAGGAGCGCGATGGAAACCAAACTCGCGATCGCTCCTCGCATATACACCCGCAATATGCCCACAGGGAGGAACATACTGAGTGCTTTGAGATTTAGCCACCTGTTCAATTTGAATCCAGGGACTATAGATTGCTCCGTAAGAACCTACTAGATTGGTTTTTAGATCAACTTGTGGTCTATTTAGAGAAGGTGGAGCATCCAGAATGGCGAAGCGATCGCCCAGTTTGGTACAATGCTCTAAGATAGCTTGTTGGTCGTTTGGGTCTGTAAATCCTGGAGCGCAGACTAGATCAATGCCAGTCATATCTTCTGCTATTTCCAGTGCATCTGAGAGCTTGTCTTTGCTCAACAGAGGTAACACATAGCACTGTATTCCCCCATTCAAGAAGAATCCTTGAACAGCCGAGTAAAGATAACTCTTATTGTCCAGTTGTTGGAACTTTGATGTAAATTCAGTCCAAAGACGCAATTTAACAGGCTGGCGATCATCACCATTTTTGTTTTCTTTAAAATCAGCAACCCCAAGAAACACAGGAACTCCAGTGAGAAATGCAGGGAGTGGGGGTAGGAACATCTCCTCCAGATACACACCTGGAGAGGTGAAAGATCCGTTTTGACTGGGCGATCGCAACATAAGACATCACAAATTAGGCATCATGAATTTGGCTAAGGTATTGAAAAATACACTGAATTATCCTTCAGCCTAAGATCCACCGTTGCCTGTTTGTTGACTCAAACTGAAAATCACAAACTCTGCTGGCGTTACTACAGAAACCCCGATTTGAGCGACAACTTTCCCCAGCCTGCGTTCTTCTGGGGGATTAGTTTCGGCATCGCATTTCACGAAAAAGGCTTCTTCAGGGGTATTACCAAATAAAGCTCCACTACGCCAAACAGTCGTCAAAAAGGCAGTGACTTCTCGTCGAATCCGCGCCCACAGATCGGGGGAATTTGGCTCAAATACAACCCACTGAGTTCCTTCATCAATGGATTCACGAATGTAGTTAAATAAGCGGCGCGTGCTGATGTACTGGAAATCACCATTATCTTTTCCACCCCAGGTACGAGCACCCCATACCAAAATGCTGCCATTCAGTTCCCGAATGCAGTTTACTCCTTGAGAGTTCAAGCCATCTTGATGCCGTTTGCTGATTTTGTGAGCTACACCTAGAGCGCCAAAGATTGGTTCATTGGCAGGTGCTTTGAACACACCTCGCTGACTATCAACCCGCGCATAAATTCCCGCAATATGACCGCTAGGCGGCACATTGATATTTTTATTGCTGGCTGAATCGTAAACCTGAATCCAGGGGTAATATAGTGCAGCGTAATCTGATTTTGCGGGTAATGTTAATTTTTTGTCTGCAACACTAACTTCTTTATTTGGCTCAAAGCCCTCCAAGTTGTCCAATTTTTCTGGCCCATCAAAAATTGCGACTCGATCTTGAGTTGTTTGTCGGCAGTGGATATCAATCTCTGAGAGGATCGTTGAATCTGTTATACCTGGAGCCGCTACGATGGCAATTTCATCAATCGCCTCAAATTTTTCTAGAGCATCTTTAATCTCGCCGTTTGAATTAATTACTATGACAAAACATCGAGTGCCGCCATTTTTGAAAAAGCCAGATACTGCATGGACAAAGCGGTTATGTTCTAGTAAGGCAGAGAAATCACCAAAATGCTTCTTAAACTCACTAAAGTTAGTACAGAGTTTAGCCTCTTTAGAATTAATTGACTCGCCTTTAATTGGAGGAAATTCTACAAGCAAATTGGCTAAATCATCATCAATGACAGTATCCTTCTTATATGTGATAGATGCAGATTCAACCTTAACAGGCACTAATAGAAGTTTATTGGCTAATGACACTTCTCCCTGATTTTCTACTTGTAATTCTTGTTGCATTTTAATCGTTATTTTATCACCCAATGCTTGTTTGAGTTTGCCCTGAAAAGTCTTAGAAATAGGATCTCCTGGTTTTAATATAGTTGGTTTCTCTACATCGAGATGAAGCGTTAAAGTTTCATTTACACGTTTATCAATCAATTCGTCCAATTTAGCATCATTAGATTCACTAATATTTACTATTTGTTCTACCGTGATTGTTTTAACATTTGAGCTTGCTTTGATGATTTTTGCATTTAGCTCACTTAGCGCACCTTGTGGAATATTTTTGTCTGTAATTTGAACTGTAATATCCTGCGCTAGTTTTTCCCCAATTATAGCTGCTCCGCTACTTGTTGTTCTTTTGTTCTCTGAATTAGCCACCACTTTTTCAGATGAAATAATGCCAATAAATCCTGCTGTACTGGTTCCTACACCAGCAATTGGAGCAGATGATTTTTCCTCAAAAACGTAAACACCAGGAGCTTTTGTGACATCAAATGAAACCATAATCTGTCTCCGTAGATAATGAATAAAGGCAGGATTAGCTATTTTAAAGACTCTGGATTGGAAATCTTCAAATTTAAAAATGTAAATTCATTTTTAATACTAAATATCTTTTTTTATAAGGTATTACTTGAATACTTTTTATCTGAGAGTTCAACTTCAACTCGGTAATTCCCTTCAGGCAAATCTTTGAAATAAAATGTACAATCAGATTGAGTTTGAGTTTGATTGAAATATTTATCTGATGTTGATTGTACCTCCTTAAATAGTTTCATGATCGCTGAACAAACAGGTTCTTCAACAGTTACTTTCTCTTCTTTTTCGTTTGTTTTTTTGCTATCTACCGAAACATTTTGAACTACTTGACCAATTACAGACAACCGATGTCGTATCGTACCGCCTTGTTCCCGTGCGATCGCAATCCAATCTTGCGGGTTCGGCTTCCAACTTTGCATGGCGTTAACCCCTGTCAGAACGTTTAAGGTGAAAATTAGTTTCGGTTTGTGTGACCAATTCAATTTTTTCTTCTTGCCCAGTTGGTACTGCAATAGTAACTGTATAATTGATAGCTGCTTTGGGCTTGCCACCTGTCGCCTGCCAAAATTCGCCTAAACTTTGCAGCCGACTAGGTCGCATTGCTACTGCTCTAATAGGTGGTTCTAGTCCTACTAACTCACCTTCTAAATATTCATTAGGAATGCGGGGATATCGCAGCAAAATTTTTAAGACTTCGCCCAGTATCTTATGCTCCGTTGCGGCATTAGAGGGTGTAGTCCAACACGTAATCAGGTAAGAACAATCAACTCGTGCCGGAGCACGCCAACGTACTGCCATAACTGGGTTATCTGGATTACCGTTCTCAGGAATAGAACGTTGTAATGACCAATTATTGCTACGAAGTTCTAAATTTTCTTGAATATCATAGAGAAATAAATGTATGCCTATACTGCCTTGACCATTATTAGATCCTGGAGCCTCAAAGGAAATTTCCAAGTGCTGACCACCATCAGTATTAGATGTAGGCGCATTAGACGATGAACTAGAAATTCCTGTCAAAGAGAAATGTTCAAGCTCTTTTTTTAAAAGATTTTCAAGGCTTTTGTCCAAGGCATCAAGCATAAATGTTCATCGCTAATTGGTAATACCATTGCCCTCAGGTTATCGATGATCAGTCCTAACGAAACTTACGCCAACGTCATTATTTAGAGAAAGTAACTTTGGGAACATCAACACTAATCAAACTTAGTTAGTAAAAACAATCAATAACTCAATCTGGTAATCATATTTCGTTAGAATAATAAAATATGATTTCCATGTTTAGAAATTCTAACTACCAGTTAAAGCCCAGAGAATTAGGCTTTTTTATTTTTTACGTAAATACACTGTTCCTAAGATTTCTGTATTTTTCTCCTTTTTAGTCCAAAAAACAAGTTAGCTTTACATTTATTTTCATGATTTAGCCTTTCTTGGAAGATGTTTAAAAAGTGACACAGTTAATACCAATTTTCCAAAAGACAGCTATAGGCGATCGCGCAAAGACTTATACCAATTCTCCAAAATAAACCTACACATAGACGGCAGGGGGCAAGGGAAGAATGATCTGTAGCCAGGATTTAGAGAAATGGTATTAGAGACAGGGAAGGTGATTAATCTGTGAAGAGATTATAAATAAACAGTATAAAAGTTGATGCTAAAAACCTCACCGTCAGCCCAATCGCTGCAAGCTAGATGAAAGTCACAAAAGTTTCTGGTGATTGGGTTAGGATACAGCCTATGATTTACTGAATATACTGCTGAAATTTTTGCACAGACAATAAGCGTCCCATCTTGAGATACTCTTGTTCAGCCGATCGCAGTATATGCAGCATTGTTACCGGACTCTCCTCTGCTGCGGCTAAAAATGCTGCGGCTAAAGCGATATTACGAATATGCGCTCCCGGAATATCTAGCTCAGCTGCCAAAAGGTCAAGGGCATCCTCATCAATTTGCTTGGGTAAGGTGGCTGGCCAAATTTGTTGCCATATCTGCCGACGATGCTGATTACTGGGAATGGGAAAATCAACAATAGCTCGCAGCCTACGACTAAAGGCTGTATCTAAATTGCTACGCATATTGGTGGTTAAGATAGCTAATCCTTCATAGGATTCCATCTGCTGGAGCAGGTAGCCAATTTCAATATTGGCGTAGCGATCGTGGGCATCCTGAACCTCAGAACGCTTGCCAAATAGGGCATCGGCTTCATCAAACAACAGAATAGCATTGGAGCTAGTAGCTGCTGTAAAAATTTTGCTCAAATTCTTTTCCGTTTCGCCAATATATTTGCTGACAACCTGAGACAAATCAATTTTGTATAGATCGAGATCCAGGTCATGGGCAATTACATCAGCCGCCATCGTTTTACCCGTACCAGGAGGCCCCGCAAACAGCACATTGATTCCCTTTCCCAAGGAAAGCTTTTGCTCAAATCCCCAAGTTGCATAAACTTTCTGGCGATACCGGAGTTGATTACAAATATCTTGGAGCTGCTGCTTCTGTCTGTTGGGTAATACAATATCATCCCAGGTATAGTGGGGGTCAATTTTTGGTGCAAGCGTAGACAAATCATGACCAGCTTGGGCACGGGCACCTACAAACAAGTCTTCCACCAGGATAACGGCTCCACTTTCAGAACCAGACCTTCCCATCACTTTTTGGCGGGCGATCGCTACGCTGTTCTCAATTTGGCTGGGGCTGAAGCGAAATCTATCGGCTAAGGACAGTACATCAACTGGAGTCAGATGATTGTTAGTATTCCTCAGCGCCTGTTGCCAAATACTTTGTCTTTGGGCAGTGTCTGGTATGGGGATAGGAACGACGATCGCGCCTAGTTTTCCTGTGCTGGCTGGTTGCCAGGATTCTCGTCCGGCAAAGAGAATGGGAGGGCGATCGCTCTGGTGATTGGTGAAGAAGGGAGGCAAATTCTGGAGCGATCGCAGCAGTTGGTAGACTTGGTAAGTATCAGCAGTCTGTCCAAGGGTGTCAACCCCATCAAAGTAGGACAACGCTTGGTGGAAATGGGCTTCTCTCAAGGCAAGTGCAAATATTTGCTGTAGCTCTAGTTTTTGCTCCTGGAGGTATTGCAGCTTGATTACCAGTAGCGATCGCTTAAGTTCGTGGGCAATGGCAGCAGCCGCTTGTTTGCAGAGATCGGGCGAGCCGTAGAGGTAAAAATTTGGGGCGGGTTGCAGTTGGGCAGAGTGTAGAGTTTGTTTAATTTCTGAAGCAACTGCCAAATCAGATAAGGCTTGAGTTGGGGAGACAATTTCACCTATGTTGGCAAGGCGGGGATCGAGGTGGAGTTGTCCCAAACAAAAGCGGACTATTTGATCGTCAACTTTTAGGCTATGGGTTAAAAGGGTAGGCTCAACCGATTTAGGATCGGGAATCAGGTGCAGAAGGTGTTGGCGAATCAGGGGAGCATGAGGGGCAAGGGCTGCTCTGAGTGCTAGTTTTGCTTCGGCATTCGGACAGAGCAAATTGAGGACAAGATCGACGGTGGGGCGTTTTTGGGTGATGTCGTCATGCAGGTAGCCGTAGATTTGCTCGTAGCGGCGATCAAATTCCGGGGCGAGAGCGATGAGGAAAATATCGAGTTCAACAGGAGAAAGCTGGAAGCTATCGGCGAAGGCTGGGAGGAGAAGGGAGAAATCGTTTGTTTGAGGTATCCAGAGATGGGGAGAACCAGGCGGGCGATCGAGCAGATGTTCGACGGTTTCGAGGCTGATGTATAGATGCCCAGTGCCGCTATGAGTAGCCTCGGCTTTGACGAGGGCATCGGCGAGTAGGTTGTCGAGCCGTAGGAAACAAATGTTCAGTTGATTGGTGATGGAGTTAGCATCTGGCATGAATTCACTTACCTTTGCTCAATTCCTTGATTCTGTCTCAAAAAACACTGCTCCTAGCGATCGCATTTCTCATAACCATTAATCATAACGACAATAGTTGACCTGAAAGTCTTATTCACGTGCTTTAAATTTTACAATGGATACCCTAGAGTCTTACCGCCATATCATTCAGTTGCTGTCTCTACATGCGATCGCACTGCTGTTGTCGAATCCACAGGTGATTTTTTGAGTAATATATGAAAAAGGAGCAGAGTTTTTAGGCGATCGCTTCTCCCCCCGTCAGGATTGTCTTATCCTAATATTTTTTCAATTTCCTTTAGCACCTCAGCTAAAAAAGGAGCATTTGATGTAACAACATTATCCTCACTTCCATCATGTTTATGATGAGGAAAGGTAGTCAGATTTAATTTCCGGTGATGCTCAGTATTGTCATAGCGAAAAATTAGGTTATTCTCTGAACTCATATATTGATAACTATACATTTTTCTATTTATGGATATTTCTACATAAACAAATTCTCTTAAATGGAGCAATGAATTATCTGGAAATTCGAGTTTTCCTCTGATAAAACCTTCATACATTCCTCTTTTTTCGTGTTCAATATTAAATGATTGAAGTATTTGCGAAGATTCAATTAAAATCTGAATCTGCTGAAAATAGTCTTCAATCAACAAAATGAATCTCCTCTATTGATTCTTTTGTTTGTTGTAAATGTGCCAACATTCGAGCTTCTCCGATCCATTCATCAAAATCAAAACTATGGGATAATTCATCATTATTAAAGCGGGTGATAAATTCCTGTGTTGATAATTGATATTTAGTTTCAAATTCCTGAAGACGTTCTTCTGTTCTTTTAATGCCTGCCGTCACACTTTGTAATCTTTCTGACAAAGCACTTTGAATAATTCGTCTGAGGGAATCCGGATCTTTTGACTTAAGTTTGAGTTCAGCCATTATCTTTATCCTTGACTGCTATTGTAGAGTTTACGATATATTCTTTGGGATGGAGCAGAATTTTTAAGCGATGGCCCAAAAGTCAAAGCAATATAATTATGGTGTCGTACTTTCAGTTAATGCACTCTACATGATAGTGATCGCACTTCACAAAATCAGCGATCGCACTGGATATTTAACCGTTTTTATACAAACGAGCGTAGCTCATACGCTATCATACTCTCTATTCTCTGCTTTACATCTTCTTTCTTGTCCATATATTGATTCTTGATCACCTCTATTACTTCCTGTGGGGTTCTTGTGCGTGTGTACTTTATGTGGTGCAAGAACAATAGTATGGCGTGCCTTTCGTATATCGAGTCTTTGTACCCTGGATCACTTTCCTGCAATTTGAGTTCTACTTTATCTTTGTAGATTGTCTGGAAGTCCTGTGGACTCGGCAAGTTCATTTTTTGTATAATTGTTGCCGCATAGAGTGATCCTTGTCCTGCTTCCTCTAATATCTGCTTCGCCTTTTTCCCTCTGTTTACTCCTTTTGTTCCTTTAATTCTCTTGTAATACGCCTTTATTGAGCGGAATCCTACTTCTACGATAGATCGTACATTTCCTATTGTTTTTAATACTGCCTCTGCCACTCCGGTTATTCCTCCTGTTGCAATAGTCACTATACGTGATACTCCGCTACTGAGGAGAGTTAATGTTTTTGCTGTCATGGACAATATTGAACGCAGAATCTTTTTCGATGAGTATCGTAGAGTTTCCGCATATTCCGATGTCATCCCTCCGATCTTTACTGCTTCGTCGCTATAAGTTGACTGCTTTCTGAACTCCATACATAGCCTTATCCTGCTAACCAACGAATACAACATTTTGATTCCACGGAGAAGGTCAACAAATCCTAGAATGTTTGATGCAATGTTCACTATCTCTGGAAGTGGATCTCCGATTCTTTCTACCATCCCCTCTCCCTCTGACTTCAGCCATGCACCCACTGCACTTACTGTATCATTGATCCACATTAACCCGGTCCATAACTCCTTACCATACCGTTTCATTTTCTCTATGTTCGTCGGCTTGGTAGATCCATATGTTTCACCGCTTGCCACTACTGGTTTCTCAGCCCGACTTCCTATTACTTCTAAACTTGGTTTCTCTTCTCTATCAATTCCCAGTTCTGGTTCATCATCGACTACTACAGCCCTAGCTGCCACTAATGGTTTCTCAGCCCGACTTCCTATTATTTCTGAACTTGGTTTCTCTTCTCTATCAATTCCCAATTCTGGTTCATCATCATCGACTACTACAGCCTTAGCCGACACCGGAGGTTTAGCTATAGCCGAAACAGGACGTTCATAAACAGCATGTGCGTAGGGCATACTTTTCATAGTATTTACCTTGCCCTGCCATTGGTAAAACTGCGATAACTCATCTGCGGTTAAATAGCCCTTCAATGCCAACGTCATTGTCTCTGCTTGTCTCCACGTTTTATAGTCTTCTCCCCATGCCTTGTTTAATTCTGCTAAACATTCATCTTCGATATACTCTAAATAAGTTCTATATCGTTTGATAGGAATATCGTTGATGACATCGTCCCACGTTGCAAACTTGTGCGGCTTATCATCGTCTGCTAGTTGCTTGAGCTTAGACTCGCGGTAAGGATGGATGCTTGCTGTTACCTTCTCTAGCTCTTTTTCACTAACGGGTTCCTTTGTAGCCCTACCAACGTAAAGAACTCTTTGGATGTAATATGGGGATGATTGCTGCACCACATGAGTCAACTCATGGGCAATCAACTCTTGCCCTCCCCAACTCCCTGGCTGATACTCCCCCCACTTGAAAAACAAATCCTGCCCCGTCGTAAACGCCCGCGCCCCCACACGACGGTTCAACGCATCCGCCTGCTCATCCGTATGCACCCGTACCCTACTAAAATCTGCCCCCATCGCCTGCCCTATCTTCGCCTGCAACTCAGTTGCTAAGGGCTGCCCACCCCCACGGGCACGATTAATCTCGCTCTCAAAATCTGCCGAAACCTCACCGCCTTCAGCCCCCACGCGCTGCACCAGTGGCTTCATTTGCAGCTCATCGTCTTCCTCCATCGCCTCTCGCTGCAAATACGTCATGGGCTTCATTCGCAGTTCATCTTCTTTCAACCTCCGCTGCACCGCCTGCCCATCTCCTGTAGCAGCCGCAGGCGAATGTATATGTTCCACCACCGCCGCCGCTATTCGATCCGCCTCTTGCTCATAGCGATCGCCCGCTGCCCCCACTGTTAACTTTGGCTGCACCACCAACGGCAATTGTCCCCGTTGATGCGACTTTGGCTTCAGCAACTCCCCCACCGCTCGATTACCGAGTGTCTGTTGCATCTCGGTGGGAATATCGTCCTGTCCACTTTGCATTACCTGCCACCCTGGAAACAATGCAGACATTCCATCCCGTTCAGCAGTCCGTTCCGTCTGGGTTACGTTGCGCTGCCTATCTTGCTCCGAGTGTTGCCGAGCCTGCTTTCCTGCTGCCATAAGTTTCCCTGCTCCAAGGTAATGGTTGCCAATTCAATCAACGGCACAGTTCTAATCAGCACTTTACATCAAAATCAGTGCTGAAAATAGTTAGAACACTGCAAAATTTAACACCAGTCACCCCCAGGCTTATTCGGACAGCGACCTCTCTGCTATCTGACTCCGAATCTCTGCTTTCAACTTAATCCGCAATGCCCGCGCAGGCTGAAACTCCGGCTCCATCTCCAGCAACCGATCCAAAACTGCCAGTGCTTTTTCCCAGTTACCCAAATGCAAATAGCACATCGCCACATTATACAGCTTGTGTCCTTCTATCCCCTTCAAACTCAACGACTGCTCAAAATAACTCAACGCCGATTCATACTCCCCAATCTCAAACAACAGCAGCGCCAACCCATTAGCAATATCCTGCTCCTCACCAATCGGATAATACATCGCCCAAATTTGCTCTACTGCCAACCGCACTTCCTCCCCTTCCTCCCTAGTAGCCGACTTCGCCTGCTCCAGTAACCCTGGTAAACAGCCCCAAAAAATATTGGCATCCCAGCCACTCAGCCGCAAGTATGCCAGCAGTTGGTTCAGGTTAAAGGCTTTATATCCCCCTTCTACCCCCTTCTTGAGGGCAAAAAAGTCATCCGGGCTACGTTGCTCGATCGCTTCATAAAACGCCTGTCGAGTTTCACCATAGTTTTGCGGATGGCTACCCAGCAGGAACCCACAAACACACAAACTGCGATGGCGATGAGCTACCGTCAACGCCTGTCCCCCCTGGTGCTGCACATACTTTGCCATTGCATGATAGTTAACCATCAACGAAATACAACTTCCGTGACGACTCATCCCCGGCGTACCGCGCCCTTCTAGGTCAATCTCCCGACAATAGCCCTTATCACCCGTCAACAGCAACATTTGTCCCTTGCTGATGTGGCTCAGTCTTTGCAAAGACCGCAATCCGGCAATGGGAAACAGCAGCGAAGTCTGCGTTAATTTCTGCTGGTATTCTGCCAGAACCCGGTTAAATCCAGACTCCTCATAATAGTCTGATGTTATGGCATGGTTTTCGTAGTCCACAATTAGCCGATCCAACAAATCCGGTGCATCCCAATCTGGCTCAGGTTGGGGAGAAGACAGGGTGATGAGGCGTTCGTAGAGTTGTCCATCTTCCACATAAAACACATCCTGGGGCAGACTATCAAACAAATAATTTGTCATGAACACTAGCGGACGCTGCACTGTTTCTGCCGAAATCACTGCTCCGCTTTTGCTCAAGTGAATTTGGTCATCCCTTACCACATCAAACACCGCCACATCCAAAACACCTTGCTCAAAGAATGGCTGGAGGCGGGGATGGGATAGCCAAAAATCCCGATTCTGCTTTGCCAAATCGGTGAGAATATATTGAATCGGGATATGTTTGAGCAAGGAGCGATCGCGTAAGGCTAAAAACTGCCGCAAAAAATGATAGGCAAACCGCCCTGATCCCGCCCCCAACTCAATCAGATACAATGGCTGTGAGAAAGCTTCTTCCCCATCCTGTCGCAGCGTTGCAGCGTAGTCTCTGAGAAAGCCAAACACAACCTTCCCATAAGCACTAGCCGTGTAGGGATTGCTAGTAATATAGTGGGGCACTGTCCCCGTACTCCAGGCTTTCACTCCCTGGCGATCAAAGAAATTTCGCTGACGCTGCCACAATAATGAACTGGATAACCTCTGATTCCGTTCCAAAACGAAATTATTTGTCAAGATATCTGGAGAACTCATAGAGCGAGCCAAACCTCAATTTGTTCAGGAATTTAAGTTAAAACTTCCAGCTAGCCTAAAAAATAGAGAAAAATGCCTTTTGTACAATAGTTGCATGAAATAGTACCGGAGCGATCGCTACATCCACCACAAGCATAGATATTTTTGCTTAGTGGCAATAGCCCCATTCATCTTTTACTTGGTATAACCCATCCAAAGAACAGGCATGATTGAGCTTTACCAGATTGAGGTTTATTGTGCGATCACTTACCTCTATTCCCATAATTTGTAAACTGTAGTAGCCGAAATCAATAAGCTTTGTTTACTGCTGTAGCTATTATATGAGCAATGAAAGGAATAAAGAAACTAAAATGTATATTTACGTTGCAGACGTTGTTTCTGTAACCTGGAATAAAGACAGAGCAAAAGTTTTAAAGCGTCTGCGTGGTAAAAAGTCTCGGCAGAAATTGGTAGATGAAATTTCGGCTAAGGGTGGGGAATGCTCTCATCAAAACCTGAAAAAATTAGAGTATGGCGAATCCGAGAGTGTTTCTATAAAAGTCTTAGAGGCTGTTTGCTTGGCTTTGGATATTTCCTTAAAGGATTTTCTTAGCACGGTGGAAGTGACTGAATAAAGTTTTTCATATATATATTGATATTGGTTACTTTAGTAGCTAAAATTAAATCTGAAATCAAAAAGGCGATCGCCCCTCCGGGAAGAGAAATGCGATCGCCTTTTGTTAAACCCCATCAATGAGGTTACTCAGATGATTGTACAAGATGAGTTTAGAAACTCAGCCTCGACTGACTCAGAGTTTGAGGAGTATATTGACCAGCTTGCTGATCCAGTAGCACCAGAAATTGAAATCGACTCGGTGTCAGAGGTTTTTGGAGAACTTTATCGAGTTTGGAATGGTTATCAACTTCTCGGCACTTTCTACCAAAATCTGGAGGGTAAATGGGTAGCACAACCCTGTAATAGCGACGATAGACCACGTTGTGATACTCCTTTAGCAGCGCAAATTATCATCATCGCTATGAATGGCTTACTGGTAGCCGACGCGGCCTAACACACAAAGCATTTATCCCATCACTTGGAGAGGTGAATTGAATCACCTCTCTTTCTTGTATGCTTTCTCAAGTTCACTTTCCAGAAATGCACTGACTCTTTGGGAGCAATCCTCTCGCAAAGCAGCAACTCTGACTACCTTCCAGCGCATAATTTCTTCTCCACATTCATCAAGCAGCTTGATTGCCCACTTGATCCGGCGCATTTGAAATCCTTCTACAGTTTCAACTACTGATTCTAAGTAAGCCTTTGTTAAAGGCATCTGGTCGAGATGCTTTTCGAGTAATGCAAGTAAACCAATAGTTTTTCCTACCCTACTAATAGAAATTCTCTCTGGTATCTCAGCGTTAAGTAGCGATCGCACTGCATCTTGAACCTGAGCGAGAATTTGCTGATCTCGCTCATGCCAATCAACTCTCACAACGGAAGGAACGGCAACTTGTAAAGTGGGTGAGTTTTGATTGAGCCATTCTCTGTCATTCCTGTATAGCCAAATATAGGTGGCTGGTACTAGTTTTCTCAGAGTTGTCTTTGAAGCTTCAGGGTTCTGTACTTGTAAAGCCATCCAATTTTGCCTGTGTTTTAATTTGAGTTCAGTTGCAAAATTGGGATCTATTTCTGGTACTTCCTGTAAGCCTACAGAGTCATTTTCTGTTCTAGTCTGCCAATAAGTTGTCAGTTTTAGACGAGATACATAGCGTTTGATAGTTCTAGCATCAACATTTAATCTTCTGGCTGTCTCCCGCAAACCCAACTTTTCAACTTCCACCAATTTTTTCAGCTTTTGCTCCCATAGCTGACCGAATGCCTTGACTTTACCAATGCGAAGTTTGTCTTCATCCGTTTCATCAGGCCCAGTCCGGCAATAAACCATTCCGCAAGCACAAAAAAAAGTACCAACAGGCTTTTTTGTATCGCAGCATAAAGTAATGACTAAATTGGTAATCACTGGTTGTAGATAATGCTCTGCGGCAGCATTGAGACACAACCACGGGGGTTCACCAAAAGGCTTGTATTCAGTCTCTTGTTTGAAAATTTCCTCTACTGATGTTTTCAAAAAACGCATCATCAGCAGATGTCTAAGAGGATGGAAAGACTTCCTATGCTTCCTGACAATGCTAGTAACCCAGTTGCTTGAATCATTATGATTTACCATTGAATCAACGGCACTGAGCATTTCTCGACCATAAAAAAGTAAAAAATGATCCAGTAGTTTTTTCTGGTAAATTCGACCAGTTGCAGTTGCAAGACTCTGCTCAATCATCAGATTGGTGTACTGTTTACGAAACCATTGTGGCTCTTGGCAAGGTATTTCACTATTGAGTAACCACCAAAAATCTTTGGCTAATACCAGTAATTTGTTCAGCGTGTCAGGACTAAAAATACTTGGTTCTTTAGTAATAGAACAGTTCTCTGTACTAGCTGCATAATATTCATGCTTATTAAAACCGTGTAAGGTAACTAGACTATCTTGTAAAACTTCACCATGAAATGGACAAACTAAAACCCCTGGTGTTTGATGTATGCGATGCCAGTAAGGTTCTCCATAATTTTTTAAGTCTTCTTCCCAGCAAGTGGGACAAAACCTAAAATATTTAGGCATAGTAATTGAGCTTGCCATAATTCCGGCTCTTGTATGAATATCTCCCCCATAATCTCCTTTCATAGATTCCAGTACCTGACTAGACCTGTTTACAGGCAAAAAAGGGCTATATAAAGGGTAGAGAGTATGTTTATATATCAAGTCTTCAATTTGGTAATTTGAGATAAATTGTAGGTTTTGAATTAAATTATTAAGATTCGATGGTAAATCCACTGTTGCTACAGTAGATTGCGAATTAAATAATTCTTGAAGTGTAATTTTTGGACTCGTATTGCCACTTCTAATGTGATAACGAGCAATAACACTATATAAAATTTCATCTGGATAAGGTTGAGGGAAAAAACTCACCATATAGTTGTTAAAAATGACCAAATCATTTAGCAGATTTTGATTAATTTGAATTAGATAACCAGCAATTAATGATTGCCCATGAAAAGTAAGCCGTTTAGATGTTGACAAGCCAAACGGTGGGATTAGTTACTCATATCCCTACAAAATAACTATTTAGGCATTACGCAATACCTGTATTATCTAGCCAAGTTAGGCATTACACAATACCTAAACTGTTGGAAAAAGTTTTCATGTTTAACTTCAATGCTGAATATGTTTACTATGATTGGGAGGAATGTAAAAACTAGATGGCAATGGGTAAGAAAGGGCAAAAGGGTCAAAAAGACGTACCAGAACTGTACGATGAGGTGAAGAAACGAGTTAACCTAGCCCTAACTCCTAGCGGGATTGAAGGATTAGATGCGATCGCCGACAGCATGGATTTAAGTCGGTCTGAGTTGGTGGAGAGAATTGGCAGAAAGCTGATCCCAGTCAATGTGAGTTCTCTGACCCAGGAGGATCAGCAAGCCATAAAAAAGCCCTAACCGAACTGATTGCTCTTTACCGTGAGCGATTAAGCGGTGAGGATTTGTCTGTTGATGATAATCAAGATTTGAGCGATCGCCTACGGCGGGGGGAAGCCCATCCCCAATTACAAATACAGAACCAGATTCAGCAGTGGGAAAAAATTCTCAGTAAAATTTCTCGGAATGATGATACTTAATAGGGCTAATCTTGGCTTCACTGACAACTTATTTGTAGCACAGTCTTCCTACTCAACGCCTAACGACATCTAATGGTAAAGCACAACTAAATTAAGAAAATAAATGTTCAATCTTGAACTGCTCAACGCCTAACGACATCTAATGTTAAAGCACAATTGTCGCTGTATTTCCTCTGGGGAAGGATCTCCTGCTCAACGCCTAACGACATCTAATGTTAAAGCACGGAGGATGGAGTTACTGTTATTACTGCTCCTCATGTCTGCTCAACGCCTAACGACATCTAATGTTAAAGCACAGTGAGCGCACGCTGAATGATCTCTTTATCGTTATTCTGCTCAACGCCTAACGACATCTAATGTTAAAGCACCTGAGCAACGTCCAATGTATTTTGCGTTTGACCAACTGCTCAACGCCTAACGACATCTAATGTTAAAGCACGAAAGGTAAAATCCTGAGCATTGGAGAATACCTTGGGCTGCTCAACGCCTAACGACATCTAATGTTAAAGCACGTTATTGGTTCATAGGTTTGATGCAACCGTTCTAGATTACTGCTCAACGCCTAACGACATCTAATGTTAAAGCACAACTTGGGATATTTGTTTGGGGATATCATCAATGTCTGCTCAACGCCTAACGACATCTAATGTTAAAGCACCAAATAATTCTGCAACACCTGTTCACGGGATTTCCCCTGCTCAACGCCTAACGACATCTAATGTTAAAGCACGGCGATCGCCACATTTGTTGACTTGCCTAAGCTCTACATCAATTTTACAAGCACTTACTCTTTAAGGTTAGCCAAGTTGCAAAAATTAATAGCTATTCATAGCAAAAGCAAAGTTTTAAAAACTCCTAACTCTTGTATTTAGAGCATTCCAGGAAGTTGCAAGCACGCTAGAAGCATATAAAATCCCTAAAAGGCTTGTAGAATAACGAATTAAGGCTACTTTCTATAGTATTGAAATTTCCCAAGCAGAGGTGCTTGCAAAAGTAAAGATATCCTCTAATTACTTTGAACCGAAGTCCAAGATAATTCAGGTGGTTGAAATACTGGACATTCCTGAATCTCGTAACTTAGCCATCGCGTTTCCCGCGAACCTACATGGTCTACCCAGTAAGGTAAAGTTAGTAACCCATATTCATCTCGAATTAACCATCGCATTGATTCTGTATTGTAATTTTCAGGTAAAAGGGTAACATCATTTACTAAATCCCGACTTTCACCTAAACATAATCCACCAAACCTATTAATAGAAGCCGGGTTAGTCAATGCCTTTTCTAAACGTTCCACTAAATTTGGTTTAGATTTATCTACTCCAGCATCCACCCAAACTATAAATTCTATATTAGTTAATAACTCCTGATAATCAGGTTTATTATTTTTAGAGTCATGGATATTCTTCGTCTTAAATCGGTGAAAGGTGCGAATAACAGTTGACTTTTCTGGTTCAGATAGAAGTGCGATCGCCAGCTTCACACCGCAGTGTTTATATCTATCTACTTCTCCAACAAGAGATAGTAACATTCCATATACTGTCGATGGTGGTGGTACAGGGTAAGTTTCGCCATATTCCCTAGCACGAGACTGCCGAAAACAAGCTATGGGAACTTCTACTTTTAAGGCAATTGTCGTCATATCATGAACTCCTTAACGACAACTGCAAATCTTGAGTAATCACCTGTTTTAATGCTTCAACTGTTGTCTTAACTCCGGGAAACACATTTGCCCCTAAATCTTCCAGAGTGCTATAAATTGCCCCTCCTATCCATAATTCTTTAGGGTCTATATCTCCAGATTCTACCCGCCTTACTAAATCCGGTGTTGATATATTTCTAAGTTCATCTTCTTCAAAACAGTAAAGTAACCGAGGTGAGAAATCGTGTGTCCACCGTAATATGATGCTATCGGGAGAAAAATCATAGAGAAAACGAGCGTGATTTCCTGCCACTTCTCCGATAGAAATTAAGCCATCGAGGACAGCATTAATGCGAGATTTCTCTTTGAGGCTATTGGGTGTTAATGCAAAGCCATATTGATATCGAGTAGCATGAACTTCTGTAGAATAAAGAGATGTTCGTCCTTTCTTTCCACTCATAGCATTGAAAGTAAGATCACCAGCATAAGGAATTGTTGAAACTGCACGAGTGACTTCTAATACACCTCGTCTAGTAGTTATTTTCCCTTTAGGTTTTTCCTTCCGCTTACGTTTTGCAGTTTCTTTCTCCTTACCTTGAGAAATTTTTTTGTCCTCATCTTGAGTTGAGTTCTGGATTTCAACTTCGGATTCAACTGCTGCTTCAACTTTTGCTGCTTCTGCTTGCATAAATCCTAAGACATCATCATCAATGAAGCGAACATCATCGAAATTAGGATCTTGCCAGATGTGATCCGGTACTGGTTGAGCATTTTCATCCCAACTTCTATTCACAGGATAGCCAGCATTTTGCCAATAATATCGCAATGCCCAACGAATTGCCTCAGATGAAACAGCAGAGTGAACTTCACCTTTCCAGATTAATTTTTGTAAGGTACTTGTATTACCTTCATTTTCACCACGATTATTAGCGGCGGTTCCATAATTAGTCAAAATATTACCAAACAGATGAAACATTCCACCATTACCTAAACAATTAATATTTTGTTCTTAATCAAATCAAAAAATATGAAGTTTATTCAGTATTTAGCTCAGATATTTGTGATGGTTTTACCTCTACCTCTGTTATTTTATTCTTTGGGTAGCTAGCCATTGCAATAAAAGTTAAGTCCCTGGCTACTTTCCAATTGCCTATCCCTGTAGTCAATGGAAGTAATTCCATCCAATGTTCTTCCAGAATTGCTATTTGCCCCGCCCTTCCCCAAAACTCTGCAATAAATTTTCGGAAATTGTCAGTATTGGTGCAGCGTTTTAACTGAGATAAAATGCGTGTATTTTCTCGTTCTATTTGAGCGTATTCACCTTCTTTTGTTCTGCTATAAATCTTGGCATATATTTTCCTTAAAGCTTCATGACAAGCTTGAATAAATAGCTTTTGAGCTTCTATATCCCATTCTGAGTCCTGAATCATCTTATTAATGCCTGTATACTCATCAGTAAATTGTTTAAATGATTTATCATTTTTAATGATTGAAATCCAATTATCCCACCAAGAAAAACCCATTACTAGATTATTAGCAATTATTCCCTTTATTAAACTTGTAACTAAAAAATATTGATTTTCATATAAAACAAATTGGCAATTTGGAAAACAAATACAACTAAGTTTATAAAGATAACTCACTGAAGAATTTAATTCTATGATTGCTATTTCGGCACGAGTTTTTTGCTGTTCTGACCAAACTTTTGTACTAAAACAAACTACTTTGCATCGGTTTAAAAAATTGGAAGTAGCCATTTTTGTTGTTTCATAAGTAAGAAATTTTAATCCAGCATCTCCTAAGGTAGATACGTGAAAATGTTTATAATCTAAATTACTCAAACACCACAAATACTGGGCATAAAGTTCTAAATCAATTACTTCAGGAACAACCAGAACATAGTTTGGATGTGACGGTTCGGTGTGCGATCGCAGCACAAAATATTGACAAGCCACAGGAGCGAACAACAACGCTAGAGCATATTCTGCTTTTTCTTCAAATGCGGTTTGTTCTTTAAAAGCATAATGGCGAACTACTGCTCCTGGATAAAGCCACCCCCTTATACCAATTGGCTCTTCTAGAAATTGTCCGTATTCGTCACATAGATGTTTAGCAAAATGTTGATGAGCATAGGAAGCAGCTTTCTTATAATCAACCCTAAGCTGAATACCATCAATAATCAGTTGCTTAGATTGTTGACCCGCAGACTTAAAAAATTTATTATGTTGTGTAAAAGTTGCTGTGATACCTTGATGGATAATTAGTTGATTTTGAATATCCATGTTTTGAGAATCTAACCCTGTTAGGGAAATTAAACCCTCATCACTGATTTGAAATGATTGCTTCAGCAACCAGTCTAAAACTACGAAATCCTGTCCTTCCCAGTCAAGACTGATATAGCGAGGAGTTAGCAACCAAGTTAAATTGCCAATACGTTGAGCAGGTGTTGGATAGATTTTTTCCAATTTTTTGAGCGTCATCCAAAGTCCTGCAACCCCAGCACGATGCAATAAGGTCATACTAGGATCGCCGAGATTAAGCTGAATTTTGGGATTAGCTGCTGTCTTCATTATCTGCTGTCGAGTAATTGCTATTGCTTTTCTTTAATGGGCATGAAGAGTCCACAACCCATCTTTTGCTTTCCTCCTACACCATGTATTTGCAACCTCAGTGAGTCTTCATCGCTTAAATTTATAACTTCTAATCCAAAACCCACGACTGTAAATCGCTTAATTTTGATAGTTCTACGTATTGGTTGACCATTGGCTTTGGTGGGAATGCTAACGATTGCTTGGATACCCAGTTGCTCTAGCTGACGCTGCGCTACGACTAAAAAAGTTTCAGGTTCTTCATAGCCTCTTATTACCACAATGCGCGATCGCAGTTTCTCCGCAGGTTGAAGCAAATATATGTCGGGAATACCCAAACGAATTGTATGCTTGCCAATTCTCAGGGACTTACCCGCCAATGGGTAAACCAAACGTACTTGATTTACTGGTATCCGAATACGAAGCCTAGAATTTTGGGTTAGATTAATTACACCATCCTTGGGGATACCTGCAATGGTGTGAATTCCCAGAGTGTCTAATGTATGAAGTTTGGGTTCAAAGTGGGCGATCGCAGAAAATAATTCATAGCCGTGGTCGAAAGGTAATGTCTCACCCATAAGGCTAAAAGTTAAATCCATGTATGGAAGCTGAGACATTAAAAGCTCTCTTGGCTTTGAAGATGATTCTGAGGGAAGCTGCGTAACTAAGTTACTATCAATAACCATTTTTATAGGGCAGATTTAAGCAGATGTAACTAGGTATGAAATAACTACCTTATTACTTAGATTACCTGATTCACTAATCTGAAAATACTTAAAATAATAATCAATAAAAATAATTTTGATTAGTTATTATTGCTTTTTATTAATTTAGTTAAATTTTGTATATGAAGATTATGACTGAAAGAACTCTTCTATAGAATTTGCTAAAAATTTTATCATTAAGATATGAGTTATGCGGTCAATTGCTGGATTTACGTCACATCCAAACAAGCAGTGAGAAAAATATTTACCTTGATGTTGGGCTAACCTTGGGTTGATAGCTTCTAAGGATTCTTGGCCATAAAACTCATATATAAGCTGGGCAAAACCATAATCATCAAACTTAAACTTGCCACCAGCAAAGGTTTTTAGCAGTCCTTTATCCAATAAGTAACGCTGGTACTGAGCGCGAAGCCAAGCCAAACCTTGAAAGGCAAAACTGCTATGAATTAGCCAATTAATATCATGTGCCAGTGTTGAAAGTGTTTCTACAGTTTTATTTGTCAATTTTTTCACATTATTTGCTAATAAACAATTATCTATGCTGGCAGCATGATAATGTATGCCTTTCGATTCAACTTCTATACAGCTATTGTGTAAAACAACACGATGAATTGGACAAACTAAAATGCCAGGGACTTGATGTATTCTATGCCAGTAAGGTTCACCATACTTTTGGGTATCTTTCTCTAAACATTCAGGGCAAAATTTTAAAAATTTTTTTGAATCATCACTAGAATTATTAGCCACTTTAGCAAAATCTAGTATAGACCCACTGAATTTTTTACTCATCGAGTTTTTCAGCAACCAAGCCTCCTGCGGCATTAATAAAGTTGCATAAAAGGGATATAAAGTATGATTTTGTAGTAAATTCTCAACTTTTTGCTGGGAGCGTAAAGGTAAGTTTTTCACTAAATAATTTAAATTATTAGTTAAGGTAATTTTGCATATTTGTTGGGAACTGTAACCGAATAGCTCTAAGTCAGTTTGCTTGAAACTTTTATTTCCACTCCGAATATGGTATCTAGCTAAAGTGCTATATAAAAGTTCATCGGGATACAGAGTTGGGAAAAAACTAAGCATTGAGAAGCTAAATATTGATAAAATCTTCAACTGGATTTTTGATTATCCCTGCTAATTTCAAATCCTCGTATGCAGATTTTTTGTCTTTCTTGGCATTTTCAACAATTCGTCGCATATCATTCTCTTGGTACTTTGGTTTTAATTTAGCTTTCCTGGTACTTGTTTTAGCAAGACTCTCATTTACTTGACATCCTTGCAAAGCAAGAGCATATGCCTTATTAACTAAAGATGGAATTGGAATGTCTGGATCTTCATGACTATAAACAATTTGTTCTGCACATTCCTTTGCTTTACCAGATTCTACTTCCAATTTCAACAGTTCACTAATTACATAATTGAGCTTCGGAGATACTTTCTGCTGATTCTGCTGCTTTTTAGCTAATCTCTTAATCTCTGTCAAATCTTTAGCATCAATCTCAGATACACATCTATTGTGATATTCCGTAATATCGAGAGGAGCAATATCCTTATATTTAATCATCCACTCTCTGTCCCCTAACCTAATTGCATCTAGCATTGGCTTTACTAAATACAATCCTTCTTTAGCTACTTGACGAATCAGATCAACCGTAATAATTTCTTGGTCACCTATTGAAATCGCTCTCCATTGAACCATTTTGTAAAGTTTTATAGCAATATCAATAATTCCCTGGCTTTCATCATAAAAAACTTCTTTTATTTCATGTGAAAAATCAACAGGTGTTTTTGTCCATTGATATCGCCATATTCCTTCTAAGAAGTAACACCATTCATCATCATTCCCCATTCTATCCCACATTGCACTTCCTTCTCCAGTATTTCTTCTAGCATTTCTAAGATTACCTTGAAGAAAACTAATGGCTTCATTCGTACCTACACGAATAACTGGAATTCCAATAGTATTATCGAGCTTTACTAAAAAATTTAATATTTCGTCTCTATTTCTTTTTGCAGTTGCTAAATTTTGTATTTCATCAATCACCAAAACTCCTAGATGATGAGTGTGTGCTGTTTGTGCAAGTTGAGCCAATAGATAATCTTCAGATGTGCGTGCTGGGTTAAATTTCTTTAATAAATTAGTTCCTAACAATTTATCGATACCTGCAAAAGTATCTATACATAACCCCTTTAAAGTTTTAGGGCAATCTACCCGCAGCCAAACTATTTGGTAAACACTATAATCAGGATGAAAAATTATTTGGGGATAAAGCTCAAGAATATTTTTGAAATTTGTAGTCTTTCCAATACCTGATGGGCCAATTAGAGTTAAGCCGGACGCAGATGTAGGAAGATTAACGTAGTTTTCTAAATTTTTACCTCCTCCATTACCTATTGCATTATAAATTTGTCTAGAGCGATTTGCATATTCAGGTTTTAAAAGGTTCCTTGACAGATAGCCTGTCATGATAAGCGTACAAATAACTTTTTGTAATTCAAGAGTTTTATTTTGAGGATCAAAATATCTAGATAACCTCTCAATACAATGAAATCTATAATGTGCTTCTAGCTCTCTCTCTTGTTCATCAAAATTTGGTTCTCTGGCTACTTTATCTATAAATTCTCCTACTGATAGGATAGGAGGTAATGCCTGAATTAATGGATTATTGTTGTATTCTGGCAGTTTTTGATCTATGTACCTAGCAATAACTGCTGATTGTCCATTAGGAATACTAACAACTTCTTCCTCATTCCTTTCCACTTTTTCGCTCCTGTCTTTTCCGTTTGAGTAAATCTATATGGTCAGGCTGTAACAGTTTTGAAGCCTCTGAATCTTCAGATTGAGTGTTTATTGGATTCTTAGTATTATCAGCATTGGTACTTTCTGATTTTGCTAGTTCAAATGCTTCATTTTTACGTCGAGCATTTTTTTCATCTGCTCTATTCTGTCGAATGCCACTAACTTTTTGTCTATTACTTATAGTATCATCTAAAACTGCCTCAGTCTCTTCTTTAGCCTGATTAACTATACTTTCTATATTGGCTATCAAATCAGCTTTTGCCTGTAATCGGGTACCTTGATTTTTTTGATTTTGCAATTTTTCATATGCTAATAAATAATCAATGTCATAAAAGTTTTTATCTAAATATCTTTGTTGCGATTCTAAAAGCCAACCTTTTTCAAATTCTCTACCATTTGGGGAACGTAAATAAATAAAGTTTGGCTGTCTAATATCATATGAAACATTCAATGATTTCTCTGACTTAGATAATAAACTACTTCTAGATTTTTCAAACCAAAATTCTTTACTTGCTTTCTCGCAAGTGTAGTACATTCCTTTAAATTTAATACCACGAGCAGTAATTGTTGCTTTTTCGGCGGGCATTAAATTTAGCTTGACAATATCTTCTGGAAAAGTTCTCAGTCTACCAGAACGATTGGCAATTCCCCATTGCCATAATTCTATAGGTATAGGATTAACATCATCAGCAATCATCATTTCATCTCTAGCATAATTATTTAAATAATTATGATTATTATGCTGGAGAATTAAAAATATAACTATTTTTGTAAATTCATTTATGTTAAGTCTACCGTCAAGGCGATAATCATGTCCTCCTCTCTGTCTAAAGTCAGTATCTATATAACCAGGAACAAATGGTTTTACATACCCATGAATGGTACGAAATTGTCTTTCTACTAATCCTTTCCAATCTGCTCGATAGGGAGCAGCATTTTCAATGCGAACATCTAAATTAGGGATTAATGTTTCTACATTCATCCCTGCTAATTCACCTCGGTCGCCCAAAATGGTATCAGGAATATGCCTGCATGGCCACTCATCTTCATAAATCTCGATACCATATTCTTGGCAAAACTTTACCTTATCTGTGGCCGTATTGGCTAAAGCCATCATTGCTCCTGTCCAAGATGGCCCTTCTAATCCAACGTAAACCCCTGTTATCATGTGACTGAAAACATCAATTACCACATATATAACAGGTCTACCAATAATCCAGTTGGGGTTGTAAAGTGATACTAAGTATACATCTGCGATCGTAGCATCAATTTGATATCTAGACCCTGGCCCAATAGTTTCCATTTGGGAAGTTCCGGTAATGGCTCGATTTTCTAAGGCATATTTTCTCGAACCCTTACGAGATATTATAGTTTTTCTGATATCAGTTTGTTCTATTTCGTACCAGTATTTAAATTGGGTAAATGTAGGTCTTTTATCTGGAGGAATTAAAATACTTTTCTTGACTCCATTATCATCGTAATAAAAATCTTCCGCGTAATATTCCTTAATCATTAAATCATAAGCAGTTGTTAAAAAATTCTCTTTGGAGTTCTTATAAAATTTAGCAATTGCAAATCTAAATATTCTTTTATCTTCTTCTGTAACATTTCTTCCAATACCAATTTCTGGAACTTGTGCGTATTTTCTTGGTCTTCCTCTCTTTTTATCTCCAGAAGCTTTAGGCTTTCCTTTACCACCAGAATTTGCATAATCAGGCAAGAGCGCATTCTTATTTTTACCTCTCTGCCAAAATCTTCTTAGATATTTATAAACAGTTATTGGTACTAATTCACCTTCAGTTCTACCTGCATTATATTTTTCGATAACCTGTTGAACTAAACTACCTCTATAGTCTCGATAGTATATCGAGGGTTCTTGAGTAACGATAAATAAAATTATTTGCCAAGCCCTATCTCTAAGTTCTTTCTCTTTCTCTGATAAATCTTCATCTCTTACTATTCTTGCCCACGGGTCTGATTTAAGCTTCAAGGCACGACCATCAGAAATAGCTTCTCTAATCTCTGAAACTTTTCTAGCCTCTGGAAATCCAGTTTTAGCGTTTATATCATAAACAAAGGCAATAACATATCCTTCATCAATCCAGAGAACTCGTTCTATACAGTTATTACCTGATTCATCAATCCATTCAATCAGGTCATTTACAAACAAATCATGAATCATACAAAATACCTCGTCCTATATTCTAAAAAATTATTTTTTGAATTTCTTTAGAAGAAGGACAACTAGATATTTTAGTTATCAGCATATCCATAATGATTTCTTTCCTAGCAAGAAGGTGTCTAAAAAGATAGAGAGATGTGCCAGACTCTATATTCATATCCCTATCTAAAGCCGTTGTTATTTTATTGATACTTGCATCACTTTCCTGAAGTCTAAACTTTAAAATATTTGCGATGTTACGTAATTCTTCAAGATTTATATCTGCATTTTCTTCTAATTTATAAGCAGTATGAATCCATTCAATATTCTCAGCTAATTGTTTAGGGACTTCTTTTTCTGTGATTATTCCCCAATCAATACCTTTGGCAGCAAAGTAACGTTTTTCTAACTCAAATTTTTCAGCTACCGACTTACTTCCCAAATCCTTAGTTAGCTTAAATGTTCTTGCTTTCTGAACTATATTCTTACTTTGCTTGACAGAAAGCATAAAATCCGTGGTTAAAACATGAGGCGTATTGCTTTGCGGATCTTTGGGATAGTTAATACCCATTTCATCCGCAATACTAATTGCTAAGTCCAGATCAAGTAGAGGAAACTGCTCTCTGATATCGACAATCGCATCTGACCACTCAAATACGTAAAACAGTCGTTTCTCGTTATCAGAAAATAGATGATGTTCTCGTTTTGTTTTCCAACCGGGTGGTCTGGAAACGCGACCCTTGGAGGGAAAGTCCTGAATCTTTATCCACGGCTTATAGTCTTTGCCACTACCCTCACCTCGACCTTCCTTACAGTAACGCTCAAACTTGGCTTGCGTCCAATCTTGCTTGCTTCTAGCCATAAAAACTCCTGTAGATGCTTGCATATGCACCCACAGGATAGATTGTACAACTTTTTTATGTATTATATAACTTTTTTATTTGTTATACGACTTTTTTAGTGTTGTACACAATTTACTTAAATATTCGTATTTATTTATTCTACAGTCACTGATTTTGCTAAGTTCCGAGGCTGATCTACATCCAAACCGCGACGGGCGGCGATGTGATAAGCCAATAGTTGCAATGGTACTACTGTAAGTATTGGCGATAGTAATTCATCGACTGATGATACAGGAAGCAAATCGTTAAAGATTTCTGCTGCTTCGCCATCGTTGACTGGTGTTACCCCAATTAACCGCGAATCTCTGGCTTTGGCTTCTTGAGAATTGGAAATCACCTTTTCATACACACTACCAGGATAGGCGATCGCCACTACCGGCACTTTGGCATCTAATAATGCAATGGGGCCGTGTTTCATTTCCCCGGCTGGATAACCTTCTGCGTGAATGTAGCTGATTTCTTTTAATTTCAAAGCCCCTTCTAAAGCAATGGGGAAGTTAATTCCTCTTCCTAAAAAGATGAAGTCTTGGGTTTCTGCAAATTCATGGGCTAGATGTTCTGTTAGTTTTTCCTGACGTTCTAAGGTGGCTTCGATTTCCTTGGGAATCTGACGTAATCCTTGAATTATATCTGCGAGTTTATCAGGCGCTACTGTTTGCCGATGATAGGCTAAATCCAAGGCTAGAGCATAAAACGCCATCAGTTGAGCAACAAAGGTTTTGGTCGCTGCCACACCTATTTCAATTCCTGCCAGGGTATTAATAATATGGGGTACAAGATGACCAAGGCTACTTTCTGGACGATTGGTAATACCCAAGAGTCGGGCTTGATATTTGGCTTCTTTGCCTTGGCGGCGTTCTTTCTCCATCGCTAGGGCTGCTAAGGTATCAGCCGTTTCCCCTGACTGAGTAACACCGATAATTAATGTATTAGCTGTTAACGGTGATGGGGCATAGCGATACTCAGAAGCATAGTGTACCTGAGTGGAGATTCCTGCTAATTGTTCAAGTAAATATTTTCCTACTAAGGCGGCGTGCCAACTCGTACCACAGGCGACAATATGAATTTGTTCTAAATCTGCATAAATTTCTTCAGATAAACCCAAATTAATTGGTGATGTAAAGGATTCATCGGTATTAATATCGGGATTAAAGTATGCTTCTAAACTCGCTCTGACTACTCCTGGTTGCTCATAAATTTCCTTGAGCATGAAATGTTTGAATCCCTGCTTCTCTACCATTGTGGGATTCAAGTTGAGCAGGCGGGGTTGTTTTTTCAGTCTGTCCCCAGCAAAGTTATAAATCTCCACTCCCAGGGGTGTCAGACGGGCAATTTCGCCGTTCTCCAGGGGTAATACTGCACGAGTATGGGAAACGATCGCTGGCGTATCTGAGGCGCAAAAGAACTCCCCTTGCCCGAATCCTATCACTAGGGGCGCTTGCTGGCGGACAACAATCAATTCGTCAGGATAGTCAGCAGAGATGACGGCGATCGCAAATGCCCCTTGCAGGTGGTTAACAGCTTGGCGTATTGCTTCCAATAAGGAAGAGGAGGAGGTAGGAAGCGCTGGGGAAGGGAGGTTTTTTAAAAATTCGGCTATAAGGTGAGGAATAACTTCTGTATCAGTTTCCGAACGAAACTCATGTCCTTTCTGTTTCAGTTCGTCGCGTAACTCGCGGTAATTTTCAATAATCCCATTCTGGACAACAGCGATTCGCATGGCTGTATCTAAATGGGGATGGGCGTTATACTCCTCTGGTTTACCATGAGTTGCCCAGCGTGTATGACCAATACCAATTTGAGATGAAGTAGCCAACTGTTCTAGTTTAGAACGCAGGTTATGGAGTTTGCCCTTTGCCCTGACACAATTCACATCTCCTTCCCAAACCGTAGCTATACCTGCGGAATCGTAACCGCGATACTCTAGTTTTTCTAGCCCAGCCAACAAAATCTCGGTTGCTGCTTGAGTTCCGATATACCCAACGATGCCACACATTGCTCACACCACCCTTTGTTCAGGATAATTAAATCCAGTATAGTCATTTGTCAGTGGTTAGTTGTCAGTGGTCAGTTGTCAGCAATCAACAGTCAACAGTCAACAATGAACTAATAACTTCACACCCAAGAAAAAAAGGAGCAGATTGCTCCTTTAACCACTAGGTATTTTTATAAATTTCTCATGATTTTGTAGGATGGGCGATGGCTTACGGCAAGCGGAACGCCATTGCTACCCACCCTACAAAGCTAAAGAGGCTTGCTATCGAGACACTTAATTGTGAGCAAAAAAGGAATCGGTAGTGAATTCCTTAGTAAGCTAGACCCATGCTGCGAGTTGTTTCTGCACCCAGATAAACCCGAATGCTCAAGAAGTCAGTCGGGCAAGCTGTTTCACAACGCTTGCAGCCTACGCAGTCTTCTGTACGGGGTGAAGAAGCGACTTGAGCAGCCTTACAGCCATCCCAAGGAACCATCTCCAGAACGTCAGTAGGGCAGGCGCGGACACATTGAGTGCAGCCAATGCAGGTATCGTAGATTTTTACGGTATGAGACATTGAAAAAACGGCTCCTTTCCAGTGTTCTTTTCTGTGAAAGAATCATAATCAAGGCATAGTTTACCGCAGTCGCTTATCCACCGTAAGTAAAAGGCTACATAACTTTAAACAATGTAATAGACACTTTTAAAAACTACGATTTGCGGAATTTCTCTCTTTCCTTATAAATCAGCTACATGACAGCAGCGTGTTTACCTCATTCACTAAACTATGCTCAATACTTTGTGTAAATATATATGAAGCATAAGTCAGAGTAAAAAAGTGATTTGAGTTAGTTGTCTATGGTAGTTATTTGATGATTGCTATGGCTTGCCCAAGAAAAAAAATTTATAACGAAATTTTAAATATTTATTGATGAGTGTTCACTGCTCACTGTTCACTGTTAGAAAAACCTATGAACCAATCCATCAAAGTCATCCTTATTACCGCCCTCGTCACTGCTGTCTCTGGTAGACCTGCTGTAGCCCAGTTTGGCGCACCCAGTAGCCTCAGCTTCAGCAACATGAACGCCTACCTCAGCGTTCAGAAAAATGCTGCACTGGTGCGTCAAGCTCAGTCAAATCTTAACAGCATCAATCGGCGCAACAACAGCAGCAAGCGCGCCCAAGCCACCGCCCGCACCCAAGCCCAAGCTGCCCCACAAACCACCTTCCGCCCAGGCTCGCAGCGCTTGCTGGTGACGCAGTTCGCCCGCAGTTTGAGCAGTGATCCCACTATAGTAAGCCAGTCAACCAAAGCCTTCACCGAGGGCTTTAAAGCCTTCGAGGCAGAAGCCCGGCGTTTAGGCCGCCCCAACAACGTGGCGATGGCCTTCGCCTATTTGGTGGGGGTTTGCTACATGGTACACTACGGCGAAGAACCCACCGAAACCGCGCTGATGAATCTCCAAGCAAACAGCGACGCTGCCTTCGGTTCCTCAACTGCCTTCAAAGCACTGAACAGCCAAGAGCGCCAAAAACTCTATGAGACCTTCGTACTCATGGCGACACTACCTTTGGCAGGTTACACCGTAGCAACCGAGCAGAACGACCAAGAGTTACTCAATACCTACCGCAATATTGCTGGGGTAGCTCTTGAGACTGCCTTGGGGGTGCGACCAGATCGGTTGCGGTTCACGGCAACGGGGTTGGAACTGCGCTAAAGCGTCCCGTGGTTAGGGAAGCCATATGAACGGAGTAGGCGACGAAAAGAGTATTACAAAAGATGGTATTGATTTTGTGGCGATTGTCAGCGTGAGGCGATCGCTACGGACAGATTTTTCAATAATAGAGTGAGTTATTAATTATAGTCGAAGTCGGATCAGCAAAGGTAGGCTGCTGCGATACTATTTTTATAATGTAAACCACATCACATAAACTTATGGAGCCAGATTCTTTACCAACCGAGGTGATTCTGACGCATCCACGTCGCTCCCTCGGTAAAGTCCAACTTGACTGGACACCCCAACCCGGAAACTATCTAGATTTTGAAGGCAACACCTACGCAGTTCTAGAACGCCGCCATAGATATCAACTTAAATCGGGGCGTTATCGTTTGCATAATATAGCTCTTTACGTCCAGTCTGCCCAAAGACCATCAGAAAAAACTTTAGTAGCAGGGCGTTGGGTAGTAGGTGATGCCACCTGTAGATTTAATGCACACTCAGAAATCATTCGCTGTGCAGTCAATCCCCACGGCCCTTGCGAGTCCTGCCGTTATTATGAAACCTCACTAGCTGCCATTTCCTAACACTTCCCCCACCGTCAGCCGCGTACCATTAACAAAATCCCAGCCCGATTGGGGGCGTTTGCCAGGTAGCTGAACCTCTCGTAAAAGTAAAAGCCCCTCACCCGTTTGAGCGATCGCACCAACTCCCTTGGTTATGCTGACTACTTCTCCTGGGTTACCCGATATCTGTGATAAATCAGGTAGTTTTTGCAACATTTTTTGTAATTCTGGTGGTAGCTCGTCACTGTAAGCAGCACCAAGGGGAAAGGAGGCTGTAATCTTCAGAGGTTGGTTACGGAAGGTAGTTGTACAATTTGGGTAAAATCCCCTAATTTGATTGTGCAGTTGCAACGCGCTCCTTGACCAATCTAAACCATAATCTTGTTTTTGAATTAAAGAAGCATAAGTGGCAGCAGCATTATCTTGCGGAATTGGTTGAATTTCCTTTTGCTGTAGCTTGTACAAGGTTTCTATTAATAAATCTCCACCAATCACAGATAGCCTCTGGGCTAAATCATCAGCCGTATCGAGTAAGCTAATGGGTGTAGTGGCTTTAAGTAGCATTGCCCCAGTATCCATACCGGCATCCATTAACATTGTCGTGATCCCCGTTTCTGTTTCGCCGTTATATAAACACCATTGAATCGGTGCAGCACCTCGATACTGGGGCAAAATTGAGCCATGTACATTCACACAACCTAATTTGGGCATATTGAGGATTTTTTGTGACAAAATTTGCCCATAGGCCACTACAACAAACACATCTGCGTCTAATTCCTTAAGTTTGTTGAGAGTTTCCGTATCTTTTTTTATCCTTTCCGGTTGCCATACTGGTAAATTGTGAGCGATCGCCATATTCTTGACAGGAGAAGGTGTTAATTTATTCCCTCTTTCCCGACGCTTATCCGGTTGCGTAACTACGGCTAAAACCTCAAATTCTTGATTAAGTAACAGTTTTTCTAAAGTAGGAACAGCAAATTCAGGTGTACCAAAAAATACAATTTTCATTAGCTATTAGTCAGTAGTCAGTTGTCAGTAGGGGCGGGTTTACAGATATCCTCATTCTCGGACGATGATCTTTATAAACCCGCCCGTACAGTTGTCAGTATATCTTCTCCCTATCTCGCCTACTTTTTGTCCTCAACACTTCTCATAACCCAAATAGGCACTTTTAATTGGCAATGAATAATTGAATATACGGTGGCAAAACTAAGATTTTCTTGGTAAACTTGTGGCTAAGTTAACCAGCATCTAGGCAGCTAATAACTGTCGGTGTAGTTAGTGACTGTAATTATTTAGCTAACGTCTACCAAGCAAATTTCTGTGGCTATTTTCTCAGCTATTTAGCTAAGATTGTAGCGGACTTACTCAAAAATACCAGATTAATTTCTATCTAAGGGTAGATGATTATATGGTTTTTCGGGTAATATATCTTGTGCGTCAGCTTTCCCAATTTTCAAAGTAACGCCTCACTTAAACCATTATCAGGGTCTGTACTGTTGTAGCGGAATATCAACAGAGCAATTTTTTATGCCTCGCTGTTAATCACGCTAACCGGACAGTCCAGCTATCGTTTATATTTTGAGCTATCAGAAATCTGTGGCTCAGATTATCCCTTCAATGCTCTTCGTTTTTGAAGAGTACAAAGTCCCTATTTTAAGTCCTAAATCGGCAGTAAATCTGCTGATGCTTTTTGTTGGCAATTTTCAGTAATAACCGATACTTTAGAATTACAAGGTGTAAAGAATGAAACTGTACTTTTGTAAAAATCTGCAAATTTAAAAAAATAATTTCATTTAATCTAGTTAAATCCTTGAGTTTGTTGTTATACCTGTAATCAACAGCCTGCTTCCTCAGTCAAATAAACTTGCGCCTCATACAGCAACCGCCCCTCTGGAGAGTCCCACCCATGCTTAAACCCCTCTTGCTGTCAGGATGGTTCCGCGTGCAACCATTTCTTAATTATGTTGTTGTTATCATGTTGATTGCTCCCTTGGTGGTAGCATCAGGTCATTCTAGTTCAGCAAAGCCATCAAAGGCGATCGCTAAAACCACTACGGAAGCAGAAACACCTGACGCTGTACCACAGGAAGCGGCTGTTATTAGTGAACAAAATTTGGCGGAAGTCTTAACAGCAAGTCAAATCAACTCCAGAATTGGAGAAGTTGCAGGTTTTCCACAGGAGATAGTGGTTGACCAAAAATCACAAATATTACCAGCCGATAACCTAGAATCTTTAGTAGCGAAAAAATACTCCCATACAAACAAACTCTTAGCAGCAGTTGAACTTGCACCCACGACAGAGTTACCTGTGAGTGAAAAATCAGCTGTTCAATCCCTGAAACAAAAAGATCAAGCGATTTTGAATGCAGTGTCTGAAGCTCATTCATTAGTAGCGAGTCAAGTTGCATCCAGTCTGAAACCATCAACACCAGCCTCCACTCCAGACATATCAATAGATGAACCCCAAGAGGGAGCAGAGGCGCAAGCAGATCCCATTGGTAGTCCTCATCCAATTCCTTGGCAATGGATTTTGTCAACTCAAGAAGCCATAGGTTCTAGAGGTGGTTCGGGAGTGCGTTACTACCGCAGTGTGCCTGTAGTTTCTCCTGATGGTAAGTATGCTGTTTACAGCCGGGTACAAATTGAAGTTAAACCCGAAATGCACAACACTAAAGTGAATAGTGTTTTGTTTGTCGAAGATAGACAAACAAAGAAATTACGGGTGATGGCTGCTACTACTGTTACCAATGATCCTTTATTAGACACACAGCAAGTATCAGCAGAACCAGCTGACAGCGATGGCAAAATAGGGGTTTTAGTACCTGTGAGTTGGTCAGAAAAAAGCGATCGCTTTTTAGCACGCAAGTTTGAAGGTATATTCAACACTGGGGATTCGACAGATCAAGCCGTCATTTGGGATCGCCAAAAGAATCAAACTAATACAGTTGCTCCTGCTCAAGAAGTAGATGACCATGAAAAAATTGCTGTGTTACTAGGTTGGAGTAAAAACGACCCAGATCATGTAATCTTCCGTGCTGGCGAAATGGGTGAGGAAGAATGGCCTTTAGTAAAAGTTGCTATTGATGGTAAAACAGCCGCCACAACGGATGCAGACCAACCAATTACTTATGGTGATAAGCTGACACAAGTCTGGGCGGGGCCACAAGTGGCTTCTCGCTAGTGGGCAGCAAATATAACGAATTCCCGTTGTCACTACTGTTGATGACGGGAATTTTTTTGCCAAGGGGTAGGCTAATAATCCTATGATGCCAAATGTAGTTTAGGTATATATTGTGGTTTTCGGGGAATCACCCAAAACCATTGTTGAGTATAAATTATTGAGCAGCATAATCTAACGATATATTGTCAATTGACAAACTCGTTAATAAATCATAGAAACAGTACATCTACTGTGATGTTTCGTCGAACACGGGTAGCTCTGGTTTTACCCGACGAATAGGTAAATTAGCAATCAAGGCGGTTGTTCTTTGATTGCTTTCTAAGGCAAACTCTAGACCGTCTGATTCTACTTCTACATAGCGGCAGACGATATCTAAAATCTCTTTCCGCATTTTCTCTAGAGTTTCGGGATCTAAGCCGGCACGGTCATGAGCGATCACCAATTGTAGACGACGTTTGACGTGAGAACGACTGGTGTCAGGAGTACGTAAAAAAAGTTTGTCTAATAATTCGAGGATCATTGCCAATAAGTATGCAGAGATTGGAAAGTAGGTTACACAATCTTAGTCCATAACAACCTCCGCAAACGAGCGAAGATGCTATCGTGGGGTGCGTCAAGGTCGAGAAATTCAACTGTATCTCCTTCCAATCTGCGAGCAATATTTTCAACGGCTACGGCGGCTAGGGAAGGAGTATCTCCTAATACTAGAGGTTCGCCGCGATTGGTGGAGACAATAACACGCTCATCATCAGGAAGCACCCCAATTAAGGGTATTGCCAGAAGTTCCTGAACATCTTGAACAGACATCATATCATTTGCCCGAACCATCGCTGGTCTGATCCGGTTAATGATTAAGTGAACGCGCTTAACACCTTGGGCTTCGAGTAAGCCAACAACTCTATCAGCATCACGCACGGCGGAAATTTCTGGGGTGGTGACAATAAGGGCTTCTTTCGCTGGGGCGATCGCATTTTTAAAGCCGTTTTCAATACCAGCTGGGCTATCAATGATCACATACTGGTACTTTTGCGCCAGGGCGTTTACCAATAGTTTCATCTGTTCGGGCGTTACCGCATCTTTTGTCCGGTTTTGGGCTGCTGGTAAGAGGACGAGGTTAGGCTGGCGCTTATCTTTAACTAATGCTTGTTCTAAGCGACATTCTCTAGAAAGAACTTCCACTGCCGTATAGACAATGCGATTTTCTAGTCCTAGTAGCAAATCCAAATTCCTCAGACCAAAATCCGCATCCACTAGGGCGACTTGACGACCCATTTTGGCTAAGGCCATCCCCAAGTTTGCCGAAACTGTAGTTTTACCCACCCCTCCTTTACCGGAGGTAATTACAATAATGCGAGTCATGATAACTATGTGCTGGATTTATGGTTAGACAAATATCTTAAATATTTATGGTGTCTGATTGATCTTACTTATTTGGTTTCTGGAAAAATCAGTAGCTCTGACGATGCGTATTCCTTGAGAAGTAATATGTGCTACTTCAGGGAAAAATTGCGTCGGTGATTTTTCTGGCGCTCTAGCTACAGCATCAGCGATACGCAATTGGGTTGGTTCCATTTGCAAGGACATGATGAGACAATCACGATTACCCGCAGCCCCAGCATGAGCGATTCCCCGCAGACGACCCCACACCAGAATGTCGCCATCTGCCACTACGATACCACCTGGATTGATATCTCCCAATAAAATTACTGTGCCTGGGTGACGAATTTCCACACCAGAACGGATGGTCATTTCTAGATAGAGAGCGTCGGCTTGGGGTGTGGAAGTTGCTTTTGGTTCTGAACTGAGTACGGTTTCTGGTTGTAATTGTTCTACAGAATAACCGGATGTGACCGCAGCGATCGCCGTTTGTCGGCGACTGGTAGCCACAGATTTAAGTTGCAGTTGCACTTCATTGAAGGTTTCTGCAAGTTGTTGCAGTTGTCTACCATCTAATAGGCGATCGTACGCTACTAGGTGTACTGATGTGTTCCGGGTACGGAGGCGATCGCCTGCATTTAAACGGAACTTTAGTTGTTGCCAAATATCAGACCAAGTAAATTCGGTTGCAGGTACTTGTATTTCAGTAGGTAAAACTACTAGTAGTCGTCCCGCTTCTGTTTTTAATTGTACTTGGATATTATTTTTAACTTTATTATCCACCACTGACTCAGGAGAATTCAGACTCAACCAACCAGAGTTAGAGTTGACATCTGTCGCTTGAGAAGTCGGTTCTAAATCTAAGTCGAGGTCGGGTAAGTTTATCTCAGCAGGTGCAGAATTGACCTGCTCATCCACCATTGGCGCATCGGACTCGACATTAGTAACTTCAGCATTTAACTTTAAATACTGAAGAACAGAATTTAGTTCCGCATCAGGAATCACCGAGTTAGATTCTGCATCAGGAGACGGAGAATTTGACTTGGGATTGACAACGGTAGAATTAGACTCTGCATCCGAAAATGCAGAATTTGACCCTAAATTGGGGATGGCAGAATCAGAAGTCATGCGGTACCAGCCAAAAGACGAGGGACAGACCCGGTAATTACCAATATTAAACTAGTTGCTAATTACAACAACATCCTCACTTAAGTATTTTTAGTTAATCTTTGATAAATTTTTCCCAAGGCGTTAGTGTCACCAACATTCCCTGGAAACAAAACTACTGGTAAATCGGGAAATTGAGGGTGGTTAGACGATGTTAGCACCATCGAACATCCAGGTAAAATTTGACCAAGCAATCGGGCAGAAGTTAAAGCTAATCCAGTGCTTAATACATCATTGGAAGTAATTCCCCCCTTACTGATGAGAAATCCAATGTCAGGGGGCAAATTACGGACAATATCCATTAATAAACTTGATACTTTGATGCCAAAATCCAACCGGGTTTTAACATCCTTAAATGTGAGTTCTTGACGACTCGTATAAACTACTGGTGTTTTACCAGATTCGTGTACTTTCTCGACACTTGTTTTAATTTCAGATAACAGTATATTAGCTGCATCTATCTGATCATCAAGTAATCGTGACACATTGACTTCGATTCCCACTGTTCCCGCAACTTGTAACAGTGCTTCTAGTTGTTGTGTTGTTTTTTTGACATGAGAACCGACTATGACGGCTCCTGGTTTACCTTTTCGCACATACTCAGCCATATTTTCGGCAGCGATGGGTTGGGGGGGTAGGGCAGCCAAAGCGGTTAAAATACTGGCAGCACTGCGGAATAGAAAGCGTTTACCTTGACTAGCTGCGTCTAAGACATCTACTGCAAAACGGTTGAGATCAGCTTGAGTTTCCCCATCCACCACACCACACTGATTACCTGTAAGCTTGAGTAAGCGTTCTAAGCTTCCAGCACGAATATCGCTGAGTAAAAACCTTTCTACAGAATCAGCATTAATACTACCGTTGGTTTTTTCTTCTACATACTTAGGTAAGTAGCTGTGATGGTAGGCGAAAACTGAATCACGAGCAAATTCAGTTTCGTGAACTGGGGTAGGTACACCATCAATAATTAAGTAATGAATGCTGTCGCGGGTGATGCGTCCCCCTTCAAAAAAGGCGGGGACAAGAAAGTGAGCATCAAATGGGCCTAATTCTTGAGCGATCGCATCGGTTTCAATGGGATAATGGCCGCGTAACGTAGAATCAGAACGGCTGACAACTAGAAAGTCATTCACGCCTTCAGCAGCCAGCGCTACTTTCAAGTTTTGACAGACCTCTCTTGTCACAGATGCGGCTGATTCTGGTGGTAAAGCTCTGGTATTGGTGAGTATAAAAAAAATCGGTGCATCATCCCGCAAGCCTGTGCGTAAAGTCTCCACATCCCAACGCATCAGCAGCAAACAGCTATGGACTGTTTGAGAACCTGTAGGGTCATCATCCAAGACAATTATTTTTGGTTTGTTGCTCATAGAAATGAAGAGTGCTGGTGTTGAGTGCTGAGTTAAAAGACAGCCCACAAGGGGCTTGTACCAAGTACATCAGTAACAAGTAAGGCTTACTCACTCATTACTCACGATTAATGACTCAGCACTGATTTTGGTTAACGGGACGATTGTAGTTTTCTCAATTCTGCTTGTACATCAAGACCTATCTGCAATGATTGATTGATAATTTGACCATATTCGCTAGCCTGAGTATTTTCTTTAATGGCTTGAATATTGGTGACATTATTGACAAATAGCTCTTGTTGATTAGCAAGCAGTTTTTTATTATCCCGCAAAAGTCGCGCTGTTTTCAAAGCTTGGACTAAATCTTCTCGTAACAGTTGCAGGGTGGTGATAACTTGTTCTCTATCATCCAGGCTATTATCTAAATCTCCAGACACTGCCAACTGGTCATTTACATCCACCGCTACGATTAAGGCGTGATATTGGTCAACTGCATCTAGAAGCTTTATAAGTATTTTGGGGGTTTGGAGTCGTTGCCAGAGCAATCGCCCTAGTAACAGCACTACTGCAACTATAATGAATAAAATTATACCTAACGAAATTGCTGAACCAATTGTTGGCAGAATAATCAAGCCGTAAATTAGCCCAACAATGACTACAGATATGACAAATACTAAGGATATTTCATTCTGCCAAAATTTTGAGCGCTGTTGACGATTAGCGATCACACCAGGACGAGGGACTCTCTCTGGTGACACCCCAGTTAAGCGTCTCAGTTCTCCTTTACTAATTTCTAAACCCATTAAGTCCGGCTGCACAACTGGATACTCCTGTGGGGTGAGCGTTGTGCCATTATTTTAATGTGGTTTGGAGCGACAATTCGTAACTTTTTTAAACGCGGAGGGATGGGAGGTAGGCGCGGAGTAACGCGGAGGATATTAGGTCATTGGTGAGGATTTTAGGGTTTTAATGCCCAATTTATGATGGCTTGAGTTAATCCATCTAAAGTGTATTCTTCAGCTTCTATATCTACTCGACCTAATAGGGTATGACAAGTTTTTGAGGTTTGGGGGCCGATGGAAGCAATACATATTCCTGCTAAAGTGTTGGGGATATTGTGAGGAAATATGTTGTCTACAAGTTGATGGAAAAATTGCACAGTTTTAGAACTGGCGAAGGTGATTATATCTATTGTGTGATTTTTTAAGGCTAGTTCTGCTGCTGGGGGAATACTAGTAGGACAACATGATTGATAAGCCGCTACTTCAATGATTTCTGCACCTTTAGCTGATAGTTCTTTAACTAAAATTTCTCTTCCACCGCTTTCGACTCTGGGAAATAAAATTTTTTGATTTAGTAGTGATTCGGGGAAATGCTCTACTAAGGAATCAGCCACAAAGTTAGGGGGGATAAAATCTGCTTGGATTCCTCTTTGTTTCAGGCTTTGGGAGGTTTTTTCGCCAACAACGGCAATTTTTAACCCAGCTAAAGCACGAGTATCTTTACCTTGGTTATGTAGCCTTTCAAAAAAATAATCTACGCCGTTGGTGGAAGTGAGAATTAACCAGTCGAAGTGAGATAAATTAGCGATCGCCTGATCTAACTCTTCCCAACTAGAAGGGGGTGCTATTTCTAATGCTGGCATTTCTATGACTGTAGCGCCAAGTGTGGTTAGGCGATCGCTAAATTGACTCGATTGACCAGATGAACGGGTGACGAGGATGGTTTTTCCAGTGAGAGGTTGGTTGCTGGACATAGGTGTAGTTGAGTTCTCTGGAAATATTTTCTCAGGTTGTAGGTACTTGCGTAGCCCGACAACTTCACCGATGACGATAACTACTGGAGAGAGAGATAAACCAGCCGTTTGTTCGAGGATATCGCCCAGTTGACCAGTCCAAATTTGTTGACTGGGGGTTCCTGCCCAGCGAATAATAGCTATAGGTGTGAGATGCGATCGCTCTCTACGTAGAAGTTCATGTACAATATCTGCGAGGTTTTTTCCACCCATCAATATCACTAGGGTGTCTAACCTCGACAGCGCTTCCCAATCTAAAACCTCTGGTTCGTGGGCTGTCAACACTGCAAAGCAACGACTCATCACCGGGTCTGTAAGCGGGATTCCTGCTAATAAAGGCGCAGCTATGGCTGAGGAAATTCCTGGTACTACTTCAAATTCACAACCGGCTGCTTTCAAAGCCTCAATTTCAGAGGTACAGCGTCCAAAAATAAACGGGTCGCCTGATTTCAACCTGACGACTAATGCACCTTCTTGGCAGAACTTAACTAATAAATTATTGATTTCCGTTTGTGGTGTGCTGGGTTTACCACCACGTTTCCCTACATCTAGTTTGAGACAATCAGATGAGACGCACTGCAACAATTGCTCATCCACTAGGGCATCATAAACCAACACTTGAGCCGCACCCAGAAGATGATTAGCTTTCACCGTTAGGTAAGCTATATCTCCCGGCCCTGCACCTACAAGATAGACTTTACCCTTTTGTTGAGTCATAATTTTAGATTATTGCGTAGGCGAAACATCGTCGTAAACATCACTCATATTACTCAGCTTGTCTTAGTATTCATTTGCTCTAATAATTTAGCAACTCTTTTGGCTGTTTCTGGTTGACGCTGTTTTTGCAATAATTCTTGAGCCTTTTGCAGATTAGTTTTAGCCTCTGCTTGTTTTTCTTGCTGCATGAGAATGGTTGCTAGACGTAAGTAACCTTGAGGATTTTTTGGGCTGCGGCGAATTACTTCTTGAAATAATTCTGTTGCTTCTGCGACTTTACCTTGTTCCTTTAAAACATCTCCCAAAAATAAGCGGACTACATCATTAGTAGAGTTGATAGCTATAACTTTGCGGAAAGCTGCTTCTGCACCTGGATAATCTTTTTGTTGATAAAGATTAACTCCTTTTTGAAATGAATTGGAAGTAATTAAGGTTTTTCCAGCGAAATAAATTAGGAATGTGATACTAACAAGGACGGCAACAGTCGCTAAAATATCAGTTAATTGCAGATTGTTTAACATGGTTTCAAGCTAAAAGACAGGCAATGGGAAACATTAAATATTCTAAGAAAAATAGCTTCCAGATGAATTGATAGAATTGAGCGATCGCCGTTTTATCATGTATATCTACGGCTAAACTCTGCATCCACATCCAACAGAGTATAACTAGATGGGTTATGACCAGAAACACGGAGTTAATCGCACCTAGTCGCAACACACCGACTATCACCATACCCAAGTAACAAACCGTTAATACCCACAGCGCTAAATTAAATACAGCCTGCGGCCCTAGTTGGATGGTGAGAGTGGTAATATTGTAGAGGCGATCGCCTTCCATATCAGGGATATCTTTAAAGATGGCGATCGCAAAGGTAAATATTAAAATAAATACCGTTAATATCCATACAGGTAGAGGAATTGATTGTTTATTTTGTAGTAGCCAACTAAAGTGCAGATATAATCCTAAATTGACAATCGTTCCCCGTACTGAAAAAATGCACAAAGCCGCCCAAAAAGGAAACTGTTTTAAACGGATTGGTGGTAAAGAATAGGCTGTACCAATGGCTAAACTCACTGCCACCATACCAAATAAATAAGGGCCATTTAACCAAGCTGATACTATGGCGGTAATTCCCGTCAGAATTACAATTATCTGTCCTTGTTTGCGGCTAAATTCTCCTGACGCTAGAGGTAAATGAGGTTTATTAACTTTATCAATTTCAATATCTTCTAATTGATTTAACCCCACGATATAAACATTGCCACATAGACAAGCCAGCCATGCTCCTAAAACGGAGTTTATCTGCGTCAGGGCGAAACCTGTGGAACTGACGGCGATAGAAATTAAATATAAGCCCAAAACACTGAGACTCGTGCCAATAATTGTGTGTGGGCGGGAAAATTTCCAAAAAGCGTAAAGCCACTGAAAAGATGATTCCAATGGTTTAGGTCGCAACGGTCTGTTTTGGGAACTTTGGTTCATAAGTAGCTTGGATTAGGTAGATATTCCGGCTTACTGTTCATCTATTGTCACAGAATTTTGCCATTATCCAAACATTTACCAGCTATTTACAGACATACATCGTCGCTTCCCTATGACAATGGAGAATATAAGGAAAAATTTTACTTGGCTCCCACTACCCAATTTTGGCAGATATGTCCGAAATTGGGAATTGAACAGTTGTATTTTATTGATACTGTTAACAACATCGTCAAATTTAGCTAGAACTGCATAGACAAATAAAGGTTTATCGCAAGGTTAATCTATGGAAAAACCGAGTGAAAAGACCTTATTTGAGGATGCAGATTCTTCGTATCAACTTAACTACAATAACTTTACATTAATTCACGCTTTGGAATTTATTTTCACCAACTCTATCAACTCTTTTACTTTACGAAAATTAAGACAAATCTATGATGACTTTCACAAAGACATCGGAGCCAATAGAAGCTTCACCAAAAGAAACGAAAGCCAACTTTTTACAAGAAGTCATGGAAAGACTAGAAGATGGCATTCTTATTTTGACTAATGCCGGAGAAATAGTTCATGCTAATGCGTCAGCTTATGATTTATGTTGCCGAATAAGTCAAGGTAGTCTTGATTCTCAACTTATTCCGCCGATGATTTGGAAATTGTGCCAACTCTTGCTAAATACTCATAATTTATATCCTGAAAAAAATCTGATTTTATCTGATGAAATTATGCTCGACAAATCAAATACACTAAGGGTTCGCGTCAGATTAGTTCAGCTAGAACGGTTCATTACATCTTGTTTATTAGTAACCATTGAAAATCAGTATGAATCTTTAAAAAATGCAGCGATCGCCGAAATCAGGAAATACGATCTCACCCCTAGAGAAGCTGAAATCTGGAGACTTTATCGCTCTCATAATAGCTATAAAGAAATTGCTGCCCAGCTTTATATCACTATCAATACTGTCAAGAAGCACATGAAAAATATTCATGCTAAACGCCAGGCATTCGTAGCTGTTCACCAATGAATCAATGAAAATCTTAATTCATTAGTAAAATTATTTATCCAGTTTTTTACTCATGAATCAAGATTTTTGGAATCACTGTGGCCTTAGCCCAGTGAGAATGTTAAAGTTTCATTTTCTGGTCAAATCAAACAACAAACAGCATGGATACTACCCATAAAGCCCAGATCATTGCTAACGAGAAAAATCTCCTCTCAGCGATGAAAACCAATAATGTGGAACTTTTGGATAAACTGCTTCACGACGAGCTTCTGTTTAACGGGCCAAGTGGCGAAACGGCAACCAAAGCGATGGATCTGGAAAATTACCGTTCGGGAAACATCAACCTGCATACAGTTGAATCAAGTGAGCTAATACTAAGTGTAGTCGGAGACGACGTTGTTGTTGCCGTCACAGTAGAGATACAAGGAAACTATTTAGGGCAAGAAATTAATGGCAAATTCCGCTATCTTAGGGTTTGGAAGCTATTTGAAAACAACTGGAAAGTGATTGCAGGAAGCGTGGTTACGCTAAGTACCGACAACTGAACAATGCCATTGATCTGTTTCGCCTTTATTTGGGAAAAGTCTTCATCAAAAACAACTAGAATAAAATTTTTACTGTCGTCTTTATGCTAATTTAGAATATTCACGCCAAGATAATAGGGCGAACTGAAATCATGGTTTTAACTATTGAGAGTTAGTATTTTTCTGTAGGCGAATTAATGTATTGTAAACCTGCCTTTTTAAGTTGTTATTACTTTGGATTTCCCGCGTTATTCTATTAAATTGGTCTATAGTCAGACCATAATCGCTAACAATTTTTTGAGAATGATTACAGTAATTTACAGCAATATCTCTAGCCTTACCTGGTAGAGCATTCATACTATTTGGCTCATTACAAACAATCTTGGGAACATCTCTATCACCGACAATTCTTTTAATTTCTCCAAAGGCTTGTTGACGGGCTGGCTCCATTGCTAATACAGCTTGAGCATAACCAGTAATTTCCGTACTATTAAACGATTGATTTTGAGCATTAGCTTTTAAGCTCACAGTACTGATAAACAAACTAGTACTAGTGAAAATGCCAAAAAACAAAGTTTTGACAAGTAAGTTTTGCATACTAGTTCGTCGGTAAAAAGGTTGATTTATCATCTTCATCAGGTCTGACACAGAAAGACAGCAAGGATATATTAGTAACTTTGATTTATTTTGTGAGTGATAAGTTCCGGCAACTCATAGCATCTATGAAAATATTTTTTAGATGCGTTGGCATAGTTGACAAAGTTCTATGATTTTAATTTGAAGTATTGATATTTCAGCCCGGCCTTGTTTAACAGTAACCTCCAACTCTAGTAATAATGGTAGACAAGAAATTAATTGCCTGAGGGAAAGTGATTGGACTTCTTGCTGGAGAAAGTAGATACGTTTAGGGTTGCCGATTTCAGCAGCTTGGGCGATCGCCTGCGGATTGCGTTCTCCACTTTCTACCATCAGTTTTACCCATAACCAAGTGCGAAATTGACCGATTAAGGTGGCTATTATCCGCAATTCTGGTTCAGCAGCATTGATGAGATCAGCCAAAATAGTCAAGGCTTTAGCTGTGTCGCCCACTCTAATCGCTGCGGCTAGTTGCAAGCTATTGTGGGTTGTATTTCTGACTAACCGAGTAACAGTATTTTCTTCAATAGGCCGATTGCTATCCTCAGCGTATAGGCGTAATTTCTCCATCTCATTGTAAAGCAGGCGTGTATCATTACCTACAGCTTCTGCTAAAAGTTCGGCTGATTTTGGTGTAAGTTTTACTCCTACAGTTTGAGCAGCTTGATTCACAGCTTGGATCAGTAACTCCGTTTTCCACGGTGGAATGAGGGGAAATTCTCGAAATTCAGTGGCGGATTGCTTCAGTAATTTTGTGGATTTCAAGCGTTCATCTGGTTTATTACGGCAGGTAAGCAATAAAAAAGAATTTTCGGGAATTACGGATAAAGTGCGCGTCAGTTCCGCCAATACATTCTCAGGACAATTTTGTAAGAGGTTAGTATTCATCAGCCACACTAACCTTCCCCCAGCGCCAAAAACCGGTGTCATAACTTGGTTTAACCCCTGGATAGCTGCATCGCTGTCTTCTGGGGGAAAACTGGTGTAGTTAAAACTAGTCCACAGGGGATCAAGGACGCGATCGCGTAATGTTGTCACTGCTTTGGCGATCGCAAAGTCATCTTCGCCCCAGTAAACGTAAATTGGCATAGGGAAACCTCAAAGAAATTTAGCAGCAAGTCTGGAAATTTAAATCAGTGAAAACCCTTATATCTAGTCTCAACAGAAAACCTCTGTGGGCATTCCTAAAATACGGTAAAGACTGGGATGATATTCTCCGTGAACAGTTAAGAGCATCGCCTGAATTAAAGCATCAGCTTTGAGGATAGTTTCCTGAAATTCCATTTCCACATCGGAGAGGGCGACAATCCCACCCCCTATACCAATAGAAGTTTGATTTGGTGTCAGTACGGCGGTACGGATGACAATATTCAAGTCGGCTGTACCGTTTACACCCAAAAAACCGATCGCCCCTGAATAAACTCCCCGTGCCTCTTGCTCAAGTTGATCAATAATCTCCATCGTTCTCAGTTTAGGCGCACCCGTCATGGAGCCGCCGGGAAATGCCATACGAATGCAGTCGGTTGCATCCATGTCGGGAGATAATAAACCACGGATAGTGCTGACAAGTTGATGCACTGTCGCGTAACTTTCCACATCCATTAATTTGGGAACATGGATACTCCCGACTTGGCAAACTCGCCCCAAATCGTTGCGTAATAAATCAACAATCATCAAGTTTTCGGCTCGCTCTTTTTCGCTGCTACGCAAACTTTCCCGGAGTAAAAAATCTTCTTCGGGAGTCTCTCCCCGGCGTACAGTACCCTTGATCGGCTTGGTTTCTACCCAGCCTTGACGGTCAATTTGCAGAAATCGCTCCGGGGAAGAACAGGCGATCGCCATTTCACCAAAGCGCAGAAAAGCAGAGTAGGGAGCTGGATTAACTTGGCGTAATCGGCGATAAAATGCCAGTGGATCAGCAGTTGTGTCTGTGCATAATCGATTAGTCAGGCAGACTTGGTAAGTTTCCCCCTCACGAATTTCTTTGAGACATCTAGAAATATCATCTTTGTATGTCTGGTATGACCGACTTAAACGAAAAGTCACAGGGTGAGATGTTGTACTTGGCACAAGGGGAGGAAGAGGCGGAAGTGTCCGCAGACGTTTCTCGGTTAGCTCAAACCAGTCTTTGGCTGACGCTATTTGATCTACAGGGGCGAGGTAAACTAAGTACGTGGTTTGCTCTTGGTGGTCAAAAGCAATCAGGCGATCGCTTAAAAGCAAGATAGCATCGGGAAATGACGAGGGATGTTCTAACTCAGACCCGGATTCTGCCTTCAGTTCATAACCAAAGTAGCCCACAAAACCACAATTGAAATCAAAGGGTAGCTCATCAGATGGGCAACGGCGACGATTAATTTCTCGTTTGAGATAATCAAAAATATTCTCTTGAGTGCGTGTTACTTCACCCGATTGTGTAATCGTCAGTTCTTGAGATTGGGTGCAGTAAGAAACGAGTAAACTGTTTATCCCCCCGCTTCCTCCCATAAAAGAGAAACGGGATAATCCTGGTTCTACAAGGCTACTATCAAGCCAAAAAGCATGAGGATATTCACCAAAAAGATGGACGAACGCCTGTTCTGTATCGGGGTAATAATCTAGTTTTTGGCTACAAACAGTAAATTCTTGGGGTGGCGCTGGAGTAGGTGAATTAGTCGAAATAGAGAAAATTTTGCTTTCTAATTTGGGGCGAGGTCTACCATTTTGGCGGATGAATCCTTCAGTAATACCTTGGAAGTTTTCCAGAAGTTTATATCCATACTCGCTACAGATAGATTCTGGATGAAACTGCACCCCCCACAATGGTAAATGACGATGACGCAACCCCATCACCAACCCGTCTTCAGTCCATGCTACTTTTTCTAAACAACTGGGCAATTCTTCAGCAACCAGCAAAGAATGATAGCGGACAACAGAGAAAGGTGTAGGAATTTCTTGGAATAAATCACCACCACTGTGATAGACATGACTCAATCGACCATGTTGAGGTTCTGGTGCGTGAATTATCTTGCCACCATAATAATGACCAATTCCTTGATGACCAAGACAAACACCAAGTAAAGGAACATCTAAATAGTGTTGTAGTATCTGTTGACAAATACCGAAATCTTTAAGGTTTTCAGGACGACCGGGCCCAGGAGAAATGACTATATTATCAAAAACAAGTTGTTTTAATTCATACCAATCTAATTTGTCATTATGAATAACAAGGGGCAACTCCCCGTTGACTTCAGCAATCATCTGGTAGAGATTAAAAGTATAAGAGTCGTAATTGTCAATAATTAGTGTTTTGATATCGCCCATTTGAATAATACATAACCAGAAGTTGCACTCACGCAGGTATTTATCTACCCCATAAGTCCTACTATAATTGAGGCGACGAGCTACAGTAGAGCATAGGCGATCGCTAACGTCGTGCAGTTTTCCAGCTAAATCGGAATTATGACCTTGACTATTGACTATTGACTATTGACTATTGACTATTGACCAAATTACCGATCGCCTCAATTAACGCATCTGGATCTACGGGCTTAGATATATGTAGTTGGAATCCGGCAGCTAGGGCTTGCTGCTGATTAATTTCTCCAGCGTAGGCTGTGAGGGCGATCGCGGGGATATTGCCTCCTTCTTGAGGCGATCGTTGTCTGAGTTGACGCATCAGCATATAACCGTCTACATCTGGCATTCCAATATCACTAACTATAATATCTGGTAAAGATTGGGATAGGGCTTCTAGGGCTTCTTGTGCCGATGAGACAGCGATAACTTCTACATCATAATCTTCCAGAATAAAGGTAACTAAGTCGCGGATGTCTGGTTCATCATCTACAATCAAAACTCTCACGCCTGAAAGAGTGGCGGGTTGAAAGTTAGCTGATACAGGATTTTTATCCTCATGGTTCATTGCTTCATGTTTGGGTGAGAGTGGTAAATTAACCGTAAAAGTAGCCCCTAATCCTTCCCCTGGACTTGTGGCCTGAACTGTACCACCATGCAGTTCTACGACTTGACGCACAATTGCTAGTCCTAAACCTAAGCCACCAAATTTGCGTGTCGTCGTGCCATCAGCCTGACGGAAGTAATCGAACACATAAGGTAAAAACTCTGGTGTAATTCCTTTACCCGTGTCAATTACTTGAATTTGTGCTTGATCATTAACGGCTTTGAGATGGATTTCTACTGTACCACCAGGTGATGTAAATTTAACTGCGTTAGAGAGCAGATTCCAGACTACTTGTTGTAGACGATTGGCATCACCCATAACTTCACCCAATTCAGGGTCAAAGACATTTTGAATTTTAATTTCTTTTGCTTCTGCTGCTAGCCGCACAGTATCAATTGCTGCTCCAATGACAATTGGCAAACTTACAGGACAAACATTGAGGCTTAATTTTCCTTGAAGGATACGTGAGACATCTAATAAATCTTCAATTAACTGCGTTTGTAGTGTAGCGTTGCGTTCAATAGTTTCTAAAGCACGGTCTGTAGTTGCAGCATCAAACTGACGAGAACGCAGTAATTTTGACCAGCCTAAAATGGGGTTGAGGGGGGTACGTAGTTCGTGGGAGAGAACCGCCAAAAACTCATCTTTGATGCGGTTAGCGATTTCTGCATCTTTACGGGCTATTCTCTCAGCACATAATAGGCGATCGCGTTGTTGTTCTGCCAACTTGCGTTCGCTAATATCTAGGACAAAAGCCACACCTTGCTCATCAGAGTCATCCAGTAAAGCTATTCCCAGCACAATCGACACCCGTCTACCATTACGTTGAATGTATTGCTTTTCGTAAATGCGAGAAATACCGTTGGTTTTAACTTCAGCGATCGCGCGGGTGTCCAAATGTTCATAATCTGGAGGGGTGAGTTCTCGCCAACTGATTTTACCTAAGGTGTCAAATTCTTCGCGGGTGTAGCCAACTATTTGTAAATAAGCATCATTAGCATCGGTAATAAAACCATCCACATTCCAAAAAGCTACGCCAATCAAGTTAGACTCAAACAAACGGCGGAATCTGGCTTCACTATTGCGGATAGATTGTTCAGCGCGTTTGTGTTCGGTCATATCGCGCGAGACTGTAATCACACCTTCAATACGGTGGTCAACGTTGCGTAACGGTGTCAAAATATATTCATAATAATGCGTACCATCTTCCGCTACATATTCACATTCGTCTTTGATGGGTTCTCCAGCTTTCATGACCGCTAGAAATTGACCATTTATCTTGTCTATTAATTCTTGAGGTAAATTAATTTCTCGCACAGTTTTACCAATCATCTGTTGTGGATGAAGACCCAAAACAGCAGCACCACCATAACTGACATACTGATAGTGTCCGGTGCGATTTAGAATATAAATATGATCAACAGATGTAGCGAGGATGGCATTTAAGATATTTGCTTGTTCCTGAACTTGGGTTGCTAATTGTCGAGTATTTTCTTCTGAGCGTTTGCTTTCGGTAATATCCATGCAAACCCCAATCATTCGTACTGGCTGCTCTTGCTCGTTATAGAAAAATCTACCTTTAGCTGCAATCCAATGTATGCTTTGTTCCGGCCAAACAATACGAAATTCATCATAGTAATCGGTCTTGTTTTCTAAGCAAGCACTAACAACCCCCATGACTGATTCCCTATCTTCGGGATGAACACAAGACAAAAACGTCTCATAAGCACCATCAAAACTACCCGGAACTAAACCAAATAGCAGCTCATGATTTTCTGACCAGACCACTTTTTCAGTCAGGACATTCCAATCCCAAAAACCCAAATTGGCAGCATCTAAAGCCAGTTTCCATCTTTCTTCACTTTCCGTTAAAGCTGCGTCTACCTCTTGTCTTTGAGAAATTTCTTGCTGGAGTCGCTGCAAAGTAACAGGTTCTAGATGGCTGTCGATGTCAACATTGGCTGCGTGTAATGTTCTTAGTTTCGCTTGCAAATCTTCTATGTGCCGTTCAAGTTCTATTTGCTTAAGCTGATACTGTCTTTCTAGTTGTTCTAATTCAGCTATACGTTGTCGTAAAGCTGTTACTTCATCAGCAAGTTCATAGTTGACTTGATCCACTTTTGACATTTGGCAAACAACTCGCAATTAATATATATCTTGTAGTATGCACTCCATAAGTCTTATTGAGTATGAGTTTTTTCAACTAACAAAGCAATATCTCTCAAGATATAGAGAAAATTCACATACAAAATATAACTAATGATAAATATAGATTGTTTGCATCTAGCTATGGGTAGGGACAAGGAGGTGATCAATTCAAAATTCAAAATAGCCTACGGCATCTCTTATGAGAGGCTAACCGCCAACGCGTAGCGTCTCATAGAGAAGGCTAAGCCAACAAAATTCAAAATTAAGAAATAATGTCTCCCTGCGCCCTATCCGCTCTCAGTACACTTCGCTAATATGAGTATTCACTCATTACTCAGCACTTGTTTATGCTCCTACTGCTTCCTTGGCTGCGTATAACACCTCGGCTGAGATATCTTTGAAGCCGCGATCGCGTGCGAATTTTTCGGTATTGCGCTTGACTTTTCCGCGCACAAACCCAGGAATCTTGTTCAATTCTGCCAAGCCGTCTTTTGTCCAACTCAGGTCAGATTCAGCAGAAATACCTTTAGTAATTACTTCCTTGGTATCATGTCCACCAAATATTTCTAATAGGTGGTCTTCCATACCTAAAGTGAAGGAATTATAGATTAAATCTGTAATTTGATTGGTTCCTTCATAACCCAAGAATGGTTTGTAACCGATGGGGAAGTTTTGTACGTGAATGGGTGCAGCAATCACACCACAAGGAATATCTAAACGCTTACCAACATGGCGTTCCATTTGTGTACCGAAGATGGCGGAGGGTTCAACACGGGCGATCGCATCCCCAATTTCGCCATGATCTTCAGTAATCAGCACTTCATCGCAATACTCGCTTACCTGTTCGCGGAACCAATCAGCATCATACTTGCAGTAGGTTCCTGCCCAAACAACGTGAATCCCCATTTCTCGTGACAAAATCTTTGTCAAGGCGGCGGCGTGGGTGTTGTCGCCAAAGACTACGGCTTTTTTACCAGTCAGGTTTTGGCAGTCGATGGAACGGGAGAACCAAGCAGCTTGGGATACATACAAGGTTTGCTCGTTGATATAGTCTTCGTAATTAACATCAGCACCTTGAGCGTTAATCACTTCCTGAATCTTACGGATACAACGGGCAGTTTCTACTACACCCATTGGCACAATATCTATACAAGGTGTGCCAAATTCTGCTTCCAAGTAACTAGCTGTCATTAAACCCAATTCCCGGTAAGGAACAAGGTTAAACCAAGCTCTGGGTAAATTCTTCAATTCGTGGACAGAAGCGCCTTCAGGAATGACTGCGTTGACCTCAATTCCCAAATCAGCCATCAGCCTTTTGAGTTCGGTGCAGTCGTGGTTATTGTGGAAACCCAGGGTTGAAATGCCGATAATGTTAACTGAGGGCTTAGCGGTTTTACCTTCTGGGAGTTCGCCTTTTTTGCGGGCTTTCTCAATATAGTATTGAACAATTTGGTGGAGAGTGCGATCGCCTGCTTGCAGTTCGTTCACCCGATAGTGGTTCACATCCGCCAGCAACACGTCCCCTTTCGCCTCCAACTGGGCGCGTTCGACGAAGTTTTCTAGGTCTTCTTGGAGAATACTGGAAGTACAGGTGGGAGTTAAGACAATTAAATCTGGGTGTTCTTCTGCATCTTTGCGGGTAATATTATCTACCACCTTTTCTTGGGAACCACGGGCTAAAACATGACGGTCAACCACGCTGGTTGTTACTGGTGTGAAGTCCCGCTCCCGCGATAGCATTGAGCGCATAACGTTAAAGTAGTCATCACCCAGGGGCGCGTGCATAATAGCATGGACGTTTTTAAATGAAGTTGCGACTCGCAAAGTGCCAATGTGGGCGGGGCCTGCATACATCCAGTAAGCCAATTTCATTATGTTTTACTCCCTTGTAAACTTGAATAATGATCAAAACGGGACTATAAGTGCTTGATTAGTTAGTTGATGCTGATTTTCCCAAAACTTGTAGCCGCCATGAAGTGGGGTGTTTCGGGGTCTTTAGGTGTGGCGATTCGCTCAAAACTACTTCCTGATTATGATTCAGGTTGTACTGGAAACAACTCCAGGCTTGGCAAATTACATGAATCTTAAAGTTCAGCAAATTTTGTTATCAATATTTGTTCATGTTCAATTGAATGATGGCGCTCAATATTTAGGCTGGGACAAAATTTGTGGGAACATAAATCCTGTGTAATTAGCCTCTTTGTTTTCATGGCAACGAAAGACTCTGAACTGCAAGCTCAAGCTCGGAGAATCCTAGATGTAATCGCCTTTACTCCGTTTGAACAATGCCAGCCATTAAACCGTGAATTTAACGATATTCCTCCTCGTCCCGGTATCTATGCAATCAGGCACAAAAATGATGGGTTGCTCTACATCGGTAAAACAAAGAGTTTGCGGGGACGTTTCAGTGGTGGACACAAGGCTTTTCTCTGGGCGTGGCTTGATCAGTATCAAGATAAAGATGTGCGGATTGCCTGGCAAGAAATTTCTTACTGGGAGAACCCTGGGTTACTATTGGAGTTAGAAGCCATCATCCTGAGAGCTACTGAACCGCCTTATAATGTCCACATTCCAACCCAAAGGTGAAGCTATGGCAACCAAACTTCACGAGCAACTTTCTGCCGTTGATGCCGAAGTCATTTTAGAGCGTCTACCTGAGCGAATTCGAGATGCTCTCATTGCTCATGCCACAGAAATCGAGTATCCTATTGAAGCAGTCATCGAAATGGCGATCGCCAGTTTTCTGGACACAGAAGCATTAGGTTTCGCAGATTGCCAGCCAGGACGTGGACTTTAGCTTAAAAGGTGGGTTTAGGGGAAGTGGTGGTCTAAAAACTGGCAGTTCTGGAAATTTTGGCAACTTGATTAGGAGCTTTAATTTCTGTAAATAAATGTGTTGCTTGAGAAAAATACTTTTGGCTGGCATCAGACTTTGCCATTTTTTGATAGGTTAAACCTATTTGAAAGTAGGTTTCGGCTAGGTCACATTTAGCACCGATTTTATCTAAAAGTTCGATTGCTTCTGTATGATAAGCCAGGGCTAATGGATAATCTGCTTGTTGGCGATGAATTTCTGCTAATCCATTCAGGGTTTTTGCTTTTACCTGCATATAATGGCTTTCTTCCGCAAAGGTCAACGCTTGATGAAACATTTCCTTTGCTTTGGTAAATTCTCCTAAATTAACATAGGTTTGACCTAAGATTTGAATAAAATAAGCGAATCTTCCCGTCTCTATTATTTCTTCTTTTTTAATGTTTTGATAAGCTACATCTGCTAATAAATAAGCAGCATCACATAAGCCTAAGTATGAATTTACTAAAGCTAAACATACAGAAGCTTTTTCTGCCCAGCGATGATGGTCTGTATTTTGGGCTAGGTAAATTACTTGTTGAAATAATTTGGCAGCCTCTTCTAGTTCCCACAAATCTATTTTATAAAGACCAACGCTTAAGAGAGAGTCTACTTCTAACATTCTCAAATAGTAGACTTTATGTTTATTCTCTGGTTGCGGTACGAGTGATTTCAGGGCTTGTGTTGCCAAATTGATGGTTTTTTCCTGACAGGCGATCGCTTGAATAATATCACCTGTAATCCAATACAAATCACCTAATATATTATACAGTTCACTTAAGTCTTGGTCATGCCCAATATTCTTGACGACTTGATTGATAGCAGTCATGATTGGCTGAATTAAACCCATCCGATACAGTGTACTTCCCAAGGGCAAAAACTGCTGCCATTGATTATTGCGACTCTTGAGAATTACCTTACCTGCTAACTCGAATTTGTTAATTTCTATATAGTGATAATATGCTTCTAGCGCTTGCAAAGCATCTTGAAATATGGTGATTCTGGGAACACTAGCCGTCCAAAATTCAGCAACTTTGTGATTGGTTATTTCCCACTCATCACTAGTACGTAAACGCGCGATCGCCTCGGCGCGAATTACCGGATGTAGCCAATATTCCCCTTGATGACACTCCACTAAAGAGCGATTTCTCAGGGAAGCAATAAGTTGACGATGTTCAGACGCGGGAACATCCCAAAGTAAAGAAAACAGTCCTGATGAGGGAATGGTGGGTATATCTTGGTAACGATAACATCCCAAACGGCACAGTAGGCGATAGGCTTGGGGATCAAGGGCTTGCAAACGATTAATTTGACTCACCGCTAAATTCTTTAAGTCAGTTGCGGCTAAAGGATCACCATGATTTTCTTGCCAATAAAGCGCCATATCCCCGCCGAAATCTTCCTGCATCGCCCCGCAGAGAATCCCCATTGCTTTGGCATTACCGCCGTAGGTATGATGTATTTGTTGCAAGGTAGGCAAGTTGATAGTTAATCCACGGTTACTAAAAAACTTTTGCCATGTGCTTTGATCCAAACCTGGAAGCCGATAATGATGCACATTTAACCCAGGTTCACATAGGCGATCGCGGCTAGTAATCAACGTTACCGACTGCACCCTAACATCAGCCAAAATCCGCAACAATTCTACATAATTGCGGTGAAGCGGAATCAACCCACCTTGTTGATCTAATGCAGGTTCCAGATTATCAATTAACACCCCAATCCGCCGATTGTGGAGTTGGCGCTTGAGTCGTCCCAACGTCACCCCAAACTCCACCCCTGGTTCTTCCCCAAAATCTTGTTTCAGCCATTCCTCCACCACCCGTTCCGCCGGGGTGATGTTTTGGGTTTCCTTCGCCATCAGCAATTCTAAAACCAACTCAAAACCCTGAGTTTGCAGATATTGTTGGGCGAGAGTAGTTTTCCCTAAACCCCCCTCACCCTGGATAACAATCACCTTTGAGCCTTGATTCACCAGAGAATTTAGGTGAGCGATCGCTTCCTCCCTACCCAAAAAATTGCTATCCTCTAATTTAGGTGTAGGTTGTTGGTTTAATTTTGGGTAATCAATTAGACCTGATATAGACGTAGTTTTTCTCAGCACCCGTTCCAAGGTAGCGCGACAATTACTCTTGGTAATCCTCTCCCGCAGTACTTGAGAAAGCAGTTTCCATAAATGTGAGCCAGCATCCTTAGCGTGTCCTTCCGTACAACCATAAGCACGGGCAATATCCAAATATTTCCTACCCAACCAAACCTGCACAACAATAACTTTTTGCAAATCGCTCAACCGTTCCCCGGTCTGAGCAGGAATTATGGTGTCTAACCATGCTAATGCTGCTTCAGCGTCCATTATTATGCAATGACGAGGGTAGTTATACAAATTCAAAATTCAAAATTCAAAATTCAAAATTCAAAATCAAGAAAGCCACATTTAGCATGGATTTCAAAGTTTTTATTTGATATTTGATTTGAGAACTATAGATTAATCTACAATTCTTCTGCCCCATCTTTCGGAGAAGATTCGATGAATCCGACTTTTTCCCCGACTTTTTTATTGCTTCCTCCGCAACCTCTCTCAAAAAAATCAATTGAGCATTATTACCACCCCCTCTAGCAAGAAGATAACAAGTTTCGGTAATGACAGGATAAGTAGTAATTAGTACTTCATTGAGGCTATTCAAAACTTGTACAGCTAGTTGATGAGCCTGATCATTTTGGTTCCCCAATGCTACGAAAAAGCTAGTATCCGCGATGATCATAATTTTCCTGTATGGCTGATCGCACAATAGCTTCAGAATTAGCAGCCAAGTCAGCTTCTCCTTGAAAACAGCCAATAAATTTACTTTGCTTGAGTTTAGCTAAAGGATTGGTTTTTTGTTGATGGAGTTGTTGATAGCGCAGATCAATAGAAGACTTGATTGCTTCTACTGTATCTTGCTCTGCCTCCTGTTGAATATAAGCCAGCTTTTCAGCATATTCTTCATCTAGCTCGATATCTAAATTCTTCATCACCATTACCAGGAAATGTTTACATAGAGTATATCGCACACCTGTTTTGAAGCATTTCTCATCTAAAATTTCGGATAAAATTCGATGAATGCAACTTTTTCCTCGAATTTTCTGACTTTATAATTATGAAAAAAATTTTATTTATTTGTAGTCAAAATAGATTGCGTAGTCCCACTGCTGAGGTTGTATTTGCCGAATATGAAGGATTAGAAACGGATTCGGCGGGTTTAGACCATTATGCAGAGGTTCCAGTTTCCTCAGAAGCTATCGAATGGGCTGATATTATTTTTGTCATGGAGCAGATACATAAACGGAAATTAGCCCAAAATTTCCAGCCTTTCCTCAAAAATAAAAGAGTCGTATGTTTAGATATACCAGATGAATTTGAGTATATGGAACCAGCTTTAATTGAGATATTAAAGAAAAAAGTGCTGTCGTTGTTAGGTACATATTAAAACATCCGATTTTTTACCCGACTTTTGCCACTGAAATAAAATAAAACTGCCGACTTCAGCCGACTGACAAAAGAAAGTGCGATCGCTTAGGCTATTGGGCATAGAAGTCATAGTATAAAAATTATGCTTGATACCACCAGCCCACAACTAGAAGCATCGGCGGCACAAAGCTATGCTCATCCTCACTACTGGCAAACACAGAGCCGTATTCGCTCCCTCATAGATAAATATATTGCAGTCGAAATACTACGCGATCGCCTGCAAGATTTACCGATACAATTTGCCAATCCCCAAGCGCGTCCTTGGAAACCAATTGACTGGCAAGCCATTAACCGCAACCAAATTATCGGTATAGAACCAGAAGTATTTTTATCTATACTGATAGGTGCAATGGACACAGAAGCCCCCATTCGAGGCTATACCCAAACCAGTCGGCAATATTTAGAAAAGTTACATCCCCAAATGGCGCGGTTTGTGGGTGGAACAGTCGATGGAGATGGCGAACTCCAAGAACTTGGTTTATGGGAAAAAGAAGAACGTCAACACACACCCGCATTAATCAAAATCTACACCCAATTAACAGGGGAGAAAATCACCCCCAAACATCGCACAATCAGAGGCTACCTCCCCACAAATGACCCCCAAGAAGACCTCTATCGCCACGGCTTACACCGCGTAGCCACAGAATACGGTGCAACCTGCCTTTACCTGTGGCTGATGGCGCACACAACAGGCGCACTCCAAGACGTTCTCGAAGAACTCACAAAAGACGAAATCAACCACATGACCAAATTCTGGGGCTTTGGAGTTTGGGCTTTCCCCGACACAGGACTCATCCGTGTAGGACACACCCTCATCAAAACCCGTTCCCAAACCTATCAACGTAACAATCTCATGCGAACCCTACGCCGCATGATGAATACACTCAACTGGAACGCCTGGACACTCACCAACAAAGCCACCCTCATCTACACATCCACCCAAACCATGCGCCGCCTCTGGACATGGCACAACACCCTTACCCCCCAGTATCTCAACAACCTACTAAGTAATTGATAACCCCTCTATACTCTCCTTCCCCTCTCCTCTGCGTCTCTGTCTTGAAAAGTTCAGATCGCCGGAAGCCGGCGCTCCGACTTTTCGCTGCGCCTCTGCGTGAACTTCCCCCAAATCCCCTCATCAAAACCAACATGATCCCCCCAGACTTAGACCCCCAAAAAATCCCCCAACACATAGCCGTCATCATGGATGGTAACGGCAGATGGGCAACCAGGCAAGGATTACCGCGCATAGCCGGACATCGCCAAGGCGCAAGAACTCTCAAAGAACTCTTGCGCTGCTGTAAAGATTGGGGAATCAAAGCCCTCACCGCCTACGCCTTCTCTACGGAAAATTGGCAGCGTCCCATCGAAGAAGTAGATTTTCTGATGCTGTTGTTTGAGCGATTACTGCGCCGGGAATTATCCCAGATGCACCGAGAAGGTGTAAGAATATCCTTCATTGGCGATTTGTCAGCATTACCCAAGTCTCTGCAAACAGAAATGGAACGCTCAATGACAGAGACATTAAATAATCAAGCAATTCACTTTACGGTTGCAGTTAACTATGGCAGTCGCAACGAAATTACTAGAGCCTGTCGTCAAGTGGCGGAACTGGTGCAACAAGGCAAACTCAGCGCAGATGCAGTTAATGAAGACATTGTAGAACAACACCTCTACACTGTAGATACTCAACCACCAGATTTATTGATTCGGACTAGCGGCGAAATGCGATTAAGTAACTTTCTGTTATGGCAAATGGCATATACAGAGATGTATTTCACAGATATTCTGTGGCCTGATTTTGACAGAGCAGCATTTCATCAGGCTTTGTTGAGTTACCAAAAACGCGATCGCCGTTTCGGTCAAGTTAAAGCTTTAATCCCAGCCTAATATACCACTCACAGCAGGGCATAGACCAACTGGATCTATCTTGTTGTATCAGGACGATTTCCTTCTGGTGGATGAGCAGGCACACCCAAAGCATCTTTTAACTGCTGTTCTGTCACACCCAACTTTGCCGCCGCCGCTTTAAAATCAGGACGGGGTGGACGCTGGCCTTCACCGGGAGGCTTGGCAGGCACACCCAAAGCATCTTTTAACTGCTGTTCTGTCACACCCAACTTTGCCGCCGCCGCTTTAAAATCAGGACGGGGTGGACGCTGGCCTTCACCGGGAGGCTTGGCAGGCACACCCAAAGCATCTTTTAACTGCTGTTCTGTCACACCCAACTTTGCCGCCGCCGCTTTAAAATCAGGACGGGGTGGACGCTGGCCTTCGCCAGGAGGATTGGCAGGCACACCCAAAGCATCTTTTAACTGCTGTTCTGTCACCCCCAACTTTGTCGCCGCCGCTTTGAAATCAGGGCGGGGTGGGCGTTGTCCTGATGGTGGTTCTGAAGCTTGGGCGATTTGTTGGACTTCGGCGTTTACTTGATGTAAGGAAATAAAACCAACTAAAACAGGAATTGCTGTGGCGAATAAGATGTTACGAACTTTCATGACTGATATCCAAATGATGGGCTGTTGATATTTCTGATTTAAACCACCCAAAATTACAGATCACTCTGGTTTTAAATTACAGTTTTGTAATTTTCATGACACGACAACGAATTTAGAATGGACTAATAAGTAAGTGATGAAAGTTTGTGAACGTTCTCTTTGTCGAAGACGAAGCAAAAATTGCTAACTTCGTCCAAGCTGGACTGAAGGAACAGGGATTTGTCGTAGACTATTGCGACAACGGTGATGAAGGATATCTGCGGGCATTAGACAACGAATATGATGCCATCATCCTGGATATCATGGTTCCGGGTAAAGATGGACTCTCGATTCTCAAACAACTGCGGCAGAAGGGACGGAATGCACCGGTGATTTTGTTGACAGCTCGGAATGAGTTAGACGATCGCCTGGCGGGTTTGAATTTGGGTGCTGATGATTACATTGCCAAACCATTTTTTGTTGAGGAATTGGTGGCGCGGATTCATGCTGTGGTGCGTCGGAGTATAGGCGATCGCCAAAATTTATTGGTGATAGGGACACTCAAGCTTGATCGCATCACCAGAGAAGTGACTTGCAATCAACGAGTGATCGAACTCACCAGCCGGGAATTTAATCTTTTAGAGTATTTAATGCGATCGCCTGGGCGTGTTTTTACCCGTACCCAAATCCTAGAACACGTTTGGGGCTACGACTTTAACCCTAATACCAACGTCGTAGATGTTTGTATTCAGCGAATTCGCAAAAAAATTGACCCTGTTGATGAAGCAGGCTGGATTGAAAGTATTCGCGGCGTGGGTTATCGCTTCCGTCAGCCAATATGAAACTACCTTCCTTTCGGTTGCGAATTGCTCTGTTATCTGCCGCTTTGGCTGGCACTACACTAGTAGGATTTAGTGCAGTCTCTTGGTTGCAAATTTACGATGCTAAACTCAGTCGCCTGGATGCAGAACTGTTAAATCAACTGATGCGGGCAGCACCAAACTTACTTCCACCCAGAGAACCCCCTACATTTTTCACTAGGGAAAATTTTCGTCCACCTATGCCAGAGCCTTGGCAGCGTTACGAAGAATTATTATCTTCCGCCTTTGGTGGAAATGCAAAAACACCTATTGTACTGTTGGTACTGGATGCAGAAGGCAACCAACTTTATGAATCCCCACAAACTTCTCCTGACTCTGACTTACGTCGCCTGTTGCTTCAGAATCTCCAGTTAGCGCATCAACCACAACCCCCCCGGCCTTTACCCAATCTTCCCTTGCGCCCCCCACGTCCACCGCAATTTGTCACCCAACAGACAGCAAGCGGCGCTTGGCGAATTGGTGCAACTAAATTTCCCCGTTCTCAGGTTGCGATCGCTGTCAGTCTGCAAACCGTCAATCAAGAGATGGCAGCCATTCGCAATATATATCTTGTTTCCATTCCCATCGCCTTGCTACTAGTTACCTCTGGAGCTTGGTTAGTATCGGGTAGCGCATTGCGTCCGGTTCGGCAATTAACGGCTGTAATTCAACAGGTGAGCGCCAAAGGTCTAGATCAGCGCATTCCCATCGGTACGACGGATGTTGAATTTGTGGAACTAATTCAGGTGTTTAACCAAATGTTGCAACGCCTGGAAAGCAGTTTTACCCAAGCCTCTCGCTTCAGTGCTGATGCAGCTCACGAACTGAAAACCCCCCTAACAATTCTCCAAGGTGAACTGGAACGCACACTACAACAGGTAGAACCCGGCTCAGAAGTACAACAGCGTTTAAGTAATTTATTAGATGAAGTCCGCCGCTTGAGTGGAATTATGCGTAAACTCTTGCTGTTGTCCTTAGCCGATGCAGGACAAATGAGTTTGTATCTAGTGGAAGTAGATATGTCTGAGTTATTAATGGAGATGGTTGAGGATGTGGAATTACTCGCCCCCCACTTGAGTGTACACATCGAGATTCCTGAGAAATTGCGGGTAAAAGGCGATCGCGATCTACTCATCCAAGTGTTGCAAAATCTGTTGAGTAATGCAATCAAATACAATCTCCCCCAAGGTTGGCTCAAAATTCACGCTCATCAAACACCAACTACCATCCACATCACCATTACCAACTCATCCCCAGACATTCCCCCAAGCGATCGCGATCGCCTGTTTGAGCGTTTCTATCGTGGTGATCCCGCCCGCACACGCAAAGTAGAAGGCATCGGGCTAGGACTCAGCCTGTCCCGTGAAATTGCCCGCGCCCATCGTGGTAACTTAACCTTAGATGCGGAAAATTCTGGTCAAACGAGGTTGACTCTGACTTTACTCCGGTGACATACTCCCACACCTCAGTTAGTAGGGTGTGTCAGTGCAAAAAAACCTAACCATACCAAGAAATTATTCATACTGACACCAATTTGAAAAAAGAATGCGATAGATATACAGCCTCAAACGCTTGTTCTGTCTTGATTCTTAATTTTGAATTTTGAATTTTGAATTGGTATCACGCACCCTACATTTGGAGATTTTTTGATCTAAAAGTCCCTTACTCGCCTAAATTAATCGCCGGATTGCGGCTAAAAAAGGCTCTGGGAGAGAGTTTAAAGCCAAGCTTATGAACCGGCATCACAGGCCAATCTTCTGGCTTAGGTACATGAGTAATACCCATTGTGTACCACAAAACAATATCTTGACCCATCAAAGATTCATCATCGGCAATGTATTCAGGTAAACCTTTTCCTGGTGGTGCTTGATTAGGATAATTACCACCGGCATATAATTCACCGGGTTTATATTGAGTCACCCAAACATGATGAGTGGCAAACTCAGCTTTCTGCCGAATTTTTGCCCCCTCCACCGGGAAAAACACTGTGTTACCTCCCGGCATTAACATATATGCAGGGGCAACCCCTAAAGCATTCTTCTTATCTGCATTCGCAATCATCCATTCCCGACTGTGTTTGATATCCAAATCACGGACAGCAGCCTTTTCGGTGTTGAGTGGGGTATCTTTGACCACAATGGCATTACCGATAGGATTGTTCTTCCCTATCGGCAAACTTTCCACGTTCATTTCCATCACATTATTAGCTTGACCATCCACATCCATATCTAAGCGATAGTTAAAAAAGTGCTGGTGATTGACACCAAAAATATTTTTAGCTAGTAACCTTCCATAGGAATTATCTTCAGGCTGGGTTTCCGCTTCTGTTCCCTGCACCAAAACAATACCTGTTAAATCATTCTCTACTTCTAAAGTGCCGTCTTGGTGGAAAATCCAGTTAATACCGTAATCATAGTTATCAACCGCCGCCGTGATGGTAATGACTAATTGGCGATCGCGTCGCACATCGTTGCGTTGGGTATTATACTCATAATGCTTCCAAAGTATGCCGTTATCCCGTTCGTAAACACCAACTACCCCAGGCATAACATAGGGTTCCCCTTCTTCATTGGCAAACACAGCATCAAGTAAAACGCCATTTTGGGGAATTTCCTTCCCTAACTCCATTGTGCTGGCTAGTAACCCCAAGTTATATTCACCAACATCGAAAGCGTTTCTAAATGACCAAGTAGGATCAGGATCGCCATAAGGTACAACCATCTCCGATAAGCTGGCGCGATATAATACTGGTCGGATATTCTCACCATCATTGTAAGTTACTTGATACAGTACCAACCCATCACGGGGGTGCATCACATACCGAAACTTCCAACCTTGCCAACTAATTTCATTACCCTGAATTTGGAAACTCTTTCCTTTCGGTTGCAGTATTTGTAAGAGTTTTGGGGGCGAGAGTAATTTACCTAAAGTCTCTAAATCATAATTCCAATTTTCCTTGGACATGGGAACTATTCCCTGGTCGATAAAATTGATGACTGTACCTTTATTTAAATCAACCGTTGCTATTACACCCTCAATAGGAGTGCCGTAATAATTCCAGCGTTCCCCGCGATAAAATAATAAAGTCCGACACAAACGCCCCCCTGTTGCTGCTTCCTCTTGACTTAAAATTCCCGCCGCCCAGCAACTCACCTGTACTTGATTAAAATCTGTAATTCCCCGTTTTTTCATGGCTTCTTGCCATCGGGAATCAGATTTCACTACATTTCGTGCTAGTTCATATTCTGAGTTAAAAATTGCCGGTTGCACATGGGGTTTCTCTTGCCAGGACGCTATTTTTTGCGTTCTCAGGTCAATAACAGCTTCATAGGTTTTGTTTTGCGATCGCTCATATACTACCAAAAAAGCCTTGCGCTCGAACGATTGACCTTGTGTAAAATTCACAACTGCGCTTTTATCCGGTTCTGCCAAGGTAATCAAGGGAAAAGCAGCCATGTCAGTTAAAGGCTTTTCCTTTCTAATTAAGGCAACTGCTGTTTTAATCTCCGCTTCTGTCAACGCTGTCAAAGGATGGGAAATTATTGATTGTTGTGCTGTTACTGTTTTTATTAATATCAGTGATATACCACAGCAGATAATAATAGTAATAGCTAACAAGAAGAATAGCTTTAGCCGCTTCATCATTCTAGAAAATCTGGCAATAAATTTATAGTTATTTATTTCCCAGAATTCAGATATAAAACCGAATTAAAGTTAAAACAGATCCCCGACTTCTCAAAGAAGTCGGGGATCTTAGGATCTAAAACCATCAAGCAGTCACTAAGCGCCGCAAAGATTCCGCACGACGTTTAGCTGTAGCGTTATTGGGTGCAAATTTGAGTGCTTCTTCGTACATTTGCAGAGCCTGAGCAGTCAATTTTTTGCGCTCATACGCATGACCCAAGTTATTTAAAGCCACTACATAATCGGGTTTAAATTTTAGCGCTTCCTTATACTGACGAATCGCTAAATCATACTGCTCTTGAGCAAAGTAAGCGTAACCCAAACCATTGTAAATAGGCGCAGTATTTTCTTCTCCTTCTTCTTCGGCTGCTTTCAGAGCCTTTTGAAACAAAGGTATAGCTTGTGTGTACACTTTCTTCTCTGAATAAATACAAGCTAACTCATAATATTCTTGAGCTGTACCCTTGTCCTTACTCAACTTACTACGCAATCGAGATAAAGCACTTTCACGCTTACGAGTTTTGAACAGCTGGCGGAAAACACTCACAACCGCAAATCCCAGTATACCCACCAACACGGAGAGATAAACAACCGCTAGACTGTTATCCATTGTCTTCAAATCAAATTATTAAAGTGTCTTCTATCTCTATTATGGGTCTTTTAGGGACTCTTAAGAGGAGGGGGCAGGGGAAGCGGGGGGTGCAGGGGTGCAGGGGAAGCAGGGGAAGCAGGGGAAGTAATGACTATTGACTATTGACAACTGACTATTGACTAATCCCCAATATTTAATCCGTTCTTTTAACCAACCTTGAGCGATGTAACGAGCGATCGCTTCGTTAACTTCTCTTCGCAATTCATCGTACTGCAATCCCTTGGGCATGACTACAGACAAGGGTGCTGTGGATAATTTTGTTGGTAATAGGCGATATTGAGGATTTTCTCTAACCCAACTACTCAGGAGGCTACCATCGGCGGCGAAAGCGGCGACGTTATTATTTTCTATTGCTGCTTGCGCTTCTTGGTAAGAATTAACTCCCACTAACTCGGCGCTGGGGATGTAGTAACGTACTTCGGCGATGGTGCTGGAATTATTCAGGACAGCAATTTTGCGCTTGGCTAAATCATTTATTTGCTGTACAGTTGCGTCTTTGGTAATTAAGTAAGTGCCATCCATGTAGTAGGGAACACTGAAACTTACCAAGCGTGAGCGTGATTCTGTGGCTGTGACTCTGGCGATCGCTAAATCAACTTGATGATTAAATACTACAGATAGGCGATCGCGATTATTTACGGGTTGCAATTTTACAGCATCGGCTTTACCTAACAAATCAGCCGCTAAACGCTTTGCTAAATCAATTTCTAAGCCTTGTAAATTGCCCTGAGTGTCTTTAAAACCCAACAAAGGCAAATTATCCTTCACGGCTACAGTTATGTAGCCTCGGCGCTGAATTTCTGGCAGTTCGGCGGCAGATGCAACAAGTCCTGTGGCCGAAATCATCAAGCAAATAATGGTGGCGGATAATATCAGATGTAACCGACTAATTATTTGCCATCTGTTACATCCGTTATTCATCCGTTACCATCCTTAACCTTTAGCTTGAATTGCCAACTGTGCCACTTTGCCGAAGCTAGCAGGATCGAGGACTGCCAATTGTGCCAACATTTTCCGATTGAGTTGGATGTCGGCTTTTTTCAAGTTACCGATTAACTGACTGTAGCTGAGTCCATGTTGTCTGGCAGCAGCGTTAATCCGGGTAATCCACAGGCGGCGGAAATCGCGCTTTTTCTTTTTGCGATCGCGGTAAGCACTGCGGAGTGCCTTCATTACCTGTTGGTTAGCGGTTCTAAACAGAGTTGAGTGAGAACCACGGAAACCTTTAGCTAGTTTGAGAATTTTATTGCGGCGTTTACGAGCAACGTTACCGCGTTTTACGCGAGTCATATTTTATTCCTGAAAAAATTACAAATTTACAAATAAGGCAGCATTAAACGCACGTTTTCTTCGTCGCGCTCGTTAACAATTGCCATCTTGGAGTACTGGCGCTTTTTGTTGGTGGTTTTGTGTTCTAAAAGGTGGTTTTTGAAAGCTTTGCGGCGCACGATTTTACCAGTACCGGTGGCACGGAATCTTTTGGCTGCGGCTTTGCGTGTTTTTAGTTTAGGCATGGATTGGCTCTAATTCGACACAATCCCTCATTATATACTATTAAGTTCCTCTGGCTAGAGAGGCAAGCAAATATATCAACTGTTTAATCTTCCAATCGCTGGGATGGAACTTCAACGGCGGTAACATCAATTGTGCCTTCTGGGGCAAAGCGTTGAAAATGTCCTTTTTGTACAGTTAAGTTTTCTCCGCAATTAGGACATTGCAACTGGCTATTATTTAACCCTGTAAATTCATAACTACAGACGGGACATTGATCAGATACTAAATTGCGTTCCAGCCACCAGCGAAACCCAAAAAACGCCACAACAGGCGCTAAAAACAACAATCCCACTATAATCAACAAGGAATTTACCAACCAGCCCAAACCCAAGGAAGCTAGTAACCAAGCAATTGCTAACAGCGTTAGCCAAGGGCGGAAGTTTAAAAGATTCAATTGAGAATTGTTAAGGCTCATTTTAAATACTATCTTGCTCTCCTTCTAGGATAGCGAGTTTGGTCATTAGTCATTAGTTCTTACTGTGGACTAAAGACAAAAGCTGCTTTTGTAAAGCATCCATTCCGAAAAGTGCGATCGCCTGTTCGCGCAACCACTCTCCATCACAACGCTGATCGTCTCCTTGAAGAATTTCTAAACAAGCTGCGGCTACGGCTTCCGGGTTGCGATGGGGAACTCGCCAACCCAGTTTACCATCCTGCAAGGGGTCAGCCGAACCGTCATCATCACCAGACAGCACCGGGACACCACAAGCCATTGCTTCTAAATAAACGATCCCAAAACCTTCTTGTGAAGGCATAATATAGGCATCAGCTAGGCGGTAATGTGCCATTAGTTGTTCAGTAGGGACAAAACCTGCAAAAATCACGCGATCGCTTACACCTAAATCTTGGGCTAACTGTGCCAACCTCGGTTGGTCATCACCACGACCAATCACTAAATATTTTACTTCTGGAAACGCCTGGATAATTTTCGGCAATGCCCGAATTGTGACATCCACGCCTTTATATATATCTCCTGACCAAAGTCGTGCTACGGTCATTAATACTTTGGCATCGGTTAAGCCATATTTCTCGATTAATTCTGGTTGTTTTGCTCCTGGAGTAAATTTATTGCCATCTATGGCACAAGGCAACATTTTCACCTTATGAGGATCTATACCATTAACGGCACAGGCGCGATCGCGGCTATAGCGACTAATCGTCCAAATTTCCTCTGCTGCGGCTAAAGCGCGGCGTTCTTGATTTTTTAACGGTTCCCAAAATTCTTTGCCATAGGTGAGGATAGTGTAGGGAATACCTAACGGTTGGCAAAGTGTCTGTACTAAAACTGCTAGCTTAATATGCCCACAAAAGACCCTCTGTGGTCTTCTCTGCAATAAAAATTTTAGTAGCACCCCAGCCATTTTGATTCTGCCTATTTGGGGTGATTGATTTTGGAAGTAATGAAATTTTAAATTATTGGATGTAAAAGGGTTTGAGCAGTCAGGGCTATCCCGTAATAACAACACTTCTGCTTGATAACCTTGACTCAAGCCTGAATACGCCCGAAAAATATCCTTGACATAAGATTGAATTCCCCCTTCCTGCTTAAAAACCTCTAAGAACAAGAAGATATGGTTGGCTTGTTCATTGGAAGTTTTGCCTAAACTTATTTGTTCTTCCACTGTATCAATTGGCATTGAGATTCTTTATTATTGATTTTTAGAGGTAGTAGGGTTATGGGTGCAAATGCGCTACGGTATCCTAATCTACCAGTAATTTTCCTTCTGGTGCTTGGGCGATCGCACCGCTTTGTAATCTTTCTACATCTGTTTGCACCATTTTCTCTAAAAGTCCCTCAAAGCTAACTTCCGTTTCCCAACCGAGGTTCTTTTTAGCTTTGATAGGGTTAGCTACGAGCTGAAAATGTTCGTCTTGTCTGAGCAAATCTGTATTAATCACTACATGATTTTGCCAATTTAGTCCCACCGACTCGAAAGCAATAGACACTAATTCTTTAACGCTGTGTAGTTTTCCCGTACCTATAACATACTCTTCTGGTTCCTCTGCTTGCAACATCAGCCACATAGCTTTGACGTAATCGCCAGCAAATCCCCAATCGCGTTTAGCATCTAAATTACCCATTTCCAAAGTCTGGACTAAACCCAACTTAATGGATGCAGCAGCCAAAGAAACTTTACGCGTGACAAATTGAGGCGGGCGTAAAGGTGACTCATGGTTATATAAAATACCGCTACAGGCAAATAGGCCATAACGCTGTCTGTGATGCACCATCGTCCAGTGGGCGTGTAGCTTTGCTGCTGCGTAGGGATTTTTGGGACGAAAGGTGGTTTCTTCATCCTGGGGAGAAGATAAAACATCCCCAAACATTTCGGAACTACTAGCTTGATAGAATCTTGTAGATAAACCAACCTGTCGGACTGCATCTAACAGTCTCGTAGCCGTCCCAGTAATTAAATCCAAAGTTCCCAACGGGTCTTTCCACGAATCAGGAACAAAACTAGGCGCAGCCAAATTATAAATTTCTTGGGGACGCAATTGCTCCACCGCATTTAACAATGCTACAGGATCTCTCAAATCAACATTATATATTTCTACCTTGGTTGCCAAATCCCCTAACTTTGCCAAATTCGGTTGGCGGTGTGGTGATACTAATCCCACTACTCGATAACCTTGATTGAGGAGCAAATGGCTGAGATAGTAGCCATCTTGACCAGTAATACCTGTAACTAAGGCTGTTTTAGTCATATCCTCTTCCCCATCCCCTCTTTGACCACTAAAGAGCTACAGCAGGCTAGGAAAAAATTACTGAGCATTTACGATATCTACCGATTAACATCTCAGTTCAATTTCCCGCCCACGATAATTTTGCCTAATTTTAACAAAGTATTAACAGCAACTCGTATGCTAACTCTACTACCATCAGTATGATTTTTTATACAAAATTTCTCTTAACTTGCAGCTATTTACTTAGGTTAAGTGAAGAAGTCACGAAATAAAGAGGATCAGTTAGACAACTTAAGGAAACACCAAAAAATCAATCCTCCGAAATTGATGATTTGGTAGGGTGCGCTACTTATGAATAATTTCTGAGTGTATTTAGGTTTTGTCGCAAGTAGCGCATCCTAAATCTTGCATATTTTTAATATTTTTTTATCTGGAAGTGCCTAAGTAAAAATTCTTACTCATCGTCCCTCACTCCCCTAATATTGCCCTTCCTTGGCATACTTAACTATGACTAAACAATTCCTACCATCCTCGCTACGTTCGTAGACTACACGGTCAGCCAAGCGCCGGAGGAGAAACCAGCCATAGCCTCCCACTTGTAGAGTACCTGGTACTGGTTCAGCGATCGCATCCGGATCAAACGGGTTACCATGATCCCAAATTCTAATTTCTATTTTGTTAATCCATAGACTAACCTCAATTTCTATAGTCGTTTCTGGCGGCAAAGCACGATGTGCATGACGAACTGCATTGGTAAAGCCCTCTGCTAGTGCTAAGTTGAGGCGATAAAGTTGACCTTCTGTCCAGCCGAGTTGAAACAGGTATTTGAGGGAAAAGTCCTCAAACCATTGTTGTACTTGGTTAAGGAGCTTCAGTTCGCTCTTAATTGTTAGATGGTCGTGCTGCATGATGCCAAGCATTGACCGTAGCTTTCATGTAATTATGAGTAAGAATTTTATGTAATCTATCGTCTTTAGTCTATTTTAGTTTTGGGATGATTTTTTGCATCCAAAGCTAAAAATTTAATTTGGTCATTAGTCATTGGTCAACACTAGGAACTCTATCTCAGCAACCCCTATCACTAAAATTGACACCTGTTTCGGGTTTTCAGGAGCGCATATCCTTGATATGAATGACATTTTCGACTACATACACCTTTATGGTGACTTGTCATTAGACATCATAACTTCCAGATATACGCTCCTGAAACCTACAGGTGTCAAGAAGCTTCTAGGTGACTAGCTTAGAACAATCCTAAGGTCAAAGATTTGTCCAATGGTAGCGCAGCACCAATACCCAACCACAGGGTTACCAAGGTTCCAAACAAGAACACTGTGGTTGCAACTGGACGACGGAAGGGGTTTTGGAACTTGTTGACGTTCTCAATGAAGGGAACGAGGATTAATCCCAAGGGTACGGAAGCCATTGCTAATACTCCCAACAATTTGTTAGGAAGCGATCGCAAAATTTGGAATACTGGGTACAAATACCACTCTGGTAAAATTTCCAGTGGTGTAGCGAAAGGATTTGCTGGTTCGCCTGTCATAGCGGGGTCTAGTACGGCTAGAGCCACGATACAAGCGAATGAACCCATGATTACAATTGGGAATACATACAGCAAGTCGTTGGGCCAAGCTGGTTCACCATAGTAGTTGTGACCCATGCCTTTGGCGAGTTTAGCTCTTAACGTAGGATCGCTCAGATCGGGTTTTTTTTGTGTAGCCATTTTTGAATGCGCTCTCCTGCTTAAAATTCAGTTAAAGCCTTGATCAAACCTTGATTGAGGTTTTTTGACAGCTCTCAGTTTTCAGATACTAGTGTTTTTGACTTATGAGTCTTAATTGCTGATTTTTCATCAGTTTAAAACAAACTACTGGCTCTGAAAACTAGTTGCTGGATTACAAAGGCCCGGAAATACCTTGCTTGCGGATCATCAAGAAGTGGAACAGCATAAATACTGCAATCAACCAAGGTAGTACAAAGGTGTGGGCGCTATAGTAGCGGGTCAGGGTTGCTTGACCAACACTGGAGCCACCACGCAGTAGGTCGGAGATGAGTACACCGACTACAGGAATCGCTTCGGGTACACCGCTAACGATTTTCACAGCCCAGTAGCCTACTTGATCCCAAGGTAGAGAATAGCCTGTAACACCGAAAGAAACGGTGATGACAGCGAGGATCACACCACTTACCCAGGTTAATTCACGGGGCTTTTTGAAACCACCAGTTAGGTAGACGCGGAAGACGTGCAGAATCATCATCAACACCATCATGCTGGCAGACCAGCGATGAATGGAGCGAATTAACCAACCGAAGTTCACCTCGTTCATAATGTATTGAACGGAGGAGTAAGCTTCAGCAACTGTTGGCTTGTAATAGAACGTCATAGCGAATCCAGTGGCGAACTGGATTAGAAAGCAAACTAGGGTAATACCACCCAAGCAGTAGAAAATGTTGACATGGGGAGGGACGTATTTGCTTGTGACATCTTCAGCAATTGCTTGGATTTCTAAGCGTTCCTCAAACCAGTCGTAAACGTTGGCCATACAATCTCAAGTTCCTAAAAATCGGTTGCGGTTGATTCAATCTCCCAATTGGCAATTTTGGGATTTTCTTTTAAGAGGAGTTTTTCGTCTGTTTTTCACTCTTGCAGAATGTCAAGAGTTTTCACAAACTTAACACTCTGTAAATATGGAATATATTGCGTTCTCTTTGCAAGCCAACCCGATTGGTGGGTACAAAGTAGATCATAATCCTTTTGGTAAAGGGGATGCACTAATATCAGATGCCTTAACAACTTGATGAGAATAATGCACCACTTCTATAAAAAAAGTAACATAGTCGAGAGATAGATTTCATTATTGATCGTGCAACTGGGCAATTCTAGGCAATTTCGGTTGAGGTAAAACTGCAAATGGGGTTCATGCAAAAACAGTTTTTTCGGCTAGGATTTTCGCTATTAGTGGCTTTGAGTTTGGCTGTAGGAGTATTAGTTCAACCAGCCACAGCATTAACGGAGGAACAGAAACTAGTTTCGGAAGTGTGGCGAATTGTCAATCGCTCTTATTTGGATGAGACGTTTAACCATCAAAATTGGGCGAATGTGAGACAGAAGGCATTGGAAAAGCCCCTGACAGACCATAAAGCTGCTTATGGGGCTATTCAGAATATGCTCAAGACTTTAGGTGATCCTTTTACGAGATTTTTAGACCCTGAGCAATACCGCAGCTTACAGGTTAGTACTTCTGGAGAACTGACCGGAGTGGGTTTACAAATCGCCTTAAATCCCCAGAGTGGAAAGTTGGAAGTAGTTTCTCCCATTGCGGGTTCGCCGGCAGATCAAGCGGGTATTAAACCACGCGATCGCATTGTGAAAATTGAAGGCATTTCCACAACAGATTTGACTCTTGACGAAGCAGCCACCAGGATGCGCGGCCCCATAGGTAGTTTAGTCACGCTTGTAATTGAACGTGAGGGAGAAGGGGAAAAAGAAATCAGAATAGTGCGCGATCGCATCGCTCTTAACCCTGTTGTGGCAGAATTACGTTCATCCCCAGAAGGTAAACCTTTCGGCTATCTTCGCCTCACTCAATTCAATGCCAATGCCTCAATGGAATTAGCACACGCTATTTCTAGTCTAGAGAAAAAAGGTGCTGCTGCCTACATTTTAGATTTGCGTAATAATCCAGGTGGTTTACTGCAAGCCGGCATTGAGATTGCCCGTCAGTGGTTAGATTCCGGCACAATTGTCTACACCGTCAATCGCCAAGGTATTCAGGGTAGCTTTGAAGCTTTTGGGCCGGCCTTGACAGAAGATCCATTAATAATTTTAGTTAACCAGGGAACCGCCAGTGCTAGCGAAATTCTCGCCGGCGCACTCCAAGATAATGGCCGCGCTCAGTTGGTCGGTGAAACTACCTTTGGCAAGGGCTTAATCCAGTCTTTATTTGAATTATCAGATGGTTCTGGCTTGGCGGTGACAATTGCTAAGTATGAAACTCCTAATCACAGAGATATAAACAAGTTAGGCATTAAACCAGATACAGTTGTGACCCAGCAAATACTCACCCGCGATGAAATTGCCACAGAAACAGATTTGCAATATCAAGCAGCGTTGGATCTGTTGAGTAAAAATTCTGTAGTAGCCGGGATTGGGAATAAAGGCTAAGAAGCTGGGGAGCAGGGAGCAGGGGGCAGGGGAGAAAAATTCGCTCATTTCCTCTGCCATCCGGGTTTCCAGCCCCTCTCTTATGAAGTTCAGATGCCTGCGGCAAGCCGCTTGCGCGTCTACGGAGGAAACCTCCGCTCTGACTCCGCGCTAAATTAGCGGTTGTGTTTGTAGTAAAGCTTTTAAATCCAAAGAGGCTAGGCGCTGGTAGGCTGTGTCTATGGAGCGTTTACCTCTGAGGAAACCAGTGTTAGCACCGGGACAGATGTATTGCAGGGTTTCTGGGGTAAAAGTTTCTAAGATTGTTTGTAAGCTCTTAATTTGTCGGGGCCAATGAAAAGTTTTAGCGGTGCGTAACGGAACGGGTTCGCCTTGTTGGTTGGGAAGTAAATGGCGACCGGAAAATAGTACACCGCCCTGGTAGTTATAGTACAAGCAAGAGGAGCCGGGAGAGTGTCCGGGTGTCCAGATAACTTGGACTGTGGGGGTGATGGAGAGTTCTTGAGTGAAGGTAGTGACAGTTAAGCCTGGTAACAAATAGGCTTCTTGTTCTTGAATAATAACTTCACAGCCAGAATTTTGTTGAATTTCTGCTGTTCTCCCAATAGCGCCGCGATGGGTGAGAAATAACCATCTTACGCCACCATGCGATCGCAAAAAATCTAAATTTGTTTGATCTAAGGCGGGACAATCTATGAGGATATTCCCTTCATTTCCTACAATGAGATAAGAGGTTCCCCCTAATGTGTCCCGATTTGGTGGAAAAGCAAAAATACCGTCCAAGACATCCCGTGGTGACTTAGTTATATGACTAGGCTGTTGAGGTAAGGGACACATAAGAAAAACCAAACCTGAGGAGTTGTGAAAATATAGTTACAGAGTTGAATTTGTTTTCGTCGGTAGTTAGTGGTCAGTGGTTTTCGATATGTGAAAACCAACCAATCAAGGGACGAGGTATTAAACCAGATCCAAAAACAACTGACGTGCAAAGAGTTAATCAACCTTGTTGAGCTTTATCTAAAAATCTGGGGTCGCTGGTCTGCTTTGCTTTGTAGCGGTGGCTGTGGTGCTAACACTACTTGCACGGCTTCTTTCAAAATTACTGTAGAAAACATGACATTCTGGTTTCTCCTCCTATTGGGAATAGCTACTTATTTGATGGTGCAGCGCAGTGTTGCTAACATCACCAAGACACCCATCTGGCTGTTATGGCTGGTGTTGATGACACCTGCGTTGGTTTTAACTGGATGGACACTAGTTTATGGGGTAAAACAACCGCCGCCGCCAGCACTGATATTTTGGCCGTCAATTCTCTGCCTTTTGTTATACTGGCTCTTGTTTCAGTGGGGACGGCAATTGCCAAGGGAGACACAAACTGCACCCCAATCCACAGAATCACAATCGGCTAATCATCCTACCGCAGAACCAGTGCCTGTACGTCCCATTGAACCCACGGAAGAAACCCAGCTGCGAAACTGTTTTCCCTGGTCTATTTACTACGTCCAAAACATTGAGTATAGACCCCAGGCGGTGATTTGCCGAGGGCAGTTGCGAACTACACCAACTCAAGCTTACCAGCAGATTAGAGCTAACATTGAAGCTCAATTTGGCGATCGCTTCTTGCTCATCTTTCAAGAAGGTTTTAATGGTAAGCCGTTCTTCGTATTGGTTCCCAACACCCAAGCTGCTAAAGCCAATACGAGAAAATCTGAACAACTAACACGCCCAGGATTGGCTTTATTGCTGTTAGTAGCTACTTTAGTAACAACCACCTTAGTAGGTGTAAAAATCGCCGGTATTGACCCTACAAGGCTACAATCTGACCCGAAACTACTTTTACAGGGATTACCCTATGCTTTAGCTTTAATGACTATCTTGGGTATCCATGAGATGGGTCATTACCTGACAGCTAGATTTTATAAAATTCGCTCGACCCTGCCCTACTTTATCCCTATACCTTTTTTCTTGGGAACTTTTGGTGCATTTATTCAAATGCGGAGTCCAATTCCCAACCGTAAGGCTTTATTTGATGTTGGTATTGCTGGGCCTCTAGCTGGGTTTATCGCTACATTACCCCTAGTTATTTGGGGTTTGGCTCATTCAGATTTGGTTCCCTTGACTGAAAACACTGGTTTGTTAAACCCTGACGCACTGAATCCTAAATATTCAATTCTTGTGGCGTTACTAGCTAAATTAGCTTTAGGAAGTGCCTTAACAGCAAAATTAGCGATTGACTTACACCCAGTCGCAGTGGCTGGTTTTTTGGGATTAATTGTCACAGCATTAAACCTTATGCCCGTGGGACAATTAGATGGTGGTCATATTGTCCATGCGATGTTTGGGCAAAGAACGGCTATGTTTATCGGTCAAATTGCCCGCCTGTTGCTGTTGTTGCTATCTTTAGTTCAATCTGAATTTTTCGTATGGGCAATTATCTTATTGTTCATTCCCTTAGTCGATGAACCAGCTTTAAATGATGTGACTGAACTGGATACCAAGCGCGATATTTTAGGTTTGTTGGCAATGGCTTTATTGGTGATAATTGTGTTGCCAATGCCAGAGGCGATCGCTAATTTATTACAAATCTAAATATCACAAGGAATAATTTATTTTGCATATAAAGCAAGTTAGTAGTGAGAACTTTAATTTTTGACATACTCCCCCGAATCTACTTCTCTACGAGACGCTGCGCGGACGCTAGATTTGGGGGATTCTAGGCTCAAAGAGCGATTGCATTCCTATGAGTTTTAAAGTCTCAAAACTAGAGAATATCAAACCTATCGGTTCAATCCGATACTAGTTTCCAGAACCAATCACGACGACTGTTAGAAATCGCGTCTCTTTTGTACAGACGCGATTAATCGCTTCTATGGGAAAATATTACTATCCAGGTAAATGTTTTTTCAGTGCCTTCAACCCAGACCAACGATTATCAATTCCTTGATCTGAACTTTCAGCGCTATTATCAGTTAAAATGCCCGGACAATTAATTTCACATAATTGGCGTTGTGGCAACGCTAAACACATTTGTTCATACAACCATTCGCTGGGATAAAAATAACCATTAGGCGATAAGGTCTCTAGCAAATCTTCCATCGCTACTTCCCGTTCTAAGGGTAAGTTTTGCTCTTGCTCGACAGCCTCATCCAACCAAATAACTTCTTGAGTATCTACGGCTAAACGCTGATTGTACTGCTGTAAGCAGCGATTGCAGGTACAAGTAATAATTGCTTCGGCCTGTGCTGAAACTTGCAGGTAATTACCATGATGCTGTACGCGGACGAGGCCACGTACAGGTGTCAAAGTCTCCAACCCTGGCAGAAACTCTTTAACTTGAACTTCCTCTGTCCGCTCCGGGGCTTTAGTTAGCTGCGGAATAAAGATTGCGTCCATAGGATCTGTAAAACATCATTACAAGAATTTATGTCAATTATCAGCAATTCTGCTGATAATCCATTTTTAGTTTAGCTTTTAGGAAGAATAAATATGCAGACTGGGGATTGGGGACTAGGTAAAATATGTATTTTCTAACCTCTAGCCTCTAAATTCTAGCCTCTCATAATTCATTCACAGCCGGACGCACAACTAAATGACGATGGGGTTCTTTACCACGGCTAAAGGTTTCTAAATCGCCAAAGTCTTTTAGGAAAGTGTGTACTAAACGCCGTTCCGCAGAACTGAGGGATTTAATCTCCACTTCTTGACCTGTAGAACGTACCTGCTCGGCGGCTGTTTCTGCGATTTCTTGAATTTCGGCTTGTCTTTTAACCCTATAACCGTTCAATTCTACTGTGTAGGAAGCTTGTCCTTCCTGGGGTTGATTGATATTGAGAGTGGAATTAACTAAATACTGAATTGCATCTAATACAGAGCCATCAGCACCAATTAAAGTTTGAACTTGCTGTGGGTTTAAATTGGTTTCGTCAATCGTCAACCAGTAGCCATCTGTTTCTTGGGAATCTTCGTTGTGAGATTGAGCAGTTTCTACACTACCGTGAATCTCAGCTGATACCCCAGTGAGTTCCAGCAGTGATTGTAACCACTGCTGACCTCGCTGCATGGGATTGTTGCTCATTTATCAACCTGTGGTCTTTTTCTTGGAACTTTTTGGCTCAAAAGGTAATGTCTTTTGTTCAGCCACCGCTTGTTTTTCCTGAGTTTCTACAATTTTTTGTATTTCCTCTGGTAAAGGTTCACGGGAGAGGATATAGGTTTGTAAGGTTTGGAAAACGTTACCAATCACCATGTACATGAGTACACCAGCCGGCAGAGGGAAAAACAAAAACATCCCAGAAAAGATTACAGGAGTAATTTTGTTGACCGTATCCTGTTGGGGATTCCCACCGCTAGAATTTTGCCCAGAAAGCATTTGGCTAAAGTAAAGGCTGATACCAAAGAAGACGATCATTCCCACGATATCCCAGTGGATGGTGTTATCGGGGTCGATTGCGCCTACTCTACCTAAAGCATCAATGAATAAAAATCCTTTATCTGCCGCTAATCCGGGAATTGTACCCTGAATGGTGACATCTCCTGGCTGTAAGGCTTCTATATTACCCTCGGCATCGATTTTAATTCGATCTTCACCCTTGGTAATTTTCCATTCAGGCGACAGTTTACTCTCTGGGTGTTCGGCCAATAAAACTGGGAATGGTTTACCGTCAAGGGTCTGATATTGAATTTTAGTTTTTTCGCCTACCGCTAACTTATTACCACCAGGGAGGATGGCTGTAACTTTGGTATGCTCCCCGTCTGCAATGTAAATATTTTGGGGGGGAGTGGCGAACGCTTGGGGTTGGATGCGTTCGATTTGCTCAGAGGGGAAGATTTGCAGGTTAACAGAGTAATTAACTCCAGCAAATGGTGAACCCCGCAAGGTGGCAAACAAAGCTAACAGGACTGGCATTTGCAGCAGTAACGGTAAACATCCGGCTAAGGGGTTGCCAAACTCCTTCTGGACGTTCATCATTTCTTCTTGCTGCTTCTGCGGGTCATCCTTATAGCGCTCTTTAATTTCTGCCATCCGCTTTTGCATTAGGGGTTGCACAATTCGCATTTTCCGCATATTGCGAATTTGACCAGCACTCAGGGGATAGAGCGCAAAGCGGATTATCAATGTTAAGGCAACGATCGCCAATCCATAGCTCGGCACAACGCTATAGAAAAAGTCTATGATCGGCAACATTACGTTGTTCGAGAGAAACCCGATACCAAAATCCATTATTCTGAATTCAACCTGAGGTACTGTAAACTGAACTGAATCTAATTTATCTAAATCGGGATGACTATGCGACTATCTTCTGCTACGGATAGCCGCACAAGATGATAAATGGGGAGTAGTGAGTAGTGTTTGGTAATGGGGAATTTTCTGAATTTTTTATTTTATATAAGCAAATCTTCTATTCCCTACTCCCCACTCCCTATTCCCTACTTCGCAGTATATTGAGGATTTCTGGCAGCAATTTTTTCATTAATGTAGTCATAAACTTCGCGGAAATTGGGAACAGCCCGCAATTCTAAACGACTACCGTTTCTTAAAGTAACTACCATATCTCCCCAAATCCCAAGACCACGGGGAACTTTGACTATCTTGGTAATTTCTGAATAAATTACATCCGAGCGATCGCGTCCCATCCAACCACCCATCACAGATATTCTGCGATCGGTGATGCGGTAGCGTAACCATAATGCTCTCACAATTGCTCCAACTGCTAAGGGAATACCTACAACAGTTAGCCCAACTAGTATATTCAAAATTAGATCCCCAATGTGGGGGCCGCCTTCATAATAAACTTCTTCACGAATGCCCATGTAATACCTCAGTTTGTGCCAACAACTGCTCTAATTCTTGCAGAAATTGCTGGCTTCCGCACTTACTTTCTGCGGCTGTTGGCTTCACAATTACTACTAATTTCCACCCTGGTGCTAATCTAGGCAATAATTGCTGCATAGCAGCCGTAATTTGCCGTTTTATGCGGTTACGCACTACCGCTCGCTTACTAACTTTGGTACTAATCGAGACACCAATCAGCGTACTAGGTATATTTTGTACTTCATCTACTGGTTGGGTTTGAGTGGCAGTATCCAAAGAAGACTTTCTGGCAGATGACGGTTTTAATGCTCGCAATGTGAAATGTGAGCTGTTTCGTCTCAGCCCTTCTCGGAAAACTGCCTGAAAATCATGCCGGGATTTTAATCGATTTGCTTTGGGCAATGCCACAGCTATTCTTTGCGCCTAAAATACCCTACACGCTCAAACGATGACGACCTCTCTTTCTTCTGGCTCTGATGACGTTTCTGCCATCTGGAGTCCGCATTCTGGCACGGAACCCAGAAGTTCTTTTTCTCTTACGGTTTGTCCCACCGAGCGTTCTCTGCATACTTTTGTCCTCTTAGACGATTTTTTATAAAAAATCACAATCTATTATCTTATCACTGTGGATAGCTAATAGTCTATAAAGAAGTAATTAGGGAGCAGTGGTTGCTGAGTAAGCATTTCTCCCTTAACTGCCTCTATACCTCTCAATTAATTGATGCTTAAAATCCAAGTTCCCAAGTATCGTAGTAAGGGGACATCTCCAGGTGAGAGAATTTGACAATTGAAGTAAAAAGTTCCACCAAATGCTGGGTTACGTACATTGGAAAGGACTAACTCTACTCTGCTACCTGCTGGTACTGGCTCTTCGGGGAAAATCTCCAACAGGCGACCTTCTCTATCCCATTTCACTTCGGATACAGGAACTTTTTTGCCTCCCACTCTGATTTCAATATCTTTGGTGTCAAAACTTCCTTTATAGTAATCTGGGTAGGTAATGGCAAATTGAGCAGCTGCCAATTTCATTTTCTGGGCAGGAATCCTTAATATATATCTATCCCAGCTATTGCTCTGCCCACCAAAATCTAAACGAAAGGGTAGCTGATTTTCGCTTTTAACACCACTAAACAATGTAAATCCAGGTAGACTTTGTGCCGAGGTAATAGTTGGTAAGCCGGCTATTACACAACTAGTCACGGCTAAAGCTGAAAGTAAACGTTTCATAATTAAGGCTCCTCCACCAAGTTAATTTTATAGATATCACGAGACTTACGCATAAAAGCACTCAATCAAGGTTTTACGTAAGGTTTCTGTCATTTTTGCTTTATGTGATACACTTTAGACGTTCGGTGGAGGCAAAAAGTGCCATTTTTTCTGAAATCACAACTGTTGGTAAAAATACTAGTACTTAAAGTAAATAGAAACACACTTAATAAGTGATTTTGTTTCTAAATATGTACAAGTGTATCTTAATTTAGGTTGTTTGTTATAAAAATTGAGCTATCTAATTAGCGATCGCCTGTTAAGTTGAGATAGATTGGTAAAAATCAGCTTGCATCATATCAATAACCATTCAAAAAATAACTAAACATTTGTTAGAAAATAATCAAGCTAGAAAAAATATAAGTTTGCTGAATATTGCGGTATGTAAGAGAAAAGAGACATAAAGATTTTGCAATCCCGAAAATAAGCTAAAGAGAAGGATAAAACTTGGGGTATCAAAATAGAATTTGCAATATGTAAGCGATTGGCAACTATCAGCAAATTGGAAATTTGCCAGATGCTCAGAAAAGCTTTGTCTGTTGCATCACCACAGTCAAGGGGAACGCTCAAGTTTCAATCAAAAAGGAAAATCAATTTTTCATAGCTCGGAGTAAGAGCCATGATTTAGTGACATTCCTCATAAGCAAAGTTGCAGACTTTGCAGAGATTAGGTATTTATCTTCAGGAGATTTCATGAGAATAGCAGTTGCTAAAGAAATTGAAGTTTGTGAACGACGTGTAGCCTTAAATCCTGACACTGTTGCCCGATTGGTAAAACAAGGTTTAGAGGTTTGGGTAGAAGCAGGTGCAGGAGAGCGATCATTTTTTGATGATGCTGCCTATGTAGCAGCAGGAGCGACAATTGTTAGCGATTCCGGTAAATTATGGGGCGAAACAGATGTTTTGTTGAAAGTTAGCCCACCGCAAGAACGCGAAGATGGACGCTTAGAAATTGATTTATTAAGGGAAGGTGCTGTTTTAATTAGCTTCCTGAATCCCTTGGGCAATCCTGTAGTGGCGCAACAACTGGTGAATCGTAAAGTCACAGCCTTGAGTATGGAACTGATCCCCAGAACTACAAGGGCGCAATCGATGGATGCTTTATCTTCACAAGCGTCACTGGCGGGTTATAAAGCGGTATTAATTGCGGCGGCGGCGTTACCCAAGTATTTCCCCATGTTGACAACAGCCGCAGGGACAATTGCCCCAGCTAAAGTATTTATTATGGGTGCTGGTGTTGCAGGATTGCAAGCGATCGCCACCGCCAGACGTTTGGGCGCAGTCGTAGAAGCCTTTGATATTCGTCCGGCTGTAAAAGAAGAAGTGCAAAGCTTGGGGGCAAAATTCGTCGAAGTCAAACTCGAAGAAGAAACCACAGCCCAAGGTGGTTACGCCAAAGAAATTTCTGAAGCCAGCAAACAGCGCACTCAGGAAGTTGTGGCGGAACACGTCAAAAATTCTGATGTAGTAATTACAACTGCCCAAGTCCCAGGTAGAAAAGCACCACTGTTAGTTACAGCAGAAATGGTTGCACAAATGAAACCCGGTTCAGTGATTGTAGATTTAGCGGCTGAACAAGGTGGTAACTGTGCTTGTACTGATCCTGGTAAAGATATTGTTTGGAATGGGGTGACAATTATCGGCCCGATTAATCTCCCTTCATCAATGCCAGTTCATGCCAGCCAACTGTATTCCAAAAACCTCACATCTTTACTGCAACTACTAATTAAAGATAAAGCGTTACAAGTAGATTTTACAGACGACATCATTGATGCTGCTTGCATTACCCATGCAGGGGAAATTCGCAATCAACGCGTCAAGGATGCGTTACAAGCTTCGGCTACTCAACTAGTTAGAGATTAGAGACTTGAGACTAGCCTCTCAATAATTAAGGAGTTTTAAATGACAGAGGCATTAATTGCAGCTTTGTTTGTATTTGTGTTGGCATCATTCATAGGTTTTGAAGTCATCAACAAAATACCACCCACTCTACATACACCCCTAATGTCAGGCTCAAATGCAATTTCTGGCATTGCTGTGATTGGGGCGATAGTAGCAGCCGGAGAAAGAAACACCAATTTATCCGTAATTCTGGGTTTGATTGCCGTGATTTTGGCGACAGTCAACGTAGTCGGTGGGTTTCTCGTTACCGATAGAATGTTGCAAATGTTCAAGAAAAAGGAGATTAAGGCGTGAGCGACTTTTTACCAACTGGAATACAGCTGACGTACTTAGTCGCTGCATCCTTATTTATTCTGGGGTTGAAAAAATTAGGTTCCCCAGCTACAGCGCGTAACGGAAATGTAGTTGCGGCTGTGGGGATGTTGTTGGCAATTGTTGCCACAATGTTAGATCAGCACGTCCTCAATTATGAAATGATTTTGTTAGGTTTAGCGATTGGTTCAGGTATTGGTGCGATCGCTGCCTACAAAGTCCAGATGACAGAAATGCCCCAAATGGTGGGTTTACTCAACGGTTTGGGCGGTGCAGCTTCGGCGTTAGTTGCTGTGGCTGAGTTTTGGCGGTTGCTGGATGCTGGCGCACCTGTACCCTTAGATGTCAACATTTCCATGTTGTTGGATGTGTTGATTGGTGGTGTCACCTTCACTGGTAGTTTCCTCGCCTTCGCCAAATTGCAAGGATTAATTAGCGGTTCGCCAATTACCTTTCCCTTGCAGCAACCATTTAACCTTTTGCTTTTGGGTGCGTATCTAGCAGGAAGTGCCTATTTAATCGTCACACCAGATAGCTTACCTGTATTCTTAGCAGTCGTTGCAGTCTCCCTAGTTTTGGGTGTGATGTTCGTCATCCCCATTGGTGGGGGCGATATGCCGGTGGTAATTTCGCTGTTGAACTCCTTGTCAGGTATCGCGGCGGCGGCGGCTGGTTTCGTGGTGATGAACAATATGTTAATCATCGCTGGTGCATTGGTGGGGGCTTCCGGTTTAATTTTGACGGAAATCATGTGTAAAGCCATGAACCGTTCCCTGTTCAGTGTCCTATTCAGCGCCTTTGGTTCAGGAAGCGCTACTGGTGGTGTTGGGGCTACTGGTGCAACAGATCAAAGCGTCCACAGCATCGATCCCGAAGAAGGCGCGATGATGTTGGGTTATGCCCGTTCTGTGGTGATTGTTCCTGGTTATGGGATGGCTGTAGCTCAAGCACAACATAGTGTGAGAGAGTTGGCAGACCAATTAGAACGGATGGGCGTTGATGTTAAGTATGCCATTCACCCCGTTGCTGGGAGAATGCCCGGACACATGAACGTGTTGTTAGCCGAGGCAAATGTGCCATACACCCAGTTGTATGACATGGAAGATATTAACCCCCAATTTGAGCAAGCGGATGTGGCTTTAGTAATTGGGGCGAATGATGTAGTCAATCCGGCGGCGCGCAGTGATACCGCTAGCCCAATTTATGGGATGCCAATTTTGGAAGTAGATAGAGCGAAGCACACTATTGTAATTAAGCGCGGAATGAGCGCAGGTTTTGCCGGTGTAGATAATGAGTTGTTCTACAAAGATAAAACTACGATGCTTTTTGGTAGTGCGAAAGATATGGTGGCGAAGTTAGTTTCTGAAGTGAAGCAACTTTAGGAAATTAACAATAATTTGGATGATTTACTTGCCTTGGAGGTGTGATGCTTCTGGGGCAAGTTTTTTTCACAGACTATTTCGAGGCTATAAATTATTTGTACTAATTACAGTTGTGTCTGTTAAACCTATTTGTTTGCAAAATTCAGGGTCATAGTAGGCTTTCTCCCAATTAATAGCTTTGTTGATAATTTGAGTTGGAAAAAGGTTTTCTGCTTTGTATAAGTGAGCCTCCAGAAGGTTTGCTGCTACTAAGTCAGTATCATTGAAATTAACTTCATTAAGACTTGTGTAACTGAGGTCAGCATTACCTAAATTAGCTCCCGTTAGATTGGCTCCAGTAAGGATACTGTGAAATAAGTTGGACTCTCCAAGTTCAGCATTGCTTAATTTGGCTTTTCCTAAGTTAGCCTTTTTAATAACAGCTTTATAAAAGATAGAATTTTCAAGTTCTGCTTCTACAAGGTAAGCATAGCTGAGGTTAGCTCTTCTAAAATCCACTTTTTTTAGGTTAGCTGAACCAAGTTTAGCTCCCCTAAGATTACTGCCACTCAAATCTAAAGAAATTGTCTCTTTTGTTTCAGGATCTTCACGTCTACCAATAACAGTCAGAACTGCTTGAATATCTGTTGGTAGTGGAACATAAGGTTCGTCTTCTAAGTTGTTTACTGTATTGTAAGGGTATTGATAAGGAGACTTTTCTCGCACATAAGCTGTGAGAATTTCCATTATCTGCCAGTAATCTTGAGCAGAATCTTTTGAAATTCTTTCTAGTAAATAAATTGCACCTAAGCGAACATGAATATCTTGATGCCCTAACATCTCAACCGCTTTGGCAAAACGTTCTGTAAGTTGTTTATCTTGTGTAGCTTTTAGGTTTAATTCAGCAACTTTTGCATCTGCTATTTGTTTATCTTGTATGGCTTTTAGGTTTAATTCAGCAACTTTTGCATCTGCTATTTGTTTATTTTGTGCGGTTGTTAAGTTCCCCTCGGCAACTTTTAAGTTTCGCCACGTAAAATAAGCTGTACTCAGGAAAAATAATCCTCCGAAACCCTGGATTATGGTGACACGATAAGCATTTTCGATTTCAAAACGCTTTGTACGAGTAAGCTTTGCATCGCCAACTATCCAGCGAGGAACAAATATCGCTATTAAAATACAAATAATTGCGAATAGAGCTAATATGAGTTCTGGCTTTGGAAAGAATATAGATTTATTACTATCTTTTATTTTATTCATGGAAATATACAAGATTTATATTAAATATGAAAGTTTAGTAATTTATCCTTTAAGCATTGATATTATGCTTACTATTTATCTTGGCATAATTCCATCTGAACATATTGGTTGTGCAGTAAAATTTAAGCACATAAATTTACTACAGGTATCACCTTTAATGTTCCCTCTTTACTTTACGTCTCCATAATTCTTTAAAAACGGCAATGCTTACCGTGGGTGTGACATGATACAAATTTAATCATGATAGACCACGGTCGCCTGTTTAAAAAACTATTAACTACCTTCTTTTGGAAGTTCATCGGCTTATTCTTCCCAGAGATATAAATTCTCCACTTTTAGCCCCTTCCCTACAAGGGAAGGGGTTGAGGTTAGGTTCCGTCGAACTCACGTTAAATTCAGCAATGAGCCAATACTGAGCAGCTGTGTCTATGCTATTTTTACTCTAATGTTATCCAAGCAATTACTGGCTTATACATCAGATGAGCTTGAGCAGGCAAAAAGTATCAATGCGTTAATAGAGGTGATTTGTAATGCGTCAGAAGAAATCAGCAATTCTTGAAGCAGTTCATGAGACAGCGAAAGACCTACACAAAGCTGGACTAATGAATCAAACTACATTGCGCGAATTTGAACACCTATGCCTACCTCCTATTGAGCCTCTAGAACCACTACAAATTAAGGAAATACGGGAATCATCTCAAGTTAGTCAAGCTGTTTTTGCACGCATTTTGAATATAAGTACTTCAACAGTTCAAAAATGGGAAATAGGACAAAAGCGGCCTACTGGGGCATCTCTTAAGCTACTGCACTTGGTAAAGAATCGTGGGTTAAACAGTCTGCTGTATTAAAATTTTTGGCTCGAAAAATTTAACAAATTGCACCAAAGAGTAAAATCTGAGTGTCTACGTCTTTTAGCTATGTTGCAGTTAGATGCAGCACGGATGCAGTTAATTTCTGGGTTTATTGACACCTACCTACGCCTAAATGCCCAAGAAACAGAAATTTTTCAGTCTGAAATTGCACAATTTGAACCAACTCAACAAGAGGTAGTTATGCAGATCGTTACTAGTTGGATGGAGGAAGGAATACAACAAGGAGAATTAAAAGTAATCCAGCGTCAATTAACAAGACGAATTGGTGATATTACCCCTGAATTACAAGAGCGAGTGCGGGGATTATCGTTAACTCAGTTAGAGGATTTAGCTGAAGCATTACTAGATTTTTCTACTGAAGCTGATTTAGTAACTTGGTTGCAACAGCAGCAGTCAGATTATATTTCACCATGCGATCGCTCTTTTTAATTCATTATGCGCTCTCTGTAGTTTGTGGAAAAAGCGATCGCTAATTTGACGAGTGAGTCAGATTTAAAATAATGGCTAATGTTTAAGAAAAAAATTTTTAAACTATTTTATTTTTGATAACGCTTTTCTAATTTATTTTGAATTTTGCATTGATTCATGATTTCTCTGTGTTCTCCGCGCCTCTGGGTGAACTAAAAAAGTGAGACTTGCGGTAAACCACACTAACGCTTAGATTCTGGACTTACCAGAACTCACCCCCTACAGGTTAAGCTGGATAAAAGTAGCAATTTGTTGCACTTTCTTATACGAGATTGGCTATCCCTGCTAATTTTTAATTTTCACTGCTTGAGAAATCTGGAATGCTAGACCAAATTTTTGACTACCTGCACTTTCATTTCAGCGTTGAAGCCTCTATAGTCCTGCTGATATTAGTATTACTAGAGGCGGTACTATCAGCAGATAACGCGATCGCCCTCGCTGCGATCGCCCAAGGGTTAGAAGACAAGAAGTTGGAACGCCAAGCCCTCAACATTGGTTTGGTTGTCGCCTATGTGCTGCGAATAACCTTGTTGTTGACTGCCACTGAGGTACAAAAGTTCTGGCAATTTGAACTTCTGGGTGCGGCTTACCTGCTATGGCTTGTATTTCAACACTTTACCTCAGAAGAAACTGAAGACGACCATCACCACGGCCCGCGTTTTGCTAACTTGTGGCAAGCGATACCTGTGATTGCATTTACCGACTTAGCCTTTTCCTTGGATAGCGTAACAACAGCGATCGCCGTATCTCAAGAAACTTGGCTAGTAATCACTGGGACAACTATTGGTATTTTCACCCTGCGATTTATGGCAGGATTATTTATTCGTTGGTTAGATGAATTTGAAAATCTAGAAGACGCAGGTTATATCACTGTAGCGTTAGTAGGTTTGCGTCTGTTATTGAAGGTCGTCAACGATGATTTTGTCCCACCAGAATGGTTAATGATTGCGGCGATCGCCCTAATATTTACCTGGGGCTTTTCCAAGCGAACTGTCATTGAATCACCACAAGTAGAAGTGGAAAAAAGTGAAGTATCGAAGTAAGGGGACTGGGGGAGCCAATTCAAAATTCAAAATTCAAAATTCAAAATTAAGAACTAAGAACTAAGAATTAATGGCTCCTTACCGAATTCACTACTCAGTACTCCCCACTCTCTAACTAATTACTCGTGCAACCAAGGTGTTAAATGGGGTTGCCAATTGACTAATTCTGCATCTGTAAACCATAGGCTTACTTCTTTTTGTGCGGTTTCTGGCGCATCAGAACCGTGGATGAGATTGCGACCGATGTTAATGCCAAAATCGCCCCGAATTGTTCCGGGTTCTGCTGTCAGAGGATTGGTCGCACCAATAATTTTTCTCGCAGAAGCAATCACGCCATCACCTTCCCAAACCATCGCTACCACCGGGCCAGAGGTAATGAATTCCACTAAGCTAGGAAAGAATGGTCTTTCGCGGTGTACGCCATAATGTTGTTCAGCCAATTCTTTACTGACTTGGAGGAACTTCAAACCCACAAGGGTAAAACCTTTTGTTTCAAAGCGACGGATAATTTCTCCAACCAGTCCACGCTGTACGCCATCAGGCTTAATTGCTAAGAATGTGCGTTCCAAAACTATCTCCCAAAACTTAATAAAATTTTTATTTGGTCAGCAGTCAACAGTCAACAGTCAACAATTAACTACTGACCAATCAGAGTTTATCTCAGAAATTATCTCTGAGTGCATATCAGTTCTTATACGAATGCGTTAAATTGTTTATTCGTGGGTGAAACACAGAGGTCAGGAAGAAATGGGTGTTGAGTCAACTGCTACATCTGACGAGGTGGTAAAAGTACCAGCCAACGCAAACAAGTTGGAGGGGAAAAATCACAAGCAGAAAAAGCTGCTACCAACGAATGCGCCAGGAGATGTATCTCGCGCTTGGAAGATTGAAGACAGCGAAGCTTTATACCGGATTGAAGGTTGGGGACAGCCTTATTTCTCGATTAATGCGGCTGGTCACGTTACTGTTTCTCCCAAAGGCGATCGCGGCGGTTCTTTGGACTTGTTTGAATTGGTCAATGCTTTGAAACAACGCAGTTTGGGTTTACCCTTACTGATTCGTTTTTCGGATATTTTAGAGGATCGTATTGAACGTTTAAACGCTTGTTTTGCCAAGGCGATCGCTCGCTACAATTACCCTGGTGTATATCGTGGCGTATTTCCTGTCAAGTGCAACCAGCAACGGCATTTGATTGAAGATTTAGTGAGATTTGGCAAGCCACATCAGTTTGGTTTAGAAGCTGGTTCCAAGCCGGAGTTAATGATTGCTTTGGCTTTATTAGATACCCCTGGATCTTTGCTAGTTTGCAACGGCTACAAAGACCGGGAGTATGTGGAAACGGCCATGTTATCCCAAAGACTAGGCCAAACACCAATTATCGTCCTAGAACAGGTAGAAGAGGTCGATTTAGTGATTGCGGCTAGTCACCAATTAGGTATTAAGCCGATTTTGGGAGTACGGGCAAAATTAAGCACCCAGGGAATGGGACGCTGGGGTACATCCACAGGCGATCGCGCTAAATTTGGCTTGACAATTCCCGAAATTATCCAAGCAGTTGATAAGTTACGTGATGCTGACTTGCTGGATTCTTTGCAATTAATGCACTTCCATATTGGTTCGCAAATCTCCGCCATCAATGTGATTAAAGATGCCATCCAAGAAGCTAGCCGGATTTACGTAGAATTAGCATCTTTGGGGGCTAATATGAAATACCTGGATGTTGGCGGCGGCTTGGGTGTGGATTATGACGGTTCTCAGACTAACTTCTACGCCTCCAAGAACTACAATATGCAGAACTATGCCAACGACATCGTGGCAGAGTTAAAAGATACCTGTGCAGAGAAACAAATTCCCGTACCAACACTGATTAGTGAAAGTGGTAGAGCGATCGCCTCCCATCAATCAGTACTCATTTTCGATGTTCTCAGTACTAGTGATGTCCCCCGCGATAACCCAGAACCACCAAAAGAAGGTGAATCCCCAGTTATTAATTACCTGTGGGAAACTTATCAATCCATCAACAAAGAGAACTATCAAGAGTTCTACCACGACGCTACCCAATTCAAGGAAGAAGCCATTAGCCGCTTTAACTTGGGAATTTTACGCCTGCGTGAACGAGCCAAAGCTGAACGTCTTTACTGGGCTTGTTGTCAAAAAATTTTAGACATTATTCGTCAGCACGATTACGTACCTGATGAGTTGGAAGACCTAGAAAAAATCATGGCTTCCATCTACTACATTAATCTTTCAGTGTTTCAATCAGCACCAGATTGCTGGGCGATCGATCAACTGTTCCCAATTATGCCCATCCATCGCCTAGATGAAGAACCAACGCAGCGAGGAATTTTAGCAGACCTCACCTGCGATAGTGATGGCAAAATTGATCGCTTTATCGATCTACGGGATGTCAAATCTGTGCTAGAGCTGCATCCCTTCCAACCGGGAGAACCCTATTATATGGGAATGTTCCTCAATGGTGCTTACCAGGAAATTATGGGGAACTTACATAACTTATTCGGTGATACCAACGCCGTTCATATCCAATTAACACCCAAAGGCTACCAAATTGAACACGTAGTCAAAGGCGATACCATGAGTGAAGTGGTGAGCTACGTCCAATATGACTCCGAGGACATGGTAGAAAATATCCGCCAACGTTGCGAGCGGGCGTTAGAAGAAAAGCGCATTACCTTAGCCGAATCCCAGCGCTTACTCCAGACTTACGAACAAAGTCTCAGAAGATACACATACTTAAATAGTTAAAAATCAATAGTCAATAGTCTAAAGTCCATCGTTGACTATTGACTATTGACTATTGACTATTGACTAAGTTGCATTTGTTCCCAACAATTCGGCGATCGCTTGCCGTTCCACTGGGGTATGTTCTGGCGGTGTTTGCCGGGCATCGGTAATCAGCCAATCTAACGCGGCAGCTTGTACATCAATAGCAGCGCCTGTTTTATCAACACAGTAACGCCCGAACACCAGTTTATCTACTAACCTGGCTCCATGACCTAATCGTGACCATTCAAAGATGACACTATTATCAACAGTGGCTTCACCACATATCCAGCAATTGGGGCCAATCATCGCCGGGCCGACAATTTTCGCCCCATCTTCGATGCGAGTCATACCACCAATGTAAACCGGGCCAGTGATATCTACTTTGTCCCAATTCACCGCCACATTTAAGCCAGTGTAGATACCAGGGGCAACCTCATGACCGGGGATCTGCACATTCTTGATTTCCCCTTGTAACACGCCACGAATCGCCCGCCAGTAGTCTGGTACTTTACCAATATCTACCCATTCAAAATCCATTGCGATCGCATAGAAGGGCGCACCAATTTCTACCAGTTTGGGGAATAGTTGACCACCGATGTCATATTCCACACCAGAAGGTATGTAATTAAACACCTCTGGCTCAAAAATGTAAATACCTGTGTTGATATTAGTACTGAGTGCTTCTTCTATCGACGGTTTTTCTTGGAAAGCTTTAACCCGACTATTCTCATCGGTGACGACCACACCATAACTAGAAACTTCTTCTGCGGGGACAGTTTTGGTAATGATAGTAGCAATGGAGCCTTTGGATTTATGCCACTTTACTGCTGCCGTCAAATCTAAATCAATCAAAGCATCGCCACACAACACCACAAAGGTGTCATCAAAAAATGGTGAAAAATCTTGGATGCGACGCATCCCTCCAGCAGAACCTATTGCTTCCCCTACCAACTTACCTTCATCATCAATTTTGCCTTCAAAAGAATAGGCAATCTGTACACCAAACCGTTGACCGTCACGAAAATAGTTTTCAATTTCCTCAGCCAAATGACTGACGTTGACCATAATCTGGTCGAAACCATGTTGACGTAAAAGTTCCAGTAAAAATTCCATCACTGGCTTTTGCAGGATGGGAATCATCGGTTTGGGAATGGTATAGGTAATCGGACGAACGCGAGTACCCTTACCTGCTGCGAGAATCATCGCTTTCATAAAGTTTATTCCTCAACCACAAGCCAGTTTACTTTCATTGTTTGATACTTAATCATCAGTTTTTTATTCTGCTCTAAGTAACCCCTGACAACAGGGATAACAGGAATTTACAGTTTATTGCAACCAGAAGTATTTAGGACTTAGGCAATAAGACTTTTCACCTTGGAAGGGTGTGAGGGTATAGAGGTGTGAGGGTGTGAGGATTTTGAACCCCTATACCTCTGCACCTCTTGCCCAAAGCTTTGATTTTTCTTCTCCATACGTAAGTCCTAGTACGGTTAGATGACAAGCAATCAGTTATCTTTTTAATTTAATCGGATTTTTGGGTTTACTGATGCAACAGTCTGTAAATTCACAGAAGCTTCTATATAAACTTTCCCAATTGGTTCAGTTTATTGGTTGCTCCAAAGATTGATAGGTGTTTGCAGAATCTGAAAGCAAGCGAATTCTCACTTCTTGATAAAATTCCTCTTGAACTAGTTCTACTTTCGATTGTGCCGATAATAGCAATAAAGCCCAGAATACGCTAACTAGATGACTGTTTACGGACTCATGGGCTGATAATTGGTGTGATTGCTTTGTCTGAGTCCACAATTGTACGAGTTGTTCTAAATTTAAGTAATTTTGTTCTAACAACAGTTCTTTGGCAGAAAAATGCAGTACTTGTTCCAGTTCACCAGCTACCTCCGTCAAATTTTCTTGGTGCGCTAACTCTAGCGCTTCCCGCATAGCTTTGACAGTAGGCTGACGTTTGGGACGTTCCGGTTTACTAACTTTTTGTACTAGTTTGAGTTGGTTCGCCATGATTTGCAATTGGGCGATCAACTCTTGCAAGGTGACACGGCGTTTTGGTGGCGGCATGGCGGCGGGTCGCCGTCGTAAAACTCGCTCTAAGGGTAAACGATGGGTTTGATGGAATAAGCTATCTCCATTCTCTGCTAATAGACCATCCTCAATATCTTCTAAATCTTCTGCTGTTGATAATTGCATTAAGGTATTGGCCTTGAATAATACCAGCATGGAGGCTGATAAAAAAGCCTGTCCAGATTGAGACAAGTCAGATTCATAACCTCTGGCAGTGGTCTTTGGTGTCATTAATTCTAAATAACGGTCAATCACTTCAATAACTTTGACATCCCAAGGATCTATTTCTCCTTGTTCTGCTTGCTCAATTAAGAGAGTAATCGTTTCTAATAGCTCGGAAGCATCCATTCTGATTTCCGATGGTGTAATTTTTGCTCTCAGGTTTACAGAGAAGAAAATGTCTCTGTTTGTGCCTCTGGGTATCTGTAGTAAAAAGTACTTTTTAAATATAAGTACAGAGAAGAACTTTTTTCTCCGCCTACAGAATGGTGTATATGATAGCTAATTTTTCATCAAAAGAAAGATGAACTTTCGGGTTTAAAGCTTTGAAATAAATATACATTGTTGAGCTTTAATTACCGACGATAGGAATTTCACCATATGACTCTACTATCTATTGATGAGTTAAGAACTTTAATTGAAAAATCTCAAACACCATGTGTATCTCTTTATATGCCTATGCAGAAAGCTGGGCCGGAGATTCGCCAAAATCCTATCCGATTTAAAAATTTAGTCCGTGAGGCTGAAGAACGTTTGCAAGAATTGGAGATTTCCCCTAGTGAAGTTAAAAATTTACTGCAACAAATTCAGGAACTAGATCAGGCAGAATTTTGGGAAAATCAAGACCACGGATTAGCAATTTTTATTTCGCCGCAGATATTTCGTTATTACAGTCTGCCGATAGAGTGTCAAGAATTGGTAGTTGTGAGCAATCAATTTCATCTCAAGCCGTTACTGCATTTAATTAACAGTGATGGGAAATTCTACATCCTCGCTCTTAGTCAAAAGGATATCAAATTTTTTGAGGGAACACGTTCTGGCCTCAATGAGGTAGAAGTGGAAAATATGCCTAAGAGCGTTGATGAAGTTTTGATGTACGACGAAACCGAGAAGGAAGGGCAATTTCGCATTGCTACATCTAAAGGTAGCAGCAATAATCCTTTTACGCGATCGCAACCAGGGGCATTTCACGGGCAAGGTAGTCCAGACCAAGACCAGCCCCAAGAAGGCATTCTGCAATACTTCCACGCTGTTGATGCCGCATTACATGAAAAACTAAACAATGAAACAGCACCTTTAATTTTGGCGGGTGTTGAATATCTCCATCCTATTTATCGAGAGGCAAATACTTATCCTTATCTCCAGGAACAAGCCATTACTAAAAGACCAGAACTTTTTCAAGCAGAAGAATTACACGCCCAAGCTTGGGAAATTGTGGAGCCTCTGTTTCATCAGTCAGAACAAGAAGCGATAGAACTTTACCAACAACTAGCCGGAGAGGAAACTGGTACGGCCTCTAGTGATATTAAAGAAATCATTTCCGCCGCTTATTACCAGAGAGTTGATTCATTAATTGTCCCAGTAGGGCAACAAATTTGGGGTAAATTTGACCCAGAGACACTGACTGTAGAGTTACATCCAGAACCACAGCCAGAAGATGGAGACATTTTAGATTTTGCAGCAATTCATACACTATTGAATGGTGGTACGGTGTATGCAGTTGAACTGGAACAAATGCCTGATGGTAAAGCAATAGCAGCTATTTTCCGATATTAATCAGCGTTGTGGTGTTGTATAAAATATCTTTGGTGGTATTGCAGTAATTTCATTGAGAATGAGCAGCTTGCTTCTCTGCAAAATTGCCAACAGATTTTGCAGATAGTACCATAACGCCAAAATTTTTGGCTAGCGATCGCATCAAGTGGCGATCGTTAACCCATATCTTGTTCCAGAATGTCTTTAAGTTTGGGAATTAGTATTGTTAACCGTAGTGAATACAATCAGTTAACCGAATCACGAAAAAGCTGCATTTTTTTTTGGTACAGTTGCAATTTATTACAACAATCTGAGAAAATGAGAAGAATATGAAAAACATCTAGTAATAAATCTACTGCCTGTGAAACTCGACTCTGTACCTGTTGCCCTTACTGGCGTAAATCCGACTATCAGCCAGCCAGAAATAGAAGAAAGCATTCAGTCCCATCTGGCTACCGCAATTATTGAGCCAGTTGAGGATAGTCCTAAAAAGCAGGAACCAGCTTTGGCTGTATTTGCTACTACGTTTGTGACTATTTTTCTGGCAGAAATTGGTGATAAAACCCAGTTATCAACTTTGTTGATGAGTGCAGAGTCTCATTCACCTTGGGTAGTGTTTCTTGGTTCGGGAGCAGCATTAATTACTACAAGTTTGTTAGGTGTACTCCTGGGTAGTTGGGTCTCTAAACGCTTCAGCCCCAAAACCTTGGATAAATCAGCCGGAATCATGCTGCTATTTATCTCCCTCACTTTGTTTTGGGATATCTTTCACGGATAATTATAAATACCCCTAATATTATGGATTGGCATCTTTTAGGACTCAGTTTTATTACGGTTTTGTTGTCGGAATTAGGTGACAAAAGCCAACTAGCAGCGATCGCTCTTTCTGGTCGTGGTCAGTCTGTAAAAGCTGTATTTTTCGGCACTGCTAGCGCACTTTTATTAACTAGTTTATTAGGCGCGTTAGCAGGGGGTGCAGTGTCAGAATTATTACCTACCCGAATATTAAAAGCGATCGCTGCTGTAGGATTTGCCATTCTCGCTGCCCGGCTGTTGTTTTTCAATAATGAAGAAACATCAGATTCTGAACAGACGCTATAGTTTTTAGGATCAAGGGATTTTGGTAACTGGTAATTGGACTATACAGTCTGTTTTTGTCTTTAAATTGGTAGTTGTAAAACTAATACATCTTTTCCTGATGAAATGAATGTTTCACCTGGTGGTAAAACAGCTAAAGCGTTAGTTTGAGCTAGATTGATCAAATTACCAGAACTATGGCTACCACCAGCTTTGTGAAACTCGTATAATCCATCGATTAGATGCAGACTTCCCCAAATATAAGTTTCGCGCTTACCGTCTGAGCGTAACTCATCATGCGATCGCACTTTTACAAATACTGGTTCCCAACCTTTAGCTAATCCCCCTAATTTCCGAATTACTGGCTGCACAAATCGCCAAAATGTTACCAAAACAGCCGCAGGGTTTCCTGGTAAACCGAAATAAATGGGGGCTTGGGGTGTAGAGAAAGTGGCGACTGTGAGGGGTTTGCCTGGGCGCATTTCCACAGAACGGATGTGAATTTTAGCCCCTAAGGAAGCTAGAATTTGGTCAACGTAGTCATAATCACCTACGGAAACGCCGCCGGAGGAAATGACTATATCGGCGTTGACTATGGCTTTGGTGATGGTTTCTTCAAGGGCTGTTGGGTTGTCTTTAACAATGCCTAATAATATAGGTTCTGCACCACTTTGCTTGACTAAAGCTGCTAGGGCATACTGATTAGAATCAACAATTTGTCCTGGTTGTAATGGCTGGTCAGGTGTTACTAATTCATCCCCAGTAGAAAAAATTGCTACACGAGGACGGCGGTAAACTTTTACCTGTGGGCATTGAGAAGCCGCTAATATAGCAATTTCGGCTGCATTTAATTGAGTATTGGCTGGTAATAATTGTGTCCCGGCTTGGTAATAAGCTGCTTTCAGTCTGACAAATTCCCCTGGTTTTGGTGTTGTGAGGATAAACACGCGGTTATTCTCTGGGCGTGTCTTCTCTTGCATAACTACAGTATCCCCACCACTGGGCATAACTGCGCCAGTAAAGATTCGGGCTGCTTGTCCTGGTTGTAGGGTAAATTTGGGTTGATAGCCTGCGGGAATTTCTGCAACAACTTCTAGGCTAACTGGCTGTTCGGCGTTGGAGTTTTGTACATCTTCATAACGTACCGCGTAGCCATCCATCGCGGAATTGTCCCAATGAGGAAAATCTAGGGGGCTATTTACAGGCGTTGCCAAAATGCGTCCATTTGCTGCCCATAAATCGACAATTTCTGTGTCCTGTTGACTATTTAGGGTTGGTACTAGATTGAAAATAATATCTGCTGCATCCCTGACTGATGGCATGGGGTGTAGGGGTGTTGGGGTTTTTCTTAACTTATACCAATTCAATTAATGATTGCAATACATCATTGGGTGAAGACGCGATAAATCGCGTCTCTACAGATGGTTTATTTGGCGCAACCTCATAGAGAATTGATATCAATTGATTTTGAATTTTGAATTGATTTACGCTATTTGAAAACTAAAGTTGAGACTTGCCCAGTTATTTATATCTAATACATAAGAATCTGTAGCTGTGGTGGTTGTTTCTGTTTTGACTGCACTACTGTTATGTAAATCTTTTAGTAGCGCTTGTCCCACTTCTAAAGGATTGATTAATGTAGCTATCGGTTGTTGGTCGGCTGTGGAATATTTGGCATTATCTAAGATTTCTAGGGTGGCGTTAAAGGGTGCTGTGCTAAAAATCAGTTGGTGTTCGCATTCGTAAGCAGGGCCGGAAGTTACCCAGCCTGATGTTGGTGTTGTTTGCGGTAGAGTTACGGTTTCGTGTGGGGCAATAACTACTTGTTTAAGTTGGGGTTGATTTTCTGGATTGTTGGGTTCTTGGGGAGTTTGCCAAGGATAAAAAGCGATCGCACTACGATTATTCTTTAATCCCAACAGCATAAAATATATGGGGCGATCGCCTAAGTTTTGGATGCGGTATTGTATCCGGCTACCAATAGGGATGATGGGAATTGGTAGTGGGGGGTTGGGAGTGGGGAGTGATTTTTTTGTAGCGGTTTCACTAGTGTTTGTCCTTGTGGTTCCTCTTTGCAGTACTGCCTGTGACGATATGCTATTAACAACCTCTAAGTTTACCTTGACGGGCAATCTGGAAGATCCTTGATTTTCTGTTAGTCGCCATAACTTAGCTGCCAGAAGAGTGGATAATTTTGATGATAATCGCTGGGCTGCTACTTTCACAGCTTCCCCAACTCCCCCATCTGTATTGGGAATTAGTTCACCATCCAAAGTAAACAGACCGTAGCGGCTGGGGGTTTGTGGCAGTTTCCCAAACAAATAATCGGCTGGTTGTTCTCCTGCAACTACAGTGGAAATATGACCAACGCTAGCAAATGCGCTGGTAGCATCTACTCGCTCAATTCTTTCTAGTTTAGTATCTAAGGCTAATATCAAATTAAGATTGTGGGGCAATACGCGTACAGTCTCTTGAATAAGTTGCCCTACTTGTAGGGGAATTGTCTCCGTCACTTTAGAGAATTGGGCTTTAGCTGTTAATCCCATAAGCGATCGCAATGTTAACTGCTCTCCAGTTGCTAGAGTAAATCTAGAATTAGCCCCGTAATTTTCTAAAACTTGTGCAGGTAATCCACCTAGCCATACTTGCACTGTTTTTCCATCTTCTTCTATAGCCAGAATCGTTCCTTCTGCACCAGCATGGCTATCTAATAGTAAATTTTCAACAGTCACTACTCCTTGTTGATTCTTCTTAGTTAATAACTTGGGTTGCTGTTTACTTCCCAATTGGTGGATAGAACTTGCCACATGGGAGAGACTGACTCTAATTGTTGTTGCTGGTGTTGACTGCCAAAGTTGTCGTGTTAAAGCATAAGTGAATAAACCTGCATTAAACCCAGACATTAATATTTCCCTAGCCGACTGCTGGGGGTCTGATGTGGCAGATAGGATAACAGCCGGGCTAAATTCAGGATTTTGGGGTTTGATTTGTCGGCGGAAATCGAGTTCTGTGGCTGTTAACCGCGTTCCAGGTGACTCTTGACGGGCGCGGATTTTTAAACCTGCTGGCTGGTTGATAGCAGGAACAGTGTAGCTAGTATCCAGCACTGCTATGACATGATCTGTAGGGAGCGATCGCAACAACAATAATAATGTATCTTCTAATAAATAATTAGCTATCTGAGAATCCTGTGGTTCTTGATTTTCATCAGTTGTCACTAAAGCATTTTGTAGCGTATCCGATTCCACTGGTAACTGAGTACCGTAGCCGCTAAAGTGAAAAACCACCACATCGCCAGGTTTAGCTTGCTTGACCAGGTGATCTAAAAAAGCTGCTTCAATAAATTCTCTACTTGCTTGTTCCTCTGTTAACGTCAGAATATCCGCAGCTTGAAAGCCAAACCGATGCACTAAAAGTTCTTTTTGCAATTCCACATCGGTCAGACAACCACTCAGTGAAGAACTTTTCCGATATTGATTGATACCGATTAATAATGCTAATTTTCGTGGTGTAGGTTGTGCTAAGGCTTGATAATAGTGATTATTCATCGTTAACCACTCAGTTTCAGCAACACCCAACACCGCCAGTATTGAGCCAATCCGTTGTACAAAAGTCCGACGTTTCATAAAAACAATCAGTCCTCAGCTCGTCAGCTAACAGCTTATAGGGCTGAGGACTGGAGTGTAAAGACAGTTGACGGTTGACAGTTGACAGTTGACAGTTGTTATCACCCAGTCCCCAATCCCCACTCCCCAGTCCCTAATTTCTACGCTAATACCTGTACTCGCATAGCCCGCGCCAATTCGGCTGCTACTTCAGGGCGAGAAAATTCTGGTGGTGGTAATTCACCGCGACGCAGCATTTCTCTAACTTTAGTTCCCGACAGGTGAACCCGTTCTTCTGGTCTGCTGGGGCTGGTTTTGGTGGTCGCCATTTGTTTTGTGCGGGTACAGTAGAAGGCGTGTTCAAATTTCATTGGCACAATGCCTAACTCACCAGGCTCAAACTCATCGAAGATATATTGAGCATCATAAGTTCCGTAGTAGTCACCAACTCCCGCGTGATCTCGCCCAACAATAAAGTGGGTACAGCCGTAGTTTTTGCGAACTAAAGCATGGAAAATCGCTTCGCGGGGGCCAGCGTAACGCATAGCAGCAGGATTAATTGCCAATATCACCCTATCTTCGGGGTAATAGTGTTCTAGCAAAATTTCATAACAACGCATCCGCACATCCGCAGCAATATCATCTTCTTTGGTTGCGCCTACCAAGGGATGTAAAAATAAACCGTCCACGGTTTCTAAGGCACACTTTTGAATGTATTCATGGGCGCGGTGAATGGGATTACGAGTTTGAAAGCCGACTATGGTTTTCCAACCCTTGTCTCTAAACATCTGCCGTGAAGCAACTGGGTCAATTTGATAGTCAGGGAATAGAGGATGAGAACTGCGTTCCAGTAACCATATATCACCTGCCAGATTTACAGCGCCTTGGTTATAAAGCACTTGCACACCTGGGTGTTTGGCATCATCTGTGCGGTAGACGTTGATGGCTTCACGGGTTTTATCGTAGCGATACTTTTGCGTGAGTTGCAAAACCCCGATGTAGTCACCTGCGGGATTATCCAGACGAATTAGGCTACCTTCCTGTAAAGAGGAAGCCACTTCTTCGCTGACAGATAGTGTAATTGGTATCGACCATACAAGACCGTTAGCCAAGCGCATTTCCGAAACCACGCGATCGTAGTCTTCTTGGTTCATAAACCCTGTGAGTGGGCTAAAACCACCGATCGCAATCATTTCTAAATCGGAAACTGCCCGTTCGTCAAGTTGTACGCGGGGCAGAAACTCAGCTTTGGAAACAAAATCTTCTCTTTGTGCTGGTGTGGCTACGCGATTAACCAACTGTCCACCGTGCGCGGCAATGGCATCTGGATGCTGACTCAACTTCAATCCCCTCTTAGCGATAACTACAATTGTTGCAAACTATGTACTAACTTATCAAAATGCTGGTACAGAGAAAAAAAAGTTTGTCTCCTTGGGAAATGACAGCGTGTTTTCCAACTCGAATCATAGTTTAAGTTTCGTTCCTGAAAGCAACCCACACAAAATTAGCTTTTTAGTTCTAACTGAAACGTGTTGTGCTGTGATTAGGAAATTTTTTATGTATTTTTCAGGAGTCTTCCTGTTTTGTTTATGGAAAAAAGTTTGTTATACGTAGAAATCTACCATGTATGATTTTGTTAAAACAGTCAGTTGTACAGAATTTATCTACTAAAAATAATTATTCAATTAGCATTATTCTACCTTAGTTTTTTCGTGAATTATATTCACACATTCATGAGATTTATTCTGGAGAACTAAGAATAAAAGTTTGCATTAATTACAAATGAATTAACTATTGTTTTTAACCTATTGTGTTAATCAAGCAACGAGTTGAGCAAACAAAACAGGTAATCAACTTAGAGCTTCCAATAAATTCAAATCATAAATTACGAGGTTGTCAGTTATGTCTCACGAATTGTTTATTAACTTATCCAATGAACAACAAGCAGTAGTTACAGGTGGAAGCGATACTGATTTTCAAATCGATTTCACCTTTTACGAAGCCAAGCAAAACGTGTTGAATGGTACTACAAGTTCTGGCCCTAACGGTAGCACTGCTGCTTCTAATGGTAGCTCTACTAAGGTTAAGACTGCTGGTCTAGCTTTCTTAGCTTTGGGTGCAAACGACATTATAGATTTGTACTAATCCAGCGATTAAGTTGATCACGACATCAACAAATCAACTAATACGTGAGTTAGATTAAATTTGTACAGACAAGAAGGAATTAGTATATTTTATGTGCTTAATTCCTTCTGGAACTCACGTTACTAATAAGCAAACTAAGTTCATTAAAACTACGAGGTTGTCAGTTATGTCTCACGAATTGTTTATTAACTTATCCGACGAACAGCAAGCATTTGTAGCTGGTGGTGTAGATTTTCAACTTGATGCTACCTTTTATAAGGCGCAGCAAAATGTATTAAATGGTAATACAAGTTCCGGCCCTGGCGGAAGCACTGCTGCTTCTAATGGTAGCTCCACCGAAATTAAGACTGCTGGTTTCGCTCTCTTAGGTTTGGGTGCAGAGGGTTTACCTTCCTGGGAAAAGTAAGTTGAGTCACTACATTAACTAATCGACTAATACGTGAGTTCGATGACATCTGTATAGCAATGAAGGAATTAGCAAAATTTATTTTCTTAATTCCTTCTCGAACTCACATTACTAATAACCAAATTCATCAAAAATACGAGTTTGTCAGTGATGTCTCATCAATTATTTATCAACTTACACAATGAACAGCAAGCAGTTGTTACTGGTGGTACTGATTTTCAACTCGATACGACTTTTTACGAAGCCTATAAAAATGTACTGAATGGCGGTACAAGTTCTGGCCCTAATGGTAGCACTGCTTTCTCTAACGGTAGCTCTACCAGAATTAAGACTGCTGGACTAGCTTTATTGGCTCTAGATGCTGACAAAATTTGGTCACGGTCAAAAAAATCGTATAGTTATCAGTTGATCTATGGGTTGTAGAGTTACCTAAATATGTAACTCTACACTATATAAAAAATCAAATTTTTTAGCAGATAAATACAACTATGTCTACAATTCTCAATTTCAAAAAATCCCAGTGTCTTCAAGAATTAACTGAACAGGAACAAGAGACTGTATATGGTGGCTATTTATTTCCCAAATCTAATATTTTCATGCAGATAACCAATCTTTTAACTACTGCTAAAAGTCAAGTAGTTGCTACAGAGGGTGATCAGATAATTTCTTCATACCAAGAGAGTACATATCATTACACACAAGTGATTATAGTTATTGCACCTTCTTTAGAAGAAGCTAAAAACTCATTTGGTAATTACTTCTCATTTATGTAAATTCTAGTTATTTATCTCAATTGCTCCACAAGTCATTCACATGATTAACAGAAAGTGTAATTTTTAGCTTAATTCTTTTGCAGATTTTTGAGCGTAAATACAGTTTTTAATTTCTTAGGGACTTCCAGATAAAAAATATCCAAAATGTAGGGTGTGTCAGTATGAATAATTTCTGAGTATAGTTAGGTTTATCGCTCTGACGCACCCTACCAAACGATCAATTTTGGATAATTCATTTTTTGATGTTCGCTTTAAGGGAAAAATATTGCATATATCTAAAAAAGTTAACATTTGAGTTGCTTGACGTACTAGCTTCAAATTAAAAAATAGCTCAGGTTTGTTAACTTTATTACCTTCTTGTTACTCCATCACTACTGGGACATCATTTGATGTTCCAGTTTTTTTATTTATATTAAATAATCTACTTAGAATGATTTTATATAAATTTATACAAAAATATCGTTCGGATTTTGAACAAGATTAAGGGGATATTTGAAAAGTGGGAAATTGAGTAAAATTCATGTTTTCTGCTTTTCTAAATGCAGTCTCCAGCATTAGAAATTGCAGAAACCTGTATTGTGAATTTGAGTTTTAGACAAACAAAATAATACAGACATAAGAGCAAACAAGTAAGAATATTAGGAGAATATTTCATGATGACTACAGTCAAAATTGATAATTATCAATCTAGGAGCCTAGAATTTGTGGATTTAACTGACACAGAAGCATCAGCAATTCAAGGTGGTTTTAGACAACTATTTGGAGCTGTAGCCACTATTGCTAGAGGAAATACTAACTCTTCCTCACAACCAACAAATTCAGAAACATTCGAGGAACGTCTGCGACGGATTAATGCAGAAGTCAATCAGATATACAATTTAGCATGGGCAATTCAGACTAGCGCCGGTTTTATTGGCATAGGTGGAAGTGGTTTTGGAGGTTTAAGATAAGCTAATTTCTTAACAGTTAAATGTAGGTTGGGAAGCACCCGCCTTGAATGGGTTTCCCGCTTTGGGGGGAGTGGCGTTTGATGTAAGCTAGCCCCGAAGGAGCTTATCGCAAGCTAACCCAACACCATTATCACTGTTGGGTTTCGCTTCACTTAACCCAAAGCACAATTTTCTAACTAATAGAAATAGGCTCTTTTAACCTACTAAGTTGAAGAATTTAAATAACAATCCATTGCAGGCAATATGAAAGTATTTTGTTGTGCTTTGTGCTTGGCTATACCAGTTAGCCTATCTCTTGCTACTTCTGCTCATGCTGAAGCAGTTTCTACTAACGCCTCAGATTTAATTCCTGTTAATCAGAGTCAGGTTATGAAATCTGAAGTACCAGATTTTTTAGTCACTCAGAATATTAATCCTGACAATTCATCTCAACTTCCTGCAAAAAACTACTGGTATGTGAGTGGAAGTGTTGGTGCTGGTTTCCCTGACAGTATTAGAGTCAAACAAGGGGGTGAGTCAGCATCTATTGGTGTTAATACCGCTATTCAAGGAAATATTGCTGTAGGTTATCAGTGGGATGAGATTCGCGCCGAAGTTGAAGTTGGCTATGGTTCTTTTGGTGTCAATAATTTCAAAAGTCGAGATATTACTATTCCCTTGAGTGGTAGTGTGAATGCAACTACTGTTTTTGTCAATGGTTACTGGGATATTCCTAGTAATTCAAAGTGGCGTTCCTATATTGGCGCAGGAATAGGTGTTGGTTTTCCTAACTTTAGTGAACTGAAATCTGGTGAAGCAGTTAGCTCTTCAAGGGGTGGTACAGCTTTAGCCGTACAGGGGAAAGCTGGTATTCAATATGAATTGGCAAAAAAAAGTAATGTTTTTTTGGAATTGAAATATCAAAATCTGGGCAATTTTAACACTGGTTCTGGAGATGATCAAGCCAATATTGATCCGATTAATTCCTTTGGTTTGAATGTAGGTTATCGTCAAGGTTTTTAAGTGTTATTAATGTTAGGACTTACGTAAGTGTCACATAATATGTGTTGTGTATGGTGCGTCAGATGGCTCAAATGCTTTCAATAAACAGATTCTTGATATTTGACACACCCTACTAATATACCAGTTGCGTAAGTTCTGAATATTTGAATTGTATTTTTCGGAAATATGTCTGTCTAAATAGAGATAAAAGGTCGGTATTTTTTTGTAAGAAACTCTGCATAAAAGGTAAATGATTAAACCAACTACTCCCGATTACTGTAGTAATCAAGCAAGCAGTTGAGGAGCCGATAAAAGGTAAACAACTACTAGCTGTAACAAGTCAAAACTATCTAATGATGGAGTAAAATCAATGCAAGTTACTGAAACCAACAATGGATTGTTTATTAATGTATCCACAGAAATTCAAGAAATTGTATCTGGTGGCAATTGGGATAAGGTAATTTATGATGATGTCGATACTGACTTTGAGCAGCTAACAGCAGCATTAAAATTTGATATATATTCTGGGCCTAAGGGCGCTAATGTTAGTCAAGCATTTACTTTTGACAAGATTGATGCTGATGCTGATAAAGTGTTCAAATTCTACTATCCTGAAGATTAATTTTTTAAATTAATTTTCAAATGTGGATTTCAGATATTTACTCACTCTCTCCTCTTACATAAATCCATTTGCAAAATAGATAAATTGTAAGTGAAAGTTATTAATGAGAATGATAATCTGAAATCCTTTCTTTTATTATTTCTATATTCACTGTGAATATAGTATTCAACTTGCTTAACTATCAAGTTTAAATGTTGTAATATCTTGTGTTCTCATCACTAATATTAATAGTTATTTTCAAAATATTTATTGTCATTTTTTAAAGATGAAGATCATAGAGGTTTATGATATGTCTAATCACATTAATCCAGAAAAATTTGAATTATTTACAGAGCTATCAAAAGAACAACAACAGTCTATATATGGAGGAAACTTACTTGATTCATTTGGTTTATATGACTTTTTCTTCCAAAAGAAAGATGTAGCAAGTTTTGCTAATAACATTATTAATTTTAAGGATGGACAAACCAGTTTTGACAATAAGCAAGAAACTGGATATTTAATGTCACAAATTAGTTTTGGCTTTCGCTTAGGTAATAATCGTAGTAGTAGTAGAACAAGCGAGAGTGGTTGGAATTTATTCGATTTATTATCTTTTCTTTTATATGTCATCGTTTAAAAGTAAATATTGTGATTAATTTTATGCTTCCTTATAAAATGGCAGCATTTTAAATAAATTTATGTCAGAAATCAGAGATTTCTATTTATGAAATACCAATTTATTCAACAACATAGTGAAGAAGATTGTGGTGCGGCTTGTCTGGCTGCGATCGCCAAATATTATGGACATAACTTTACACTCACCCGTGTTCGCGAAGCTGTAGGTACTGGACAATTTGGTACTACTTTATTAGGTTTAAAAAGGGGTGCAGAAACTCTGGGTTTTCATGCACGCCCTGTTAAAACTTCACCAGAGATTTTAAATCAAATTCATGAAGCACCTTTACCTGCAATTATTCATTGGAAGGGGAATCATTGGGTTATTTTTTATGCTAAAAAGGGCAAAAAATGTGTAATCGCAGATCCAGCCGTTGGTATTCGTTATTTATCTGAAAAAGATTTAGTCGAAGGTTGGATGGATTGGTTGATGTTGTTAGTAGAACCAAACCCAGAACTATTTTGGAAGCTGGAAGATGATAAAGTTAGTGGCTTTTGGCGTTTCTTTAAGCGCGTCTGGCATTTTCGTCATATTTTAGCCCAAGCCATCCCCCTAAATCTACTTTTGGGGGTCTTATCTTTAGCCTCTCCATTTCTTTTACAAGTCCTTACCGATGATATTTTAGTCCGGGGTGATACAAGACTACTGACTACGATGGCGATCGCTGTATTAGTCATGAATTTAATTTCTAGTAGTCTTTCTTGGGTACAATCAAATTTAATCGCTCATTTTGCCCAAAGACTACAATTAGGATTAGTCTTAGAATTTTGTCGGCAAATTCTCCAGTTACCCCTGTCATATTACGAATCTCGGCGCAGTGGGGAAATTGTTAGTCGTCTCCGAGATATTAATCAAATTAATCAGTTAGTTGCTCAAGTCGTTATCAGTTTACCAAGTCGGTTTTTTATTGCGGCTATTTCTTTTTGTATCATGATTTTCTATAGCTGGAAGCTAACAGTAGTAGCCATGATTGTATCTGCCTTCATGACTATATCTACTATTGTGTTTCAGCCGACATTGCAGCAAAAAACTCGTGAGCTTTTAGTCAAAGATGCAGAAGCTCAAGGTGTTTTAGTAGAAACATTTAAAGGCGCTCTTACGGTCAAGACGACCACAGCTAGTCCGCATTTTTTAGATGAATTACAAAGTCGGTTTGGTCATCTTGCTAATATCACATTACGGACAATTCAAATTGGGATTATTAATGGTACATTTTCAGGTTTGGTTTCTGGGATTGGTTCGATAGCGTTGTTGTGGTTTGGTGGTAATTTAGTAATTAATCCGGCAGAAAATTTGAGTATTGGGAAGCTACTAGCTTTTAACTCAATGAATGGCAACTTTCTAGGATTAATTAGTACTCTGATAAGTTTTGTTGATGAATTTACTACTGCGAAAACTGCTGTACAAAGGCTCACAGAAGTAATAGATACTACACCTGAAAACGAAGGAGATGGGAAAAAGCCTTTTACCTCGATCTCTGGTGATGCTGATATTATTTGTACAAATGTCAACTTTCACTATACTGGTCGAGTTGACTTACTAGAAGACTTTACGTTGACAATTCCTGGTGGTAAAGTCACTGCTATTATCGGCAAATCGGGATGCGGTAAAAGCACTGTCGCCAAATTAATTACTAGTCTATATACCCTGCAATCTGGGAATATTCGGATTGGACTATATAACCTACAAGATATTGCACTTGATTGTCTACGTCAGCAAGTAGTTCTAGTTCCTCAAGATGCTCATTTTTGGAGTCGTTCCATTATCGAAAACTTTCGCTTAGGAGCGCCATTTGTCACATTTGAGCAAATTGTCAGAGCTTGTCAAGTTACAGGAGCCGATGAATTTATTAGTAGATTTCCTGATAAATATCAAACGATTTTAGGAGAATTTGGCGCAAATATTTCTGGTGGACAACGCCAACGTTTAGCGATGGCTAGAGCCATTGTTACAGAACCACCAATTCTAATTTTGGATGAATCTACTGGTGGACTTGATCCAGTGAGTGAAGCCCAAGTTTTAGATGAATTATTACACCATCGCCAAGGTAAAACCACAATTTTAATTAGTCACCGTCCCAAAGTAATTAATCGGGCTGATTGGATTGTTTTACTAGATCAAGGACGTTTAAAACTTCAAGGTTCCATAGAAGATTTACGGACTAAAGCAGGAGAGCATTTAGATTTCTTAATTCCTTGAATTTTAAGAAAATTAGGGACTAGGGGTAATGAGAAAGAGTGCAATATGAGTAACTTAGTTTTCCCTGTTCCCTATTAATTTTTTCCTATTTAAATACTGATAATTATTTGGTGAAGTATGCTGTATATTCAAAATAAGAAACTTATCCCGCCTCTGCAAGATGATGATGCTTTACCACCAGTTGGTATTTGGACATCTTTGCTGGGGTTATTTCTTGTAGTGTCTGTTGGTTCAGCGATCGCCTTATCCTCATGGATTAAATATAATGTTGTCATCAAGGCTGCGGCTACTGTCCGTCCTATAGGCGAAACTCGCTTGGTACAACCAGAAATTGAGGGGACAATTCAGAATCTGTTAGTTACAGAAAATCAAGTTGTCAAGCGGGGTGATGCGATCGCTACTCTCAATACTGAGCAATTACAAATCAAGCAAAGTCAACTACAAGGTAATATCCAACAAATTAAATTACAACTTGTGCAAGTTGATGCTCAAATCAGTACTTTCAATAGTCAGATACTCGCGGAAACCAAGGTAATTGAGCGTACAGTGGCTTCTGCTCAAGCAGATTTGGCTCGTAATCAACGAGAATATCAAGAACGTCAAATCACTACACAAAGTGAATATATTGCCTCTGAGGCTAGTTTACAAAAAGCCATAGCAGATTTACGTAAATCTCAAGCTGATTTGGATTTTGCTAACGCAGATCGCGATCGCTATCAGCAATTAGCTGATATTGGTGCAATTGGTAGGCGGGAATATGAACAGAAAAAACTCGTGGTAGAACAAGCTAAATCGGCGTTGGAAGCGGGAAAACGCTCTGTGGAAATCGCTCAAGCCAAAATGCAATCAGCAAGGGCTGGGGTTAATCCTAGCATGGCAACGGTGGCGATCGCGCAAGAACGTATTGCTCAAGAAATTGCTAGGGGTGAGGCTACTATCGCTACGTTACAGAAAGAACAGCAAGCTTTAGTTCAGCGACGTTTAGAAATGCTGTCCCAACTCAATCAATCCCAAAAAGAATTACAACAAGTAGAAAAGCAACTACAAAGCAGCGTAATTCGCGCTACTAGTGACGGTATTATCCTGAAGTTAAATTTGCGGAACCCTGGTCAAGTGGTACGCACTAGTGAGGCGATCGCAGAAATAGCACCACAAAATGCGCCGCTAGTAGTTAAAGCAATGATTCCCACCGCAGACATTAAAAAGGTGGAGGTGGGTAAGAAAGTCCAATTGCGTGTTAATGCTTGTCCTTACCCCGATTATGGTGTTCTCCATGCTGTGGTGAGTGCTGTTTCTCCAGATGCGATCGCACCTCAAAATAACAATCCAGGGGGAGCATTATCGGCTGCTGCAACTCCTTATTTTGAAGCTACTATCCAACCAGAAAAACTCGCATTTGGCAATGGCGATCGTCAGTGTCATATCCAGTCAGGGATGCAAGCAGAGGCTCACATTATTTCTCAGGAGGAGACAGCACTACGATTTATCCTAAGAAAAGCAAGACTTATCACTGATTTGTAAGTTAATCCAGCTATAGCGTTTCTCGTTTTAGTAACTATACGTCCTTGATTTCAGGGGCTAGAGACTAGGGATTATACTCAACTTAAAACTTAAGATCCCCGACTTCTTTGAAAAGTCGGGGATCTTAAGCTGTTGATATCTATTAATTCAGACATTTTACCTTTTCTCAGAAGAATACTATCAATTTTTGGATAGAAACTTGGAAATTTTAGACAGATTACTTGTCATAAATCTATAGTGAATTCATTAATAGTATTAACCTATGATGACAAAATAATTAATAGATAGATTTTGTGTCTCTGAAAATAAGCACACAAATTATACTTTTCACCATCTGATTTATGACCATAATCCCGTTTCTGACATCCTATTACAGAGTTCAAAAAGCCCTACAATGGTGGTCTTATAGACAATCGTCTAAATTCATTCTGGAGGCTGAAAACATTCGGGATAGTCTATTACAGGAAACTTTTACCATGCGACGTAACTTAGATTTATTATCTACGAATCCTTGGGAATTATCAAGTGAAAAAATAAAACAATATTTAGATAAAGTTGATCATTTGCATCATTCTTTGGTAGACATAAGCGATCGCTTATTTCCTGAATCTCTACAAGATAGCTTCCCTCTGGCAATTGAGGGATTATTAAAGTCTTGGCTAGTCACCAATCCCCACCTATATTTTCAGATAGATATGCCCATTTATTGGCGACACGAACCACCCCAATCCGGTTTAATTATCTTAAATTCTCTAGAAGAGTTATTAACAATTACAATTTCCGATATATTGATGCCTAATTCCATTTATATAAGTCTAAAACAAAAGCAAGGATTAGGACAATTATCTGTAAAAATAAATTATTCTGAGGTATGTAATATTCTTTTTCACTCTAGTTTATCCAGCTTGGATTATCTATGTCAAAGTTGTCAATTTTTGACCTCAGCTAAATGCTTTTATTATACCCAAAGCTCTAGAGTTTATTGGTACTTCTATTGGTAGATATTATCATGATTTTAATGACATTAATCCATTGAAATTGACTTTGTATCAAATAGATGTACCTATTGTTGATCACACAAAATACATTTCTTGCAGACATTAGCAACTATCACTAGTCAATTATTCATTCAACGCAGTATTAACTATGCAACAAACCACATCTGAAAAAGCATTAAGGAATTTTCTAGTAATTGATGATCATGAATCAGTTTTAAGTGGGACAGTAGAAGTATTAAAAAGACATTATCCTGAAGGCAATTTTGTCGTGGCGATTAATGCAGAAAGCGCCTTTAATCAACTAACTATTTGTCCACCAGACCTGATAGTAATGGATCTTTCCATACCCGAAAAATTAGGAATTAAAGCCCGCCCAGATACAGGTGTGCGACTGCTGAGAACACTGATGAAAAATTATCCCAGTTTGAACATCATTGTACAGAGCGCTCATATTAGAACACTAGTGAGAATCCGACCAGATATTGATACTCATAAGGGAGGTTTCACTGTTGCTGATAAAAGTCTATCTACGCAAGAAATGTTGACTAGAGTAGATTGGGCATTACAAGGCTTAACTCATACAAAAGATATTAAGGGAATCCATGCCGGACTAGAAATAAAACCAGAATGGTTGAGAGTTTTAACCTTGGCTTTTGAGGAAGGATTACAAGATAAAGCTATTGCCGAACAAATGTGTATTTCAGAACGCATGGTACGGCATTATTGGAGTAAATTACAAGATGCTTTGGGTGTTTATCCTGATGAGGGAAAAAATATCCGCATTCAAACCGAAAAGCGGGCTAGAGAAGAAGGGTTGATTGATTAAAGATGAACATTGCATGACTATGAGTAATTAATAGTGGTTAGTTTATCTATCCCTAATTAATTGAACCTGACCAATTACTTATACCTAAAGACTAGGAGAATAGCATGATGCAACCTGGACTTTGGAGCGGAATTAAAGCAGAAATTGCCATTTGGCGCGTAGGTATATTACCAGGATTAGCAGTCATTGGACTAGTCACTTTTACAAGACTTTTTGGTTCGCTAGAATCCTTAGAATGGATGGCTTTGGATAGTTTTCTTCGTTGGCGCTCAGAAGAACCTATAGATGCACGAATTTTGTTAGTAGAAATTAATCAAGTTGATAATTATTCTCTAACATCAACTACATCAGATAGTGGTTTTGTAGGGCTGCTGGAGAAGTTACAAGTTTATCAGCCTAAAGTTATCGGTCTAAATATTGATCGGAATTTACTCATTAATTCTCAAGAGGATAACCTGGTCAAGCTTTTTCAAAAGTACAGAAATTTAATTGCTACTGAAAATATTGTACCTGCTCAGATTCATTCGCATCTAGATTTGCCTCCTGAACAGATTACTTTTGCAGACCAAATCCTAGATAATGATGGTAAATCTAGGCGTAGTCTATTGGCAATTAATACATCTAATGGCTACAAATTATCTTTGGCTATGCAATTAGCAAGAATTTATTTAGCACAGGAAAATATCAATTTAAAAAATAGTTGGTTAGGAAAAACGAAACTACCCCGCTTTTTACCAAACTCTGGGGGATATATCCGTGCTGATGCAAGTGGATTTCAAGTACTAATAAATTTTCGGAGTGGTAACCAAAGATTTAGAACTTTATCTGGGGAGGACATTAAAAATGGTAAATTTAACCCTGAGTGGATACGCGATCGCATAGTCATTATCGGTATCACAAATACTCACAATCAGGGCTTTATCCCCACTTCAGCAATTACATCAGTTAAATCAGCCTCTACACAAGTTAACAAATTGGAAATTCAAGCACACGCCATCAGTCAAATTATTAGTGCTGTGCTTGATGGTAGACCCCTCATTAATACTTGGAATGATGGATGGGAATATACTTGGATTTTTGCCTGGGGTTTTTTAGGAATAGTGATTGCTAGGTTCACTAAATCCCCATTAATAAATTTTTTGGTTGTGGGAATAACTATCAGTAGTTTATTAGTTATTAGTTACCTACTATTAATTTGGGGGTGGTGGGTTCCAGTCATACCTGCAATTTTAGTTTTGACCATAAATGGTATGGAACTGATAGCGTTATATCAATATGACCAAGCTTTACGCTTAGGGATGAAAACCCGTCAAGACGTAATAGAAAGTACCTTTGAAACTATCCATAACGGCCCACTACAAAGTTTAGCCCAAGTTTTGAAATTGATACGCTGCGAGAATACAAATACTCAGGAATTGCTCCCAAAAATTGAAAAAGAACTAGAGAAATTAAATCATGAGCTACGAGGAATTTACGAATTTTTGCAGCAAGAATATCCCAGTCAAGATATCAAGCTCTATTTAGGAAATAATTTAGTCCTCAGTTTGCAAGATCCACTACATGAAGTCCTCTATCAAGTTTACAGCTACACCTTAGAACGGGAGTTTCCTTGCTTTAAAACAATTAAAGTTGCTATACGTAGCTTTGAACCAATAGATGAACACAGCTTAAGTATGGAACAAAAACGAGGAATTTGTAGATTTTTAGAAGAAGCTTTATGTAATGTAGGTAAACACGCTACCGGAGTCACTAAACTCCAAGTCACTTGCTCGCTAATAGCAGGTTGGTACACGTTGAAAATTATAGATAATGGCTTAGGCGTAAATTCATCCAAAAAAGGACGAGGAACCCAACAGTTTATCAATTTAGCACGACAACTAGGGGGAAAATTCCAGCGATCGCCCCAAATCCCCCAAGGAACCATCTGCGAATTATCTTGGCCAGTCAGTAAGATTTGGACATAGTAAGCTAATGCGCGTCTAAATTGCATAACTACTAAATAGGGTGTGTTCACAGTTAACTGTCAACCGTCAACACCCCTCACCATAGATTGTGCAACTTAAAAGCAGAATAGCTTCATCACCAAATTCCCGGCAATTTGCCCAGCAACCATGCCACTATAGAAAACATAGCTTTAAACATAGCAAGAAAAAGGCTAGAAAACGCTGTGCAGATTACATTTTTAGGGACAAGTTCTGGTGTACCCACAAGAGCGCGCAATGTTTCCAGCGTTGCGCTGAGACTACCGCAACGGGCAGAGTTGTGGTTATTTGACTGTGGCGAAGGTACTCAACACCAAATTTTGCGGAGTGACTTAAAAGTCAGCCAATTGTCCCGAATATTTATTACCCATCTGCATGGTGATCACATTTTTGGTTTAATGGGTCTTCTTGCTAGTTGTGGCTTGGCGGGTAATGTTCAAAGAGTTGATATTTATGGCCCATCTGGTTTAAACGATTATATCCAATCGGCTTCTCGCTATTCTCATACACATTTTTCCTATCCCATTAAAGTCCATACTGTCCGCCCTGGTGTCATCTATGAAGATGATGAATTTACCGTGACTTGTGGACTATTACATCATCGCATCACCGCTTTTGGCTATCGCGTAGCCGAAAAAGACCGAGCCGGACGCTTTGATATAGAAAAAGCCAAAGAATTACAAATCCCTCCTGGGAGAATTTATGGTCAACTCAAGCGTGGTGAAACCGTTACCCTTGAAGATGGGCGTGTCATTAACGGTGCAGAATTATGTGGCCCCACAGAAATTGGGCGGAAAATGGCCTACTGCACAGACACAATATACTGTGATGGTGCTGTTGAATTAGCTCAAGATGCGGATGTGTTAATTCACGAAGCCACCTTTGCCCATCAAGACTCAGAAATGGCTTTTCAGCGATTACACTCAACAACAACAATGGCAGCACAAACAGCCTTAGCTGCTGGAGTGCGTCGATTACTAATGACTCACTTCAGTCCTCGCTATGCACCTGGGAACACTATAGAATTAAAGGATTTGCTACAGGAAGCCCGCGCCATCTTTCCGCGTACAGATATGGCCTATGATTTTATGACTTATGAAGTACCCAGGCGACGAGAACCAGCTTTAAGCTCAGTCTCCTCAAGTTAGGTGTAAAGCTTTACAGTTAAATCTGGTGGGGAACGCACCAAAAATCTTGGATGGTGCGTTGCGCTAGGCGACAACACACCTTACCGATGAAATTCGCTCAACTAGATTCTGATGATTCTGCTGGCTGTTCTGTGACTGTAGGTGTTGGTGTTACTGTAGGGCGGGGACGACGTTTGAAATAATCGCCCAAGTTGACTTTCTTCCGTTGAGTCACTGGTTTTTCTAATTCAGCTGGCGATGTAGGTGTTACCTCTGGCTGAGGTTCTGGGGTAATTGTCGGTGATGCTGTGGGTGTCACCTCTGGTTGTGGTTCTGGGGTAATTGTCGGTGATGGTATGGGTGTCACCTCTGCCTGTGGTTCTGTGGTAGCTGTCGGTGATGGTATGGGTGTCACCTCTGCCTGTGGTACAGGCGACTCAGTCACCTCCGGTAATGTCGGAGTTAGACTAGGGGATGCTTGAGGACGAGGGCGGCTAAAAAATCCACCGCTTTTAGGTTTTTCTGGTTCAGGAGTTGTTGTTTGTGGTGGTTCAGTAGCTTCAGGGGTAGGGACTGTTTCCCTAACTTCTGGTAATGCTGACTTTTCTGAGTCTAGGTTAGGAGTTGCCGCAGGTGTTGGTTCTGCAACCGATGGTTTAGCCGCATAAGTTGGGTCTACAATGCCACGTACTTCCTCAGCGTTCAATTCTCCCCTAATAATTCTGGACAAAGTATCTTTACCATTGGGTTGGTAATCAAAAAGTCTGACTGTAGTATTAAAGACATTCTTGACTGGATTTCCTTGATTATCGAGGAATTCCAGCTTCACCCAATTTTTTCCAGGTTTAAAGCCTTTGAGGTAAACTGCTTGCCAGCGATCAAACACAAAGCTTTCACCATTTATAGTGCAGCGAATACGCCAATCACTAAATTGGTCATTGGATTGCTCTTTCACAGCTAGATGTAAAGGGGCGTTAGTCAGGTAAAAATCTAACAGTATTGGTTCTGCCCCATAACTACCTTGAGGACGGCTGTAAGTTAACAGGGGTAGGCTGGAGTCTGGATTATTGTCGTCGCTTTTCGTAAAAACGTGAAATGTCGTCTGGGCGTAAGCACCCTCATTTTTAAAACTTTCATGCCAAGGACGGGAAGCAAAGACGCGCAGCGTATGAGTACCTGGAGACAAATCAGACAACACCAGAGGCTGACTTAGATCATAAACGGGTATATAAGGTTGATTATCCACAATTACGTGTAGATAAGGGCCTAACTCCCATTGTGGATGCTTAAAAATTGGCAGATCCTTAACTTGGAACCTCACCGAGACAGTATTGTCACTAATCACTTCCTCTGGTTGAGGGTTAACTATTGTCACCTGTGGTTGATAAATTTCTAAATTAGAACGTAATTCTTGAATCACATCTGGTGGTGAGACTTCGGAAAATTGCTGAGAAATCTGCTGAGGTTTGTCTCTTGCACTAATGGATACCTGTTGACTAACGGCTTTCTCGCTACAACTAGCCAAACCTAAGACTAGTACTAGTGTGATCAGCCACCTCAAAATAGTCGAACTTCCCAGAAGAAATTTCCTGAAAGGCCTTTTGTGCCAAGGGTTCATACCTTATACCTAGTTATAGTCTTAAACAACTGCAATTATTGTGGCTGAATTGAGCGATCGCCTACTATCACCTACAAGCTGAAATCTTCATCACATACCATGAGTTTTTAGTAAAAATTAAAAATCAGGATTTTTTTTACAATTTGTTGTAAACATCAAAAACTAGGTGAAAATAAATATACCCAAAGCAAACTCAGCAAATTTGTTGCCGTTTTGGTATCAGAAGACATAAGTTTTACGAATTGTTATCCTTTGTAAATTAAATAGAGAAAGTATTGACTTTTTGCTAAAGACTTTGCAGTGAAAAGGCAGATTAGACAAATATTCTGGCTATTTTGAATTATTGTTAAAATGTGTCCATCAAAGTACAAGTAAAGACTTTATAATTCAACAGAAACAAATTTCCACATAGCGCTTTCATCGCTGCTCCAGCCACACTCTGGAGAAAGCGACTAAGTATCACTTTGTGGTTTCATGATTCCTCATTCCTTATCACCAGAGGAGGTCGAATGACAATTAGTCCTCCGGAGCGAGAGGAAAAGAAAGCAAGAGTAATCGTCGATAAAGATCCGGTTCCCACCTCATTTGAAAAATGGGCGCAGCCAGGACACTTCGATAGAACTCTCGCTAGAGGTCCAAAAACCACCACATGGATTTGGAACCTCCACGCTCTCGCCCACGATTTTGATACACATACAAGCGATTTAGAAGACATCTCCCGCAAAATATTTGCGGCGCACTTCGGCCACCTGGCAGTTGTGACAATTTGGTTGAGCGGGATGATTTTCCACGGCGCGAAGTTTTCTAACTACGAAGCCTGGTTAAGTGACCCGTTGAACGTGAGACCCAGTGCTCAAGTCGTTTGGCCCATTGTTGGACAAGACATATTGAATGGTGATGTCGGTGGTGGATTCCACGGTATTCAGATCACCTCAGGCTTGTTCCAAGTATGGCGTGGCTGGGGTATCACCAACTCCTTCCAGCTTTACTGCACAGCTATCGGCGGCTTGGTATTAGCAGGCTTGTTCCTATTTGCTGGCTGGTTCCACTACCACAAACGCGCTCCCAAACTGGAATGGTTCCAGAATGTGGAGTCGATGTTGAACCACCACCTGCAAGTCTTGCTAGGCTGCGGTTCCTTAGGATGGGCTGGACACTTAATTCACGTCTCCGCACCAATCAACAAGCTAATGGATGCAGGGGTCGCAGTTAAAGATATCCCCTTGCCTCATGAGTTCATCCTCAACAAGAGCCTGTTGATCGACCTATTCCCCGGCTTTGCTGCTGGTTTAACACCTTTCTTCACCTTGAATTGGGGTCAGTACGCTGACTTCTTGACCTTCAAGGGCGGTTTAAACCCTGTAACCGGTGGTTTGTGGATGACTGACATTGCTCACCACCACCTGGCGATCGCTGTAGTGTTCATCATTGCAGGACACCAATACCGCACTAACTGGGGTATCGGTCACAGCATCAAAGAAATTCTAGAGAACCACAAAGGCCCCTTCACAGGTGAAGGCCACAAAGGTCTCTACGAAAACCTAACCACATCTTGGCACGCTCAGTTAGCAACTAACCTTGCTTTCTTGGGTTCCTTGACAATCATCATCGCGCACCATATGTACGCGATGCCTCCCTACCCATACTTAGCAACTGACTACGCAACACAGTTGTGTATCTTCACCCACCACATCTGGATCGGCGGATTCCTCATCGTCGGTGGTGCTGCTCACGCAGCAATATTTATGGTGCGGGATTACGATCCTGTCGTTAACCAAAACAACGTATTGGATCGTGTGATTCGTCACAGAGATGCAATTATTTCCCACCTGAACTGGGTGTCTATTTTCCTTGGCTTCCACAGCTTTGGTTTATACATCCACAACGACACAATGCGTGCCTTGGGTCGTCCCCAAGATATGTTCTCCGACACAGCAATTCAGTTGCAGCCGGTATTTGCTCAGTGGGTACAAAACCTGCACACCCTAGCTCCTGGTGGCACTGCACCAAACGCTTTAGAACCTGTTAGCTACGCCTTTGGCGGCGGTGTATTGGCTGTAGGTGGCAAAGTCGCAATGATGCCTATCGCATTAGGTACAGCCGACTTCTTGATTCACCACATCCACGCCTTCACCATTCACGTAACAGTCCTAATTCTGTTGAAAGGTGTATTGTTCGCTCGCAGCTCTCGTCTGATTCCAGACAAAGCTAACTTGGGCTTCCGCTTCCCTTGCGATGGCCCTGGTCGTGGTGGTACTTGTCAAGTATCCGGTTGGGATCACGTATTCCTCGGATTATTCTGGATGTACAACTCCCTATCAATTGTAATTTTCCACTTCAGCTGGAAGATGCAGTCTGATGTCTGGGGAACAGTAGACGCAGCAGGTAATGTGTCTCACATCACTGGTGGTAACTTTGCCCAAAGTGCCATCACAATCAACGGCTGGTTGCGTGATTTCTTGTGGGCGCAAGCTTCTCAAGTAATCAACTCCTACGGAAGTGCGTTGTCCGCTTATGGACTAATGTTCTTGGGCGCTCACTTTGTATGGGCATTCAGCTTAATGTTCCTGTTCAGTGGTCGTGGCTACTGGCAAGAATTAATTGAGTCCATTGTTTGGGCGCATAATAAACTGAAGGTAGCTCCTGCAATCCAACCCCGCGCTCTGAGCATTACTCAAGGTCGTGCTGTTGGTGTAGCTCACTACCTCCTGGGAGGAATTGCTACAACCTGGGCATTCTTCCACGCACACATACTTTCGGTAGGCTAGCAATTAGTTTAAAGAGTACTGAGTATTGAGTGCTGAGTGCTGGGTAATAACAGGGCTTAGGACTCAAAACTCAGAACTCTGGAATCTGAAACCTGATGGCTAAAGGTCAGAGGAAATATCAATGGCAACAAAATTTCCAAAATTTAGCCAGGATCTCGCACAGGACCCAACTACCCGTCGCATTTGGTATGCGATGGCTATGGGCAACGACTTTGAAAGCCACGACGGCATGACCGAAGAAAATCTTTACCAAAAGATTTTCGCTACTCACTTCGGTCACCTGGCAATCATCTTCTTATGGGCTTCTAGCCTCCTGTTCCATGTAGCCTGGCAAGGTAACTTTGAACAGTGGATTAAAGATCCTCTACACGTCCGCCCAATTGCTCACGCAATTTGGGATCCCCACTTCGGTAAACCAGCTATTGAAGCTTTTACCCAAGGTGGCGCTAACGGCCCAGTAAACATTGCTTACTCTGGTGTTTACCACTGGTGGTACACCATCGGTATGCGGACAAACACCGAACTATACACAGGTTCAGTATTCCTGTTATTGTTTGCGTCCTTGTTCTTGTTTGCTGGTTGGTTGCACTTACAACCCAAGTTCCGTCCTAGCCTAGCTTGGTTTAAGAGTGCTGAATCTCGTCTGAACCACCACTTAGCAGGTTTGTTCGGCGTTAGCTCTCTAGCTTGGGCTGGTCACTTGATTCACGTTGCTATCCCCGAATCTCGCGGACAGCACGTAGGTTGGGATAACTTCTTAACCACTGCACCCCACCCAGCAGGCTTGCAACCCTTCTTCACAGGTAACTGGGGTGTTTACGCTCAAAACCCTGATACAGCAGGTCACATTTTCAGCACATCTCAAGGTGCGGGTACAGCGATTCTGACCTTTTTGGGTGGTTTCCATCCTCAAACAGAATCCCTGTGGTTGACAGACATGGCTCATCACCACTTGGCGATCGCTGTACTATTCATTGTTGCTGGTCATATGTACCGTACCAACTTTGGTATTGGTCACAGCATCAAAGAAATGATGAATGCCAAAACTTTCTTTGGCAAACCTGTTGAAGGTCCCTTCAATATGCCTCACCAAGGCATTTATGACACCTACAACAACTCTCTGCACTTCCAATTAGGTTGGCACCTAGCTTGCTTGGGTGTTGTTACCTCTTGGGTAGCGCAGCATATGTACTCTCTGCCTTCCTACGCATTCATTGCTAAGGACTACACAACACAGGCAGCACTGTACACCCACCACCAGTACATAGCCATTTTCTTAATGGTTGGTGCTTTTGCTCACGGTGCTATCTTCTTAGTCCGTGACTATGATCCTGAACAAAACAAAGGTAACGTGCTTGAGCGTGTACTACAGCACAAAGAAGCGATTATCTCCCACCTCAGCTGGGTATCGCTATTCTTAGGCTTCCACACCTTAGGCTTATACGTCCACAACGACGTAGTAGTTGCTTTCGGAACACCTGAAAAGCAAATCTTGATTGAGCCAGTATTTGCTCAGTTCATTCAAGCTGCTCACGGTAAGGTACTCTACGGCTTAGATACATTGCTGTCTAACCCCGATAGCGTTGCCTACACAGCCTATCCTAACTACGCCAACGTTTGGCTACCAGGCTGGTTAGATGCCATTAACTCTGGTACTAACTCCCTGTTCTTAACAATTGGCCCTGGCGACTTCTTGGTACACCATGCGATCGCTTTAGGTCTACACACCACCACCCTCATCCTAGTCAAAGGTGCTTTGGATGCTCGTGGTTCCAAGCTTATGCCCGATAAAAAGGACTTCGGCTATGCCTTCCCTTGCGACGGTCCAGGCCGTGGCGGTACTTGCGACATCTCCGCTTGGGACTCCTTCTACCTATCTTTATTCTGGGCGTTAAATACAGTAGGTTGGGTAACATTCTACTGGCACTGGAAACATTTAGGTATTTGGCAAGGTAACGTTGCTCAGTTCAACGAAAATTCCACCTACCTCATGGGCTGGTTCCGTGACTACCTCTGGGCTAACTCTGCTCAGTTGATCAACGGTTACAACCCATACGGCGTGAACAACCTGTCTGTCTGGGCGTGGATGTTCCTCTTCGGACACCTAGTTTGGGCTACTGGCTTCATGTTCCTCATCTCTTGGAGAGGTTACTGGCAAGAGTTGATCGAAACCCTAGTTTGGGCGCACGAACGTACTCCTATTGCTAACCTCGTTCGCTGGAAAGACAAACCAGTTGCTCTCTCCATCGTTCAAGCTCGTGTAGTTGGTCTAGCTCACTTCACCGTCGGCTATGTCCTCACCTACGCAGCTTTCCTCATCGCCTCCACTGCTGGTAAGTTCGGTTGATCTGGCTGCTAGTTTTGTAGGTAAGTAAAAAAATCCCCTGCCGCAAGGTAGGGGATTTTTACTTATCTATCTTAAGTAGTTATTAAATATACACTATTGAGTATCTTCCGCTACTCTAATAGAAGAAGTGTATTTATTGTAGAAATAACTATGACTATGCAGCCCGAAAGCACATCCTTGGGAGATTTATTTTGTCGCCGAATTCCTTTCAAAGTGCCAAAATACCAAAGAGCTTTTGATTGGGAGCAGGAAGAAATTGATGACTTTATTAAAGATTTGTTAGTGCTGTATAATTCAAGAAAAATTAATCCAAACCAGCCAAGAAAGCATTTCTTTGGTGGATTAGTAAGTATAAAACAGCATATACCTAACAGCTATACAGGAAATTTATATGATTTAGTAGATGGTCAGCAAAGGCTAGCAACTTTTACATTAACAATTGCTTCCCTTGTTAATGCTTTTGAATCACTTGCTAATGAATCTGAAATTGAAAAAAATACAGAAATCGCACAAGCAGCTAAATCTTATGCAAGTACGACAAAAGACGAATATTTAGTATATAAGGAAGTAATTAATGGTCAATTACAGCCTCGTCTTCGTCTTACTCTCTCAAAAGCAGATCATGTCTTTTTTGAAGACCTAATAAATGGTCGTAGCCCTAAATGCTCAAGAGATTCTCATAAAAAACTACAAAGTGCATGGGAATCGATTAGGACAAATCTTATTGAGAAAGTTATAAGTGATATTAGTAAAGCTAGCGTTTCTGATAAGCTTAATTCTCTTCTACAATTACGAAAATCTGTCATAGAGGACTGTTATGTAATCTATATTGTAAGTGAAGATAGAAGCGAAGCTTATAGGTTATTTGCTGTATTAAACGATAGGGGTAGAGAGTTAAGTGATGGAAATAAACTTCGTTCAGATACTCTTGAACTATTAGAAAAACATGAAAGAGAACAAAGTGTTGTGGAAGATAACTGGGACACAATACTGAGTTATCCAGCAACAGAAGTAGAACAATTCTTTAGAAATTACTATGCTTCTCATCAGGGAAAAGGTGCAGCTAAGAGAAATTTAGCAGATACTTTTCGAGATGATATTAGGACTTACGCATTGACAAAATGGCAAAAGAGTGGATTGATAAAAAGTATCATCTACTCACTAGGTATCGAACAATCAGAGAAATCAGCAAACCCTCGACAGCACA
>NZ_JACJQL010000140.1 GCF_014696625.1 Nostoc parmelioides FACHB-3921
ATTCTTCCCAAGTTATTGTGTTGTTACAATGCTTTTTCGTTCCATATTTTATCTGCTAAAAATTTTAATGATAATGATAATCGAAAAGAGGGGGGAGGAGGCGAGCGTCGCTCGCCTCCTCCCCCTCCCCACCACATGATTATCATTTTTATTTAGATAAGTTTAAGTATTTTAGCTCATTGACAAAATACACTTTAATCTAACCCCTCACGAGTGCCTTATGGTCGGTGCTTTCGCTTCGATGTCGTCATATATTGGGTATGACGACATCAGGTCAAAATGCAATGAGGGTAAGGCATTCAACTCGTAATTAACACAATTGTTTTTTCTATAAAATTAATGTTTCGAGTTTTGCTTGTACTTCTTCTATTAAATCTTCTGTTACACTTTCAACAAATTTTACTTTTCTAGCTTTCCAATCTAGTGTTTTAATTTGATCTGCTAACACAACCCCTTTTGTTTTCATTCCTTCAATAAGGGGAACTTCAAACTTAAGCCCCTTTGGGTTAGTAGTTATAGGACAAGCTAAAACTAAAGAAGCCATTTGATTGTACTTAATTGGAGATATAACAAGAACAGGGCGATAGCCAGTTTGCTCACGCCCTTGTTGTTGTAGCTCGTTATTTAGTGTTATGGCAATATCATCAAATGACATTCCGGAATTACGAAGGGTAAATACACGCTGAATTGATTCAGCCGTGAACTGTTGTGCAGAGCCAAACTCTAATTTAACAATGTCTCCTCTATCGGGAAAGTAAGGCGGCTTCACTACCAAGCTTCATTCCCCACAGCGTCACCTGTTTCAAATTCTGGATGAAAATTATCAGGGGTCATCCCTTCAAGTAACTCATCAAGCGTATATTTTTTTCGTCTCTTTGGTGTAATTACTATGCTATTGCCTTCAACACTAAAATTGATATCTGTTCCTTCAGTTATGTGTACTTGTTCAGCTATCGATCTAGGAATCCTAACAGCTAAACTGTTTCCCCATTTAGCTACAACTGCTGTCATAATCTTCTCCCAACGCTGTATTAGCGATTTATACGCCCAATTTTGTGTTTCCGCAGCGAAATATTTTCAATAATTGTTTGTCTTACGTATATACTTTGAAGATACATAAAAAAACAAGGGGTGTCAACACCCTCTAGAAAAAGTAAGCTAAATCAAAGAATTTTTTCTTAGTTTGTTTCTTAGTTTTAATCTTTTGCTAGCAGTTTCTTAACCTAGCTGGGATAGTTTGAGGCCAGGGTATGTAGCCATTTTATGGCATATATCCTGGTTTTTGGTTGAGAGTGAGCGATCGCCTTAGGTCATCACCTATCTCCCAAGTTTAGCTGATTTCTCTAACTGTAAACTGCATCTTTGCAGTTGATTTTGCTTTGCTGCCAAAAATAATGTCATTTACACTCCAAATTCCCAACGCTTCGGACTTTGGGTCAGTTTGTGCATTATTCAATCTTTTATCGGTGTAGCAACACCCCAAACTCTGGATGTAATTGAAAACAAACTTATGGTAAATACTACAGTCCGCTTTTCCCAGTTTAACGCGTCTCTCAACCGTAACGCTGAAGGTCAGTTAGTCAGTGATTTATCTACCCCAAATAATGCTCAAGCAAAGGCTGTGGCGGAAATCATCCAACGCAGTAACCCGGATGTGTTGCTAATTAATGAGTTTGACTACGATAGCGAGAATCCTTTAGAAGCGGTTCAACTATTCCAACAAAATTATCTAGGTGTGAGCCAAAATGGTGCAACGCCTGTTAATTATTCTTATGTTTACATTGCTCCCTCGAATACAGGTATTGCTTCTGGGTTTGACTTGAACAATAACGGTGTAGCTGTAACCACTCCAGGCGCACCAGGATATGGTGATGATGCTTTTGGTTTTGGTAATTTCCCTGGTCAATTCGGGATGTTGCTTTTATCCAAATACCCGATTGATACGGCTAATATCCGCACCTTCCAAAATTTCTTATGGAAGGATATGCCAGATTCTTTATTATCTACTATCCAGAGTCCTGGTTCACAAACACCTTGGTATTCACCAGAAGAACAAGCGGTTTTGCGCCTCTCTTCTAAAAGCCACTGGGATGTACCAATTTTGGTGAATGGTGAAACAGTTCATGTCCTAGTTAGTCACCCTACACCCCCAGTTTTTGATGGTGCAGAAGACCGCAACGGTAAACGCAACCATGACGAAATTCGTTTTTGGGCAGACTATATTACCCCTGGTGAAGGTGGTTATATTTATGATGATGCTGGGGAAACTGGCGGTTTAGCTGCGGGGTCGAGCTTCGTGATTATGGGTGATCAAAATGCTGACCCCTACGATGGGGATAGTTTTGACGACGCTATTCTGCAACTATTACAAAATCCTGGGATCAATACTAATGCCATTCCCAGCAGTCCTGGCGCGGCGCAACAGTCAGGCTTGCAAGGGGGAGCAAATAACAACCATCAAGGTAATCCTAGTTTCGACACAGCCGATTTTGCTGATACCACACCGGGAAACTTGCGTTCAGATTATGTCTTACCTTCTGCGGATTTGCAGATTACTAATTCACAAGTTTTTTGGCCTTTAAGTAATGATCCCACATTTCCCCCAGTGGGAACGTTTCCTTTCCCCAGTTCTGACCATCGCTTGGTGTCGGTAGATGTGCAGGTGGGGGCGACTGAAGCGGGTAGAACTATTACTGAGTTGGAGTTTCAAGGACAAACAACTTTCTCCACAGGCTTTATTCCTACTGGTGCAGCTGGGGTAGTTAATGGGGTGGAAGCTCCCGTAGGTGGGTTGTCTGGTGTTACATATAATGCTGCTAACAACAGTTACTATGCCATCTCTGACGATCGCTCTCAATTTGCCCCTGCTCGTTTTTATACTTTCACCAACAACGTAGATGTAACTTTTATTGATGTTATCACTCTCAAAGATAGCAATGGTAATACTTTCGCCTTAAATAGCCTTGACCCAGAAGGTATCGCTTTAACTAATAACGGCACTGTATTTATCTCTTCGGAAGGTGAGGCTAATCCTAGCGCTGGTCGGGTAACGAATCCCTTTATTAGAGAGTTTTCTTTAACAACAGGTCAAGAAGTGCGATCGCTTTTTGTACCGACTAAGTTTCTTCCTGTTATACAGGATACCAATAACAACGGTGTTGTTGATGCAGGTGATACCCAAACATCTGGGGTTCGTAATAACCTAGCCTTTGAAAGCCTCACCATCACACCAGACCAAAAAACCCTATTCACCGCGACAGAAAACGCACTCCTCCAAGATGGTGCTAGGGCTTCTCTCACTAGTGGTAGCCGTTCGCGGATTCTGCAATATAACTTAGTCAGTGGTCACCCAGAGAAAGAATATCTCTATATTACAGATGCGATCGCTGCATCACCAAATCCAGTTACAGGCTTTAGTGATAATGGTTTGGTAGATTTGCTAGCGATTGATAACCGTGGTACTTTGCTGGCGGTGGAACGTTCCTTTGCTCAAGGGGTGGGGAATACGATCAAAATCTACGAAATTTCTCTGCAAGGTGCAACTGATATTAGCACCATTAACTCTCTCGATAGTCTGAACTCCACAGAATTTAGTGCCATTCAACCCGCCCAAAAGCGCCTATTGTTGAATCTCAATGACCTCAACCTACCCAATGGTACAGACAACATTGAGGGTATTAGCTTCGGCCCCAAACTAGCTGATGGTAGCCAATCGATTGTGTTGGTTAGTGATAACAACTTTAGCAGTACGCAATTTACGCAAATTCTTACCTTGAGTGCAGAGATAGTTCCTACAGTTACGCCGACAGTAGAAACTCGCCCTGATTTACTTGACGATGATAATCCGTCAATTCCGGTGATTGACCAAAATGCTGATGCTGATGACCCAGCAATTTATGTGAATGCAACGAATCCCGATGCTAGCCTTGTCATAACTTCGGTGAAAAATGCGGGATTGCGGGTTTATGACTTGTCAGGGAACTTGTTGCAGAGTGTTAATCCTGGCGGTATTCGCTACAACAACGTAGATTTACAATACGGCTTCAAATTAGGTGGTCAATCTATAGATATAGCCGTAGCGAGCGATCGCCAAAATGATAAGCTGGTATTCTTCAAAATTAACCCCAACCCCAGCACTCCCGGTCAATATTTAGAAAACATCACCGACAGTAATCTTGGGACTCTTTTTCAAGGCGCACCCTTCGCACCGCCCTATTCTTCTTCTTCCCGCAGCGCTTACGGTCTAGCTTTGTACCGTAGCCCCATCACTAATGATTATTACGTCTTTGTCAATCGCCGTGAAACTGGAGACATCGCCCAGTTAAAACTCATAGACCAAGGTAATGGCAAAATTGGGACGCAATTAGTCCGACAGTTCACCATCCCCACCGACGCGGGAATTGACCCCCAAACTGAAGGGATGGTGGTAGACCAAGAAACTGGTTTCCTCTACATTGGACAAGAGAATGTCGGTATTTGGAAATACGAAGCCGAACCGAACCGTGGGAATACAGGTAGGCTAATAGACACAATTAAAGATTTGGGCGGTTCCTACCTAACAGATGATGTAGAAGGTTTAACTATTTACTATGGCGAAAATGGCACAGGTTACTTACTAGCATCAAGCCAAGGTGAAAACACCTTTGTTGCTTATACCAGGGAGGGTAACAACGATTATATCGGTAGTTTCGGTGTGGGGAATAATGGAGCGATCGACAGTGTGCAAGAGTCTGATGGTGCAGATGTAGTTAACGTCCCACTAGGAGCTAATTTCCCCTTTGGTTTGTTCGTTACCCAAGATGGTGACAACCAACCAGCCAACGTAGTTGATGGTGAAAATGTTAACGCTAACTTCAAGCTAGTACCTTGGGAAAATATCGCCAATGCTTTTTCTCAACCCCTAGACATTGACACCACCAGTTACGACCCTCGTAATCCCGTCGCCCAAGCCAGACTGACTATCTACGATTTTGATAACCTACCCAAATTAGGAACAACTTCCGCAGGTCAAGATATTTTCCTTGGTGGTTTCTCTGGGCTTTACTTCCAAGGTATCGCCGCTAACGGTAACTTGAAATTCCTCACCCATACAGACCGAGGCCCCAATGGTGAAAACATCGGTGCAAATAGACCATTTGCTTTACCCAACTTCCAACCAGAAATTATCAGCTTTGAACTCAACCGCGCTACAGGCGAAATCACCATTACCCAAAGAACCGGATTGTTCCGCCAAGATGGGACAACACCCTTAACTGGACTACCCAACCTGCAAGCTGGCGCGAGAAACACAGCCTACACTGATGAAATTCCCGTTAACTTACAAAACCAAATCTTATCTAACGACCCCTTGGGAGCCGATTTAGAGGGAATTGTTGTCGATAGAAATGGGGATTACTGGCTTGTGGATGAGTACCGTCCAGCAATTTATCATTTTAATAGTAATGGCTCCTTAATCGATCGCTTCATTCCCAGAGGAACTGCAACCGCACCCAATCCCGACCAACCAACCGGCACTTTTGGGACGGAAGTATTACCAGAAGTTTACGCCCAACGCCGCAATAATCGCGGATTTGAAGCTGTGGCGCTGGAAGGTAACAAACTTTACGCCTTTATTCAAAGTCCCATTGATAACCCTGATAATAGTGATGATAGTGTTTCTCGCAGTTCCCGCAACTTGAGGATTCTGGAATTTGATATTGTCAGCAAGCAGGTAACAGCCGAATATTTGTATTTACTCGAAGGTCTACCAAATACTGACAAAATTGGTGATGCAGTTTCCTTGGGTAACGGCAAATTCGCTGTAGTTGAGCGCGATGATGGTGAAACCGCCGACGCTAATAAATTAATTTTTCTAATTGATTTAGCGGGTGCTACCAATATCAATAATTTTGCTAACTATAGCTTGCCTAGTGGTAAAACAATTGAACAACTGACACCAGATGAGTTAACTGCTGCTAATATTACCCCTGTGAGTAAGAGTCTCATCGCCAATGCGGCTGAACTGGGTTACACCAGCGTGGGTAAATTGGAAGGACTAGCACTCGTCGCACCGAATACTCTCGCCCTACTCAATGACAACGATTTCGGTGTCACGGGAACTACCACCAATACCGATGGGACAATTAGCATTAGAGTTGCGGCTCTACCGGAGAGACTGGCTCTTTTGGAACTCCCCAATAATTTACCAGTCACACAACCATTAGATATTCAGTTTGGCTCCTCTGGTAGTGATAATATTACGGCGGAGCCTGGTCAAATATTATTCACTGGTGATGGTGCAGATACGGTAGATTCTCCAGGGAATAATACTATCTCCACGGGCAACGGAGATGATACGGTATTTGTAGGCAGTGATGCTTCTGTCTCTACTGGCAATGGTAACGATCAAGTCTTCATTGGTGTAGA
>NZ_JACJQL010000141.1 GCF_014696625.1 Nostoc parmelioides FACHB-3921
CCGTGTCTCAGTCCCAGTGTGGCTGATCATCCTCTCAGACCAGCTACTGATCGTCGCCTTGGTGCGCTCTTACCACACCAACTAGCTAATCAGACGCGAGCTCATCTCTAGGCAATTAATCTTTCACCTTTCGGCACATCCGGTATTAGCCACCGTTTCCAGTGGTTGTCCCCGACCTAGAGCTAGATTCTCACGCGTTACTCACCCGTCCGCCACTAAATCCCGAAAGATTCCGTTCGACTTGCATGTGTTAAGCATACCGCCAGCGTTCATCCTGAGCCAGGATCAAACTCTCCGTTTTGTTGTGTTTCGAGTTTGTTACCTGGAAAATCGCTTTTCCAGATTCCTTGCTATAATTTCTTAAGTTTTTGGGAAATCCCAAAACCAATTTTTTGACGAGGATTGGTTATTTCTAAGCTTTCAAAGTATTCTTTTTTCTCGGTTCGGTTGTCTCGGCTCTCTCGCCTCAACACTTAAACTAGAATAGCGAGTATTTTTAGGTTCGTCAAGGGGTGAATTCAATATTTTTTCTAAGTTGTCGGATTCGTTAAAGTATATAAAGGCTACAAAGCCTAACAGGTAAGGCTTCTAGCACTCAAGATTTTCTACATTTTTTATTTTATCGATGAATTAGCTGGTCTTGTAGTCTGGCAACCATTTCGGCACGGGCTGAAACTCCAAGTTTGCGGAACATTCTTTTAAGGGCTTGTTTAACGGAGTTTTGGGTAATCCAAAGCTTTTCGGCGATTTCTGCGTTGGTTAGTCCTTGTGCTACTAGTTCGGCAATTTGTAATTCGCGGGGTGTTAAAGGGTTGGGTAAGGAAGATTTAAATATGTTGGGGTTGGTTCTTAGGGTGGCAAGTTTGGCTGATAAATGGATGCACAGGGCGCTGAGGTCAGCTAAGTCGTTGGCGGTAAAGGCTGGTTTCCCTTTGTTGCGGGCGAAGTTGAGTGTGCCGATGAGACGGCCATCGCAAATTATCGGCCCGGTCATGACGTGTCCGTGGTCGTGGCGTGGGCAGAAGTCTTTCCAGTCTTCTGGGGTGAGGATCAATTGTTCATGGGCGGGGGCGTGGCGTTCGACTACATAACGACCTACAGGGTTACTTTCTAGGCAGACGGCGGGGATGCTTTGTGTTTCGGTATCAGGTTTTGATTCGCTATCTATTAGATAGATACCCCAATGTTGCACACCAAAATATTCGCCAATTTTATCCATGAGCGTTGGTTGTAATTCTTGCTCATTACGGATGTTGGCGATCGCATGAAATACATCATGTAGAGAAATAGGCATAAGTGTACCCGTTTGGGGTCTATGCGGGACTCAACAATTACTTCTATGCTAATACCAGCAAAACTAAAAAGCGACTATAACTAATTGCGCTAGGAGAAGCACATGACAGTTACACAACTCTCTGCTCAGGAACTTTTCCGGGCTGCTTATGACAACCGTTACACTTGGGATAAGGATTTTCCTGGGTATTCAGCAGATATTACTTTTAAGGATGACGATAAAGTTATTACTGGTCAAGTTATCGTTAATGCCGAACTCAAGGCGGAAGTTTTGGGTGTAGATGATGAATCGGCGAAGAAGGCTATTCACGGTCAAGCTTGGGAAATTGCGATTCACCGTGTCCGCCGTACTTTTGAAGAAACCCACGGCGCAAATACTTTCCGTTATGGTGCGACTGACGAGAATGGGGCAGTGGAAATCTTGATGGGCGGTAAGGCTGAAGGCGATCGCTATAAAGTCCAAAATAATGTTGTTACTCTCGTTCACCGTCATATTCATGGTGTAGTTGTGACCATTAATACTTTTGGTGTTCATGACACTGGGGAAGGTTATTTATCTCATACTTATGACTCTGTGTATCATGAACCCAAAACTGGGGAACAAAGAGGCGGAGTCAGCAATTTTGTAGATGAATATGAAAAGGTGGGGAATTATTTCATTCTTAACCGTCGTGAGATTCGCACGGAAACAGCAGGTAAAATTGCTGTTCAAGAGTTTGCTTTCTCTAACATTAAGTTGTTGACACCTGCTGCTTAAGCTGAGTGTTTGAGATATTGACCACTGACTACTGACCACTAACAAAACTCCATCCCCTGGTGGGTGGAGTTTTTAATTTAATTGTATTTAATTATGCACTTTGAGAAGCGTTGCGCGCTATTATCTCTGAATTAGCTTTGATTCGGCTCAAAGCGCTGCGGCGAATGCGATCGCTTTTACGGACACCACCAGCCATTTCATATTCTCTACTATTGTTACCATATCTATGAGCGACTCCAATTAGCATTTTTTCACAGAGGTCGCCTAAAGTTTTTTCTAGCTCTTTAATTTCGGTTTTGGATGAATTAATTACGGCTAGTGCAGTATTATAAGCATCAATTTTACCACGCAATTGCTCTATGATTTGAGTCATGTTTTGTAAGTTGCGATCTTCCCCAAAGTCCATCTTAGGATCAACTGCTTTGAGTCCAGAGCATCTTAATTCGGCTTTTTCTAGAATTGGGGATGTACCTTTTTTACGAGACATCAGATGCGCTCCTATTTGCTGGTTACTAATCTAGATTGACTTACCAAAACTAAGTTTAGGCCCAGTAAAATTTACGAATATTTGTATTTTATTTGACAAGTTTATTGATTTAGATTCGTGTTAATACGTAAAAGTTTTGCGTTGGTCACGAAATCAATTGCGTTGGTCACGAAATCAATTGCGTTGGTCACGAAATCAATTGTGTTGGTCACGAAATCAATTGTGTTGGTGACGAAATCAATTGCGTTGGTGACGAAATCAATTGCGTTGGTCACGAAACCAATTGCGTTGGTCACGAAACCAATTGCGTTGGTCACGAAATTAAATTGATTGGCGATGATTGTTTGTGATGGATGAAGGGAAGCGCACTCAGAGATAGTGAGAATGGTAATGCTACTTTACGCTGTGTGTAACTTTCTCTCAGACCTAACCCCCAACCCCTTTCCTTGTAGGGCTACGGTCAATACGGTTCGGTTAACGTTTTAATCTCCTGAAGATCCCCCCAACCCCCCTTCAAAAGGGGGGCTAAAGACTCTCTTTTACCCCCTTTTTAAGGGGGTCGCCGCAGGCGGGGGGATCTTAACCGAACCGTATTGGGGCTACGGTGTACATACAAGTTATTCGATCCCCCTAAATCCCCCTTCAAAAGGGGGACTTTGATTCTTGTTCCCCCTTTTTTAAGGGGGGTTAGGGGGGATCAAAACGTTATGGGGCTAGGTTGATCAGACTTGTGTGTACACCGTAGGCGCTATGGAGAGGGGTTTTAAGAATAAGTCGTACATCGCGTTACTTTAGATGTTACTGTCACTACTTTGAATTTTTTTGAGTTTGGCTAAGGCATCTTCTACAAAATATTGATAGGGAATCTCTTTAGCAAGTTCGATGGCACGATTGAGTGCATCTACCGCTTCTGTTTGTCGTTCCAGTTTTAAGAGAATTGTAGATGTGAAGTAAATTAAATTGCCACTTTGGCTATATTTATCACCAATTTGTCTATAGAGTTCTAACGCCGCCTGACAATATTCTAAACCCACGCTTAAATCATCTTGCAAGATACCAATGGCTTGTAAAGTATTAGCTTCCCCCAAGCGATCGCCGATGTCGCGGTAGAATGCCAATGCCTCCTCGTACCTTTCTAACGCTTCGGTGCGTCGGTCAAGGAACTGCAAGACATCGCCAATCTCTAGTAAAGTATTAGCTTCCCCCAAGCGAGAACCTGTGTCGCGGTAGAATGCCAATGCCTCCTCGTATCTTTCTAACGCTTCGGTGCGTCGGTCAAGGAACCGCAAGACATCGCCAATGGCTTTTAATGTATTAGCTTCCCCCAAGCGATCGCCGATGTCGCGGTAGAATGCCAATGCCTCCTTGTATCTTTCTAACGCTTCGGTGCGTCGGTCAAGGAACCGCAAGACATCGCCAATCTCTAGTAAAGTATTAGCTTCCCCCAAGCGATCGCCGATGTCGCGGTAGAATGCCAATGCCTCCTGGTACCTTTCTAAGGCTTCGGTGCTACGTTTGAGGAACTGCAAGACATCGCCAATGGCTTGTAAAGTATTAGCTTCCCCCAAGCGAGAACCTGTGTCGCGGTAGAATGCCAATGCCTCCTCGTACCTTTCTAACGCTTCGGTGCGTCGGTCAAGGAACTGCAAGACATCGCCAATGGCTTTTAATGTATTCGCTTCCCCCAAGCGAGCGCCGATGTCGCGGTAGAATGCCAATGCCTCCTCGTACCTTTCTAAGGCTTCGGTGCTACGTTTGAGGAACTGCAAGACATCGCCAATGGCTCTTAATGTATTCGCTTCCCCCAAGCGAGCGCCGATATCGCGGTAGAATGCCAATGCCTCCTCGTACCTTTCTAAGGCTTCTTTTGCTTTATAAACTCGAAATTTTGCTCTACCTGCCCAATAATAAACCTCTGCTTTGGCAGGAGTTTCTACACGTTCTGCGGCAATTTGTTCTAATAATGCCGCAATCAGTGATTCTAGTTCAGCAACACGAAAACTATTTTCCCAATTTTGTGCTAGATCCCTAAACTCACTGCCTTTCCACTCCCGGTCAACTACAATCAAGTGATACAGCCATTCAATTTGAGTTTCTGGCTGTTGATTGTTCCTACCAAAATACTCTGCTGCCAGTTGCGACAAGGTAATAAATTCATCTTGATGTTCTTGCCACAGATGTTTTAACATCAGATTCCGTGTTAAATCGTGAACATCATGTCCTCTATCAGCAAACTCCTCTACAAAAGATAAGGCTTGCAATTCTGTATAAAGTTGAGATGATTGTGCTTGCAATTCTGGGCGCAGTGCTGCCAAAATTTCTGCGTTAAACCAATGTGGCACAACCGCCGCCCATGCAGCCGCAGCTAATTCAGGTGATAGGGTTGCTAATAAACTCTCTGTGACAATCCAAGAGCGTTCTTCGTCAGTTTGTGCTTTTGCCAGCTTCTGGAACAACTCACTATTCATAGCTGTTCGCTCTTGAGGGCTTGTAAGGTTTTATCTATGTCCTGGGGATGCCCTTTAAATATTCTCATTGCCATCTTCACTTCATCCTGATTGAAAGGCAATTTCTTGTCTTGGCTGTATTTGTACCACGCCTCTCGATCTAAAATGGCTTCCAAACAACAACACTCATGTAAATCCATCCACTCAATTGTCGGTTGAGGAATCTGCTGCCCAGCAATGACTACAATTAGCCTGGGTGTATCAACAACATCTGCTAAAAATTCACCCCCTAACCAGTCAGCCAGTTCTGAGGGAGCTTTTTCGTAAGTATCAAACAAAAACACCAGCCTTTGGGGAATTTTCCGCAAATCACGAAAAAATGCTTCGCGTAATTCAGTCAAACGAAAATTCCGCGTATTCTCATCTACATTAGATAACACCACACTGAACTGGTTATTGTTGCCAGTTATCTTCGTGTCCGAAACTTCTATCCCTGAACTAAGATAGCGCTCAACAGCAGCATTTAAGCAAGGAAAACGCTGTTCTCCTAAACGCTGACGTACACGAGAAAAAAAGTAAGAAATTCCTAACTGTGCTGATTTAAGATCCATGTCTACACATAATGTTTTTTGTGTAGACAACATATGTTTAAACCGTGCCAGTAAAGAAGTTTTACCTAAACCAGATTCAGCTTTAATCAATAACACTCGGTTAGGAATGCTTCCCTCCACCATCTGATGGAAAAATAAAAGTTCCTGTGTGCGATTAGCAATAATCATGGATTTAGAGAATTATTTTGCTGTGGAGAGGAAGAATTATCATCATCTGTTATGGAGAACTCATTGCCTTTACCGACTATTTCAGTATTTTCTGCTAAAACATCTTTTTGAGTAACCTTAAATTTATTTCCCTCTCCTTTGATATTTGTCCCTCTCGCAACAGTTCTGGCATTTGTGCCAGGCTGAGAGCTACTTGATTGTGGAGAATTGCCATTCCGCAAGTTACCCCACAGAAGTTGCACAACATTGACTACAAAAGCTCCTAACAACGCCGCACCGATTTTTTCTACTAGTCCCCTAGAATTTGAGGTTTGAGCCGTATCTCCAAATAACCATGCCCAAATTGCACCTAAAACAGCAAGTTCAATCACCACAGCCACCATTAACCATCGGCTACCTCGAAAGGTTCCCAGTGGCCATCCGTGAGAGGTTAAAGTAATTGCACATTTGTCAAGAGGGTGCAGGAAAAGGGGATAGATCCAGCTTGAAGACTGGTTTTCGTAGGGCTTTGACTACGCCTAAATCTTG
>NZ_JACJQL010000142.1 GCF_014696625.1 Nostoc parmelioides FACHB-3921
ATAGACCAGTTTTTCAATGCAACTTCCAATTGCATTATCGCTACCGTTCACGTTGACAGCTTTCCCGCCGACCTACCCCTAGAACCGAATATTCGGGAACCAAACAAAAAAAGTTCGACATACAGACAAATTTTTGACTCACTGACCACCGAACCCGAAAAGTTCTTCGAGCGACATAGTGGAATTGTACTGTGTGCCAACAAGGTTAAACCCAACAGTAAAAAGACACAGCTAGAATTAGAAATACTTGAGGCTTCTGAGGGTGGTAGCGATGGCATCATTAATGGTGGGCATACAGTTTTAGCCTTTGAGCAAGCTAGAAATTATAAATATGACCTAACCGAAGCCAGAGTCAAAGTCACAATTCATATTGGCTTAACAGAAGATGAGGCTAAGGATATCGCTCTGGCATCAAACACATCTGCCCCTGTGGATGCGCGTTCTAAAGTCAACGCCAGAGGCGACTACAAATTCCTCAAGCAGTTTTTAGCGCAATTGGAACGTGAGCAAAAGACAAAGTTCAGAATTGCGTATTACCAAAACCAAAGCGGTGCGCCCAAGAGTCCACAGTGTAACGTCAACCATTTAATTAAGTTGATGAACTGTTTGGACAGGAATAAGTACAACCCGGACTCTAAAAGCAGAACCAAACACCCACCTGTGAGTAACACCCCGTCTTTGAGTGAGGCGGAAAGACAACGGTTGTCGAAACTGTTACCACTACTGTCCAAAGGGTTATGGATTGAGCAAAGGCTTTTCCAAGTCATCGAGGAGCATATCACCAAGCCTAAAAGAAAGGGGGTAGTTGACCTTGCCTCAATTGACCCACGCAAGAATACACTACTGCCCGACAGCAGATATTCGTTTGGTTTCAGTGCGCCGGCTGATATCGCCATGCCCATTGTTGCCGCCTACCGGGTGTTTTTAGATGAACATTACAACTGGATAATACCTTTTGATGACTTTGCTGAAGATTTTTTACAGCATTTGTGGAATAACTATTATCGGAAGTATTTGGTGTCAGAAAAGTTGGCAGGCAATACAGTTGGCAGTAAAATCTGTCGGAATCCTGTCATTTGGGATAACCTTTATGTTTCAGCGCAGAGTTATCTTAATCAGCAGTTGCTTAAGATGGTTAACTCAAGCACTAAGCGCGAAGAACTGAAGCTGGTGAATTAGCTTATATGGTAAAAAGCGTGTTGTTGTTTTGGAATGTCGGGTAAAGAGTATGTCTAAACCAGTAGGCGAAAAAGTTCCCAAGCAGATGGAAGGTAAATTTGAAGAAATCACTCGCCTCACCGATGCCTTCTGCTCTCAATATCTCAACGCCGAATATGCCGAGATGTCACGCCAACTTACGGCTGCTCTATGCCGTAAGCGTCCATCGCCCTTAGCAACAGGACAAGCCAAGTCTTGGGCTTGCGGCATTGTTCACGCACTCGGCATGGTTAATTTTCTCTTTGACTCCTCCCAGACTCCCCACATCAAAGCCAGCGAACTCTACCAAGCCTTTGGTGTAGCAGAGAGTACGGGACAGGGGAAATCCAAAGCGATTCGGGATGCGATGAAGATGAGTTACTATGATACAACTTGGTGTTTGCCCAGCCGACTGGATAACCATCCGACTGCTTGGTTAATTTCTGTCAACGGATTCCCTATGGATGCGCGTTACACTCCCCGCGAGATTCAACAAGAAGCATTTGCCAAAGGTCTAATTCCCTATTTACCACCGATAAGCGATTCCCCAGAGTGACTGTGATTACTCATAACTACAACCAATTTTGATTTAGTTGCCATTAAAATGGACTAAAAAATGCTAGTCAGTAAGCGATGAGAAACCGGGTTTCTTTCGGCTTGTAAAAATGGTGGTGGTTAGATTGATTTGATTTCAAGAATCTTTTACTATCCGAGCAACCCAAATATGTAGATAAGTTGCTGCTTGTCGCCAAGAACCTTGAGATTCTGCAACAATTTCTCTGGCATTATCGGTAGATAATTCTAAGCTAATGGGTATTGAAGGGGAAAGTCGCTCTGCTTCTATCAACTTTTTTGCCCACTGTAACAGATTCTCAACGCAGAGGGTAGATAATGTCATATTTTTAATTTCAAAGCCAAATAAACTGGCGAATTCAGTTAAATTATCGTGAGTTCCTGCGACAATGGTTGCATTAATACAACGCGATACCAATAAACTAGTCAGCAATAGAGGTAAGGGAATACGGTTTGCTTCATCCCAATAAACGATTTTAGTGACTGGTGGTAATGAACATCGTTTCCATCCCGGTTGACAATAATAATATACGCCCCCCGTTTGTTGCTTCCAATGTAGAAGGTGCGAAGTTTTGCCTGCTCCTTTTTCACCAATTACTTGCCAAAATAATCGTTTTTGGATGGGAGGTGGTTGAGAAAAGCCAAAATCTAACCAACGTTCAGGAGGAATTTCTAAATCATCGGGTGCAATGAAAGGGTTACGTCGCAATCCGAGTCGATGATAAGGGTCGCAATAAGACATTTAAAGATTACTCCTATTGTCGAGAAATGACCCGAAATACTTGTTTTTTTACGATGTCATTCCATCCGAACCATTTTGAGGAAGTAACTGCAATTTCCCAGATAATTCTTATTAATTGACCGTCGTATGATATTGGCCCTGCCATCGGAATTTTACACCTAAAAGAAGTGCGTTCTGAGAATTTAAGTTCCGTTTCAAAAAGCGTTTGCTTATCTACGTCTCCCCGTCCTTCGGTTCTATAACCAATTGTCAGTTTTAGGGGCTTCTCTTTGTTTTGTGTATCGGGTGTCCAAATACAGCTTCCAGTCAATTCACTTCCGACTTCGAGCGAATCAGAATTGAGATAAAAACTAATCATTTTACTAATACCGGGTCAACAATAAAGACAAAACTAGAATTAATACGCTCAAAAACCCCTGAAATATTTTGCTCAACTAAGAAAATCCAGCGAATTTGATTATTCTTACCTTCAAAAGAAGGAGGAAGGTCATTCGGTACCGTAAAAATTGTTTTGAATGAAAATATATCAACATCTGTTGGTACAGAATGAAATTGAGGTTGAGATTCCCAAATCGTATGAACCTCTATTTCTGTATCAGTTCCTTTCTTATACTCGACTCGCTCCACACAAGCTATCTTGAAGGTTAATTGTTCTGGTTGCTTTGTTTTCAGATTTCCTTTGAAACGACGACGAAAAATCAAATTACATTCTTCCCCCAAACGTAAGGGATAAGAAGATAATAGGACTTCTGCTGGGAAAAGACAAAATTGAGCGACAAGAGAATTTTTAACTTGATTTCTGAAGTTTTTATTAAATAAAATAGAAACTACAGCAATTAATAAAAAAAACCACCAAAAGAGAAATACAAAAATAAGTATAAAAGAAATTAAAATCAATCCACCAATCAGCCTGTTGATGATATTTCCCTGTTGTCGCTTAATGTCTTCATTATTCTGCAATAAAAAACCTTCTGATGTTTTTTTTACATTAGCTGGCGCTTTAGCAGATAGCAACTTTCTTTCAAATTGATTAGTATTCATTAAGGTTTGTCTCGCCAAAAAAATATCATTATATGACTACAAACTTATTGCCACCACTAAGAACGAGTTAAGAATCCCGTTTAAACTACAACTGCAAAATACATCTGGTGTGAATTAGGAAAAAGAGAGGAAACGATAGAAGACGAAAGTTACAAGCTTATCATCAAAAATCTTTTCTCATAAAAAATATCGGTAGTTTGGAATTGATGTTTAAACTTTCCAATCTATAACTGCCTGCTAAAATTTAATTTACACCAGACGTATCTTATTTTGTCTCTTAGTGGTGCAAAAAAGTTCTAAAGGCTTGATATAGGGGGAATTTTACTGAGACAAAGGTAACAGAGAATGGGAAGACATGGGATGCTCAAGTTTCCACACAAAAACTACCTATGTCAGTCCCCCATCTTCATCGTCAACTGCAAACTCAACTAATTAACCAAGAGGTATTGGCTTGGTAGGTGCAAGCCGAACAGTTGCTCAATCCTACAAACAGATTGCAATATTCACTCAAACTCAGGTGGACAGAGTTCTGCTAGAGCTAATTCCCAACCAGGAAGTAACTCAGGTATTGTTAGTTTATCCTTATCTTTCAACACGAGTGTGTTCTTGATTAGGACGATAAACTGTAACCAAACGTTTGTATGGATCGATGAGAATACCCACTGTAGAACCAAGTTCGAGAAATAGCTTGATTTTCTTTTCTAATGGCTTGATGCGTTCGTCGCAGACGTTGGCGCAGCCATCGCTTTTAGATTTGACCTCAACAGTTAGGTCAGGTACTAACTGCACAAAGTTGCGCTGAGTTTTTTTGAGCCGTTCTGCCCGAACAAACGAAACATCTGGAGCGCGTAAGTTTCTCTTTCCAAGTTCGCACTGCCTCCTTCAAATACGTGATCGCTCCTAGCACATTCGCCCAGTACCGCTTGACTGTACGCTGAATCTCCCAATTTAGCCGAAACTGTGGGGTACAAGGAATCTCGCGTAACTGCTGCAATACCTCCTGAACCTCCTGTTGACTAGGCTGTACTGACTTATCTACAGGCTCAGTGTAATCATCATCACCAGAATCTCCGTTATGAAAAGCTGACACTGCGGCGGAAGAATTGCCCCCATGATGGTCTGTCTTGCTAGTTGAGTCAACCTGTTCTGGTTCATCAACAAAGTGAGTAATCTGGGGTAGCTCTAACTCTGGGGTTTGCCCTGCCCCTTCCTGCTCACTGTCCGAAACTTCGTTTTCCACTTCCTCACTTTTAAAAGGCTCAACAGCACTGTGTTGTTGTGGCTTTGAAGCTTCTGGATGGTTTCTGTGGTATTGTTCTGCATTGAACACCGAACGTTCAGTTTTGCACTTGCGATGTCTTAATAACCCATTTAGTACATCAAGGTTTAATTTATACTGCCAAGTCCTATCCTGTCCATTACCGGGATTTTTCTGCTTGGTGATAATCTCCATTTCCTCAAGCAGAGCGATCGCACTTCGGATGACATGAAGGCTATGCTCACCCATCAAATCAGCGTAAATCCGCTTGAGGGGCTGGTAAATCCAGGGGGTACGGTGGTTCTTCAACTTCCACTTTGTCCAATGGCGGAAGTATTCAATCAGCTTGGCCGCGCAAAAGTTACCTGTGATATTAAGGTATTCTCGGCGTAATATTACCAGGACAGAGAATTTGTCAGTAGAGGCAATGCTACTCATGTTCCACCTTCTATATATATTTGCAAAAATTGGTAAGCCTAAAACGGCATATTCTCTTGGTCTTCTTCGGGCGCTTGTGACCAAAATTCTCTGAGTGCTTGGAGTTTTGCCGCCTGCAACTGCTGTTTCTCTTCGGGCGATACTTCACCGACTAATTGCGCTACTTCAGTCCGTTGCTGTTCTTTCATCTGCTCAACGGTGACTGAAGGCAAGGCTAAAGGCTCAGTTTGCCGTTGCTGCGATGGGCGAAAAGCACAACGACGAAACATAAACCTGAAGTGGCGTTTGTCTTGTGGGGGCAACTCGTTCCACACTTCGGCATCCCAACCAGGGGGTGTAAAGTCAGATGATGGGGGCAGCAGGGTTTGTACTTGCGCCTGTAACTGGGCAAAATTTTGTTGTAATTCCTGAATTTTAGGACTTACGCATTGACAAAAAATTTCATTCATGTGTACTAAGCAACACAAGTATGGGTAAGATTTTCTACAATGTAATCACGCAAAACTAAAGTGAATAAGTTCCTTTGCA
>NZ_JACJQL010000143.1 GCF_014696625.1 Nostoc parmelioides FACHB-3921
AAATTCCTTCAAGCAAATCAACTCGCGGAAAGAGGAAGCCCAAGGAGTGATTCTTGGAATCTCCCGCTATATCAGGTACTCCTGATTAGCGGCGGGAGGATGTCAATATGTTGTTCTGCTCAAAAAGCAAAATCTAAATGGGGAACCCAAGCCTTAGAACAACGGTTTAAGCAGAAATTCCCACACCTACGGATTCTGCGAATTGACAGTCATTCTGTTTTAGACCCGAAACACCATGCCTTTGAGTGTATTGCCCATCTCAACGAAATTCTCACGCAATATGATTTAGTCATTGCTTCGCCCAGCTTGGAAACAGGCGTTTCTATCGATATTCGAGGTCATTTTGATTCGGTTTGGGGGATATTCCAGGGAGTTCAGCCTGTGGACTCTGTACGGCAGATGTTGGCACGGTTGAGAGAAACTGTTGACCGTCACATCTGGGTTAGTCGGTACGGTATGGGGACTGTGGGCAATGGTTCAACTTCTATGGGTGGATTGTTGCGGAGTCAGGACATTGCAACCCAGGCTAACATTGCCCTTTTGTCGGCTTCTGATAATGATGACTACTCTTTCATTGACCAGAATTTTCAGCCCGAATCTTTGCAGACTTGGGGCAAGCGTGGGGCTGTCATCAACGTTGAAATGCGCCGCTATCAAGAATTTGTGTTGAAGGGTTTGGCTGCTGACGGTTATACGATTATTGATGCGGATGATTTCGACCCCGACGAAACCAAGGAAGTTGTTAATGAAGTGAAAGCAGCCTCCAAAGAATTATATTCTGGGGAATGCTTGGGGATTTCTCAAGCTGAAGAGGTTTCTGATGCCGAACTGAAGAAATTGCAGGAGAAACGCGTTAAAACGAAAGAAGAACGTCATCAGCAGCGTAAGGCTGAATTGTCCCGTCGCTACGAAGTTGAAGTAACACCCGACTTGGTGGAAAAAGACGATGACGGTTGGTATCCTCAACTGCGGCTGCACTATTATCTAACTCTGGGGCGCGAGTTCTTAACAAAGCGGGACAGCAGACGGGCTAAGGCACAGGCTGAGGTTGGGGAGAATGCGATTTGGAAGCCGGACTTTAACAAGGGGCAGATGTTGTCGTCAGTGCTGCTGCTCGAAAAACTGAATCTGCTGGAATTTCTCAAGACTGGGGTGCGGTTGCGGGGTTCGGACGCGGAAATGCAGCAGTTGAAACGGGTGGCACTGGAGAATCGTTATCTTATCAAGACTTGCTTGAACGTGACTATTAGCGAGAAGCTGACTCCTATTGCGATCGCTCAGAAGTTACTCGGCAAAATCGACTTGCGACTGTCGTATGTTGGTCGGTTGGGTTCAAGGAGTCATCGGGAGAGTGTGTATAAGTTTGTGGCTTCTGATGATGGGCGAGATGTGATATTTAAAAGATGGTTTGGTCGGGATGAACAATCAAATTGTGAATCGGTGTCAGTCACTAAGAATATAGATATAACAACACCAGTCGTTGACACGACACCACTGTCTAACCTCCCTACTAATCAACATGAAGGTCATAGTTTGGGGGATGGCGGAGAAGACAATCCAGTTGATTCATGGTGGGGGCAGGTCAAATCTTACGCTACGCTTGCGATGTCACGGGTAACGCATGGGGTTGATGCAGTCAAACAGTTCCTCTCCACCCTCAATAGTGACGAGCGCTGGGGCGTAATGATGGCGATTGATGAGCAAGAGCCGCAGGTGTTTGAACAGTTGGTGGAGGCGGTTCCCGATTGGGTGACGTGGATGGGGTGAGGTTTGGGTTTGGGGCGATGTATGCGGCAACGTCAAGCTACAGAATCGCTTTTAGCTATTAATTAATTGTTAAAATATATTGAAAGCAGCCCTCAACATAAAATCACTAAAAAGACTCTAATTTTTTCTAGAACAAGGAGCAACAATTACTCTTCATGTTCAACCTGCGTGATTACCAACAAGATTTAGTTTCAAAAACTTTTGCTGCGTGGTCTAGTGGAATTAGAAAGGTATTATTACAACTTAGTACAGGTGGTGGCAAGACAGTCATTTTTGCGGAGATCGCATCTAAGATGACAGCCCAAGGTGAAGGTGTATTAGTAGTGGCTCACAGAGAGGAGTTAATTCTCCAAGCAGCAGAAAAACTGACAGCCGTGACTAAATTGCAGCCAGGAATCATCAAAGCTGGTTACAAATCTACTGACTCGCCCCTTCAGATAGCAAGTATCCAAACTCTGGCTCGTCGTCAAACTTATCCATCTGCACAACTAGTCATTATTGATGAAGCTCATCATTCTTCAGCTAACAGTTACCGTAAATTACTAGACGCTTACCCCCATGCACTAGTTTTAGGGTTGACAGCCACACCAAGAAGAGAAGACGGATATGGATTGCGAGATATTTTTGACCAGTTGATTTGCTCAATTTCCACTAAGGAATTAATTGCCTTGGGATATTTAACAGATTACAAATTGATTGCTGGTTTTAAATATTCTCGACACAAAGTTCCTCAAAAACGTGACTTTACTAGAAAAGAATTGGAGGAAGTTGCTTCTGACTACAAACCATCTGAAGTATTAAAGCAGTGGCAGAATTTTTGTGCTGGTAAAAAGACAGTAATTTTTGCTGTTAACGTTATCCACTCCAAACAAATTGCCGCAGCATTTTGCGCTGATGGCATCACCTGCGAACATCTTGATGGCGAAACGCCAAATGATGAGCGTCAAGCTATTTTAGACCGATTTCGTAGTGGACAAACACAGGTAATTAGCAATTGTGCAATTTTAACTGAGGGCTTTGATTGCCCCGACTCTAGTGCTGCCGTCATTGCTCGACCGACTAGCAGTGTTACCTTGTGGTTACAAATGATTGGTAGAGTATTACGTCCTGCACCGGGAAAAGATTATGCCACTATCTTGGACATGACTGATAACTGGTTTCGGCTAGGTCGTCCCTGCGACAATCGAAAATGGAGCCTTGAGCCAGTTTCTTGCGACCCAGATACTCAAGGAAGCAGGTGTTGCCCTCACTGCCACCATGTGTTCAAACCAATGCCTAGTCTGATTCGCACCAAAGATTGCTTTAGTTACGAAAAAGCCGAATTTGTCATTCAATATGAGGTAGATTGCCCCAATTGTGGCAAATCTTTTAGATGGGTATTAGAAGAATCTTCTACTACAGAAAATTCTGGCGTGCCGATGATTATTTCTGAATCTGATATCCAGTTTAAAGAAGTACCACCCGAAGTTCGTCCATCTTTACTTACACCAATTATTGAAGCTAAAAAGCGCAAGTTTAGAAACCAAGAAAAGAAATTAGTGTTTTATGGTTTTACAGTTAGAGATTGGTTTTTAAACTGCCCAGAACTAACTCTTAGTGAGCTAAATTATGCTGTTGAGCTACTTGATTGCCCAGAGCAAACATTTGAATTAAGTATAGAATCTTTAGTTTACCGTGTTCGCTACGCCAAAGAATGGACAGACATCACCAAAATTATGTCTGAGCGTCCAGAGAGCATAAAAAAATTTATTTGGAGTAGATTATCCAATTACGAAAAAAATAAGTTTAAAAAGATGAAGGCAGATTATGAAAATCTGATTAATGAACTCCAGGATTGGTTAACAGAAGAAAATCTAGCCTTAGTCGCGGATTATTTGTCAGATTGCCAAGACATTAGCATGATTTCTTCTTTGTGTGAAATTTATCACAAATTAGTTATTAAAACAGCCATTGACCGTGTGTCTCAAGATAAACGCGACAAAATCACTCAGTGGGTTGCACAATTAGAGAGGCGAACAGAATTTAAAGACTTATATTTCCACTGATATCAAAGGACATTTTGTTGTTTAACAAAATGTAGGGGTTCATCTAATTAATTCAACACAGACACTTCTGACAATTTGTAGAAACTCTCGTAAAACAGGTGTCATATCCTCTTGTCGCCACACTACAGCCGTTTCTACTAATGGTGTTTTTTCATCTAAAGTGCGATAAACTACACCAGCCCTTTGAAGATTTTGCAAAGAAGATGGTACGATCGCAATCCCCATTCCCCCTGACACTAGCCCGATAATTGTCTGCATTTGGATTGCTTCTATCGTCACTTTTGGGCTGAAATTTCCCTGCTGGCAGAGACTCAGGATTTGATCGTAAAGTCCAGGGCCCAAATAGCGGGGGAACATAATAAAATTTTCGTCTTTTAGCTCGCGCACGGAAATATTTTCTTGTCTAGCTAAGAAATGAGTTACGAGCATTGCTACAATTAGTCATTCTTGATGAATACATTCTTGATTGAAAGTGTTGTCTTCTAAAGGTGGATGGGCAAAACCTACATGGATGCGGCGATCAAATAGCGCTTGTTCTTGCTGAGTTGTCGTTAATTCCTGCAACACTAACTCCACCTCTAGAAACTGCTCTCGAAATTGCCGCAAAATCACAGGCAGCAAATCGTAAGTTACCAAACTGGTGAAACCTACTCGTAGTTGTCCCTTCTCACCCCTACCTGTCCGTTGAGTCAGATCAATTGCCTTGGACAGTTGAGCGAACAATTGATAAGCTTCTTGCAAAAATACTTGTCCGGCTTCCGTTAGCTGCACCTGTCGTTTAGTTTTGCGTTGAAAAAGTTCTACCCCTAGCTCTGCTTCTAGCTGCTGAATTTGCTGGCTTAAGGGTGGTTGAGCGATGTGAAGTCGCTCTGCGGCTTTACTAAAGTGTAGTTCCTCAGCTACAGCAATGAAGTAGCGCAGGTGTCGTAGTTCCATAGTTTTGATATTTTATAAGTCTCAAATATTTATAACTATATATTGGACATATCAAAAATTGCTACCTATGATACTCATACACGCAAGTCAGAGGATGATGTAACTATGTCGGAGAATTTGAGAAGCCAAATTGTGACCCAAGGGGTGCAGCGATCGCCTAATCGAGCTATGCTGCGTGCAGTTGGTTTTAAAGATGAAGATTTTAATAAAGCCATTGTGGGTATAGCCAATGGTTACAGCACTATCACCCCCTGCAATATGGGGATAAATCAACTGGCGCTCAGAGCAGAAGTTGGCATAAAGTCTGCCGGAGCAATGCCACAAATGTTTGGCACAATTACCATCAGCGACGGCATTTCGATGGGAACTGAAGGGATGAAATATTCCCTAGTGTCGCGGGAAGTCATTGCTGATTCCATTGAAACCGCCTGTACTGGACAAAGTATGGATGGTGTACTAGCCATTGGCGGTTGTGATAAAAATATGCCAGGAGCAATGCTAGCGATCGCGCGGATGAATATCCCGGCAATATTCGTTTACGGTGGCACAATTAAACCTGGTCACTACTGTGACTTGAACGAAAAAATGAGCCAAATTGTGAACAATAAAATGAGCCATAATTAACGGCAAAATAAGCCTTATGGGAAAAAGCGAAATAAAACTTTGCAATCAAA
>NZ_JACJQL010000144.1 GCF_014696625.1 Nostoc parmelioides FACHB-3921
AACCGTCGAGCGATAGTCGAGATGAAGCGGCGTTCACCTCTAACGTTAGTGGTCACTGGACGGAATACTGGTGCAGATGCTTGGTTAGTCCGGTGAGAGCGCCCAAGTCCTTGAATGGCATTATCTGCCCTCCAACCAGCTTCGAGCAAATAGTGCGATCGCCGCCGACGATTCACAGCATTGAGATCCGCATGATAACTTCTGCCAGTACCACCAGCATCAGAGAAGATGAGGATTTGCTTATCTCCCGTCATAAAAGCGTTTGTTTCCGCAATATTCGTACCAGCGCCCCGTGAGTCAACAAACAAGCGGCCAGAATCGTCCTTAAGAACTCGCTTACTGCGCCCAGTCATCTCAGCCACTTGCTTGTGACCAAAATGCCACAGCAGTTGTTCTAAAGCACCAGGGATAGGGTCAAGGCTTGCTAACTTATCGACTAAGGCATCTCTCAAAGCTACAGCTTCAGATGAAACAATAGGTGAGCCATCGGCATCAAAGGCTGGTTCTGAGCGTTCTTCGCCTTCAGATGATGAGTGAATCTCATGCAGATGTACGGGAAAGGCACTTAACAAGTAGTCCATGACGTATTCCCGTGGAGTCAGGTCAAGGTTTAAGTCCTTCCACTCCTCTGCCGGAACCTCATTGAGTCGTCGCTTAAGCAATTCTTCATTAGTCGATACGATTTGAATAACAACAGCATTACCCGCAGCTAAATCATTCTCAATTGCTTTGATTAGCATGGGACACTTCATTCCGGTCAGCAAATGGTTAAAGAACCTTTGCTTATGCGATTCAAACTGAGACATGGCAGACATCTTAGCTGCACGATTGTAAGTTTTCGCACCAGTGATGTTGCAGGCTTCTAAGGCTTTGTGCAAGTTATTGTGGATAATTTGAAAGGCATCGGCGTAATTATCGTAAATCCTTTCCTGGGTAGGAGTAAGTTCGATTTCTAACATCTCATATTCCACACCGTCGAAGGAAAGCGATCGCGCCAGATACAACCCCAACGCCTTCAAATCTCGTGCTACCACTTCCATCGCGGCGATACCACCGACTTCAATGGACTCCACGAAATCCTCTCGTAAGGTAAACGGGAAATCCCCAGTCTGCCACAATCCCAAGCGATTAGCATAGGAGAGGTTAGAGACTTTGGTTGCACCAGTAGCAGAAACGTAAACCACCCGTGCCAAAGGTAATGCGTTTTGCAACCGCAGTCCGACAATACCTTGCTGTGATGCACTCACCAAGCCGAGTGTTCCCTCTTGCGCCATTGCATTGCCCATTGAATGGCACTCATCAAAGCATATAGCACCCTCAAAGTCCTTGAGCGCCCACTCAACAATCTGCTTAAGCCGACTTTTGCCGTTCTTTTGAGAACGCAGGGTGGAATATGTGCAGAACAAGATGCCTTCGGTAAATGGAATGCGATCGCCTAGTTTGATGTTACTTGGGTCAATAATGTTCTTTTTATTACCGCCTAAAGCACACCAGTCCCTACGGGCATCCTCAATCAGTGCAGAACTTTTCGATACCCAGATAGCTTTGCGTCGTCCCTGACACCAGTTGTCGAGGATGATTCCCGCGCACTGTCTACCCTTACCCGCACCAGTCCCATCACCAAGGAACCAGCCACGGCGAAATCTAACAGCATTTTCCGAGCTAGTTGCCGAGACAGTCACATTATCCCAAGAATCATCAACAGTATAAGACCCTGATAGATATTCGGAGTGAGCTTGACCTGCGTAAATAACGCTTTCAAGCTGTGCTTCTGACAACAAACCTTGAGTGATGATGTGCTGAGGTAAATGGGGTTTGTATGTGGGAGCCGGGGGAGATACAAGGGCTAAGGCTGCACTTTCGCAAAGTAGCGACGGATGTGGTTTTGCGTCCTTGATTCGGATTCTTTGTGGGCGATAGGTTTCATAGAGAGTATCTTTCAATTGGTCATTTGCTGCCCAATCAACAATCTCATAATCTAGCTCAACGATATTAAGAAATTCGGATAATGGTTGAGTAACTGGTGCTGATTGAGAATTAGGCTTAACAGGACTTAAACGAATTGCTTTTGATACGGCAGTTTGAGCAGTTTGAGTAATTCGTTCCCAAACTGGTCGCTGTGGTAGTTGCTCAATCAGCGTTGCGAGTTCTGCTAGTTCAACGGTATCCGCAATACAAGGAATTTCTTGTGGATCAGCCGCCGGAACTTTGTCGATCACCGTCAACCGGGTGTCAATCTGTGTCCCGTGTTTACTGTAGACCTTACCGTTAATGCCAACCGAAAGAACTACCGTTGCTTTCTCCTGCATTTTGATAAAGGTATCTCGCCAAGTTAGATTATTTGGTGAAAACCAGTTGGCGGAAATTGTTACCAGTCTCCCGCGATCGCATAATCTCTGTAACGCCGAATTGATATGCCGAGCAGTAGCATCAGGATTACGGCTATTGATTTTGGGTGATGCCGAGAAAGGAGGATTCATCAACACTACAGACGGTTGAGTCTTTCCTGCTAAGTAATCGTTTATCTGCTCGGCATTGACGGAGAATAGTGGAACGCCAGGGAATAAGCGCCGGAGGATTTTGGTTCTGTCGCTTGAGATTTCGTTGAGCATCAGACTTGCGCCCTGGAGTTTAGCAAACTGAGCCAAGATCCCGGTTCCGGCGGATGGCTCCAACATCAGGTCATCAGGCGTAATTTGTCCGGCAGCACAAGCCAAGTATGCCAGAGACAACGGCGTAGAGAACTGCTGAAGCTGTAACTGTTCTTCACTTCGGCGTGTATGCGTGGGGCATAATGATTCGAGCAGTTGCAACTGTTCTAGTGGATTGGTGGATAATCCCTTGTGCCGCAGATAGAGAATTGACGCAACTTCCACTGCCTCATAAGCGTCTTTCCACAGCCATGCTCCCTCTGCTGCCGTGCCGTGGAAGTGGCGGTTCATCTGGGCTTGAAGTGTTTTGGTGGTTAGTGGTCGGTGTTCAATCAGTGATTTGCTCAACTCAAGAGCAACGTTGAGGATTGATTGCCCATAATCCAAAACTGTTTGTATATCAAACAGACTGCCCTGTGTAGCGATAAGGCTGACCATATCTATATATATGTATCAATACATCACTTTTGCTTTGGCGTAGCCATTTGTTACTACTTCTGTGGCTCAAGTTGAGCGTTGACTTGTATTCATGAGAAACTTCGTTAATTAGTGTCATTTTTTAATTAGTAGAGGCGATCGCCCTTTTTGAAGCGTGGTCGGGGCGATCGCTCTTATGTTGAAACTAAGCAGTTATCTTGCGCGATTTGGTGGACTTACGTTTGGGAGTAGAGGCAGATTTTCGAGGTGTGGAAGATTTTGCTCTTTTGGACTTGAGTTTGGTCGGCGGTACTTCTTGAGCGATTGCTGGTGGTAGCAGTCGGAGTGCAGGGAATGGGACGATAACTGCTGATGCTGGAGCAGAATGATGAGAAGATTGCGGTTCTAAAATCCAGGGGTCAGGAATTTCCTCAAACTGTGGTGCAGGAGTGGTTTGTGGTGCAACTGCGGAAACGGTTGGCTGTTTAATAACCGGCGGTTGCCATTCAGCAGGAGGTAACGGTACAACCCACAAGCCGCCAACGAAATCGAAAACCATCAACGCAACAAAGCTCATGACTACTGCTTGGATCATGAGGTTGAGAATAGTTTGAATATCCATGATTGACTCCGAATGTTTGTAATTTTTCAATGTGAAGAGGTATTGCAGTTGGTTTGAAGCGTCTGTTTTTTCACTGCAATTTTCACTCTGCTTTGGCGTAGCCGTTTAATTGCAGTTGGCAAAGTGATGATGAGAAAATACTCCCGTCCGATTTAACAACAACAGGATTTCAATTACTTGTAAGATTTTTCTACTCACTTTGGCGTAGCCGTGAAAATCTAATTCACAAAATGGGTGATTATGTTTACCTAGACCATTGAAATCTCGTCTGCAAAAGCTAAGATCCAAAAAGTCAATCAGTTGAAATAAGTAATGGCAAGTAAAGAAATCCAAGTCAGAGAGTACACCGTTAGAGCGCACCAACGCACAATTCACACCCGCATATTTAACTTTGTGTGTAAGCAATGTGATCAACCGACAAGCCGGGAGACGTTTGGAGTTCGCCCTCTGTATTGTGAAATCTGCCGCCCACCTTCGGCTCCGAAGAAGTCTGCCGCCGCACCTCCAAAGAAGGCGAAGCCAAGGGCTAAGACCTATAAAAGTGGCGTAGATTTTCAAAAATAGTTGGAGAGCGCCCACCATAGCGATCGCTGTTTGCCATCGCTACTCAAAATTTGACAAAACAGAGCTATTCTTTGTTTTGCGCCCCTACGGCCTTACATCTTGCCAAAGAAGAGGTTTCGTTTTAGCAAGCGTGCTATTCTATTAGGCTTTTGCGATAAAACAAGCAAAAGTTGGGACAACTCAAAAACAGGCGATAAAAGTTTTGCATCGTCAGCAACAGCAGATGCGAGAGTATTTAGCTTGATGGCTGCGCTCTGTATTGTGAAAGCTGCCGTCCGCTCTCCGCATCCAAGAACTCGGCTACCACACCTGTGAAGAAGGCTAACCTAGACCAATGATATATAAAAGTGATGGGTGAACTGGACTACAGTAGTATTAATGAACTAATAAACTAAGTTCAACTATGTTCTCATAATGGATTTATTTGACCAAAATTTAATCAACCAAATTCAAACCCAAGCACCGTTAGCCGCGCGGATGCGTCCACGAACACTGGATGAATTTGTTGGGCAAGACCACATTATTGGCCCTGGTAGGCTTTTACGACGAGCCATCAGCTTAGATCAGTTATCATCGCTGATTTTCTACGGGCCGCCAGGAACAGGAAAAACAACTCTAGCGCGTGTGATAGCCAATACAACTCGCGCTCACTTTATAGCAATAAATGCAGTTCTTTCAGGTGTCAAAGAAATTAGAGCCGCGATTGACACAGCACAAGAACAGCGTAAATTTCATAATCAACGAACTATCTTGTTTGTAGACGAAGTTCATCGTTTTAACAAGTCTCAGCAAGACGCTTTGTTGCCTTGGGTAGAGAATGGGACAGTGATATTAATTGGTGCGACTACAGAAAACCCTTACTTTGAAGTTAATAAGGCTTTGGTAAGTCGCTCACGAATTTTTCAACTCAAACCACTTAATGACGAGGATTTGTACAAAGTTGTAGAGCAAACCTTAATTGACGAACAAAGAGGTTATGGTCGCTTAAAAGTAAAAATTGATGATGAAGCGTTAAAGCACTTAGTAAATGTTGCTAACGGAGATGCGCGTTCACTACTAAATGCGT
>NZ_JACJQL010000145.1 GCF_014696625.1 Nostoc parmelioides FACHB-3921
CTACTTATCCTCTATACCACCTACTTAGACAGAACCTTGCCGTTAGATATGCCTGCCTTTATCCCTTGCTTAGTATTCTTGTACTATATTTAGATGCGTTTGCCCTGGCTAATTCATTAGTTGGGTAAAGTCCAATTGCAGAAAATTCACCCTGGAGAACTTCTAAATATGCAGCCAAGCTTTTACCATCGCCTGTCATTGCAGTGTTGAACACTACATCAATATTGGGATTGCGTAGTGCTTGTAAGGTTGCGGCTTGATGCCAAGATAGTGACCAATTTTCAGGTATTTGCACCCCATCAGGTGTGAGGACTGTTTGCGAATAGACGGGTTTGAGAGTAATTTTGTAACTTTCGGACATAAACTTAAATAGTGTCCGTAACTGGTTGTTAAAAACTATATTGGCACGCAGAATAGAAGTTGACAAGAGATTATAAGTATAAAGTGTACGGACATTTTCAATGAGTCGCAAAGGTCAGTCTATAACGCTATCGGTATCAGAACGGGATAAAGCTGAGTTAGAAAACTTAGCTTTGGAATTTGGTATGATGTGGGGCGATCGCCCAAATATCTCCAAATTAATAGAAGCGATCGCTCGTCATCATTTAACTATTGGTAAAAATCACGACTGGTCAGAATTGCGTATCCGTGCGCTTGACCGTGCAATGCGAGTATTAGCAGACATTGGACAAAATGAGCAAGCGCAGATAATTGCAAAATTATTACTTGAACGTAGCGAACTACCAATACCTCTACGTACCGACATCGAAAATTTTTTAGGAAACCTACCCCCGCAGTGGCGTTTAGAAATAGACCGTTACATCTTACGCCAGCAGCCGTTTCAACTGAGTTATCAAGATGCTAGACATCACATCTGGAATTTTGCTGTCCGTTACGCCGAAGTTAACCTTCATGAAAAGCGTCAATATCTTGATTGCTGGTGTGAAGAGACTGAGGGTAACTTGGATGTGGCAGAATTACAGCACAATTGGAGTTTGCGTTTAGATAGGATACAAGATGCTGCGGTTTTACCTATTGCTGGTGAGTGGCGTTTGGGGTTAGCAGAGATAGACGTAGAAATACATTTATTAGGTAATTTAGGCTTTGCTTATCAAGCCAAACCAGAAGATATTCTCAATGAATGGCTACCAGATACAAAACGAGTGCGGCGAGTTGTCAGGCGTGTTTCTAGTACCTTTTGGTTTATTCGAGAAATTATGCAATATACCCCTGATTGTGTGATCATAGCGCCTGAAAGTGTGCGCGATCGCCTCAAACAAAAACTCCTCACCCTCTGCCAGTTGTATGACATCGAAACCAGGAGTTAAAAAAACTAGGTTTTTATAAATCTGCGATCGCCTTTTACCCAGGACAATAACCTGGGTAAAGCCCTGGGGTACTAGCGGCGTAAACTCCGAGGATCAAGGGCATCCCTGAGGCCATCACCGAGTAAATTAAAAGCTAAAACTGTCAAAATAATTAACACGGCTGGCGGCCAAATTAACCAAGGTTGCAGCACTAATATAGAAGCATTGCTAGCTAGAGATAGCATATTACCCCAAGATGGGTCTGGTTGTTGAATGCCTAAACCGATGAGACTGAGTATTGCTTCTGAACCAATAAAGCTAGGAACCGCCAAGGTAGCAGAGATAATTACATAAGTAGCAGTTTGCGGCAGAACATGACGCAGAATAATATATATTGGCTTACCACCCATAGCCCTGGCGGCTTGGACAAATTCTCGTTCTTTGATTGATAGCACTTGTCCACGAATTACCCTAGCCAACCCAGCCCAGCTAATTACAGAAGTGATCAAAACTATGAGTAAAAATCGCTGACTGCTAGTTAAACCAGCCGGTAAAACTGCCCCCAAGGTAACTAACAGATAAATACTGGGGAAAGTCATTAGCACTTCTGCAACCCGCATAATAATGCTGTCTGTCCAACCGCCGAAATAGCCGGAAATTCCCCCTATTAGCAAACCGAGGGGAAAGGTAATTACCACCCCAATAATGCCGATAAACATACTAATGCGTCCACCATGTAGGAGGCGGCTGAATTGATCTCGGCCTTGTTCGTCCGTACCTAAGATGTTGAGTTTTGCCCCATTATCTGCACCGAATAAATGCCAATTTAAGGGGATACCAGGGATAATTGTGGTTTCTTCCCACTTGGGCGGTAGGGGTAAACTTAGCTGTAACAGTCGATATTCTGGCCCAGAAACAAAGAAACGCACAGGTGAGGGCTTCTTGTCGTCTACAATGAGTTGGCGATCGCCTGTTTCTAAATCTGTATTGCCTTGTGTTGTGGGATAAACATGGGGGCCGATAAACTTACCTGATGTTTTTGAAACCCAATAAATCTTAGTTGGCGGTAACAGGGAACCATTCGGTTGAGAAGTGTAAGGGTCGTATGGAGCGATAAAATCAGCCGCAATCACCGCCAAATAAAATATTAAAAGTAAAATAGCCCCAAATTGCGCTAAAGGATTTTTCTGAAGTCTTTGCCACCAATTCATAATTTATTTGCCTTTTGTCTGGTGTCAGTGATCAGTGGTCGGTTGTCAATGACCAATGACCAATGACTATCATCTAAGCATGGAGTTGTTCAACTAGGTAGAGATGTTCCTCTTGAGTTCTTTCATGTTCTACCACAAACACATTCGAGTAAAGATTAGCCATAATTTGTTTACCTTGCTGTGTCAGAGATAGATAGCGTAAACCATCTTTAATATAAGGATGAACACCATTCCAGTAAAACTTGGCATAGTTTTTGCGTAAATCGGCTGGTGTTTCATAGCCTAAAACTTTATTGATGCCAGTTTCTTCAAATTCATAGAATAAAGATGTAATTTTTTTCAAATAACGCGGGTCGCTTAATTGCCCAATCAAATCAGCAGCACGCACTAATCCCGCAAAATTAGTTGTTTCTTGATGGTCTTCTGCTGTGGGTACAGGAAAACGAGTCCATTCAATATTGCTTTTAATTACCTCAGCATCTATCAGTTTATGACCGCCAAAACGCTCATCAATAAATAGTTTAGCTCTATCGACATGATAAGGTGTCAGACTAGCATCAGAAGCCCCAGGCGACAGAGAAATCATTCTGCCATTATCACCAGTAGCATATAATCCTGCGTGTTCTTGGTCTTGTCGGCAGACTCCTTTGACATAGCCGATATCATGACACACCAAAGAAATGATAAAGTGTAACCAGTCTTCGCTAGAAACGCCACCTTCGCGGATGTGTTTACCACGCAAAATTTCTTGTCCTACAAGAGTAACTAATACTGAATGTTCAACATTGTGATAAAGAGCATCACTATTGGCAATGTTTTCCAAAGCCATGCTACCAGCCCAAGCTATGATGTCTTGGTAATCATTCTTTAAACAACCATAAGTCCGAGTGTAACCTTCTCGAATTTGGTTCACAAAAGCATCAATTAAAATTTCTGTAGCGTTGAACATATTAGTTACTCAAGTTGGATAGCAATTCCCGCTTTTTTGTTGACAAAGATACATAATCAGGAAATACCCGATTAGAACTGAAGATAATTCAGATTCATCCTTTTTAACTCACGTATTAGTGTATGTGCTAGCTAAATTTATGTTTTTGCTAGAAAATACATGGAGTAGTTATCCCTCTTTTGTTACTACGGGGAAAGTATAATTAGAAAGAAAACCGTAAACAGTAAGTAAGAGGGATGGTTACGCCGCGTAGACAGCCAGTAAGCACAGTGGCATTCATAGATAACTATTGCCAACACTATTATTCATTGTTTGAAGAAGTGAGGCATTTTGAAGCATTCAAATTCTTACATTTGGGCATACTTTCAGAAATTAAGCGAAAAACCCTACCAGAAATAGCTAAAACAGCAGGGTTAAAAGATAGCCAAAAACTACATCATTTTTTGAGAGATGCACTATGGGATGTCAAAAAATTAAGAGAAATTAGACTGTGGTTGATAAAAACGTTGATTGGTGAGAGAGAAATAATTTTATGTATTGACGAAACAGGAGATAAGAAAAAGGGAAAAGCCACAGATTATGTGACTAGTCAATATATTGGAAATTTAGGAAAGACTGAGAATGGAATAGTATCTGTAAATGCTTACGGTATAGTAGATGGGATTACTTATCCCCTAATGTTCCAAATATTTAAACCGAAAAATCGCTTAAAAGAGGGCGATAAATATAAGAGTAAGCCCCAAATAGCGGTAGAGATTATTCAAGAGTTGAAAGCATGGGGTTTCAAAATTAAACTAGTGTTAGCAGATAGCTTATATGGTGAGAGCGGAGATGTAGTTAGATGTTTAGAAAAATTAGAACTAGAGTTTATTGTGGCAATTCGCTCCAATCATGGAGTGTTGATGCCCCCAGGAAGCCGAAAACGTTATAATCGTTGGAAAGCTTATGAGCAAAAGCTTTCACATCGTCAAACTGAAACTCGTTACTTGAGAGAAATTATTTTTGGTAAACGTCGCCGCACTAGATATTACCAAATCAGTAAGATTAATACACCCGAACCTACGGGAGATGAAAGCTGGTATATCATGACTAATTTATCAACTGATTTATCAGTAAATGTTGCACAACTTTATAGCTTAAGAAATTGGATTGAATATGGTTTTAAACAAGTTAAAAATGAACTGGGATGGGCTGATTTTCGCTTAACTGATTATCAAAGTATTGAACGCTGGTGGGAAATCATCTTCAGTGCTTACTTACTCGTTAGCATTCAGGCTACTTACTTTCAGCTTTCTGAGCAATCAAACCTAACATCTACATCATTCGTATTGTCATCAAATGACTCTCATATTTCTCAACATAGTCAAAATTCCCAGTGGGAATCAGGTACAACATGGAAGAGTACCTTGAATAACCTGAGATTAATTATTCAACCATATATTTTTTACTGTTTAATTCAGCCTTGGCTTATAGTATTTAATATTCCTGGTATGAAAAGTGGCTTTTTAAAATTAATCGACTTCATGAATGACTTTCGTGCTTCTCCTGTCAGTTTCCCTCTCGCCAGTTGAATCTCTTGTCGTTTTTTATTTCCCTAAAGTAACAAAAGAGGGATAAGTTGTTAGCCTTAACTGAACTGTATTGGATTATGGGCTGCCTTAGTAGTGTAGCATCCGTGAGAGGTTAAAGTAATTGCACATTTGTCAAGAGGGTGCAGGAAAAGGGGATAGATCCAGCTTGAAGACTGGTTTTCGTAGGGCTTTGACTACGCCTAAATCTTG
>NZ_JACJQL010000146.1 GCF_014696625.1 Nostoc parmelioides FACHB-3921
TTTGGCTGCGCTTGCTGTGGCTAACCTATCCAAATGCTTGCTCCTGCTTGTTTTGCATCAAGGCTACATTCTACCTCTATTGGTAAATTCTTTCCTAGAAATCACCTTAGCGCAAGTGACAATTGACCCACGAGTAAATTACCAACAAGTAACAGTTATTCAAGAAGCTATTAAACCCCAAAATCTTGGTATCCCGCCTGCAAGGTTTGTTGAATTACCCAGTATTAGAGCAGGGGGAGCAGGGGGAGAATTGGGAGCAGGGGGAGCTATGGAAGAATTTACTAACATTTCCTCCCCTGCCTCCCCTGCTTCCCCTGCCCCCCTTGCCTCCCCTACTTCCCCTACCCTACCTCCCTCTGTTAACACCGAAATCTCCACCTACGCCAGTAAACCTCAACGACAGTATGACCTCATTGGGCATATTGCTAAGAAAGTGACGAATATGCTGTGGGTTGGTGTCCCTGGTTCTGGCAAGGGCATCACCATTAGCAATGCCATTGATGCTATCAAGAGACTGCATAGAGGCATACACATCTTTTACATTGACCCCAAAGGTGATGAGAAAGAAACTGGTTATTTTAAAGGTCGCGTTGACACTTTAAAACGTGCCAAGATTCTGGAAATGTCACCCGCCGAGGCTGTCAAGTGGGTCAAAGACTGTTTTGCCGAGTTTCAACTGATTACCGGCCCTAAGCTGATCATTCTGGATGAAGGTACGGCGGTTTGTTCCAAATTCAAGAACGCTAAGAATGAAATTGGTTGGCTCAAGGACAAAATTATTTCCTACTGTTCTTGTGGTGATAGTTCTGGTTGGCACTTCTGGATTGTTGTACAAAATCCCCACACTGACGACTTGGGTATTTCTGGCGGACTGCGATCGCAACTAACTTCTGTAGCGCTAGTTCATCCTGATAATGTGCCGGCTTATAACGCCATGATTTCCACTCAACTGATTCCGAGCGATCGCAAAATTACATCAACGCAAGTCATGGAGATTGCGGCATCATCGCCTGTGGGTCGAGCGGTGTATTACGGTGGGGTGAACGAATGGTTTCCTATGCAGTTGCTACAAAACTTCTCTGGCTACGACCGGGACAATAAGAAATTTCTGGATACACCAAAAGATTCTCGGATAGAAGAGGACAAGGAGCAGGGAGCGGGGAGCAAGGGGGAGAATCTTTCCCCTCTGCACCCTGCACCCTGCCCCCCTGCTTCTTCTGCATCCCAAAGTCAATCTCAACGGGTACTAGCACTTTTGGAACGTACTACTGCATCCTCACTCGATGAATTTATCCACAGCGAGTTGAAATTAGAAGGGACTCAAGCCCATCTAGTACGTGTGGGAATTGAAAAATTACTCAAGGATTCACCTTTGAGATACAAGTTTGATGGTTAATGACCGAATGGCACTAAGTTAAGCGCAAACCCTTAATATAGCTTGCTTTTAGGGTGTAGGGGAGTAAGGGAAAGAACTAAAATCAAATAATAATACGTATAAATCAACTCTCTCCCCTACACCCAGTCACAGCAAGAGTTCCACGTTTTCTTAGTGCCATTCGTTAATGACCGAAGTTATCTGCCTAATTTTTCCAGATAAACATTCCTCGTAACGCTAAAATAAAGTCAATCCGCTCATAGCAATGACATCACAATGGTTCAATTTGCTTCAAAACTTTTGGCTGTTGATGAATTTATTACCCAATATGGGGATAGTGATCGCCATGAGCTAATTGATGGTGAATTAGTTGAAATGGAACCTACTGGGCCGCATGAGCAAGTCTTAGCCTTTGTTGGGCGAAAGTTAAATGTAGAAATAGATCGTCAGGAATTATCTTATTTTATTCCTCATCGATGCTTAATTAAATTGTTAAGTACAAACACAGCCTTTCGCCCTGATGTGATTATCTTAGATCAAAGGCAACTAACTAATGAACCATTATGGCAACAAGAGCCTGTAATTACATCAGGGAAATCGATTAAATTAATAGCTGAGGTTGTCAGTACAAATTGGCAAAATGATTACGCACGCAAAGCTGAAGATTATGCTTTGCTAGGAGTGAGTGAATATTGGATTATTGATTATTTGGGTATTGGTGGAAGAGAATATATTGGTAAACCTAAACAACCAACAATTACAATTTGTACTCTAGTAGAAGATGAGTATAATCGGCAACTGTTTCAAAATAATGAGCAGTTAGTTTCTTTAGTTTTTCCCAATTTACAGTTAACAGCACAACAAGTATTTGCCTCTGGTCTTATTCAGAACGGTTAAATTTATTTGGAATAATCGATATTTCTTAGTTTAGCATTCTTGTCAAACTCCACTTCAGACAAGACTTACTACGAGACTTTAACACAATCCGCCTGGGATTCTTGGATTTAGCTAAATATTGGTCAGCATAGTCAAAGGCTGCTTTCTTATCATAATTAGCAATCTTCAGTATTCCTAACAATACTTCCACCGGAATCGCTACTTGGGTTAATTTTTCTGCTAACAATACTAATTCTTCTTCTATTGCTGATACTGGCTTTTCTAAAGATTGAATATTTAACTGCTGGTTTATGCGGATGTCGAATATAGTAAAATCAGCCATATATGCACCTTTATCGCTTGTATAGTGTAGTTTTACCGAAAAGCACAACTTGATAAAACCGTGTTCTCACTACTCTTGTTAATTAGTTATTTGAAGTAAGTACGCATAATTGCGGTTAGATACTTTAATCTTTACTTTTTAGTTGATATGATGTTTCTAGAACTAACCATATTATCTGGTGATGGCTTACCATCCGGCATCGGCATTTATCTGACTATCCCTGATGGCGGTCAAAATGAACTAATTGCTATTGTTCAAGGTGACACTTATTTGAGTCTGGACGTTAGTTACTTTAACTATTTGGGCTGATTGTTTGTTGAAAGCCAATCGTATGATATTAGACAAATTTTTGTCTAAGATGTTTATAAATATTGATATGGAAATAGTAACCAAGAGATTTTTGCTGCGTGATTTCGTTGAATTAGATCGATTGCCATTTTTAAACTATCAAGCCGATCCACGCAGTCAGAAATTTTATGAATCTAAGCAAGCTAGTCCCAAAAATTCAGCACGTTTGTTTGAAACATTTTGCACATGGGCTTGTGAGCAGCCTCGACTTAATTACCAACTGGCGATTGTTCAACGGCGTGAACCTTACGCACTTGTTGGCTGCTGCGGACTGAGGGGAAGAGGGTTTGATGCAGGTGAAATGGAACTGGGAATTGAACTTGCACCAGATTATTGGGGACGATATGCTTATGCGATCGAGGTTGGAAGCGCCCTGCTTGACTTCGGATTCAGGGAACTAAAGCTAGATGTAATCTCTGGTTCCACAGTCAGTGCAAATGTGCGGATCGCTCGGTTGGCAAAGTGGAGCGGAGCAGAAGTAGTTACTATTCGTCCGGGTTCCAAATGGATGTCCGAACGAGGTTGGAGTGAAGTAAATTGGCGTATCACCAAAGCGCAGTGGAACAGTCGCATCACTGTATAAAAACCGCGCTGCACAGGATATTGAACTTCTCAATTATATTCTAGCAATACTTATTACCTGTTCTTCCAAACGATTCTGCACTGATAAATACTTAATGTAGTCAAGCTTTGGCTATGTCTATAAAGCTTTTAGTTAAAATATAAATTTACGCTGCTTAAGCTGTTGGTAATAAATAAATAACGTTTCATGAATAGATTAACCCTGGCTAAACTCAAAAAAATTGCTGCCGAAAAAGGGTACATAGTGCAATTTGAAGGAGGATGTTACAAAATCTTTCAAAAAGTTGCCGAGTTCAATTCTCTGTCTGATGCAGAAAGTTATCTCAGTTGGCCAATACCACCTTGCTTACCGCTAGCACCTCAACGACCAGTACCACCAGCACCACCAAAACAGCCAAACCCACAGTATGACCTGACTCAGATATGGGAGCGATGTTTGCATCATATTCCCCAAGGTTCTCATCGTGTATTAATTGGGCAAATGTGCCATTTAGCTAGTTTTGATGGTGAATCTGCTTCTATATACTGCAAGCCAGCTTGGTACGACAAAATCAAAACGAGATTAACTATACTCGACACAGCTTTTAAAAACGCATTTGGTAGAGACATTGCGATAACGCTCTTAAAAACAACTGGGCTACCAGCGCCATCTCCAACCCCAAGAGTGTTGCCAACGCCAACTCCTGCACCACCAACATCATCGGCAACACCAATAACACCACTCTTCCCATTACCACACACTTCACCTCCCTCACCACCATTGAGCAAAGCATCGGCTCAAATCCATATCCCACTACTGAAAGCTGGCAAATACAGAATTAGGGTGCTGGAAAACATTATCAAACAAGGCTACCCAGAGTTAGACGGGAAAAACTACCTCGACGTACTCAAAACAGTACACCTAGAGAAACTGCTTGACAGCTACACCTTGTCTGTGGAAATGAAGTTATCTGTTGTTGTTAACATTGATTCTGATAGACATTGGCTGTTAAATTTTCTTGTTGTCAGTTTAGCGATTCAATCATTAAAAGATGGGCATTGTTTATTAGTGGTTTTGCAACCAATACCACGCTTAACAACAGCAGATCATTATTTGTATCTCCGCACTGAGGAAATTTTTTAAGTTGAGTTCAGATAGAGGTGACAACTCTCACCGCTAACTGCAAGCAGTGTAGCGGGAGCATCTCAAATTCACAAATGAGACTTGCTGCTTCACGGGCGGGGCTACCCCTAAGCCTCCACAACCAGGAATCGGTAGTCCAACCGACCCAATTTTTAGAAGATTAAGCGCACTGTTCCAGTCTCGGTCAATGACCAATCCACAAGAACAACTATGAACACGAATTGCCAAAGTTTTTTCAACCCTTTGACCACAGCTAGAACAATTAATGCTTGTTCCTCTAGGGTCAACTCCCCTTGTATGCTTGCCGCGTCTTACCGCTACTGCTTGCATGATTTGAAGGAATGCACCCCAGGCAACATCTAGTATTGACTTAGCTAATCGTGTTCTAGCCAGTCCCTTAATGTTCAGGTTTTCAAAAATAATTAAGTCATAGGATTTAACCGAATGGCACTAAGAAAAGCTCTAAGCTATGCAGAATAAGGGCTACAGCTTTTAATGCCAGAGAGCGGAGAACGGCATGAGCCAGGCGCTCGCCAATGGAGAGATGAG
>NZ_JACJQL010000147.1 GCF_014696625.1 Nostoc parmelioides FACHB-3921
TCGCTTACGCTTAATTTTGGTCAGAAGGTGTTGCGTTTTTGACCCGCGATTCATCTCACCGCCAACCGTTCAGGTGTGGCGGGAGTCTTCTCACGGAACTAGATAAATGGTGTCCCCCTTTCTCAATCGCCTTGTCTAACGCCGCGATTAAATTCTTGGGGTTGCTACCAGAATAGTTGTAACATTTGCCAGACACCGACTGGTAATTGTTGACGATCACAAACGGGTTAACTTGATATTCTCCAGCCAGAGACAAAATGTACTTGACATCTGTATCTGACACGTCGGCAGAAGAAAGGTAAATTTTACCGTGTTCGCTACCCAAGACATTCTGTACCAACTGCTTAAAGTTGCGAAGAATTGACACACGGCGCTTTTGCACGTCTGTGGTGGAGTTGAGCAAATGCCAGAACACTTGATCGCACTCATCTATAATGACGACATCGTTTGACCAGTCGTTAGGGTCAAACCGAGCTTGACTGTCTTTGTGCAACGAGTCCACGCATACACCGAAGCCGAATAAACCCCCGGTGTCAGATGTGTAGAGTTCACTAACGTAATCAACACCAAAACGATCGCACAGTGCCTCACCCAATTGAATGCGGTGGGTGATGATAAGCACGCGCCGCCGTTGGTCATGAGCTTTAGCCACCTCATGAGTCAACCATTCGGTTTTACCTGTCCCTTTGGGTGCTTTGAGAACAATCAACTTTTCGCCAACAGGTGCAATCAACTCACCTAAGAACCGTTGGTTCATTGCGATCGCTGGAGGATAGGTTAATAAAGTGAATAATTTGATTTCCCATAAAGTTAAAGCCTCTGCTGTATTGTAGAGTGCATGAAATGCCGCTTGACCTTGCGCGACGACAAAATCATCAACACCTTTGTCTGGGCCAGGGAGGTCAATGATCCGTAACTCACAGCCTTCGCCCACAAACAACCGACCCATGCGGCTGATAGCAGTTCTGACTCGTTGGACTGTTTCGGGTTTGCTGTCGTGGTCAAAGCAGATATTGATTTGTCTGCCTGGGGTGGCGAAATGCTTTAGTTCTGGAATTAACGATGCTTTACCAGTGGCAGTCCCGTATTCATCATAAGGTGTGCGATACCCTGCGTTGACTCCAGGGATGGCGATCGCCGCATAACCCGCACTCAACAAACAAGCAGCTTTTTTGGCTCCCTCTACGATAATGACTGGTACATTGTTCTTCCAAACCCAATGCCAGAATCCCCAAGGGTGCATCAAATCTTCATCAGTGATGGGGATACCAGAACGATTGGAGACTCTAGCCCAAATCTTCTTTGTGACGTTCAAAAAGAAGGCTCGTATTTGTTCTCTATAAGGATGCTCATATTTGATGTGTTTGTGGATTTTCTGCGGATCTCGTCGGGGCTTGTCGGGTTTGAAACAGCCCCACATCATCAGGGTGTACTCGTTGAGGGGGTCGATGCCACCGCACCACCAGCCACCGAGTTCAATATGCTGGTACTTCTTCAAATCCCTATCACGAAGTCGTCCGTCGTTACGGCGTGAGATTTTATCGCTGTAGAGCAAGTATTCGTATGGTACTGTACCGTAAAGCGACTTTACATTCAGGGCAATCAATTCTTCGTCAACGCCACTATTAAGCCATTCTTGCAGATGATGTGGTTCAAGATTAGTCGTGTTCGCGTGCATAGTTCCTCCGTAAGTGCATAGGAAACTAAGCGGTATTACTCTATACCGCTTAAAAAAGTCCAAAAAACAGTCATTAGATTGATAAAAGCGTTAAATCAGCAGTTCCCAAGTGTGTGATGAATATCGAAGGTGTATGAATGAGAGGTAAATCTTTGACAGTACTCATGTACTAATATTTCGAGATAATATAACCTGTAGTGCAGATTTAAACAATCTAACCATCGGCAAGTATTCTCATAAATTAGGGTTTTAAAGCCAGAAAGTATTGTGAGAGAATGCTTTGAGAGATTCTGATTTCTTATTAACCAATCAATTAACCCTCATACAACTTGATAAGTGTCTATCATTAGGCTGATGCAGTAAACCTCCGTTTAGGATTTTTTGGTCTTATCTTTTACCGCCTGTATGTGGACGAAAGGTAAGATTGATACGAGTGCCAACAATCTTATTTGTCTTCGGTAGTTGGTGCAGATGCGTAGATTGGCAGCCAGGGTGCATCAAAAGTAGGCTGCCGTGTTCCAACCAGAAATCCGTGGGTCTGCCAGAGATTGGCTTAATCTGAAATTTGCGTACTGCACCAAGACTTATGGATGCAATGGCAGGGTCAACTCCCGTAACTTGGTTATACATTTGCAAGACCGATGCAGAAATACGTCCTGAGAGTTTTGCGATCGCCCATAGCGCTCTTGTAAAATCATTTTCAATTGTTGAGAATTCGCAAGAGGAAAAAGTTTATGGCAGATATGTCCGGTCAAGACTCCTCGGAAATCACAATGGCAACGGTTGATGAAGAACGAAAAGGTGCAACTTTTAGCGGTACGGTCATCCTTGGTATAGATCCTGATGCTGGGGAAGTCGTTTTCTTTAGAGACTTTTTAATTGAAAATTATAAAGGCGAACTTACCGCAAATCTTGCAACAGATGGTGATATAAGAAAAAGCATTGATTTAGGCGAACTCGATCATAAAAGCCCCAGTTTTAGGCTGCCAATTCCTCTGGGAACGGATACATTACCCTACAATACAGTCGTGTTGAGCGACAAAAAAAGCAAGAAAAAAATCCTGACGATCAATCTGTAAGTAACCTATTTTCTTTCTCCGCGATCGCCGATTCTTGTGCGGTTGCTTTTTACTGTTCGGGGGAAATGTTCTTGCCGGAAATTTTTGCACTTGGATGTTGACCCGCAGAGAAAACTTCAATCAAAATGCTTTCGGGGTATAGTCCAACTCTGCCGAAACGTGGATCACGAATACGCTCTATCTCAATCCCTTTTTTGCGGCATAATGCACTAGCTTTACGTCCTTTAGCACCAGCTTCTTTGACTGATATCTCTAAACCCTGAAGATTAGCAAAACCCACGATACTGTACTTGTGACCACACGGTGTATTGAACCTGTCCTGCTCGACTTCCACAGCTTTGATTCGGTACAGTATTTCATGTTGACGCTGTTCCTGCTCTAGCAAACGCTGTTCCTGTTCGGCCATCTGTTGGGCAATTGCTGCCAGTAGTTGAATTTGGGTCATAGCGGTTTCATTAGCTGCTACGGGTTTTGTCCAACCCAACTTTTCTTGAATCCAAGCCCGAATACCGATAGTGTTAAATGAACGGCATACAAGTCTTGCTTGTTTAGTACAATATCTGGCAGCCTCAAAACCGTAGTACTCCAAAATGAGGGCGATCGCTATGTCTGGGATGCCGCAAGTTTTCCATGTTAGTAGTTCCGCAGATTGAAAACCATGCTCCATAAGCATTAGGGCTAATTTTGATGGCTTTAATTCCGCAGTATCTAGAGTGTTGCGGATTGCTTTTTCATCTACCCCAGCTAATCTTGCAGTGGCTCTAACACTGGCTTTGGCTTTACCAGATGCGTCAACTTCAATCTCTTGTTTTATCTGTTCTATGATTTGTGCAAGTTCTGTTTGTGACATAGTTTTAGTTGTGCGATTGTGCTAACGATTGAAAAGTTGTTGAGGCTGGTGGAGAAATTCAGACCTTCACCCGTACCAAGTCTTCTTCTCGCACCAAAGAAAAGCGATTGGTCATAGTGGATGATGCAGAAAAACTAGGTGATGCCAACTCCACCAGATAAAACCAGGACTTTTCGATTAACTCAATCCCCAAAATTAACCGTTGTTTTGTGCCGCGATCGCCAAATTGCAACAGTACGCGCTCTCCCAACACGAAAGCAGGTTTTTTCACAGTGCTGGGTTGTATATTACCGGTGGCAATAATTTGATGTTTTGTGGCGTATTTAAAATCATTTTTGATCTCGATAATGTAATTCCAGCAATCGCCATACCACTGCACTCCTAAGCAGTAGCCAAATGTTCTGTTGGTCTTTAGATAGACTTTTTCAGATAAATTGATTTCAACTGGGGGAATTTCTTGACCCCAAGGTGGCGAGAGATACCAGCATTTTTCTAGTTCAGTGATAGCTTCCATTTACGCTTTCCCCTTCAGAAGATGATTGATAGCTGCGGTATCCAGACTGGCAATGCGTTTTTTGATTTGCTGCGGTGGGTTCTCTAAAAACTGCTTGAGATGGGTCATCCCGATTTCGTAGTATTTTGGACTGCGCTTGTTAGCTTTAAGCCAGCCCCGGTTTATCCAAAGACGGACTGTTGATAAATTCAAGTGGAGAACATTAGCAATTTGATGACAGTTGCAATTTTCTGAATTAGTAAAATTCTTAGTCATACAGTTGCCTCAAATTCTTTGGATTCAGTTTTTAAAATCTTTGCGCTGATGGATACAAAATCGACTTGAGCAATATTGAAATCAGTTGCCATTTGACCAGAGTTGTATCTAGCGACTATTTCTTCCTTGATTACTTCTTGGGTTAATCCATCGGGAATATTAACGTGAGCTTCACTTATAATTTGCTCAACGACAGTAATGATGATTTTCATGGTTGACTCGTGTGTAATTAATAAATGGGAATAGGAGCCAGAAACACTCTGATTCATGACTCCTATAAATGTCCCTAAGCCATCCCAGCGTTAGCCCCTTGCACCTGTTGCATCCATTCGCTAATTGCTGTCAATTCATCAGCCCCATTAGCAACAGCATTTAGCACTTGTTGTTCATACAAAAACTCAGCTTGATTTGAATCTCCAATGTAATTAGCAGACCAAGCGAGACACATATTTTTGACGAGAGCATCCACCTTACTAATAGGTAATTGACTTGGGCTAGTTGCATCTTGAAATTGCAAATACTCCTTGAC
>NZ_JACJQL010000148.1 GCF_014696625.1 Nostoc parmelioides FACHB-3921
ATCCTTAAACCGTGATTTTTACGTTCAGCAATGATAACTATCTTATCTCAGTTATATCTCCTATAATCCCTTCACAGTAAGCTTTTTATCTTTTGTAGACAAGTCTAATATGTAATTATCACAGCATCGCTATCTTGTTGAACATTTTCACCTAGCAACCCCCCTTCTAATCGAGTTTTCAATCGGCGCTGAAGTCCAAAAGCATACTCTTCATTTGTACCATCAGTTACTTCTACTGAATCAGCTTGCCACTTTTTTCCTAAGTCCAAAAGTTGAGATACTTTTGTGTCTTCGTTTTGGGTAAGAATGTATAAAGTATCAGCTGGATAAGCTACAAAGTGAATAATACTAGTTTCAGACATTGGCCGATAATTTGCCATTGCCAAAAGGGTATCAATTACACCACTAAAACTTAACCCGTTTTCATCTGGTGCAAAGATTGGTTTTGTGAACAGAAAGCTTGCCCATAAATCTGTGCGCGAAGCAAGGTCAGTTATCACCTGTTCTCCGTTAAATCGATTAAACTGACGCTGCCAAACCAACGCAGCAAAAAGTTCTTGGGGAGAATAAGATTGAGCAATTAATTGTATTTTGCTTAAGTCAAGCATTGCTGTTGTTTCGTTAGTTGCTTCGCTTACCTTGTGTAAATTTTAGAACCTATCAGCTTCCAAAGCTTACAATGCAAACAAAACAAAAGGATTTATCGTATTATATATGTAATATATTGTATATACATAACATTCTATGCGAATTGAACCATACCAAGATAGTCAACTTGATACCATCAAAAGTCTTTCACTTCGGGCGTGGAGTCCGGTCTTCGATTCGATTCAAAACGCAATGGATATTGATGTGTACCGATCATTCTATCCTGATGGTTGGCAACTTAGCCAGCTTAGTGCTGTCGAGTCCGTCTGTACTACAGCAGACATGAAGGTGTGGGTTGCCATCATTTCTAGTTTAGCTGTGGGCTTTATAGCCGTGAAACTCCATGCAGACAGTAGTATGGGAGAAATCTACATGATTGCTGTTGATCCTGATTATCAACGTCAAGGCATTGGAGCCGCGCTCATCGAGTTCGCTCTTAATTGGATGAAAGCGGCGGGAATGTCTATTGCTATGGTCGAAACCGGAGGCGACTCTGGTCATGCACCAGCACGCTGTACCTATGAAAAACTGGGTTTTGAATTGTTCCCAGTTGCTAGATACTTTAAGAAGTTGTAAAGGGCTTTCCCCCTGTGATCGCCATTGTCTTTGGCTAAGATTTGGCATACCTCACCGATTTAGTGGCTGTTGGGTAGTTGCACCCTTTACATACTAAAGTGAATAAAAGCTGCACGAAACGCGATGAACCATACTGCAAGAGTGGCAAGTAGGTAGAGGTAGAACCGAAGTATAACGAGATTGAATGTGCAATGAACCACACTATGCAAGACACGAAACAAAACGAAAATCCACGCAGCATTCACATAGACTGTATCCACCTGCTGCGTGATAAACAAATAAAGTAAAAGCGCATAAAAAAGTACCGGAATCTCAAACAGGTTTTTCAGATTATCAGATGGATTAAATACACTTGGGGGTGAAATTTGTGCCAGTGTATTAGGTACAGCTAGGTCTTGGGGTTTAAGCTTTCTAGTTGTGATGAAACTAATACGACGAATGTACATATACACCCAGACCAGAAATGTTAAAAACATTGATGCAAAAAAGGGGCTAAAAATTGCGTCTTGTCTCATTGGTTCCTCTTAAATTTTTTCATTCTGCTGATGGGTAGAGCATAAAGCTTGCTATACAATGCGTGTAGAATTTCTTGATTACTTCTTATCTCAAAATTGAATTGAGATTAAAGTTAATATAGTCTCTGTCCTGCAATGCTCCTAGACCTCGAAAGAGTACACTTGAGTCAAATTTACTCATGACAATTCCCCTAAAGCTGATTTTTGAAACCATCAACCAAGCCCCTAGTGAGCATGAACTACGATTACAAGTTGTGCCACAAATTGGTGAGTATTTTGCGGCAAAAAGGTATTCCATCTTTTTCTTCGAGCAATTATCCTTCACTACTAATAAAAATCTTCAGAAAATTCTCAAAATTGCATTATCGATTGAACACAATCCCATAGCGCGTTATTTGGTAGAGCGTCATGCGCCTGTTCACGAAGCATTGGTGATGTCACCAAAGGCTTGGAACATCATTTGCCCTCGCCGAGATCATTGGCACGTCATGGCGGGGCCAATAATTAACCGCCATCAATTAGTCGGCGTAGTGGGTTGTACCCGTGAAAAGTCAATGCCTGCCTTTGATACACAAAATCTCACCGATTTGAGTTCTATTTGCTTGCACCTATCTGTTTGGGCTGCAACAGTTGATTCACAATTCACTGTCACAACAAAGTCGCAGTACTATCCTTTTCAAAGCGATGCCTGTGGCGGGCTACGCCAACGCTTAACACCTCGTGAGTTGCAAATTGCTCAATTAGTTGCTTCAGGGCTAACTAATGCAGAAATTGGGCATCAGCTTTGGATTACTGAAAATTCCGTCAAGCAAGCTTTAAAGCGAATGTTTCGTAAGCTTGAGGTTTCCTCTCGTGCAGAGATGGTTGCACAACTGTTAGCTAGAAAGCATTATTCACCAGAGGCAAATCTAGATTCATTAAGTAATCAATATTAAAGTCATCTTGCCAAGAGTTAAAAGGCTGGTTTTTTACCGTAATGAATTGTTTCTCAAGCATGAAGACAAATATCATTCTTATGCTTATTTTTTAAGCAATAACAATAATTTATAAACATTTAATCAGCAAAATTGTAATTTTTGGTTTATGGCAAACGGTTTACTGGTAAGGGTATTACAACTGTGAAGTGCATATTTAAAAAAGTAACCACAATTCGCTTTGGTAAATTAACATGGAATAGGATCACTTGGGTATTATTACTTGACATTTTAATTGTCACGTCGATAATTATGTCCAATTTGGTGAGAGCGCAAGACGAACGAATAACGATACGTCTAGATGGGGTTAGTTTTTGAAAAACCCTTTGTTCTTTACATCGGGTAACAAATCTGTATATGTTTTCTGAAGTTAAAAAATGTCTCGTGTTAGCCGTACCTTTAGCAGCAGCACAATTAGCTCAATCTGCAACCGCTTTTGTGGATACGGTAATGATGGGCTGGCTAGGAAGTCAAACCCTTGCATCTGGAGGTTTGGGAGCTGTTCTCTTTAGTTTCTGTCTGTTGATTGTTACTGGTATCGTTTCTGCTGTCAGCCCGTTAGCTGCCCAAGCATACGGAGCCGGAAATAAAGAAAAAGTTGGCACAATTGTCCGGCTTGGACTTGGAATATCTCTGGCATTAGGAATACCAATTACACTACTACTTTACAATGGAGGTGCTTTATTACTTCTACTAGGACAGGATGCTCACACAGTAGCATTAACAGAGATTTATTTAAGAGCGATCGCACTGGGTTTTATTCCTGGTTTGGGCTTTGCAGTACTTAAAAGCTTTCTTTCTGCTCTATTGCAACCGCAATTAGTGATGGTGACTGTAGTTTTGGGTACTCTGCTCAACATCACAGCTAATTATGTGCTGATGTTTGGTAAATTGGGATTTCCTGCGCTAGGTTTAGCTGGTATCGGTTGGGCAAGCACACTCTCAATTTGGAGTATGTTTATTGCTTTGGCAGTTTATATATATAATCAGCCTCATTTTGCAGTTTACAGTATTTTTCGACCTTCGCCTCACGAAGCTTTTCCCCTAGAGCATCGCCGTGTCATCGGCGAGATTTTTCAGGTTGGATTGCCCATTGGAGGACTGATTGCAGTGGAAGCAGGACTGTTCACAGTCGTTACTTTCTTAATAGGACAATTAGGAACAAACGCTCTTGCTGCCCATCAAATCGCTTTACAAACAATTTCGATGTCATTCCAGATTGCACTAGGCGTTTCTTTAGCGATAACAGTACGTGTTGGGCAGTTAGTTGGACAAAATGACCTCCTTGCCACTCGTCTGGCTGGATATGTAGGCATTGCCATTGCTGCTCTATCTATGGGTGTAATAGGCATTACATTCTGGTTAGTGCCAAAGTCGATTATTTCTCTTTATATTGACATCAACGATCCAAACAATGCAGATGTAGTTGTCCTCGCCGTGAAATTGCTAGGAGTAGCGGCGATTTTTCAAATAGTTGACGGTGTACAAGTTACTGCCGCAGGAGCATTACGCGGACTAAAAGACACTCGGATTCCGATGTTGATTGGTATTTTTGCTTATTGGTGTGTTGGCCTATTCACTGGTTACACTTTCGGAATCTCGTCGGGTTCTGGAGCTATTGGTCTTTGGTGGGGACTAGCTATTGGTTTGGCAATCGCTGCAATAATCATGACTTGGCGATTCAGAAACAAAACAACTAACCACTATTGATTGAACTGGAGAATCCGCCATTGAGATTAATGCTTAGAGCGGACGCTTACGAACGGGATATGAGAGCAAAAGCAGACAGCTAAACAAAAAGAGTTGTCATCTCAGGGAATAGCAACTGTTGACTGATTTGATATTACTCTCCGTGGTTTGGTTTATTACATGGATTCGGACAATAACCCTGACATATCTAATACTCGTCCTGACCAAACACTAGCTTGCTCAGACATATTCGTGCGTTCGCTCTCATCAGACCAAAGACTATCAAACTTTATCTTCCATTTTGCTAGTTGAACTTGAATGTTAACCAATTCCTCGGCATATTCTGGTTCAATTTCTGCTGCTGTCCATTCAATAAAACATATAGTTTCATCTGCTACACTCTTAACAGCTTCAGGGTAAGCAGTATTACAAAACGTTCTCAGCCTAGCTAAATTAGATGCTATATGT
>NZ_JACJQL010000149.1 GCF_014696625.1 Nostoc parmelioides FACHB-3921
TTTATCAACTACTTTAATCAAACAATGGCTAAACCTTTTAAGTGGACATATAAGGGCAAAGTTTTGGCTATTTAATGGTCTGCTTATTTACGCCGCACTGTACTAGTCCGCTCAGGCGGACTTTTTTGTTGTCTGTAAGATTCTTACTTGATTTTTGAAATATAGCTGTTGACTGTTAACGGTTGACTGTTGACAGACTACGAAGTCTTTTATGGTTAGGGTTTTGTCTTAGCTTGATGTTCTAATCTATCTGACTATGGCTATATATATATGATGGGCAAGATAATTGAAATATGCAGTTTCTTCTAAAATAGAGCTGGAAAGTATCGCAACTTATTCTATGGATCACGAATTATTAACTTTTTTCGCCGGTGTGGGCTTTCTTATCATCTATCTTGTTTTTTCTGCATGGACGGAAATGGGTACTAAATTACCTTGGAAGAAGTAAAATCCGTGGGTAGAGGGAAGCGTTCAGAAATACGCCCGTCCGTGAGTGTTGAATCGGGTGAATGGTTGATCAGGAAGAATTTAAGAGTGCAAAAGTTTTGCACTCTTTTGGTCTTGACTGCCCCTTCGGGGCGGGAGTAGGGAGTAGGGGAAGAAATTAGCCCCGAAAAAGGTTTAAAGCCGAGTGGAATTGTGGGCGATAAAATCCTTGTATTGCAAGGTAGGTTAAAACCCCGCCCCTCTCTGCGAGACGCTACGCGAACGTGGGCGGCTTAGTTTCCCTACTCCCCAATCCCTACTCCCTACTCCCTTTCATTAACGAACAGACTCAAAAATTACCATGATTGTGATTAAGCATAGGAGAATAACTCCCAAGGGCATAAACACGGTTTGCAGTACTGCAATCAGTATATCAATGATGTGTAACGCACCTAACGCTGTGGAAAGCACATAAGCGATCGCCACTCCAAACAGCATCAACAAAAAGTATTTCAAGAACTTAGCAACTAAACGAACTAGTAGGGTGTCTTCATTTTTCAACATGATATAACTCCTGTAGGGTGGAGAGTAACATAGATATTTACACGCTCTACAGAATCTAGTTAGTTAATGTTTACCGCTTATCTATAGGAATCTACCGAGATAAATCTTCTCTGGGTGTGAAGACTTACTTAGCTATATGTGTTAATGAGTACACCAAGAATAAGCTAATGCGCGCCTGAATTGCATAACTACTAATAAGGTTTGTTAACAGTTAACTGTTAACGGTCAACAGCCATCACGATGGATTATGCAACTTAAAAGCAGAATAGCTTATCAGCTTGCTCACTAACATCTCTCCTCAACCGTGTATCTCCTGACAATTAACTCAACTTTGCCTGTATTGATTACAAGAATAATACAGTTTGAAAAACTTTGCAGTTGGATAAAGTAAGACATCTCATTTCCTATTGGGTAGGAAAAAGTAGCTTGTAGTATTGTGACCAAAAGTGAAATCGTGAAAATATGGTTATAATTAAGCACAAATGATACAGTCAGGCGATCGATGGGTGCAGAAGAAGCTCTAGAGCTTTTGGATAGCTTGGTTTATAGGAAAACAGGGGAACGTCTAGGCACAACTCAGAGAATAATTCTACGTAATTTATGGGAGGATAGGAAACAGACTTATCAGAATATTGCTGATATTTGTGGCTATACGGAAGCGCATTTAAAAGCAGTTGGCGCGGAATTGTGGCAAATACTGACGAACGTCTTAGGGGAAAAAGTCTCTAAGTCAAACTTTTCTTTAGTGGTGCAGAGATTTTGGCAATCTCAACGACTACAAAAGATGTCGCCTATTGTAAATTCAGTCGTCAATAATGGCAAGTCACAAGAACTGGATTATAACTTTGTGGGGCGCGATCGCGAAATAGCCGAACTTGATAGCTATGTTGTCCGAGGTGCGAAAGTTATCCTCATCCAAGGTGAAGGCGGTGTTGGTAAAACTACCTTAGCACGGCGGTATTTTAAGACTCAAGGTTTTGATTTCCTAGAGTTGTGGATGGCTAAGGAAAGCCAACATATCGTTTCTGTGGAGAGTGTGGTTGAGGAATGGCTAAGAGTTGATTTTAATGAGGAACCAGGGAAGGAGTTTGGGATTAATCTAGATAGGCTACGGCGCAAGCTGCGGGATGAAACGCGCAAGATAGGGGTTTTAATTGATAATCTTGAGTCTGCTTTAGATAGAAATGGTCAGATTATTGCTTATCGTCGTTCCTATGTGGAACTTTTACGGGTATTAGCAGACCCTAGTATTAAATCTATCACTTTGATTACTAGTCGTGAGCGTTTATATGAATCAGGTGTGGATGTGACTTTCTATCCCCTGGGAGGTTTGGATGAATCTACTTGGCAAAAGTTTTTTACTAGTTGTCAAATCAAATCTAATTTATCTGCACTGAGTGAAATGTGTAAAGCTTTTGGTGGAAATGCCAAAGCTATGCAAATTATTAGTGGCGCAATTACTACAGATTTTGAAGGCAATGCAGACATTTATTGGCGAGAAAATCAGTATGATTTATTGATTGAACCAGAGTTAAAAAATTTAGTTGCTAGTCAATTTGACCGTTTAGAACAAATGGACAGTGAAGCATATCGGCTGCTGTGTCGGTTGGGATGTTATCGCTATCAAGATGTTACTCATGTGAGTGTTCAGGGATTACAATGTTTACTTTGGGATGTGCCGGAACAACAAGCTAGGCGAGTAATTAGATATCTAACTGACCGTTTATTGATAGAGTTTCGTAAAGGAAAATATTGGTTACATCCGGTGATTTGTACAGAGGCGATCGCCAGATTAAAACAAAGCGGTGAATGGCAAATTGCTAACCAAAAGGCGGCGGAATTTTGGAATCAGAGTGTTACTCAAGTAGAAAATCCTCAAGATGCTTTGATGGCGTTGGAAGCGTATCATCACTATATGGAAATTGGGGATTATGAAAAAGCTGCTGATGTGATTATTCGCAGTAGACCCAAAAAATGGGATCACAGTATATCTTTAGGGGTTTTATTTAATCGATTGGGTTTGTTAGAAACCTTGATTTCTGTAATTAATCCCCTCATTCATAATTTACATTCCGACTATCATTTGAATATTTTGTATAACTTATTGGGGAGAGCTTATCACCAAATAGGCAATATCAAATCAGCCCTGGAATGCCACTATAAGTCTAATGAAATTGCTGAAAAAAATAACTTTCTGCAAGAGAGAATTTCCAGTAGTTTCAATTTAGGTCTTTGTTACACAGATTTATGGGAAATTGAAAAAGCAAGTGAGATTTTTTACTACGTCAAGAATCTAGCAGCAATAGACAAAAATTATTATCAATATGTTGTTTATTCTCTGTGTTGTTTAGCTTATTTAGATTCTTCTGTGGGCAATAATGAAAACGTAAAGTTGATGTTACGAGAAGCGGAAGAGGGACTATCTCACGACAGATTAACTTCCTGGGGTATAGGCACAAGTTTACTATTTCTCAGCTTGACTTATAAAAATTTGGGTTTAATAGACAATGCTTTCTCGATGTGCCATCAAGCTATTAACCATTGTCGTCAAAATCAGTTTAGTTTTTTAGAAGCAAGGGCTACATCTTGTTTAGCATCATTATATCGAGAACAGGGACAGTTTACAGTGGCGATAGATAAACATTTAGAGGCGATCGCCAACATGAACAAAGTATCTGATAAATGCAATCTCGCCAAAGCCTACTACCAGTTAGGTTTGACATATCAAAGGATAGGCGCAGTTAACCAAAGTAGAGAGACATTTCATCAGGCGATCGTTATCTTCAATGATCTACCTGCACCAAAGCAAGTAGAAAAAGTGCAAATAACAATGACGCGTTTGGAAAATGGTTAGTAGCAAAACAATGTAGGTTGGGTGGAGGCTTTGCGTTAGACGCTCAATTTATCTTTTTCGTGATAAATCATATCGAAATATAGCGGTTTGCAATTGAGTTAAATACAGACCTAACCCAATACGGTTCAGTTAAGAAAATAAATTAACTGCTACACATAAAACAGATCTATTTTTTGGAGGGGGCTTGGGGGACGCAACCGTCCCCCAATCGGGGGTTTGGGGGAGAATCCCCCAAGTCTTGGTTCTTCTGAAATCGATAAGCTGACAACGTTAACTGAACCGTATTGAGACCTAACCCCCAGCCCCTTGGGAGTAGGACTCAAAGCCCCTCTCCGCGTCGGAGAGGGGTTGGGGAGAGGTCATGAAACTTATGTTAAATAACTCAATTATCTCAATAACTTTCGTACCAAGCGCAGTGAAGAAACAATTAACTTTATCTTTTTTTGCGTTTTAGAAGCAGCTTTCACTTCATCTAATATCCTCCGCATCTCAGTTAAATTTTCTTGATTAATCCCAATTATTGTAGATTTAATAATTGCCGCCCTGACGCGATCAAGTGCATTGTCACACTCTTCATACGCTTCCCTTAACTCATTAGCTTCCACCCAATTACCATCCATTCTCGCGGCTGTCAATTCAAACTGAAGCTGCGGTAAAATACTTTCTAAATCCGTTTCTATTTGTTTTAGTTGGGGTACATCGATTTGATTGCTAGGGACAACTTGTAGTTGAGAAACTATGGTTTGTAGTTTATCGAGAATTTCGTCATTATTAGACATAGAAATCATTAAATTATTATTTATGTCATTATATATTTCAATAAGTAGCTAGGTGCAATTAAATATAAAACGCTCTAGTCTGTATTCACCCGCTTCGCTACGAGTTTTCATGCCATCCATGACAGCAATGGCGCTCATCGTACTCAT
>NZ_JACJQL010000015.1 GCF_014696625.1 Nostoc parmelioides FACHB-3921
TTTATCCTTTGACTTACATTCACTATTTATCTAAGACAATTGGCTTTATTCTAGATGTTTGAATTTGCTTCCCAATTCTTATTAGCAATTAAGATGCGTTCGCCCTGGTACTAATCCCTAATTCCTTCTTACTAAATTCTAATTGTTTCCAAAGTGTCTCAATGCGTTCGTAGGCAACCTCAGAAGAGAGTTTTCCGCCTGTTTGTAAATTGACGATGTAGCTAATTTTTTGAGCAAATTCTTGAAGATTGGCATTAAATACTAAATTTTCTGGTTTGACTGAACCGTAGTAGCGACTGCGAGGGTAGAGAAAGCTTTCTTTGTTTCCCTCATTGGGCTTTTGCATAACTGAGTCTTCCTAGCGTAAATAATAAAATACAATTTACATAACAATCGACGTAAATAAAGTTTCCAACTTTTACACAAGCACTTCTGTATTATCTTCATTTGCTTGCTTCTGATTAAGCTATTGTAAGTTTTGGCTAACGATAGTGTAATCTAATGCTCTAATAAAATTGAAAAGCAAAGATGATAAGTCACCATTAAAACTACTATTTTTTAAAATTTAGTTTCAGGTTGTAATGTGGAATTATTAGGTGTAGATATTGAGTCATACAAATTTCCGAAATCATAACTTTTTAATATCCAAAAACTCATACCACCAATAAAAAATATTGGAATTAGGAGGGATAAAATAAGAGATTGAGTTTCTTTTCTTTTAGGCATTGCTAAAACCTGAATGTGATGATAATAATAATTGAAGTTGTTGGTATTTTCATCTGGTTACAGCACCGTTGCTTATAATTGAATGAAACTTACACTACTTGCACTATCACAATGCTGATTTTTGTGATGGAGGTCATAAATGTTGGAAAATTTCTTTATGATGTAGCAAATACTTTCAGATTCCCCTTAAAAAGAGGGAATTTGATTCTTCCCTCTTTTTTAAGAATGACTAGGGGGGATCAATCAGTATCTCAAATCACAGCCAACCACTTTGCAAACAACCTCTCATCTATGGAGAAAATCGAGCTTAATTACCTTCGCACTATAGATTTACGCTACTATCTCACCAGCTTTATATCCGTTTATTGACTTAACTTTTTGATTTTTAACTCTGATTTGAGGCAAATCTTTCTTATCTTTGTGTAAGTAACAAATTTCCACTAGAGTCGGCCAGATTTCTAGAGAAGCATGAAATTGACTAATGACATCATCGACAATTCTAGAGACATTTTGCTGAAAGAAATCTGCTTCAAAGCCATAAAATACCCTCGATAGATTATTAGCAAACAATTGCAGAGACTGTTTACGTTCATCGTTTTGCGTAGACAAAGAAGCTTTAACTATGTCCTGGTGAATGGCAGATATTTTTTCCAAAATCTCTTCCGAATCAAGTAAAGTCACTTCACCAGAGTAGTCAAATTTGATTCCTAAATCATCAATATGATAGACACTATTTTTAATTTTCTTTTTGAGCAGGCTGCATATTTCCTCATTAAAAATCTCACTAGCTAAAGGATTACGCATATAATTGTTGCGAATATGGTTCTGTACAGCATCAACGTGTGCAGCTACAACACCCTCTTGTTGTATCCAAAGCCTATAGATATAATCTTCAAATCTGAGTCGAGTTGGGAAGAATGGTGGCAATCCTAAGTGATTATCATATCCAGCAACACCACAATCCATTCGCCAATTTTTGTTAGTAACAACAGGTCTAAAATTAGTGAGAATATAATAATCGTTCAGGTCATAAGGACTGATTTGATTCTCATCATTCAGATACATATGCACAAAGTCAAGTGTATCAATATCGTTAGTACCTGTGCGGAATGTTTGAGCAATTTTGACAACCGAGTTATTTAATACTCTTCCTCTTTGTAATAACAAAGAGTTTTCTGTAAAGTAACCTTTTGTCGTATTAGTTTCTAAATCCATCGCTGTGTCAATCAAAAACTCGCCAGCTTCGTAGTTTTCTGGTACATGACTGGCTTTTTTACCTAAAACATCATTAAAGGCAGTAAGTAAATCGAAAGATTTATGAATATACCCACCTTCCTGATTAGACTTGATTAGTTTACCGCGACAAATTTCATCCGGTGATAAAGATTCTGGACTGGTTTCTACTAGTGCATTAGGTCGCATATCATCATCTGCACTGACCATTAAATGTCCAAGAGTGTACATCAGTGTGAAGTTGCGGTTTCCACCGTAACTAGGTCGAAATAGGTTTTTAACAAGTGACTCTAGTTTTTTATCTCGCAATCTCTCGTTTAAGAAAGTAATAAACTTTTCTTTTTCTTGAGGGCCAACATAAAATACATCGTTTACAGTTTTGGTTTGTTCCAACAGTGGATAGTATTTTTCGTAGTTGGCAATACTGGAATCATCAAAGATGATAATTTTAGTAGCATGACCATTAGCCCAAAAATTTTCGTCATACTTTTCAATGGTTTGGGCTACATCTCTTAAGCGATGGGTAGGAATGACAAATACTGTTTCTTTCTGTCTCATAAGTCCTTTGATTTTGTTTTAATGAAGTTGTGAAATTTTAAAAAGTGAAGGTAGTTCTCAATGTGCCAATCACGGCATCATTGTTGTTAGTAACTTGACCTGGATTGGTTAACCAAATCACACCAGGAGTGATAGAAATGTTGTCAGTGAGGCGATATTTGTAAAAACCTTCAATGTGATAGGGGCGATCGCCACTTACACTCCCCAAGTACGGTTGAGTACCTGCAAACAACCCTAAAACGTTACCCCTCTTACCCAAATCTGGTAAAGCTACTCCTACTCCATAGCTCCAAACTTCACCATTATTATTGGCTACTAAGTCTGTAATATCGCTGTAAAGTACAAAACCACTAATCGAAAGTCTGTCACTGGGTTTGAAAGCCGCAGCTATACCATAGGAATTACTTTGATAGGGATTACCACCACCGACAAAGTTAGCTTGTGCAGTCCCGACTACAGCACTACTTACCAAGCCAGCATCAAAATAAAGCACTATTTGCCCCATGATACCCATGAACATAGGTGGCGGCTAAGGTGAGGCGATCGCCCACATTCAGATTTAACTGTGCTAAAGCGGCATAATTACCTTCAAATAAACCTGCACTGGGGTTTGGGTTATTCGCTTCGGAAGCTAAATAGCCCAAGGTTAATGAAGGTTTAAAACTACTGTTCCCACTACCAAAAACTAAATTAACACCTGCACCTGCACCGCCACCTATGCGATAAATTGGACTTTCAGATGCAAAGGTAGACAAAGCACCGTTACCACCGTCAAAATCTTCAAAATAGGGGTTAACAGTAGGAACATAATCGCTGTGAATACCGCCTGTAGCTGCTATATATACTTGGGAGTTACTTATGGGGAAAGAGTAAGCTAACCAATCTATACCAACACCGTTACTGGTATTGGGCGATATGTTAAAAGTTTGAGTACCTTCAAATGTGCCATTTGGTAAAGTTAATCCCACCGCATTACCACTAGCAAGCCTGGTGTAAAGAATATCTTTACCTGTAAAGCTAGTTTGCAAACTTAGACGTACCCTGTTTTGAAAGACGGTGTTGTTGTCGTCGTCGTCGCCAAAGCTATCAGTAACAGCAAAAATTGCTTCACCGACTAACTTAGTTGTAGTAGAAAATTGATTTGCTTCTAGCTCCGCAGTACGCGCTTCTACAGCATCTACTCGACCACGTAAAGTGGCTAATTCTGCGGAAAATTCTTCTTGCAAACGTTGGAGGGTGGCTAAATCTTGTTTTGTCACCAAATCAGAGGTTGCTGTCGCAATCAGTTCATTGACTCTATCTAAACAAGCATTCAAACCTGCCGCAAATTCATAACGGGTTAAGGCACGGTTTCCTCGGTAAGTACCATTGGGATACCCAGCGATACAACCATAGCGTTCAACTAGAGATTGCAATGCTTGAAATGCCCAATCCGTTGGCTGTACATCAGAAAACTGGGAAACTGATGTCACTTGAGACATGGGATTTTGATTTTTCGCCTCGCTGCTGTAAATATTGACTTGTTCTAAAATGCGATTTTCATCAGCTTTGACGCTATCAATGCTATTAGTTATTACTAACAAAGTTGTTGCTAAACCCACTGGACTTAACACCAGAATTTTCCATAATAGATGAAACATTTGTCTTTTCCTCACACCTGGTTTATGTAGAGACGTAGTAGCTCACTACTAAGCAGATTTCTTCCAGATTTTTTCTAAAATCTCAATTTGCTTTCTGCTTTCAGTGGTCATTTGTTGATCAATATCAGGTACTTGTTCCTGGGCATTATCTAATGATTTAATTGTGCGGATGATTTCTATTGAATGCTGATGACGTAGATTTTTGAACTTTTTATACCGTAAGTAGCATCCTAAGAGAAAGCCAATAATTATGGAACTTACAAAAACACCTGCTAGATAACCACTATTTTGTTCCGGCTGATTTGCCAATTTTGGCTGACTCGAATGAGAAACAATACTCACAGAAAAAGTTGGTTGAAGATTAAAGTGTTTGAAGTTCATAGCTACGAGAAAATGATTGCTAATACAGAACTTCGAGAAATTCAGACAAAGAAACTGAAGACTTAATGCTGTGGTGTTTCGTTATGTCCGATGTTCATAAATTGCTGTATGGTTCTCGATATTTCCGCTTTCAAATTGGTAGAAATTGAGTTTGATTCAACTACTAAAGCTAGACAAGCAATAGTAAAGGCGATCGCAGTCACAATTATCTGGTACATCTTGTTTAGTTTGTTCCTACCTTTCTTATCAACCGCAATCGATTTTTCCTCTTGCACGGCTAGGCGTGGGGATAAAAATGCTGCTACTTTTCGCGCCAGTTCGCCACCTTCAGTTTTAGCAGGTATGTAATGCCAAGTTTTTGTTTTAGGGTCAAAGATAGTGACAGATGCAACAGAACTATCTGCAAATGATGTTACAGAACCAAGTAAATCTGCTTCCCGCCTCCACCCAAAGTAAGGAGTTTCAAAGTCTTCATTATTTGTGTTACCAGACGGATTTGATGAACCACTAAAGTATTTTGGTAATTTATTCAAATCTATCAGTGCTTCTGCTGCAAAATTATAGCGTAGTTTAGTTGCTGGTTGCACCAATTTGCAGAGAATTTTCTCTAAAGATGGACTTATCGGCTCGACTAAATATGAGTCCCATATCCAATTATTTTCACTGCAATCATAGAGGTCAAATGGTGATATCTGGGTAAGTAAATGTAGACAAGTTACACCCAAGCTGTAAAGGTCGCTAGCGAATACAGCCTTACCGCGAATCTGTTCCGGTGCAGCATATTCAGCACTACCAATAATAGTTCCGGTTAGTAAACTTTGCCAATTATATTTAGCAGATCCGAAGTCTACTAAATATAATTGGCGGTCTTGGCGGCGACGGATAATATTAGCAGGTTTAATGTCTCGGTGAATTACTTGATGGGTATGAACAAATTGTAATAAAGGTAATAATTCACCAAGCAATTGCCTAATTTCAGCTTCATTAAATGCTCCAGCTTCAGCTAATTCCTGTTCTAAGTTCTGTCCATCCACCCATTCTTGAACTAAATATTTTTGACCTTCTTGCTCAAAAGTATCTAGTAATTCAGGAATTTGGCAATGTTTACCAAGTTCTGCTAACCGGAGAGATTCTTGTTGAAATAGTTCAAAGGCTTTTTGGTTATTGTAGTCTGTTTGAGACTGGGGTAAAAATTGTTTAATGACACAGAAGTTGGTAGGGCTGTTTTGGGGGGATTTATCATCAATAGCGAGAAAAGTTCTTCCAAAGCCGCCTTGTCCTAGAGGTTTAATAATACGGTAGCGATCATTGAGTAAGTTATATGACTGATTACATCCAGAATCACTAATTACTGCTGAAGACTGTAGGTCTTTTTGGTTATCAGGAAAACCGCCGCACATACAACGGATTACTCCTTAAATTGCATGATTTAAACTGTTTTGCTCAAAGTTATCTTTGTGATATTTCTTTGGCTATTGTTACCTATACGTCTGACACCACCACGTTCACGCTGAAATAGTTGTATTTCTTGAGCATCTGTTAGCAGAATCATGTCGGTTAACAATGGAAAATATTGATGTTTCCATCCCAAAATGAACCAGAAATAGAGAGATGTGAATAGCATCCAGGTAATAAAGTGAAAACAAATCAATATTTTGATTTTTTCTAGTGTAATCATGAAAATTGGTCTGATTTAACTCGCAGACTTTAAAGTATCTACAGCAAGATTTAATTTCAAAACATTTACCCCAGGTTCACCAAAGATTCCCAAAAAGCGACCATCAGTATTTTGACTAATCAAAGTTTCTAACTGTTGGGGTTGGACTCCTCGCGCTTTGGCGACACGAGTAATTTGCGCTCTGGCAGCTTCAGGGGTAATGTGGGGGTCAAGGCTAGAACCAGAGGTGTAAACTAAATCTGCGGTAGGTTGGACACCTGCTGTTTTCAGTCTGTTCAAATCGCCTTCTACCCGTTTGCTGGGATCTGGGTCATCTTTACCTTTGATACGTTCTATTAAAGCTGGATTGCTGGGAGCTAAATTACTTGCGCCGGAGACTCCTGTTTGTAAGACTTTAGCCTCATCTTTTTTCGGGTCGGCGGTGCTGTAGCTGGTGGTGCTGGGGCGGGAGTTAAAATAGCGATCGCTACTAAATGGTTGACCAATTAAACTAGAACCCACAACTTGACCCCGACTATCTCTGATTAAACTACCATTTACTTGAGATGGAAACACAATTTGTCCAAACGCAATCATCACAAACGGATAAATAACTGCGCTAATCACCCAAAGAACGATGGTAGAACGAATTGCTCTGCTGGCTTCTCTTGCAAAACTCATTAGAATTTCTCCGGTACAAACATTACAAAAAATAAATATGTAGAAAGCCCTAACGTTACTAGCCCTAACAGTCCTAATGTCCAAGCTTGAAAATGAGAAAATTGTTCGCCCGTAGCTGCATAGACAACAGGTGCAACTATCAGGTTTAAACACATTGCCAAGAACAAATACAGAGGTAGTTTTTGTTTGCGCCACTGCAACCAAATTTCACTTACTCCTGCAAGTACCTGGGGTAAAAGAAGGGGAATAATCTTCTTCAGAGGGGGTTTCATAGTAGTTTTGAGTAACTAGAAATTAAGACAAAGGTAAAACGACATCGATGAGTTTGATGGCAATGAAAGGTGCAATAATGCCGCCCAAACCATAAATCAGGATGTTACGTTTTAGTAGTTGATCTGCTGACAGGGGACGGAATTTTACGCCTTTAAGTGCAAGAGGAATGAGTATAGGAATAATCAAAGCGTTATAAATTAAGGCTGAGATAATCGCAGATTGGGCGCTTTTTAATCCCATAATATTAAGTGCGCCAATGCCAGCCGCCGCGAAGATAGTCGGGATAATGGCGAAATACTTAGCAATATCGTTGGCAATGGAGAAAGTTGTTAACGCCCCACGGGTAATGAGTAATTGTTTACCAATAGTCACCAAATCAATCAACTTGGTGGGGTCAGAATCTAAGTCCACCATATTAGCAGCTTCTTTGGCGGCTTGCGTACCAGAGTTCATCGCCACACCCACGTTAGCTTGAGCTAATGCAGGTGCATCGTTAGTACCATCACCAGTCATAGCCACCAGCTTACCTTGAGACTGTTCGTTACGAATCACACTAATCTTGTCTTCTGGTGTAGCCTCGGCAATAAAATCATCAACTCCGGCTTCTTCAGCAATGACACTGGCGGTAATGCGGTTATCACCTGTGAGCATGATAGTCTTCACACCCATGCGCCGCAATTGGTCGAATCTTTCTCGTAAGCCGGGTTTGACAATATCTTTGAGATAAATGACTCCAAAAATTTGATCATCTTGGCATACGGCTAGTGGTGTACCACCTAAACGAGAAACTCGCTCATAAGCTGTATCTACATCATCAGCAATTCGACCACCACGAGAACGGACAAATCCTTTAATTGCATCCACTGCTCCTTTACGAATTTCCTTTCCATTGGGTAAGTTAGTACCACTCATCCGAGTTTTGGCAGAAAATTCCACACCTTCTGCTTGTTTCAGGTCAAAATCAGTTTTCACGCCAGAACTTTCGGCTAGTTTGACAATTGACCTGCCTTCTGGTGTTTCATCGAATACACTGGCGGCTAGGGCAACTCGCGCTACATCTGCAACTGTGTAGCTATTCACAGGGATAAACTCATCAGCCATGCGGTTTCCCAGGGTAATTGTACCTGTTTTATCCAGCACCAATGCGTTGATATCGCCGCAAGCTTCTACAGCACGTCCAGAGGTAGCAATAACATTAAATTGAGCTACCCTATCCATCCCAGCAATACCAATCGCACTGAGTAAACCACCGATAGTTGTGGGTATTAAAGCTACCAATAGCGAAATCAAAATCGCAACGCTAGCACCTGCCCGTAAGCTGTTTGCTGCTTCTGCCCCAAACACGGTACTGATAAAGTTAGCAATGTAATTAACAAAGGGAGGCATGGTAGCCACGACAATTAAGAAAACTTGCGTCAGTACGGCTAACAATACTGTCAGGGCAATTTCGTTAGGTGTTTTTGTCCGTTCTGCCCCCTCCACAAGAGCAATCATCCGATCAATAAAGCCCTGACCAGGATCGGCGGTGATGCGAATTGTTAATTCATCTGAAAGTAAGCGCGTACCTCCAGTTACAGAAGAGGCAATATCTGTACCTGGTTGCTTAAGCACAGGGGCAGATTCCCCAGTAATTGCTGATTCATCCACCGAACCGATACCTTGAATTACTTCACCATCGGCAGGAATCATGTCATTGGCAACCACTTTCACCAAATCGTTGCGGCGTAATTCTGTGGAATTAACTTGCTGAATCGAACCATTAGGCAGTATTTTACGGGCAATGGTATCGGAACGGGTTGACTTCAAAGAATCTGCCTGTGCTTTACCTCTACCTTCGGCAACTGCTTCGGCAAAGTTAGCAAACAGAACTGTAAAAAACAGAATTAAGGTAATTAAGCCATTTAACAAGCGTTGCTGGTTAACATCTGCCTGTATTGTGCCAAATAAATTAGGGTTAAGAGTTACCAAAAAAGTGACGATTGTTCCCACCCAAACCACAAACATGACTGGGTTTTTGACAGCAATGCGGGGATTAAGCTTGACAAAGGATTCTTTTATGGCTCTTTGATAAAGCCCCCGCATATCTGCCTTGGGAGTATGTCTGCGTGAATCACGAGTTCCTTGAGGAACGCGGGGAGGACGAGGTGATGAGTTTATATTAGTTGTCATAGATTATAGGAAATGAAGTGATGAGGAATTAGGGGAGTAAGGAAAGATAACTTTTGACTCTGGACTGACCATTGACCAATAACTCCTTATCCAATACCTCTGGCAATCAAAAAGGCTTCACCGATGGGGCCGAATGCTAAGACTGGGAAGAATGTCAGTGCGCCGAGGATTAAAATTACGCCTGCGGTTACGCCTGTAAATAATCCGGTGTCGGTTCGCAATGTGCCTGCGGTGAAAGGAACTTGTTGTTTGCGGGACATACTATCTGCTAATAACAACAAACCGATAATGGGGATGTAGCGTCCGGCGAGAAGACTAAAGCAAGCACTGAGGTTCCACCACAAACCTGTAATTGTTGGTTGTGCGCCGCCTGCAATAGCTAAAGGTGAAGGCTGTCCATCACCTAAGCCTTCAAATCCCGAACCGTTGTTAGCCGCAGCCGAGGCATATTCATAAATGACTTGAGCAAAACCATGAAAGCCAGGATTACTAATGCCTGATAATTGATCAGGAAATGCTAGGGTAATTCCCGCCGGAATCATAATGGCGATGGGATGAACTAACAGAATCAGAAAACTGGCAAGCACCACTTCGCGCTTTTCAATTTTGCGTCCGAGAAATTCTGGTGTGCGTCCTACCATTAAACCCGTTGCAAACACTGCCAGAATCAAGTAGGCAAATAAGTAAGCTGTGCCTGTACCTTGTCCACCCCAGACAATTTGCAAAAACATATTAGAGAGTGTGACAAAACCCCCATTAGGCATAAAGGAGTCATGCAAACTATTAACTGCACCGCACATAGTTCCAGTTGTACTGACAGCGAACAATGCAGACTGCGCCCAACCAAACCGGACTTCTTTTCCTTCTAAGTTAGGTTGTGTACTGCCCAATAGTGCATTGACAGCCGGGTTGCCGTTATACTCACCAATGGCAGTAATGATAATAAATATTACGTAAATAACCCCTACCATGCCATAAACTAACCAAGCTTGTTTGGTGTTATTGGCAAACAAACCGTAGGTGTAAATCAGAGATGTGGGAATCGACAGCATTGCCACAATCTCAATTAAGTTAGAAAACCCGTTGGGATTTTCAAAGGGATGTGCTGAGTTGATACCAAAAAAACCGCCGCCGTTTTCTCCTAGTTCTTTGATGATTTCAAAGTGAGCCACAGGCCCAAGAGCGATCGCCTGACTAATGTTAGGGTCTTCTAAGGTAGGAATGACAACTGGCCCTGCTAAAGTTTCGGGAACACCAGCCGCCATCAGCGCAATCCCACCGACAATACAAATCGGTAGCAAAACTCTGGTAATACTGCGGGTTAGGTCTACATAAAAGTTGCCTAATGGTCTACCAGTTAACCCACGAATAAAGGCAATAGCTACGCAAAGCCCTGTTGCGGCTGAGGTAAACATATGAAATCCCAGCCCAAACATTTGACTACCGTAACTTAAGTAGGTTTCCCCTGAGTAGTGCTGTTGGTTGGTATTAGTAATAAAGGAAATAGCGGTGTGTAATGCTGTATCCCAAGTTGGCGCACCTAAATTAGTAGGATTGAGGGGCAACCATCCTTGATTGAGGATCAGCAAAAAAACAAATACTCCCATCACTACATTGCTGTACAGTATGGCTCTGGCATATTGCCACCCTGTCATATCTTCTTTAGTGGCAACACCTATCAGAGAATAAACCAATCGCTCCACACCGTTCAATATTGGATCGAGCAAAGTGCGTTGTTCTTGAAAGACACGCGCCATATATCGCCCAAAAAAGGGAGTTATTGCTACGACAATTAGTAGCGTTAATGCTATTTGTAGCCATCCTTGTAGCATGAGTTATACCAATTGATTATTTGTAATAAAGAATATCCAAAGCTATTGGAAATATTGAGTATCAATCAGGCTCAGATCTACAGCAGGTAACAGGTTTGAAAGTCTTTTTTTCATGGCTTTTGGTTAAAATTTGTACCTCATTCACCTGCAATCTGCTGTAAGTCAGAACATTTCAATTTCATCAAATACTCTGCTTTGATTGGAGGAGTTAATACTAATTCCTTGAGTTGCCGTACATAGACATAGAGTTGTCTGCAATTTTTGTATCAATTTATTTACATAATCTCATTGATTTGCGAAGGAAGACAAGACATAGAAGATATAAAAATAGGCTTATTTTTTATTTATAAAGCGTTTATATTTCTATATCTATCGTTTAGGTAAAATATACACAAACGTTTAGTATGTTTATTTTTTTCTAAACGCTAGTTTTGCCTAAGTAGGGTTTTATGTTTTATTTATGAAAATTTATTTTGATTAACTTAAAATAAATAACTTATTAATTATAGTTTTACCGTTAAATTTAAGGCGCACCGGATATACTTAATTCCTAAACAAAATATTTTTTATCTAAACGTTATCTTGGCTGTTAAGAATTAAATAAATTCTACTAAGTTGAATATCAGAATTTAATTATTTATCATGGAATTAACAGCCTCCATGACCAAAAATATATCCTCAATGCTTCTACTTCCTACGAAACTTCTGACTAAAAACTCACGATTGAGTAGATTGCTAGTCATGTTAGGGCTGTTTGTAACTGTCGTGCTGTTGGAGTTTACTACACCTACAGAGTATGTTTTTGGCTACTTTTATACAGGGCCAATATTATTAACGAACTCATGGTTCGGGGGGAGGGCGACCTTTGGAGCGACGACGATCGCAGTTTTCTTAACGATTTTAAATATTTTCTTACCAGGGGGTGAAGTTATTAAAACATCCACAGTTGCCAGTAGAGCGATCGCCGCAATGGCTTTAATTGTAACTGGTGTGTTAAGCGAGCGCCTGCGTCGTTCCCAAGAAGCGATCGCCATTACCCGTGCCAAACTCGAATCTCAACAAGAATTAATCAAACTGCGAGAAGATTTTGCCTCTACACTCACCCATGATTTAAAAACACCGCTACTGGGAGCAATTGAAACAATCAAAGCATTTCAGCAAGAACAATTTGGCTCAGTCTCACCCACTCAGCAGCAAGTATTAGACACAATGGCACGCAGCCACAAGACTTCTCTACAACTTGTAGAAACTTTGTTAGATGTCTATCGCAACGATATTGAAGGCTTAAAACTGAACTTAGCACCTGTAGATTTGACCAACTTAGCAGAAGATGTGGCTAGTAGTTTGATTGCATTAGCTGCCAATCGTCGCGTTCATCTCTCAGTTAGTTACGGTGATTCTGATTGGCGACGCGCATTGTGGGTTCAAGGTGATGCGCTGCAACTGCAACGAGTTTTTAATAACCTTTTAGTGAATGCGATCAATCATTCCCGGCGGGGCGCAAAGGTAGAAGTAGTTTTAGAAGGGCAAGCCTCTTACCAAGTGGTGAAGATTTTAGATACAGGTGCAGGTCTTCAACCAGAACAGTTACCTCATTTATTTGAACGATTTTATCAAGGACATAGCGATGCCTTCGGCGGGCTTTGCCTACGCCAAGCCAAGGGTTCGGGATTAGGACTTTATTTATCGCGCCAAATTATTGAAGCCCACGGAGGTATAATTTGGGCAGAGAACAGAGTACCCACTGGTGCTATGTTTGCATTCAAACTGCCTGTTTATCCATTTTCATCTCTAACTGTGTAAAATGTCCTCTATCCCAATTAAAATTCTGCTTGTTGAGGACGACGAACTTTTCCGCTTGGGTTTGCGCGTGCGATTGCAACAAGAACCAGCTTTAGAGATTGTCGCTGAGGCTGAAGATGGTGAAACAGCTATCGAGCTACTTAAGCAAATTCCTCTGGATGTAGTGCTTTTGGATGTAGGTTTGCCAGGAATTGGAGGAATAGAAGCTTGTAGACAAATTAAACAGCAAAATCCTCTACTACCAGTTTTAGTTTTCACTTCCCATTCGCAAAAGCCGCTAATTACACGTTTGATTGAAGCAGGCGCACAAGGCTACTGTCTCAAAGGAATTGCTGCGGAAAAATTAGTGTTAGCATTACGTTCTGTGGCGAGTGGTGCTTCCTGGTGGGATGCAACTGCAACACAAGAAATTCGTTCTTCTTTGAGTTACGAAACACCTCAACTTGAGCCAGAAAATACAGCAAAGCTTTCCAACCCGCTAACTGGACGTGAACAAGAAATTCTGTCACTATTAGCGGCTGGAAAAACTAATCAAGAAATCGCTCATCAACTGTGTATTGCACCTGGAACAGTGCGAGTTCATATCCATGCGATTTTACAAAAATTAGAAGTGAGCGATCGCACTCAAGCTGTGCTTGTTGCGTTACAAAAACAGTTAATCAAAAGTCCGTAGACTTAATGTAACTTGGGGTCAACATAGCATAGCTGACACTAGGGGCAAGATGACATAGAGCCGAGATAGCCTGATGACAGGGGCGATCGCGCCCCTAAGACAAAATAAATGTCAAATAGCTTGTTTTAAATTAGAAGCTGTCATTTCTGGATTACCGGAAAATGGGAAAACTAAAATACTCTGAATATTGGGATTATTCACTAATTCTTTTAAACGACTAAGCTGCTGATCTGTAATTGCAATTCCAGCATATTTTTGGGCGTAATTTAGTTCTTCAGTAAAATTATTATCATTATATGCTTGAATAAATACTCGGTCTACACCCCACTGTTCCCAATCAGCCGCAAAATATTTTTTAGCCCAATAAGGGTTATGATGACAAATATCAAAACTTACCAAAGAATTCGCTTCTTTCATCGAGCTTGTCATTTGTTGTACAAACTTAGTTAAATGCTTAGTTCTGTCAGTTTTTCCCGGTAATTCAGCATAATATCCTAGATAATCATCCCATTGAACTGCATCAACATTAGGATATTTCTTAACGAACTCGACTGAAATATTTTTGAAGAAAGTAGCAACTTCTGGTTTCTCTACATCAAGTACATAATGGTCAATCCCGGCATAAGTTTTATCTATTCCTGGCACAATCCAATTTTTAGCAACAGCTAAATCAAAAATCGGACTATTTTTATCTATTTTAATTCCCTTCTCAAAATAAGCATGAACTTGCATTCCTTGTTTATGTGCTTCATCAATCAGCCAATTTAACCATTCTTCTTGAAATTGATTAGGACAACTGCTATACCCTAAAGTTTGCTGCATCACATCACTTTTGTACATCGTACAACCATTACCCCAAACACCATGAATAATGGTATTGATACCTTGAGAACGATAGTAGCGAACTCTCTGGCGAATCGTTTGCTCATCGGCATTATTTGTAGCTTGATAACGACTTAAATAAATCCCTCTAATTAGTTTTTTCTCCCAAGGAGTTGGAGGTAATACTGTTTTTCTCTCTTGTGTTATTGTGCTTGAAGCTTTGTTATTTTTAGAAGCTACATTTACAGATGTAGGTAAAGAATTCTTTGGAGTTGCAGAAGCAGTGGGTAGGGAAATTGAGGCGGACGTTGGAGTAGGATTGAAAATCGGGATACTTATTCGTTCATTCTTGGATAAAAATCTGCTGAACGTATCTAAATTTTCTGCTTTACTGAACCACCAGTAACCACCTCCCACGACAGCTAGTATTACGGATAATGGAATATTTAGGCACCCACATCCACTGCGGTCTTTTTTTTGGTGCGGCATATTAATTTCAATATTATCAGTTAATCTCGCTATATATACAGATTACTACCATTGTAGATTTACTTTTTCCCGATATAATCTCTAAAGAAATTTGATCAACGTTTCTCATAAAATATTTTCAGAGTGAATCTTCACACATCAAAATTGAGAGTAAATGTATCATCATCAGGTTTTTCTGATATTTGAAGTATAACGGTAACAACGCGCAATTATTACTGAGACGAAAGCAAATATTAAGTTAAAATAGCCACCACAATTAAATTGCATTGCTCACTTGTGTGATTAATGCTCGCAGCCACTCATCAGCAGGTATATTATCTGTGCTTTGATGCCAACGCATAAACACCGAAAAACCTTCCATTGACAACGGGACTGGCAACAGTTTCAATGATTGGCTCTGGGTAAATGTTAGGGCTACTCTTTGAGGTAGAGTTGCTAGTAAATTACTTTGAGCGAGAATGAACGGTGCTATGAGGAAATGCGGTATAGACACAGCAATATGTCGTTGTAGATTCTTTTGTGCCAATAATGTATCAACGCGTCCAACTCGATCTTCTTGAATAGAAACCAGTAAATGTGACTCTGCAAGATAGTCCTCTATAGATAAACTACTGCCAATCCTGGGGTGAGCTTGACGACACAAACAACAATAAACCTCATCAAACAAAAATTGTTCTTGGTGTAATGAATTTTTTTCTGGGAAAATTCCACATACTAAGTCAACTTCACCCTTATCCAGTAGAGTGAGTAGTTTTTGACGCTCCCCTGATCTGATTTGCCAGCTGATGTTAGGTGCTATTACTTGTACAGTTTCTACTAATCTTGGCAATAATATAAATTCTACATAGTCTGACATTCCGATCGCAAAGACGCGATCGCTCGTTGCTGGTTCAAAGTATGGTGGTTCTAATAGGGCTGATTGAATTTGTTGCAAGGCGGGACGTAATTGTTGCGCCAGAGTTATAGCTTTAGGAGTGGGGGACAATCCTGTGGTTTTTCTGACGAATAATTCATCCTCCATTAAATTACGTAACCGAGCTAGAGCATTACTTGTTGCTGGTTGGCTTAACCCCAATCTGAGAGCGGCGCGAGTAACGTTCTGCTCAGTCATCAGTGCATCAAAAACTACCAGCAAATTTAAATCTATCCCGGCTAAATTGATGTGGTGAATATTACTCATACAAATTATCCATTGGACAAATATATCATCCCTGATCCAGGATGAAATTATCACTGTGGTCGTAATTAGGACAACGATTTCCATGAGCAAGCAGATTCTCATGATTGTGGCCAACCCTTCCATTTCAACTACTTTGGGTGTGCCTGTCGGGTTTTGGGCATCAGAACTGATACATCCTTACGATGTATTTACAAAAGCTGGCTTGCAAGTAGTTATTGCTAGTCCCCAAGGGGGCAAAGTGGAATTTGATAATTTCAGCGATCCTCGTGATGCTTCTGGTTATTCCCAAGATGACACACTGTCACTGGAGTATATTCAGCAACCCAAATTCATGCAATTACTGGAAAATACACCTGCGATCGCCAGCCTTAATCCAGATGATTTTGATGCAATTGTGGTGTGCGGTGGGCAATCCCCTATGTTTACTTTTCGTCAAAACACCGTTTTGGTGGATTTGTTTCTCAAATTTTACGCAGATCACAAACCCAGTGCAGCTTTATGTCACGGTACCTGTTTACTATTAGAAACTAAGTTAAACAATGGCTCACCTCTGATTCAAGGTAAAACAATCACGGGGTTTGCTAATAGCGAAGAAGATTATGCGGATCATGTCGTTGGTCAAAAAATCATGCCATTCCGCATTGAAGACGAAGCCAAAAAGTTAGGTGCTAACTTCGTCACTAAAGAAGCTTTTGCACCTCATGCTGTCAGAGATGGACATCTGATTACTGGACAACAACAGAACTCTGGGACAGAAACCGCCAAACTCGTCTTAGATGCGTTGGGTATCACAGGAGTCTAATAATGAAGATTGCATTTATTGGTATTGGACAAGTCGGTTGTGCATTAGCAGGTCAATTACTGTCGTTAGACCACACTGTAACTATTGCTGCACGCAACCCTAATTCAGATAGTGTCAAAACAGCTTTAGCTAAATATCCAGCACTACAAGTTTCTTCTCCCCAAGAGGCGATCGCTCAAGCTGAGGTGATTTTTCTAGCTACCCCATTTGCTGCTAATCAAGCAGCTTTAGCAGAAGTTGGTGATTTATCGGGCAAAATTCTCGTTGATTGCACTAATCCTGTGGGGGCAAATCTGACTCACGGACTCAAAAGTGAACAATCCGGTAGTGAACTTGTTCAAAGTTTTGTACCTCAAGCCAAAGTAGTCAAAGCATTTACGATTTATGGCTTTGAAAACTTTGAAAATAATACCTATCCTGGTTATGGCAACCTCAAACCTGCTATGTTAATTGCTGGGAATGATGTCACCGCAAAGCAAGTTGTCTCTACTCTCTGCCAACAACTGGGTTGGGAAGCTGTTGATGTGGGCAATCTTTCTATGAGTTTGCATCTAGAACACATGACTCTGCTGTGGATTCAAATGGCCAGAGTTCAAGGTCGGGGAGCTAATTTTGTGTGGGCGATGCTTCAGAGGTAATACAACTATTTCCTACCCACGGAGTAATTTTGAATCTTGAAATGTTTTGACAATCGTTCCCGCATGAATACCTCGTGACATACTCCCTGCGCCGCCCTCCGGGACGGCGTGGGGCTGCTGACGGAAATAGCTCAAGCTGACTGGCTTTGGGTTTGGCTGGGAGCTAATCTCAGCATCACTTTGGCCTGTTTACCAAAACCCTGACTAAAAGCCAATACGGTTCAGTTAAGGATAATTGTAGGTTGGGTAGAGCGATAGCGAAACCCAACAAAGTGGCAAGAATTTTGGTTTACTCTACGAGAAGGCTGCGCCTACGTTCCTCAACCCAACCTACACTAAATCAGTTTTTTAACGCTAACTGAACAGCCTATTACCCCTACACCCTGACCTACTCATTTCTCAACGCTTGCAAACGCACCGATACACTACCTGCGTGGGCTGGTAAACCCTCGGTTTCTGCAAGAGTGACGGCGGACTGGCCTATTTTCTGTAATGCTGCTTGATTGCATTCTAAATAGGTGATTCGCTTGAGAAAATCGTAGACACTTAAGCCGGAAGCAAAGCGGGCAGAACGGGAAGTAGGTAATACGTGATTGGGGCCACCTAAATAGTCGCCGATCGCCTCTGGAGTATAACGGCCTAAAAATAAACTGCCAGCACACTTAATTTGACTAGCTAGCAATTGGGGATTATCTACACACAGTTCTACGTGTTCTGGAGCTAGTTGATTGAGTAAAGGGATGCTTTCGGCTAGATCTCTGACAATAATTACTGCCCCGTGATTTTGCCAACTGCTACTGGCTACTTTGGTGGTGGGTAACGTGGTCAGAATTTGCTCAACAGTTCCAATTACTTGTTGGGCAAAGGATTCGGAGTCGGTAATTAAAATTGATTGAGCGCTGGGATCGTGTTCAGCTTGGGATAATAAATCCCAGGCGATCCATTCGGGATTGTTTTGGCGATCGGCGACAACTAAAATTTCCGAAGGCCCAGCAATGCTATCAATCCCCACAGTCCCAAATACTTGGCGTTTGGCTTCAGCAACGTAGGCATTACCAGGCCCCACAATTTTATCTACTGGGGTGATAGTTTCTGTACCGTAGGCTAACGCCCCGACTGCTTGCGCCCCACCTATACTATATATTTCGGTCACCCCGGCAACTTGGGCAGCAGCCAGGACGGCGGGATTGATTTCCCCATGAGGCATAGGAACAGTCATAACTATGCGTTCTACACCTGCAATTTTGGCGGGTAGGGCATTCATCAAGACCGAACTGGGATAACTGGCGCGTCCGCCAGGGACATAAATTCCCACTTGCGATAAAGCTACCCAATTTAAGCCTAGTTTTACGCCTGCGGCATCGGTGTAACCAATATCTTGGGGTAGTTGTTTTTGATGAAAAGAACTAATACGTGCAGCCGCTAGTTCTAAGGCTGCTTTTACCTCATCTGAACATTTCGCTGCTTGTTCGCTGATGAAAGCCGCACTCAAATGATGAGAATGGGGGCTATAGTGATCAAAACGACTGGTATATTCCTGGACTGCGGCATCACCATGCGTTTTTACATGAGCGAGTATATCGCGTACTGTACCACTCACATCAACCGTTGCTTCTCGGCGATCGCTCACCAAGCTTTGGAATCTGGTAGAAAATTCTTGGTCGGTTGTTTTCAAGACTAGCATGGACAGTATCTCTGGGCTAATGCCGGTTTGCAGTAAGGACAATATTTAGTGTAGAGCGATATTAACCCTGAGTGGAAGTCAAATGCTGACTCAATCTGATGATTTTAGTGTTGGCTGTTGACTGTTGACTGTTGACTGTTGACTGTTGACTGTTGACTGTTGACTGTTGACTTATTTTGAATTGATTCATATACCGTGACTTTTGCCAATCACCCAATGACGACGGAAAAACCGAGATAAGGAAGATTCATCTAATGACAAATAAATCGGCCGACCGTGGGGACAGGTGCGGGGGTTGCGAGTGCGTTGCCAATCGTCTAGTAATTTCTGCATTTCTGGCAAACTCATGGGAGTACCGTTGCGAATAGCACTGCGACAGGCGACGGCTACTTGGGCTGTTTGTAAGTCGCCTCCCCAACTGAGTTCTAAAATAGCTTCGGCACAGTCTTCACGTTGTTGTAACATTGCTGGCAAGTTACGCACTGCCCAAAGTTGTTCGCCAAAGATGTCAATATCTAAACCGATGCGTTGCAGTTGGGCAACTTGGGCTGGGGATAGTTGATAAAGAATAATTGGTGGTTCAACGGGAATAAGTCGCCAGCTATCACACAATTGTTCGTATAAAACTCGCTCATGGGCAATGTGCTGTTCTACTAGCCACATTCCCCCAGGATGTTCTGCGACTATATAAGTGTTACTAACTTGGGCTACTGCTTTTAGGTAGTGCTGAGTGTTGTCTGCTGGATTTGGGTTTTGAGGATTAAAGTTATAGTTTCCCTTTTCTTCGGCGGCTTTGAGTAGTTGACTAACTCGCGTTGTCTGGACAGATTCTTTTATATTGGCAGCGCTAATGCGTAGTGCTTGGTTAATGGCTTGAGTCACTTGTTCTTGCCAATAACTCAAATCCTGGAGGTAAATTTCTGTTTTCGCGGGGTTGCGGTTCCAGTTGATTTGGTCAGGGGAAATCAGAAGATGGAGAAAACAAAGGGGGTAGCGATCGCGTGGTAATGTTCTGTGGAATGCTGCCAAAATTGTTTGTTCTAATTCTGGCGACTTAATCATCCGTCCGTTAATTGCTACCCGTACCCAATCTGGACGATGGCGATGACAACGGTCTGGTAATCCTACAACTAGGGAAAGTGTTGTGGCGTTTGGCTCGATGTTGGTGCTGAGTGGTGGGTTTTCTGGGTTGGGTATCTCTAGCTTGATTTCTTGTAAATCACCGGGACGTAGTTGGGGAAGAAATTGGGGTATGAGTTGCCCGGCTGAGGCGGCGGGGGAGATGGTGAACCAAATCCGGTCATTTTGCCAAACTTGCCAGGTGGTTTGGGGATGACAAAGAGCGATTTGTTGAATTGTGGCTTGCACAGCTTTCATTTGCTGTGCTGTTGTGGGTAAGCCTTGACGACGAGCCGCACAACTGGCGAATAAATTCGAGACTGTGACTACTGTACCAGGAGCGATCGCTGTCGCTTCAACTTGAGTTGCTTCCCCATTATCACCATAAACCACTCGCCAGCCCACATTTTCTGGGGCGCGACTGATAATTTCTACATCTGCTAGTGTCGTTAAACTATGTAGTGCTTCACCCCGAAATCCCAAACTATGAATTTTCCACAAATCTGCACTAGAACGAATTTTACTGGTGCTGTGGGCTGAAGCGGCTTGTTGCAAATCATCTAAGTTCATCCCGCAACCATTATCTGCCACACGAACACGCCATTGCTGCGGCCATAAATAAACTACAATTCTGTTTGCACCTGCATCCAAGGAATTTTCTACCAATTCCCGCACTACAGCAGCAAATGAGTCGATGACCTCCCCTGCTGTAATGAGGTACACGACTTCTTGAGGTAAAGCTTGAATAGTAGATGCCATAAACTATAGTTTATAACTTTTGGTACAGCAGTCAACAAGAGGCAGGGGGAAGGAGGCAGGGGGGCGGGGAGCAGGGGGAAACTTTCTCCCCAGTCCCCTATCCCCGCTAAATTTTACAGATTAATTAAAATTTAAAGTATTTAATCATACTAAGTAAATTAACAATGTGAGAATAAATATTGACACCAGATGTATAATTAGCCAGTTTATTCCTGTATAACAAGATAAATTTAAAACTTATTCGTTTTCTGTTCCCTGTACCTGAATAGGAGCATTATGTGGCAAAAAAATAAACAAGATAGTGGCATAGTGAATCTGGCATTATTGTTTGCCTTAACAACTACCCCCATCGCAGCAAATCTATTATTGTCAGACCCGATGCTGGCACAATCGGAGACTGACACACCCACTTTTGCGCTACCGCAAACCGTGGAAAGCGGAACGACGGTGCGGATTGATGGCTCAAGTACCTTGATAGCGGTGAATCAAAGCCTAAAACAGGGTTTTGAGCAACAGTTCACTGGTACAAGAGTAGATGTAGCTACTAATGGTACAGAAGCTGCTCTCAAATCTGTATTAGCTGGAAATATCGATGTGGCGGCTATTGGTCGTGGTCTGACCCCGGAAGAAAAAGCCCAAGGCCTGGAACAGGTCAGGTTACATCGGGAAAAGATAGCCATTATTGTTGGGGAAGAAAATCCCTTTAAAGGCAGCTTGACCGATCGCCAATTTGCCAGAATTTTTCGCGGACGCATTACTAATTGGTCACAACTAGGAGGGTCATCAGCTAAGATTCGGGTGATTGATCGCCCTAGCACCAGCGATACCCGCGAAGCATTAAATAACTATCCAGTCTTCAAGGCTGCTAAATTTGCTACAGGCTCAACTGCGACTCAGGTAACAGAAGACAACACCGCCGAAATTGTCAAACAGCTAGGTAAAGACGGGATCAGCTACGCCAGAGCCAATCAAATATCTAAATTGCCTGGTGTGCGGGTACTTGAATTACACGATACCCCACCAGATGACCCTAAATATCCTTTTTCTCAGCCGCTAGTTTACGTTTATAAAAAGAATCCTAGTCCAGCGATCGCCGCTTTTCTCGGTTTTGCTTTAGCATCACCAGGACAAAAAGCAATAGAAACGGCAAGAGCAGCTGAAGCAGAAGCGATCGCTAAAGATGCAGTCCAACAAGCATCCTTCACAACCGCCAATTCTCTGGCTACACCAGCAGCTAACTCTTCCCCCACAGCAGAAACCACACCAGCAATCAATTCCTCTCCCATTCTGGAAACTACACCCACCGCTAACACTTTTCCTAATGCTGCTAGTACCAGCGCTAATGTGAATCAGCCTGCGATCGTAGCTCCCCCGGAAACACCTAGATTGGATCGCTCCTTATTATGGTGGTTGTTGTTGCCAGTAGGGGCTATCGCTGGACTCTTATTGTGGTTTGTCAAACGTCCATCCGCAACTAAAGTATTAGAAAGCACTACAGAACCCATTTCTGGTGAGACGGAAACATCTGCCACTGAACCATTAGTAGAAAACCGCAATGGGCTACATCCTGCCGTAAGTGATGGCAATACTGTGACCGCAGTTGCAGGGACAAGCACAGTAGCATCCCCCACCACAAATACCACGGCTGTAGCTGATCAAGAGCCGAAAAACACCAATTACACAAGTAATTATCAAGTAAAAATCCCGCCTGAATTGGAGCAATCACCTTGGGATATGGAAGCACCCGCATCTGTGGTTAACACTTCCTATCCTCAAATGATTGAAGTAGGGAAAGCGCCCACTAATACAGAAACACAAACAACAGATATCGCCCCAGAAATCCCCGAAATCTCATCTACTGGGGACAATCATCACCCAATCACAGAAGAACAACCCCAGGCACCAGAGAATTTAGCAGATCAGACTCATGGGGAGCCAGAAGATAACCAAGAACCCGAATTAACAACTTATCCAGTTAGCGAAGATACATCTGAGATAGTAGATTCACTGCCAGAATTACCAGACTTTGAGGCGATTTTTGCCGATGAACCAGAAGAAAATAGCGAAGTCGCTAACAACTGGACAGCCCCAATTATAGAACAGACAAATATCTCATCTGTTGATGCACAGGTAGAGGAAACCATAGCAGCGATCGCCTCGACTGAATTACCCCAACAAGAAACAACGGCGGAAGTAACAGCTTCACTGCCAAAATTTGCCGATATTCCCGAAGATGCGCTCAATTTGGTAGCTGATGCAGCCGAAATTCATGAGGGTGGCACACTGGAAAATCCAGAATATCTGACTCCAGCTAGTTTAGGGGCTTTAGCCGGTGGTGCAGTCTTAGCAGGTGTAGGGGTAGAAACCTGGGTTGGGAAAAATGATGTTGAGGAAAGTGACACATCCACAGTGCCAGCATCACCTAATACTCCTGAAGTAGCCACAACTGAGAAGTTAGCAGACGAGGAAGAAGACAGTAATATTGTCCTTAGACCCCGTAACCCTGAATGGGCTTATGTTTCTTGGTATATTTCACCTAGTGATCAGCAAAAGTTCCAGGCTCAAGGTTCCTCAGAATTGGCATTGAGGCTTTATGACATTACTGGCGTTGATTTGAGTTACCAAAATCCCCACCAGGCACAGCAGTATGAATGTGAGCCAGGAACAAGCGATCGCTATGTACCCATTCCGGCGATCGAGCGTGATTATATAATCGAAATTGGCTATCTAAGCGGCGGTGAACACTGGACTACTATTGCCCGTTCCCCCAGCGTCCACATCTTTGATCGTCTACATATAGACTCTCTGTCGCCAAATTTACCAGGAATAGACGAAGCCAGCAGTGTTGTCTTCCAGCACCGCACTTCCAAATGGGCTTATGTAAGTTGGGACATTTCCCCAACTCATCAGCAATTACTCAAGGATGCCGGGATTTCCCAGTTAGCACTACGGCTTTATGATGCCACCAATATTGACTTGAGTTACCAGCGCCCCCAATTGGTGCAGCAATATGAATTTGATGAAATCACCCGCGATCGCTATGTGTCAATTCCCCAGAGCGATCATGACTATATGACAGAAGTTGGTTACACTACCCCAGAGGGTGAATGGGTAACTATCGCCAGTTCCGACACTGTTCGTGTCTTTAGTAGTCCTCAAGGAGATTTTTGGTTCTTAGCAGATACTGAGTTAATTATCCACGGAGCCACAGATCCAGGTGCAACAGTCAATATTGCCGGCAAACCAATCACCCTCAAATCTGACGGCACTTTTCACCTGCGTGTCCCCTTCTCTGAAGACTTGCTAGATTATCTGATCACTGTCAATAGTGGAGAACAAAGAAAAACCATCCGTAAGAAGTTTGTTCAAGAAACTTCGGAAAGCTAAAACAGCTATGCAGCTATCTGGGATTGGTAATTGGTAATTGGAACTTCTGGTCAATTACCAATTGCCTACTACTAGGGAACACCAAAAAATAAATTATCCGAAATTGATGGTTTGGTAGGGTGCATCAGTATGAATAATGTCTGAGTATAGTTAGGTGATATCGCACTGACGCACCCTACTGGATATTTTTTATCTAGAAGTTCCTAACATTCTGGTAAATTTTTCTCAGCATAATTGCAGTCAAAATAAATTAGAGCATCCCTTGTAGAGGTAAATGCTCTAGTTGTGGTGTAGGGGCTACTGTCGTGACTTGCGTCACGTAACCAGATTTTGAGATAGTAACTTTTGTTATCATCACTAGACCATAATTCGTAACGATACTTACCTCCCGTTCCTTGACTGCTGAGGTAGTCAGCTAGTGCTAGACTTGATGTCCCCAAAACGCTAAATGCTGTCAGGAAAGGAATTATAGCTAGTTTGAGTGTCTGGTTTAATTTCATAAATGCACACAAAAATTACTCCCTCTAGCTTCATTTATGAATGTATCTTTTTGGCTCAGTAATAACTTTGAATCTTATGTAAAAATATCGTAATCTAGCAGCAAGAAATTAGCTGTTACTAACTCGAAGCGCTGGTATAAAACCGCAAAGCAAAGCTCCAAAACTTGCTGGAAGCCCAAAAAAGCACCGCAGCCAAGACTAATGCACCTAATAACCAAGGAATTTCCACTCTACCTAATATGACTTCGGCTGGCACAGTAGTTAAAAATGTTACTGGAACTATAAAAGTGAAGAAAAAGCGATAAGCGGCAGGGTAAGCTACCATCGGATATCTACCCGCCTCTAATAACCCCCGTAACACCTCAGTAGCGTTATATATTTTTACAAACCAAATGCTAGTTGCACCTAGTATAAACCAAAGACTGTAAAGAATTATCAAACCGCACAATAACGGAATGATGCTTGGTAGGTAGTTAGTAATTCCCAAGCCCAGGCGTTTACCTGCATAACCAATAATCACTCCACCAAAAATTAAATCTGGTACTCCCCACGGGGATATGGTGTGAGTGGAAAGCCAAAACTGACTACGTATAGGTTTGAGCAGAACAAAATCTAAAGTCCCTTCTTGGACATGGCGAACAATACGGTTGAGATTGGGAGCAAGAAAGGTAGCAGAAAATCCTTGCAGTAAAGTAAAAATTCCCAACACTACTAAAGCCGCTTCCCATGACCAGCCACTAAAAGTATAGCCATTCCGGTAAAACAAGAATAGTCCAAACAGACTGCCTGCTAAATTGCCTATACTACTGAGGGTAGCGATGAAGAAGTTGATACGATATTCTATCTCAGCAGCGATCGCTGCACTCCAAAATAGTTTTAGTACTTTCCAGTATCTTTGCATTTTGCACCCCTAACCCAATTTCACTACCTGAATCTGGAGCTATCTACCATGTTAAAAAAATACATTCCTTTGGTCGCTCGTTCTTTTCTGGCTGTGATTTTTATTTACGCTGGCGTGAACAAAGTCTTGAACTTTGCCCAGACTAGTGAATCTATGGCTAAAGCCGGACTACCTATTGTAGGAGTACTACTAATTTTTACTATTGCATTTCAGATATTAGGCGGGCTGTCTATTATTCTCGGCTATAAAGCAGAGATTGGCGCGATTTTACTGATCATTTTCCTCATTCCTGCTACCATCGTGTTTCATAATCCCTTTGCTGACCCTAGTCAATTCAATAATTTTTTCAAGAACTTGTCGATTATTGGTGGACTGTTACTCATCCTCGCCTACGGTTCTGGCACTCTTAGTTTAGAAGCAAGCGATCGCTCTTTTGATAGTTCAAAATAAAACCTGATGGGATAAGGGAGACACAAAGAGGACTTACGCCCCCTACACCCCTATACCCCTACATCCTTACCAAAAGCCTTGATATTTCGTTCTCATGGGTAAGTCCTAACAAAATTATGTCTCCCCACTCCCAGGAAAAATTTAAGCCACACAACAAATAGGGGTAGGCTTGAAACCCACCCCTTTTGTTTCTGATATAGTCCGTCCCACAGCTAAAGCTACAGGCTTTAAACTATCAACCAAGCTCACCATATCTTCTAGAGATAAAGCCTGACGGGCATCAGAAACAGATTTTTCTGGTTCTGGATGACACTCAATAATTAAACCATCGGCACCACAAGCCACAGCCGCCTTAGCTAAAGGTGCAACTAGTTCCCGTTTACCAACTGCATGGGAAGGATCGACAATCACAGGTAAATGAGTAATTTGCTTGAGTGCTACTACTGCTGCTAAATCTAAAACATTGCGGGTGTAATTATCGAAACTACGGATACCCCGTTCACACAGCACCACATCTGGATTACCATGACTGACGACGTATTCAGCCGCCATCACAAATTCTTCTATTGTCGCGGCTAAACCACGCTTGAGAAGTATGGGCTTACCCGCTTGTCCTAAGGCTTTGAGCAAATCGAAGTTCTGCATATTGCGGCTACCCACCTGCAACATATCAACATAGGTGGCGATCGCCTCAATTTGAGCAATTGACATCACTTCAGTCACAACGGGCATATTGTAAAGCGATCGCACCTGAGCTAAAACATCTAATCCAGCCTCTCCCATACCTTGGAAAGCGTAGGGTGATGTGCGCGGTTTGTAAACACCACCCCGCAACGCCTGTACAGACGAGCCTTCTAAATGTTGGGCGACCGTCTCCATTTGCTCTAAGCTTTCCACTGTACAAGGGCCACCGATAATGACTAATTCCTTTCCGCCGAAAGCAACTGTTTCTGAGATTTGAACAATTGTCTGGTGATTAGGGTGAGATTGGGCAACGAGTTTAGCGTTAATCATGGTTGGATTCTCCTAAAGGGTTGGGGATTAAGGACTGGGGAGTTATTATCAATTTTGAATTTTGAATTTTGAATTTTGTAGCTTTAGCTTTCCTTCGGAACGCTACCGCGAACCCGTAGGGTATTTTGAATTGATGACTCCCTGGAGTGTTGAAAACAAAAAAGCCCAGAACCTTGGGGTTCCGGGCGCGTATGATTTATCGGCATGACGCTATTTACCCGGAACTTGGTCTGGGCCAAAAGTAAAAGCTATAAAACCAGCTAATAAAATAGGTCATGACGATGAAATTTTACTCCTGAAAAAACAAAAACCGCAGAGTTCGCTCTGCGGTTCACTGGGCGGTTTCCATTGGGAAACTTAATTCACACCCTGTGAACCGCCTTACGCCAAAAATAAAAATAAAGATTGCTGCTGATTGTACTCACGATAGTAAGCGAGAAGTATATGTATTAGGTTATCTTCCAACAAAGATAACAGAAGAATTTGGTAGCGTCAAGACCAGCAAAACTTCTAGAAAAACGATAAACTCAGTACAAATCTAAGACTAAAAACCTCTTCCTGGTAGATATATAGCGGAATGTTTATTATTAATAGACCGTTCTCAATTTAGATCACTCTTATTGCTTATGTAATGAGTAATCGATGAGCATAATTATCTGTAAATCAAACTATAACATGAGCCTATAGAGGTATTTTTTACACAAAATTATTGGATTTATGAATTAAATGCAGTACAACCTATTAGGACTTACGCATGAAAACGAAAGATCAAGGGTTTGGAGAAGGGTATAGGAGTATGAATCAATTCAAAATTCAAAATAATTATTTTACACCCCTATACCCTTAAACTCTTATACCCTTACACCCTTACACCCCTATACCCCTATACCCGGTCTCAACCGAAAATCTGGTAAATAAAAACCCATTTTCTATCAACGAAATACTGACGCTGTATTCATTTGAAATGTTGTTAGCCCAGTCTTTCCTGTTCTCAATTCCCAACGAGAAGGCTAACCTGAAAATGAGGGAAGCTCCTAATACCCCGTCGGCTCACCAGTTCCTAATTCCTATTTTCAAGACAGTTTGATTATGTCCAGGTCTAAACTTTTTACCAAACCTTTCGATACTCATGATGTTTATCCCTGTCCGGTTTGTCGAGTGGGGAAAATTTCTCACATACCATTGATGGAGGCGATGGGTTGTGATTTTTGCCACGAGATTTTTACTGTCAATATAGAACAACAGCAAATTAAGATGCCTTCTCGTCAACCTCCTTTAGTTTGGCGCTGGAATGGTTTTAACTGGGCGGAAGCTCAGTTAGAAGGTGTGGAATTAGGTTGGGGTTATGGGTTAGCCGCCACTATTTTTGTTTTACTGCCTACAACTTTGATTGGCATTGTCGCTTATTATTTTCCACCGACAGTCCATGATCCTCTAACTTGGCTGCCGTATCTTTGGACAATATTAACTTTTTTGTCACATTTATCAATTATTATTTGGATTTTGATAGAAGTTTATCAAATTCCCGTAGCTGCGTATTTTCGAGCTATCACTAGGTGGACAAATAGGCAAGCCGAAAGATAATTGCTAAAGCCTTCAGAATCTAGAATAGAGCAACAAGTAGAGTTGGATTTCCACACTCGATTCTGATTTCTGAACTCCCATCTCCGGCCTGGCAGGGAAAAAAGTTATTGATAGACTGAGTTTGCTGCGATAGGCTTATATAATGTCTGAGTACTAATGTTTTACCGTAGCATCTACAACTATGTAGAACTTACCCATGAAAACCAAAGATCAAGGGTTTGGACAAGGGTGTAGGGGTATAAGAGTATAAATGCTTGAAACCCTTACACCCCTGTACCCTTAAACCCTTACACCCGGTCTCAACAGATAATCTGTTTGCGTAAGTCCTACTATGTAAAAGTGACTACGGAACTGCCCAGTCCCTATTGATAAATATGGAGGGCTATATCTCTCATAATTAAGTTGATTCGCCACTAAAACATCTTATGAGCGAGCTGGAGCGGTATTATAGGGTATTGGAATTGGAAGTAGGGGCTACCCTTGAGGAAGTTAACCAAGCTTATAAAGATTTGGTGTTTGTGTGGCATCCCGATCGCCTACCCAAAGATAATGTCCGCTTGCAACAAAAAGCACAAGACAAACTCAAGGCTATTAACGAAGCTCGTGACAAATTACGCTCGTTAAATGGCAATGGTAAGGCTCATCATGTTTATCACCATCGCCCACCAGAACCCCAAAAATCATACCAAGAAACCCATCAGCCACAAAAACAGAACTCAGACTTGAGTGGCAAAGATTTTAGTCGGGCAAATTTGAGTAACAAAGATTTATCTGGCAGAAACCTCAGCTATGCTAACCTGAGCGGTGCTAATCTCAGTGACACTTTTATGCACAAAGTGATTCTCAGAGGCGCGGATTTGTCAGAGGCCAACTTGTTTAGAGCCAATTTACTCTTAGCTGACTTAAGAGAAGCTAATTTACGTTCTGCTAATTTAATTGGTGCTGATCTGAGTGGTGCTGACTTGCGGGGTGCAGACCTGACAGGCGCGCGGATTCGTTCAGGCGATCGCCTACTGGTAAAGTTGATAGGCGCAAACTTAAGTGGTGCGATTATGCCTGACGGGCTAGTTCATCGTTAACGAACCGTGCTGAGTTGGAAATTCTTGTTTTAAGCTAAATTTCCCACTGATCAATCAGTTATTTGGTTAAAATCTATTTCGATTCCTGACAGGGATTGATACAACGTGAGTTCGATGACATGAAAGACTCCATCCCCTTGTGGGTGGAATTTTCGGTAATGGGTAATTGGGACAACATTTAGCAATGACCCATTACCTATGACCAAAATCGGCTCTATATATTGTGGCTAAATTTTGGCTTACCTGATACTCAGACAATGATTTATGAACGAAAACACGGTAAAAGTAGTTAAAAATGAGTCATTTCCAGCAGGAGATTATGTTTCGTCTGGGTTTTCTACTATTCAACCAGATTCATGTTTTCCTAATATGATTTTGGGCAACAGATATGATTCTTTGTGGTTTTATCTCCGGCGAGATATTGCCCATAACTTTTATGTTGATCAGCGCCGTCAAGAGGTGGGATTTGTTAGCAGAGATGAGGCTCACATTTTATACAATACAGCTTTAAAATTTCAGGGGAAAAAAGCTTTAGAAATAGGTTGTTGGATGGGTTGGTCAGCTTGTCATTTAGCTCTAGGAGGAGTGGAACTTGATGTCATTGATCCTATGCTCGCTGAACAATTGTTTAATGAAAGCGTGACAGAATCACTGAAGTTAGCAGGGGTGAAGGAATCGGTAAATCTCATACCAGGATACAGCCCCCAAAAAGTAGAAGAGATAGCAAATCAATTTCAACGTAAATGGTCGTTGATTTTTATAGATGGTCATCACGAAGCACCAGCCCCACTTAATGATGCAATTATTTGTGAACAATTTGCAGAACCGGACGCTTTAATTTTATTTCACGATTTGGCTTCTCCTGATGTAGGGCAAGGGTTAGACTATTTGAAAGAGAAAGGTTGGAACACAATGGTATATCAAACCATGCAAATTATGGGAGTTGCATGGCGAGGTAATGTTGAACCTGTCACACATCAACCAGATGCTAATATTGACTGGCAATTACCGCCGCATTTACAAGATTATGTTGTTAGTGGTGTCAGTCAAACTGTAGGAAAAGATAAGTTGGGAGAAATTCTCAAAACACTCCAACCCTATACATTATTAAGTAAAGCCCAGTTATTCTCGCTTTACAGTCACGCAAAACAAGCATATGCCTATCTTTTTTGGCTACCGCAGATGTTAGTCAGGCGATCGCTAAAATGAAAATAAAAAACGACTAGGTTGAGCTTATACTAGCTTTATTTACCATAAATAAAGCCATTTGTAGGGGCAGAGAGGACAGGAAATAGGCTTGGAAGGCTTTTAGTATCAAAATTTTGTTACTAAAATATGTCCTCAACTCTCGGAAAACTGCCATATCTCTACAGATGGCTTTCTCTATGGTTAGCTTTTATATATTCTTATGATTGGTGTCATCTTCGGGTGATAGGGATTGCTAAGGTTTAATTTATAGAAAGCTCGGAATATATTTTCATGTTTATTACCTTTTACGGTAATGATATAAGTTGCAGCTTGGTCAGAGAGTTTTTCCACGTTTTCAATCTGTTTATTTTGAATCAGTTGGGTTTCGGTTATTTTCTTAGTTTTTTGAGAGTTAGTACTAAACAAACAAAAAACACCTGTGGAATTGGGAAGTTTTAGCACTTGTAAAAAATATTTTTCTTTATTAGCATTAAACCTCGATGTAAAGTATATAGTTGCGCGGCTTTGTGGCGGAATTTTTTGCATATTTTGTGGCGTTCTGCGATGATAGCGACAATTTTTATCAATTATCGCTTCACCAGCAATAACAGGATTTGTAAACGTTGCTACATAACTGAAAAACAATCCGATAATTGTTAAATTCAATACAATATTGATTGAGAATTTAAACATGGATGTAACTCCTCACATTATCTATGATGATGGAGTCCATTGATAAGAAGTTCCTAAGCTTATTGAATAATTAGATAATAAGCACTCATGTATTAATGAACGAGTATAAAAAGATATTTAAAGATATTACCTACTATTTAATTCGTAGAATCGACAGTAGTTTATTATATTTATGATTACTTGCTTTATAAGCTAATGTACGCCTAAATTGCATAACTAATAATATAAAACTGTTAACAGTTAACTGTTGACAGTCAACGGTTAACAGCCCTCACGATGGATTATGCAACTTAAAAGCAGAATAGCTTATTAAATCTTTATCCGTATAAGTATGCCAGAAAATAAATCAACACACGAAACAACGAAAGAGCAATCTGTATTACAACAATTTCCATTACCCACTGATGTAAATTCACATATATACGATGTGATTGTTGTTGGTGCTGGGCCTATTGGTTTGGCCACAGCTATCGGTTTACATAAACGGGGTATTGAAAACATTGTTGTATTAGATCAGACCCGTGCTTTTCGTCAGGTTGGTCAAAGTTTGGATCTTCTTCCCAATGGATTAAAAGCTCTCAGATGTTTGGATAATAATGCTTATGAAGCAGTGAAAACGGCCAGTATTACTTTTGCGAAGTCTCAGCCTAAATCTCAAAATAAAACAGAACCTGATACTGCACAAAAGTGGCATTGCAGAAATTTACAAGGACAGATAATTTACTCCATTCCTCTCGATTTTGATCAATGGGTTCAAGATTACGGTGAAGGTCGATTAACAATAACTTGGTACGATTTGCAAACAGCTTTAAGAAACTTACTGCCCCAAGATAAAGTTAAGGCTAATCACCGTTGCATCAATATTGTAGATGAGCCAGAGAATGAATATGTGCAGTTAGATTTTTTATCTGACACTACACTAGAAGCCAATCCTTATGCTCATTGGAATGACACAGATTCGGAAAATTCTGAGGATAATTTCCAACAATCAGTAACAAAATCTTTCCGAGCTAAACTAATAGTAGCCGCAGATGGAATTAACTCGACAATCCGTAGAGTTATGTATCAAGATAGTCCAAATCAAGATTTATCCAGACCTGAATATTCTGGGTTTGCCGCTATAACTTGTCAAGGTCTTGTTGATCTCCCCAAGGAATTAGAAATAGAACTCGAAGATAAGTTTTTACAAGGCTCAAGAATTGTTACCATATTTGATGGTGAAATATCCAAAAATGCGGCAGATGATACACCAGATATCAGAATATTGTTATTCCACAGAGCTAATCAGTTTGGATATATCGTACATTTGCCCGTAGCTTTGGAGTCTTTGCAAAATCCGCCTAATAATTCTTTACAAGAATTAGTTATGCAGGTATTTGCACAAGCGGGATTTCCCGATTCTCTGCGGCAATTAGTTCTTTTATCTCCACCAGCTAATATAAAACAGCGTCCATATTATGTGCATCGCGTCACTAGTTCAGATTCAGACAATAGTATAAATACATCTTCTCAAATTCAACCCAAATGGAGTGTTGGACGAGTTGTATTAGTTGGTGATGCGGCACATGGAATGCCCCCATTCATGGCTCAAGGTGCTAATCAAGGATTGGAAGATGCGTTAATAGTAGCCACACTAATTGCTAAAATTGCCCAAGGTAATGATTGGTATGACCAACAAGCTATAGATACAGCATTTGAGAAATATGAATCGCTTCGTCGCCCATTGATGGCTTATGTGCAGCAGGCAACATTAAAACGTTCTCCTTATGCTTCAGAAAAACATTGGCAAAGTTACTCTCAACAAGTTTATCAGCGTAATTTTGACGAAATAATAGAGGGGTTGTTGTAAGAATTCATGCAGAAAAATACCCGACCTGTTGGAAAGGTCGGGTCTTGATGCTGTGATTTTAATATCGGATGAGGTGTAATACATCGCGTAGGACGCTGTAGCCTGCTAAATCCCACAGCAAATAAGCCAGAAATCCAATCATTGCTAGGCGGCCGTTCCATATTTCGGCTTGTGGTGTCCAGCCGAATAGAAAAGCATTACGGTCTACACCGTTATATGCGGGTGCAACAGGTGGTAAATCAGTGGATGGACGAGTTTGCATCGTTCTTCCTCCTATAATAAAGTTGATGTTCGACTACAGAATTTTTTAGTAACCGATAAGATGTAATACATCACGCAGGACGCTGTAGCCTGCTAAATCCCACAGTAAATAAGCTAGAAATCCAATCATTGCCAAACGACCATTCCATATTTCCGATTGGGGAGTCCAGCCAAACAGAAAAGCGTTGCGGTCTACACCGTTGTATTCGGGTGCGATGGCTGGTAAGTCGGTAGAAGGACGAGTTTCACGAGTTGCCATCTTTTTTCTCCTCTAAATAAAGCTGATATTCAGTGATGAAATTTTCTAATAGCCGATAAGATGTAATACATCACGCAGAACGCTGTAGCCTGCTAAATCCCACAGCAAATAAGCTAGAAATCCAATCATTGCTAAACGTCCGTTCCATATTTCCGATTGGGGATTCCAACCAAACAGAAAAGCGTTGCGGTCTACACCGTTGTATTCTGTGGCAACTTTTGGTAAGTCAGTAGTAGAGCGAGTTTCCATTTTTTTACCCTGAATAATTGCGTTACTTAACTTTACTTTAGCTATTCATCGAGCAGATGCTTTCTGTCGGTGGGTACAAAGTATAGGCACTTCTAGGGGACTATTACTGAATACATTTCAATGCTGTCAAATACCCCTGAAGGAGGTGATAAAAATCATATTTGTAAATAAATGTAAACTTGCTAGATAAATTCACAAAAAAATAGCTTATTTAAATAAATATATTCACGGTTATCAAGCAATTAAAAACAAATTTAGAATAACTATGATTAGCAAGGCTTTTGGGTTCATATTCAGATAAAATTCCCAGAAAATTGCCATCTTTAAATAATCAAAGTTCTATCTACCGCAGGATATAGGTTTCAAACTTTGGAGGGATGTTCTGATGTACTAAATTCTTGGATTCTGTAAGCAAGAAGATTTGGGTATTGCGATAGATACAGAAATTACAGTCGTAGCTGACAAAATTCTAAATCCATCCAAATTTAAATTGCTTAGAAGAAGGAAATACAATGTTTCAAAGTACGGAAATTATATTGGAAATGTTCAAGCCCCCATTATGGGTGGCACAAATTCCAGTCGAGACAACAGGCGTTACACCAGCACAAGCATCGGTTCTGACTTCTGGCCCGCGCTTTTTCGTGGCTTTGCTTTCTGGGGTGATTCTCGCCTTTGCCTTCCAGTTAGTATTAACCAACCTCTCTGTAGCCGCAGGTATTTCCTACCTGGGGCGTTCATCTGACTCAGGGTCAGATACGGGGGAAACAGGAAGCTTTGGAGGGACGATTCGCAAGATTGGTACAGCTGTGGGGCTGTGGACACTAATTACTGTGACGATCGCCTTATTAGTCGCTTCTTTCTTAGCGGTCAAACTCAGCCTAGTCATTCTAGACCCTAGACTGGGTGCAATTCTCGGTCTGGTGATTTGGGGTGCATACTTCCTGCTGTTAGTTTGGGTGAGTTCCACTACAGTTGGTTCCCTCATCGGATCGGTAGTTAACACCGCCACCTCTGGCTTTCAGGCTATTATGGGGACAGCTACCGCCGCTTTAGGAGCAAAAGCCGTTAATCAACAGGTTGTAGCCACAGCCGAAGCCGCCGCCGCCGCCGTGCGTCGAGAATTAGGCAGTGCCATCGACCCTTTGAGTATCCGTGAAAACATAGAAGATTATATTGAAAAACTGCGTCCACCAGAGTTAGACATATCTAATATTCGCAGTGAGTTTGAAAGGTTACTGAGTGACCCTCAATTAAAAGCGATCGCCGGTAGTCCAGATTTACGTAATATTGATCGGCAAAAGTTCATTGATTTAGTGAGCAGCCGTACCGACCTTTCCAAGCGAGACGTGAAGCGGATAGCTGACACCTTATACAATGTTTGGCAGCAAACGGTAACTCAGCAACAACCTACCCAAGACCGTTTGGGTGAGTTGGTTGAATATCTAAAATCTCTGCCACCGGGACAAGCTAAGACTGATGAACTCAGTGCCAAGTTGGACAGATTAATTACTGACAGCCGTTCCGCGAAGGAAGCAGACCAAAAATCTACAGCAGTAGGGCCAATTCAAAGCACCATCCAACAAGGTATATCCGCACTCACTGGGATTGCTTTGGGGAGAACAGATTTATCTGATTTGGATGTGGAAAAAATTTGGCAAGCACTCACCACAGCTAAAGATAAAGCTACAGATCAAGCAGGTAAATTAGGCTTACCTGTGCCATCACAACCATATAGCCCCATTCGGGCGGATGTGGAAAACTATCTGTCTAACACCTATGCTTGGCAGTTGAGTGAGCAAAGAATTGCGGAAGAATTCCGTGATGTCATCCATGACCCAGCAGCCGACCCTGGGACAGTGCGCCGGGAACTAGAACGCCTTTCCCGCAATGATTTTGTGAACATCTTGCAACAACGGGGACTACTTACCCAAGCCCAAATTCAGCACATTGCCGACCAGCTAGAAGCTGTGCGTCAGTCAGTTCTGGTAATAGTCACAGCCGATGAGGAACGAGAAATTACCCAAGATTTGCAACGCCGAATCGAAAGTTATTTGCTGGTGACCAATAAAGCAGATTTGACACCAGAAGGGATTGAGCGAGATTTCAAACCCCTTTTGGAAGATGCAGATGCAGATCATGAAACCCTGACTCGGCGACTGGCAATAATTGACCGCTATTCCATGCAGCAGATATTGTTAGAACGCAATGATATGCAGCCAGGGGAACCAGACAGAATTATTGATGATTTGGAAAGACAGCGCGATCGCGTCTTGTTAGAGTCGAAAAACTTGGCAGACCAAGCCAAATATCAAGCAGAAACCCTGTGGTTAAATGTCGAGTCATATCTGCGTAACACTGGCAAAGGTGAATTAAACCCTGATGCGATCCGTGGCGATCTGAAAACACTATTAGCAGATCCCCAAGCTGGAATCTCAGCAATTCGGGCGCGTTTGTCTCGCTTTGACCGGGATACATTAGTGCAGTTGCTCAGTCAACGCCAAGATATTAGCGAAGACCAAGCCCATCAGATTATTAATACTGTGGAAGAGTCTTGGCATAGTGTCCGCCACACACCCCAAATAGTAGCCGACAAAGCCAAAGAGCAGTACGACACTGTAACCACAACTATTTCTGATTATCTACGCAAAACAGGCAAAGAAGAACTTAACCCCGAAGGGATTCAACGGGATTTAAATAGACTGTTTGAAAATCCCCAAGAAGGTGCAGTTGCTTTACGTCGTCGTTTATCCCAAGTAGACCGGGACACCTTAGTAAAATTACTTAGTCAACGCCAAGACTTGAGCGAACAGCAAGTCAATGAAGTGATTGACTCAGTACAAACTTCCATCCGCAATATTGTGCGCGCGCCGCGTCGCCTAGCTACCCGCACTCAACAACAGGTGCAGAACTTCCAAGCATACTTGACAGAATACTTGCGGCAAACTGGTAAGGAAGAATTGAATCCAGAAGGCATTAAACGTGACGTGCAGTTATTACTGCATGATCCACGAGTTGGGGTAGAAAGCTTGAGCGATCGCCTAGCCCATTTTGACCGTTCCACAATTATTGCTCTGTTGAAGATTAGAGAAGATATCAGCGACGAGGAAGCAGCCAGAATTGCTGACAATATAGTTTCTGTAAAAGAGCAATTTGTCGAACAGGTGCGGAGTATCCAACGGCGGATTCACGACGTAATTGACGGGATTTTTGACCGTATCCGTAACTACCTCAACGCTTTGGAACGTCCCGAACTCAACTACGATGGCATTAAGCGGGATGTTCGCACCTTATTAGAAGACCCACAGGCCGGATTCGATGCTTTGCGCGATCGCCTATCCTCATTCAACCGCGAAACTTTAGTAGCGATCGTCAGTTCCCGCGAGGACATCTCTGAGGAAGATGCTAACCGCGTCATTGACCAGATAGAACGAGCGCGCAACACCGTATTACAACGGGCTGAACGTCTACAACACGAAGCCCAACGCCGCCTGGAAGAAGTGAAACATCAAGCCCAACGGCAAGCCGAAGAAACCCGCAAAGCTGCCGCTACAGCTTCTTGGTGGTTATTTGCCACAGCAGTGGTTTCCGCAATATTCGCCGCCTTAGGAGGAGCGATCGCTGTTGTTCTGGTGTAGGTAGACAGATTTTCTCCGCTAAATTTCTCACCTCCCACACATTGGGAGGTTTTTTTTAGGGACTTCCAGGTAAAAAAATATCCAAAGTGTAGGGTGCGTCAGTGCGAGAAAACTTAGCTTTACAAAGAAATTATTCATACTGACGCACCCTACTGGACTGACAACACAAGGCTTTCAAGTCTGTCAAGTCTGTCAACAGTCAACCGTCAACAGCTATAAAAGATATACTACTGGACTGTCTAATTTAGAATAGTGTATTGGATGGGTAAAAATTAAACGCAGATAAACGCGGATAAACGCGGATGAAGCAAACAGATGTAGTAGTTATTGGTAGCGGCGTTGGGGGGTTGAGTTGTGCTGCTTTACTGGCACGTTATGGCTTTGATGTGACTGTTTGTGAGAGTCATTCGATTCCTGGCGGGGCGGCGCACGGTTTTGAACGTCAAGGATTTAAGTTTGATTCGGGGCCTTCTCTTTACTCTGGGTTGTCTTATAGTCCTTCGGTTAACCCTTTACGACAGGTGCTAGATGCAGTTGGTGTTGATTTGCCCTGCGTCACTTATGATACTTGGGGCTGTTGCTTACCTGAAGGTGATTTTGATGCTGCGGTGGGTGCAGAACAATTTTGTGAAGTGCTGGGGAGACTGCGGGGAGAGGCGGCTGTGCTTGAATGGCGGCGGTTGCAACAGGTGATGACACCACTAGCCCAGGCGGCGATCGCTCTTCCCCCAGCTGCATTACGCTGGGATATAGGCGCAGCACTAACTATCGGCCGATTTGCTCCCACGTTGGCTAAACAATCTGTGAATTTCCTCAAGTTAACGGGGCCTTTCTCTCGCATCATGAATGGGGTTGTCCATGACCCTTTTATTAGTAACTGGCTGAATTTACTGTGTTTCCTCCTTTCTGGACTTCCAGCGTCGGGAACCAATGCGGCAGAGGTAGCATTCATGTTCGCTGATTGGTATCGCCCAGGAGTAGCTTTAGATTACCCAATTGGTGGTAGTGGTGCTTTAGTTAATGCCTTGGTAGAGGGATTAAAAAAACACGGTGGGGAATTGCTACTTAATGCCCATGTTGAACAAATATTGGTAGAAGGTAACAAAGCGGTGGGTGTCAGGCTGCGAGATGGGCAAGAAATTCGGGCGCGGCGGGCGGTTGTGTCTAATGCTTCGGTGTGGGATACGCTGAAGTTATTACCGGAGGGGGCTATATCTCCAACATTCCGCAGCCAGCGCCAAGCCACACCTGAATGTGATAGTTTCATGCACCTGCATTTGGGTATTAATGGCCAAGGTTTACCCGCAGATTTGGCTTGTCATTATATTGTGGTGAATGATTGGGAATTGGGGATTACTGCACCCCAGAATGTGGTTTTGGTATCGATTCCCTCAATTCTTGACCCGTCTTTAGCGCCACAGGGCAAACACGTAATTCATGTATATACCCCTGGTAATGAACCTTACGCACTGTGGCAAGGGTTGGACAGGAGAAGTCAGGAATATGAACAACAAAAGCGATCGCGTGCCGAAGTGATGTGGCAAGCTTTAGAACGTATCATTCCTGATATTCGCTCTCGTTGTGAAATCCAATTGGTAGGTACACCCCTGACCCATGAGAGATTTTTACGCCGCTATCGTGGTTCCTACGGCCCCGCAATTTCCTCCGCCTCTGGTTTGTTTCCTGGTCATGGTACACCCCTTCCAGGGTTAATGTGCTGTGGTGATTCCACATTTCCTGGTATCGGTCTGCCAGCCGTCGCCGCTAGTGGGATGATTGTGGCTAATACCCTAGTTCCAGTCAGTCAGCATTTGGCGATGCTAAACAGAGTTGGCCTTTAAACGTGGCGATACGCGGAGTCTGTGTTTAGTCTGGTAAGAATTACGCATAAAGATGTTTCCCCTACACCCCTAAACCCCTACACCCTAATCTGGTTTCCTCGCAATAATTGTCCGGTGTCTAGGGTCACTGGGGACGGTGATTGGTGGTGCAAAACCTACAGCTTGTAGCGCGGCTTCTATATCAAATGTGTAGTAGTCATCACTCCACGGCTCAGTGCTTTTCATGAGAGTGAAGAGGACAGGGGGAAGATTTTGGATGACAGGCGATCGCGGGTTATTATCAACTAAAGCAATATAACCACCAGGACGTAATAACCGTTTGGCTTCGGCGAAAATTTCCTGACTGACGTAGCTAGGTAGTTCATGGGTAACAAACTGGATAGTCACCAAATCAAAAGATTTATCCGGTAAGCCTGTGTTTTCGGCTCTAGCATGAAGCCATTCGGATATTTCACTGTTAACATCCCTAGTTTTAGCTACAGCTAGCATATAGGGCGATAAATCCAAACCCACAGTCCTGACTGGATACCTTTCCCGGCGTTGGTAATAACGATGCAGAGACAAGGTAGAAATACCCACTGAGCAACCAATATCTAAAATATCTCTAACCTGCTGGGGAGCGTATGTTTCTAAAGCGTCATGAAAAGTGCCTCTAAGCCTACCATGAGCAGCTTCCCAAGTGAGATTTTCTTGCGGCCATACCCGCAACGCCATTGCATAGGTAGCTGATTCAGTTTCAAAAGCAGCGTCCCAGCATAAATTGCCTTCCGGATAAGCGTGAAAGGGTACTTTATAGTAGTCGGGATAAATCACATGAGGGTTAGTCACCGCCGCCAGGAGTTTTTTTGCAGGTGATGCTTGGAGTGCTTCGTAGTTCTTGCGCCAGGGAATACCGTTTTTCTCAGCCGTTTTGATAAGGACTTGTCTAGCCTGCTGTTTCATTACCCCGTAAATGGGTTTAGTTTGAATCAACAAATTCACGAAATTGGAGAGTAAACTTTCACCAGCCCAGTCTGGCTTGCTCTTTTTGTCCATCAGTTTGAATATAATGAGGCGATAATTGCAACTACATCTATTTTAAAGTTGAGGCGACTGGCAGGAGAATTTCGTGCAGGAAAATTTATTGATCGAGCGTAAAATTCCGTTTCCTTTTGGTTGATAGTCGCTCAGGTTTTTAATTTTAAAGGTAAAGTCACAGTAAATGTGGAACCTATTCCTTCTTTTGAGACTAAGTAAATTTCACCTTGCAATAGCTTCACTAACCGCGCAACGATTGCTAACCCTAAGCCTGTACTGTCAGGAAGGTAGGGACGGTCTTTGGAACTAACGCGAAAATAAGGTTCAAATATCTTAGTTTGGTCTTTTTCGGCAATGCCAATTCCTGTATCAGAGACAGCGATCGCCCACTTTTGATCATCTACTATTTCACAGACTATACTAATATTTCCTGAATCTGTATAGCGAATTGCATTACTCACAAGATTGGTAATAACCTGTTGTAATTGAAAACCATCTGTAATTATTTCACTAGGTGCTTGTACCCAATTAACTAAAATTGATAAATTCTTCTCCGCCGCTAAAGGTTCTAGCATCTCACAAACATTGTTAATTAAGTCTCGAATACTAATTGGTGCCGATTGCAACTGAATTTTACCGGCTTCATAGCGTGACAGTTCTAGGACATTATTAATTAACCGCAATAAATGTCTGCCATTGCGTAATACGCGCTCAATATGTTCTATGTTGACGGTGTTATCTCTCCTTGCAATTTCTCGCCTTTGTTGCCGTAAAAATAAATCTGAGTAACCAATAATTGCCGTTAGTGGGTGTTTAAGTTCGTGGGCTAGTTGTGATAGTTTATCTTCATTGCTCGTGACTAAACGTGTCAATTCTTCATTATGAAGCGCCAAAGAGGCTTGCAAATGTTCTAATTCCCGTAAGCGTTCCCCAACATAACTATGAAAACATCTGGCGATCGCTTCATCAATCACCGCATCAATTAAACGCATATAACGAATAATTTCGGCAGGTGTTCCCTGTAATAAATCAGCTTCTATCGTATCAAATATAACTTTTCTTAATAGTCTATATTCGCGGGCAATTTCCGACGGATCAAAACCCTGTTCAGCCCGTAGTAATCCGTGCTGCCAACTTGCCGTTACAATGGATTTAATATCACTCTCCTGGGATTGTGAAAGTACTGTAACCATTGCCTTAAAAACATCAGGAATATGGTTTTTAATGGCTGTGTATGATAAATCATCAGCGCTTTCTATCTGTCTATCCTCACGCACTGCCACAACCCACTTGGCGATGATGATGTTAGTATTGTCAGCCAGTACTTGACTAAATTCCATTATTTTAAATTCAGCTACAAGATAGAGGAATTAATTCTATATGAAATTAGTTTAACGAGCAGAGCGGACATTATCGCCAGCAGAGCGAAAATTCACCTATCAAGTGATAGATATTGTTGAGAACTCAGTAAAAATCCTGATTAACTCTCTAGCAGCATTGATTATTACCAGTGGCTAAACATAAGACTAATCACATAGTTAGGTATTCTCATGCTTAATTGTGCTTGGTTATGATACTAAGCTGATGCGTGCCTAAATTGCATAAATACTGATAAGGGCTGTTAACTGTTGACTGCTGACAGTCAACGGTCAACAGTCAGCACCCTTCACAATGGATTGTGCAACTTTAAAGCAGAATAACTCAATCAATTGCGGTTATTGATTATGGAATACTTCCTTACTCAGTTACCTGTTTGTAATGATGTAAACAACATTTACAAATTGGGGATTGTTTTTCTGTAAAAAAGATGTTACGGTTACCTTTACTATTATCTATTCGAGTAAGTCAGCCTAATCCAACCCACCATAGTATTTAAAGTTGGAGCGGAGGAACCAATTTGTGGGGCGTATCTCACAGAGAGTGTCAAAGAAAGAGTCAAGAGTTAAACATTAAATCTAGCTAAATACTGAACTCAGCACTCGTTACTCAGCACTCCCAAGAGAGGGGCATCTCTCAGCCCTAGCCCGTCAGCTAACTTCGTAGGCATTGAGAGGAGACTGAAGAGGCAGCATTTAATAAATGTTTTGCTCTCATCAGTGTCCGAGGCTGGTACTGCTCATTTTTTGTACCTGCACTGAACTCTGTTGGGGTGGCACAATGATCTTTCAATTAAATTTAGCAGCGATCGCAGCTGTTGCAACTCAAGCTGCATGGAAAACAGCAAAACCAATTTTGCTTAGGGATGTAGTCATACTTCCCGCTTTGGGATTCTTAGGAATTATCTTGTTGTGGTGGGTGATTGCCCTGGCAAATCATAAATTAATGCCCACTCCACCAGAAGCATTAGTAGCCAACCTGGACTATATATTAAACCCCTTTTATCAGAGAGGCCCCGGTAACTTGGGGATTGGTTGGTTATTGATAGCCAGTTTACGACGAGTCTTGATTGGTTTTCTGTTAGGTGCAGTAGTTGCCATTCCCTTGGGATTCTTGATTGGGATGTCTAGACCCGCGATGTTAGCACTCAATCCGATTATTCAGATATTCAAACCCGTATCGCCCTTAGCTTGGCTACCCATTGCCTTAGCCATCTTCAACTTGGCAGACCCTTCAGCCATTTTTGTGATCTTTATCACCTCCCTCTGGCCGACCATTATCAATACCGCCTTAGGAGTCGCCAGCGTTCCCAAAGATTATTTAGACGTAGCACGAGTACTAGAAATGCCCCGTTGGCGGCGAATTACCAAAATTATTTGGCCAGCCAGCTTACCTTATATCTTTACAGGCTTACGCATCAGCTTAGGCATTGCTTGGCTAGTCATAGTTGCAGTAGAAATGCTTACAGGCGGTATTGGCATCGGCTTCTTTGTCTGGGACGAATGGAGTCGTTTAAACCTCAGTTCAGTATTTCTCGCCGTCTTCATCATTGGCTTAACGGGACTAATCTTAGATTTCGCCGTTGGTAAACTCCAAGAATTTGTTACCCATCGCCCCACAACAGCTAAATAAGCTAATGCGCTTCTAAATTGGATAACTACTAATAAGGGTTGTTGACAGTTAATAGCCCCCACGATGGATTGTGCAACTTAAAAGCAGAATAGCTTAACTACTGAATTAATCCCAGCCACAACATGAGCAATCATAACTGGACTAGAAGAGACTTTATCAAAAGTGTAGGAGCCACCACAGCCGGCATTACCTTATCTGCCTGTAACCCTTCAGGAGATAGATCCGCCACAGGCCTAACCCCAGAAGCCCTAGCCATCAAACCAGTAATCAAATCCAGCGATTTAGAAAAACCCGATTTGATTGTGGGATACGTTCCTGTAAATGATTGTGCGCCATTTGCGATCGCCTGGAAAAAAGGCTTTTTTCGCAAGTATGGTTTAAACGTCCAACTCAACCGCGAAGCTAGTTGGGCTACCTCCCGCGACGGCTTAATTTTTGGTCGTCTTGATGCTGCGCCTGTAGTATCTGGTGCAGTCACCAACGCCCGCATAGGTGCAGAAGGCGCACGCCACGCCCCCCTATGTGCAGCCATGACAATCCATCGTCACGGTAACGCCATGACCATGAACAAAGCCATGTGGGATTTTGGCCTGCGTCCTTGGTACGAATATCAAGAAAAATATGGCGATGGTGCATTAGAAGCCTTTGGACGGGATTTTCGGGGTTACTTTGATAAACAACCACCAGAAAACAAAGTTTGGGCTGTAGTTTTAAGTTCGGCAATTTACGAATATTTCGTCCGTTATATCTCAGCTGCGGCTGGTGTTGACCCCCTCAAAGAATTTCGCGTCATTATTGTTCCACCGCCGCAGATGGTGACCAATGTGCGAATAGGGGCAATGCAAGCATACATGGTAGCAGAACCGTGGAATACCAGAGCAATAACAGGTAACGAAGACATTGGTTTTACTTTTGCCCAAGGAAAAGAAGTCTGGCTAGGACACCCAGATAGATTATTGGGAGTGATGGAGTCTTTTATTGATCAATACCCCAAAACCTACCGTTCCTTGGTAAAAGCCATGATTGAAGCTTGCCAATATTGCAGTAAGCCAGAAAATCGCCAAGAAGTCGCCGAACTAATTACAAACCGTTCCTTCACTGGTACAAGACCGAAAAATAAAAATGTACCAATCACTAAATTAACAGCACCGGGAATTATTGGTTCATACAACTATGGCGGATTTGATGGCAAAGACCGCACAATTCCCGCCGCAGACACGACAATTTTCTACGACATTCCCGACAACTTGCCCAAACAACCAGGCGAACATTCTACATTTTTATGGCGATCCAGAAGTCTTTGGTTAATGACTCAAGCCGTCCGTTGGGGACAAATCAAAGAATTTCCCAAAAATGCTGAACAATTAGCCGAAAAAGGCTGGAGAACAGATTTATATCGCCAGATAACCGCCGAAATGGGGATTCAATGTCCCCAGGACGATTACAAAGTCGAACCACCAGAAGTATTTATAGATAAGAAAGGTTTTGACCCCAGTGATCCCGTTAGCTATTTAAATAGTTTTGTAATTAGGGCTAACGCGCCCACTCGTTTTTTTATGTCTTGAATCGAAGATTAGAGACGGTGATTGTTGTTGATATATAGTTAAAGATTTTTAGGAGTATTTGATATGAAATATACACCGCCATTAGTAGATAATCATCCAAAAACTAAGTCTAGCTCTAATTTTTTAGAAATTGAGAATTTAGTTAAGTCTTATCCAACACCAGATAAAGGTAACTTTGTTGTTTTAGATGGAGTGAATTTAACCATCGGTGAAAACGAATTTATCTCTGTAATTGGGCATTCTGGATGCGGTAAATCCACTTTGTTAAAAATTGTAGCGGGCTTAGAAAAAAGCACTTCTGGCTCAGTTAGGCTTGACGGTAAAGAAATTCACAAGCCAGGTGCGGAAAGAATGATGGTATTTCAAAATTATTCCCTCTTACCTTGGTTAACAGTGAGAGAAAATATCCGTCTGGCAGTTGATGAAGTGTTAAAAAATGCTAATAGAGCAGAAAAAATTAGCATTGTGAACGAACACTTAGCAATGGTAAACTTAACCCCGGCAGCAGATAAATATCCTGATGAAATCTCTGGAGGTATGAAACAAAGAGTAGGGATTGCCAGAGCCTTAGCCATTCGTCCAAAAATGCTGTTAATGGATGAACCTTTTGGCGCATTAGATGCTTTAACCAGAGGTAAATTACAAAGACAAGTATTAGATATCTGGGAAAATAATCGCCAAGCAGTAATGATGATTACCCATGATGTCGATGAGGCAATTTATATGAGCGATCGCATCGTCTTAATGACAAATGGCCCAGCCGCCAACATTGGAGAAATAATAGAAGTACCTTTTTCTCATCCACGGGACAGGTCTGCTATGCGTAACTCAAAAGAATACTTTGAACTTCGTAATCATGCCTTAAACTTTCTCGACAAATATTTTGCTCAAGAAGAGTAAAGTAGTCTATTATCTCTTTAGTGGGTAGCCTAATTCAAATTAAGTTTGCGATCATTTGGAACGGAGGAACCATGTTATGGGGCGCATCTTGCAGAGAGTAGCTAACCTATGAGTAAAAAGCGAAGAGTAACAAAGTATTAAACTCAGCACTCATTACTCAGCACTCTTAAGAGAGACACCTTCCAGTCTTAGCCCGTCAGCTAACTCCGTCGGCAATGGAAGGAACCCCCAAGACTTTGGCTTTTATACCAGTTGTTATTGGGGTTTCCTTACGGATATAAATGTCCGTTTTACCCTGCTTCTCATTGATGTGTTCGTTAAGTTTGGGAGAAGTTAAAGCTGTGAAAATTAAGCCAATGTTAGCACGTCTGCAAAGTGCTATGGGTCGTGATGATTTAATTGACCAAATGGTGTTATTGCCAGAACCCCAAAAAAAAGGTCAAACAACACAATCAATCAACTTAATCGTTGGTTATGACGCTTCTCCTAACAGCCATACAGCACTAGATATAGCTTGTTGGATTGCCCATCAAACAAGGTTGGCGACTAATCAACAAGTCACAGTGCAAGCTGTTTATGTAGTGGAAGATAGCAACACCACAAATTGTTCTAATATTTTAAGCTTTGCTAAACGCTTGCCGACAATAGAATTGCCGCCAAGTGAAACAAAAAAATCCAGCACCTCTGTAATTACTCAACCGAAACTGACAGGAATTAAATCATATCTTCAAACAGAAACACTAACACCCCTGCAAGAAGCAGATAGAGTGATTTGGCAGGCAAGAAGTTTGGCTGAAGAATGGCAAGGTTCATTCAAATCTCATCTACGTTTTGGTTGTGTAAGTACAGAATTGAGAAAAGTTGCAGAATTTGAAGCTGCTGATATCTTATTTGTAGGTTGTAAATCTGTTTATCATCCTCTCATTGAAACATTGGGTTATAATTTCCCTTGTGCTGTCTTAGGGATTCCTGAATGTATAGATGAATAATTCTGACTTTCAGAAGTTATTTACCTAAATGAAAATACCGCAAAAAGTCACCGTATTATAGGTGACTTTTTCGCTATTACACAACAACATAAACTACAAGAGGTAGGCGTGGAAAACTGGCAAGCACTCCTAAGTGTCATCGTATTTATCAGCGTCATCTTTTTAATTATGACGGAATGGGTGCATTTGACTATTGCAGCCTTATTAGGAGCATTATTATTAGTATTTACTAATGTGATGACTTTACAAGAAGCTGTTGCTTACATTGGTAACAGTCATGGCACACTGGGATTATTTTTTGGGGTAATGGTTTTAGTTAGAGCATTTGAGCCTACTAAGATATTTGATTATTTAGCAACCCAAATAGTGATCTTAGCTAAAGGCGATGGTAAGCGCCTTTTACTTGGTATTGTTGGTATTGTCACTCCCATTTGTGCAGTGTTACCAAATGCAACAACAGTTATGTTGTTAGCACCACTAATTCCACCAATGGCACAAGAAATAGGGATAAATTTTGTACCTTTGTTGATATTGATGGTTTTGATTGCTAATAGTGCTGGATTGCTGACATTAGTAGGCGACCCAGCGACATTTATTGTGGGTGATGCCGTTAATATAAGTTTTGTAGATTATCTATGGAAACTAAGTTTAGGTGGTGTCATTGCAGTCGCTATGGTAACTCTCACTTTGCCATTTTTATTTCGCAAAATTTGGCATACAAAATTAGAAAATTTGGAAGAATTACCACACCCAGAAATTAATCATCCACGGGTTTTGAGTCTGGGTGCAGTAATTGTCGCTTTTGTCCTGCTATTTTTTGTGATTGGAGAATCTCTACCAATACCGATTTCTCCGGCTGCTGTAGCTTTGTTAGGTGCAGCTTTGGCTTTACTACTATCTCACCATAGCAGAATTGATACAGTCAACAACATTTTACGTGATGTAGACTGGAGTACATTAATATTTTTTATGAGTATTTTTGTGCTGATTGGCGGTTTAGAGAAAACAGGTGTAATTGGTGGTTTATCAGGGATATTGGCAACTATTTTAGGAAAAAATATTATTTTGGGTTCCCTGGTGTTGTTGTTTCTTGTAGGAATTTTATCGAGTCTCGTACCTAATATTCCCTTGGTAGTGGCGATGGTTCCCTTGCTTAAGCAATACATTGTCACTGTAGGATTAGCACCCGCAGAAGTCTTAGCACGGGACTTTCAAGGACAATTTCCCCCAGAAGTTTTACCCCTGTTTTACGCCATGATGTTTGGTGCAACCTTAGGCGGGAATGGTACGTTAGTCGGTGCATCTTCTAACATCGTAGCGGCGGGAATTTCCGAGCAGCACGGACGACGCATTTCTTTTAAAACTTTTCTTCACTATGGTATTCCAGTCACAATATTACAACTAATTGCCTCCGCATTGTACGTATTAATCCGGTTTTTGATTTAGCAGAATTTATTTACATTCAGTGAAAATTAGATATCTTTAATACTTGTAGTGGGTATAATTACACACTCTTATCTAGAATGCTATTATTGAGGATGATATGCAGGAATAAATCTTGTATATCTTTTCAGTATTAATCAGGATTGTCATCTATGAATCTAACCGAAGCTTCTACCGATAACAACGCAAAATCATTAGAAAACGGTGGTATCAATTCAACAATAAATAAACAGCAATCCCGTACTGGTGTTAGTGAAAGTAATAATTTAGACAAAATTAGAGAGATTCTCATCGGCAACCAAATGCAGGAACTTGACAAAAGGTTTACTGGTTTGGAAGAACGGATAGTTAAAGAATTATCTCATGTACGAGATGAGACTAAAGAACGCTTGGATGCTTTAGAGGTATATATAAAAGCGGAAGTTGAAGTTTTAAGCGAAAGTATAAAAAATGAGCAGTTGGAAAGAGAATCTCATTTAAAGGCAATTACAGAAGAATATAAATTTCTCCATACATCACTAGAGAAGAAACTGCTTCAATTTGCTGAACAAACTATTAGTAATCAACGTAATCTACGCGAACAAATACTGATTCAATCGAAAAATTTACAGGATGAGATTAGACAAAAATATGAAGAAATAAATAGTTTGATAGAAAAAGAAACTCAGCAACTAATTCATGATAAAGCTGACAGGACTCATCTAGCAGATTTATTCACGGAAATTGCTTTTCGGCTCAATAAATAAAAAATTATCCAAAATTTCATTAGATAAGCAAAATAGCATAGATATTTGCAGATTGGATAAGGCAGTGATTGTCAGGCTAAGAAGGAGGTTTTTAGCCTAGTTTATTCATCTGTTTCCTGTTTCCTATTTCAAGCTTTAATACAGCATACTAGGTACTGAAAAACCAAAATTATTTAATTATAGAGTGTAGTTTGAGGGATTATATTAGTGGATAATGATGCAATAGATCCCAGCAGTCAAGTATCCCCTGGTAATGACTTTTCATTAATTAATGAAAGGACTAAAGTTGATGAAGAACTCAGTAAACTTCGTAGTTTGTTGTTGGGAGTTGAGCCAGCTAAACTTAACCAACTTTATGAGTTGTTAGATAACCCGCAAATCAGACCAGAAGATATTAGCCGCTTACTTCCAGAAGCTGTAATCTTAAGATCGCAGCAAGATAAACAACTAATTACAGCGATGATTTCTATTGTTGAAGAAGCAATTCAAGTTTCTGTTCAACAAGATGAAAATATACTTGCAGAAGCTTTTTTTCCAGTTATTCTTCCTGCATCTCGCAAAGCGATCGCCTCATTACTGGATGAAATGATGCAATCCCTCAACCAATCTCTAGAGCATAGTTTTTCCTTAAAAAGTTTGCAATGGCGACTAGAAGCGAAACGTACAGGGAAATCATTTGCAGAAATAGTTCTACTGCGGACATTAGTCTATCGAGTAGAACAGATATTCTTAATACATAAAAACACAGGATTATTGTTGCGACATCTTGTGGCCAATCGAGTAAACAGCCAAGACCCAGATTTAGTGGTTGCGATGTTGACCGCTATTCAAGATTTTATCAAAGACTCTTTTAGTGTTCAAAAAACGGATCAATTGCAAAGTTTGCGCTTTGGAGAACTGCAAATCTGGATTACAGAAGGGCCACAAGCATTATTAGCGGCGACAATCCGGGGTAATCCTCCCCAAACATTGAGATTAGGTCTGCAAGCAGCAATTGAAAAAATTCATCTCAAGCTGAGTAGAGAGATGAAAGACTTTGCTGGGGATGCAGAACCATTTCAAGTATGTCAGCCTTATTTAGAATCATGCCTAGTCAGTCAGTATCAATCTGCGTCAAAAAAAAGTTACAAATATGCTTGGACTTTTTTAGGTATCGTGGCGATCGCCTGTGGGATTTGGAGTTTTTTTGCTGTCAGAGAACAATTACGTTGGCGTGCTTACTTGCAAGAACTCAATTCTCAACCCGGTATTGTGGTAACTGAAACCAAACAGCAGTTCGGTAAATATTTTATCTCTGGATTACGTGATCCCCTAGCATCAGATCCCCATACCTTACTACAACAAACAAAACTCAATCCGCAAACAATTGTCAGTCATTGGCAAAGTTATTTATCTTTAGAACCCCAGTTGATGATAAAAAGGGTAAATAAATTACTCCAACCTCCACCTACTGCATCACTAAAAATTGACCAAAATGGTGTTCTTTATGCTGTTGGTTCTGCACCCCGTCAATGGATTTTAGCTACACGTAAATCTTGGTCTGTGATACCCGGATTAACTCAATTTCAAGATCAGTATCTTGTAGAAAGTGAACTAAACGAATTGGCATTATACCAAAGTCAAATTCAGCGAGAAACTATCTTTTTTCCAGAAGGCTCTCAAGAAATTATTCCTAGTGAATTATCTAAATTAAATAAAGTGATATTAGCAGTTAAAAAACTTTTAGCTGTTGCTAAATATCTAGAGAAAGATGTGCGTATTCAAATAATAGGACATACTAATACCACTGGTACAGAATCAAGGAATGCTCAACTAAGCCAAGGACGCAGTAAGAGAGTTTTATCTTATCTATCTTCTCAAGGAATTAGTACCAACCAGTTACAAGTATTAGGTGTAAGTTCTAGCGAACCTTTGCAAGCAGAATTGACAGATGAAGGTAAAAAACTTAATCGCAGAGTGTCTTTCAAGGTCATAATTATGAGGGTTGACCGCTAGAAATAAATCAAATTCAAGGGTATGATTCAAAAAAAGATTTGTATGGTGGGTGCATTTGCTACTGGTAAAACTAGTTTAGTAGCTAGATTTGTTTATAGCCTTTTTTCGGAAAAATATCAAACTACTGTTGGTGTCAAAATTGATAAAAAAATTGTTAATCTCTCAGAAAATCCCATTAATTTAATCATTTGGGATATTTACGGTGAAGATGAATTACAGAAATTACAAATGTCATATATGCGCGGATGTTCTGGCTATTTATTAGTAGTAGATGGAACTCGCAAAAATACATTAGAAACAGCTTATAGTTTACAGAATAGTTTGGAAGCTAACTTTGGTCAAATTCCTTTTGTTTTAGTGATGAATAAATGGGATATAACTGATGAATGGGAGATAGAAGCGGCTGAAATTAATTCTTTAATAACAAAAGGGTGGAATGTAGTAGAAACCAGTGCTAAAACTGGAATAGGAGTAGAGGAGGTTTTCCAAATTTTGGCTCAAAAAATTATGGAGACATAAATGCTAAATATACCTAATCCAGTAATTAACTATCTGCTGGATATGATCTTGATGGAGCGATCGCCTGCCTATTTTTTAGTAAACAAAGATGGTAGCTTATCAACATGGGGGGGTGATATAGCTAAATATGGATTTACAAATCTCTATCAGGGAGAAAAATTTAATGAGCAAGCCTTTTTTTTGGAAGGTTTATTACCGCTTGATGATATTCCTTTGTTTTTACCCCATATCAAAACTAATAATGGAATTGCTCTAGACATTCATTTATTTCCCTCAAATGAAGGAGATTGGGTACTATTATTAGGTAGTATTTGGGATGAGAAATATATATCATCAATTCAGCAAAGATTCAATGACTTTAGTTTGTTGTACCAATTTTGTATGAAGACAAACCAAACTAAGTCAACCTGATAGAGAACATTAATTCAAAATACCCTCCGGCAAGCTCAAGCTACAAAATTAAAATTTAGTTTATAAGGGAAAACCAAAAAATAAATTATTCCACTTAAATTTGTTGACGGTTGACTGTCAACAGTTAACCGTCAACCGTCAACACCTATAGTTTCCCATTCTACAAAGTTTTGTGTTTGTAGGTGCATCTGTCGAGTTACGAGCTGGTATATTTTTCGCTTATTTGAATGCAGAATAAGCAAAAAATGGCAAAAAACTGATAAAGTGCTGTATCAGCCTGGATTTGCGTCATTTCCCAAACTAACACCAAACTATGAAACGCCGAGAAGTTTTGAATACTGCTGCGATCGCCACAGCAACTACAGCTTTAGTTTCCTGCACCAAAACTAGTACATCTTCCGTACAAGCAGGATTACCAAACGTGCGCTGGCGGATGACGACTAGCTGGCCTAAGTCTTTAGGAACTTTTATTGGTGCAGAAACCGTTGCCAAAAGAGTAGCAGAAATGACCAACGGGCGTTTCAAAATTACACCATTTGCGGCGGGGGAATTAGTACCAGGCTTGCAAGTTCTCGATGCTGTACAAGCTGGAACTGTAGAATGCGGTCATACATCTAGTTATTATTACATCGGTAAAAGTCCAGCTTTGGCTTTCGCCACCTCTGTACCTTTCGGTTTAAATGCCCAACAACAGTATGCTTGGCTTTATCAAGGTGGTGGACTAGCCGCTATCCAAAAAATTTATGCTAATTTCAACGTGATTAATTTTCCAGCTGGTAGTACCGGCGCACAGATGGGGGGATGGTTCAAAAAAGAAATTAAATCTGTGTCTGATCTCAAAGGTTTGAAAATGCGGATTCCTGGTTTAGGCGGACAAGTCATGTCCCGTTTAGGTGTAAATGTGCAAGTATTACCAGGCGGCGAAATTTATTTAGCTTTAGACAGAGGTGCAATTGATGCAGCCGAGTGGGTAGGCCCCTATGATGACGAGAAACTAGGTTTGAATAAAGCTGCTCAATTTTACTATTATCCTGGTTGGTGGGAACCAGGCCCAACTTTGGATGTATTAGTTAACCTGAATGCTTGGAATCGTCTACCAAAGGAATATCAGGAAGTATTTAAAACGGCGACGGTAGAAGCTAACTTAACCATGCTCAATCAGTATGATGCTTTAAACGGAGAAGCCCTTTCAAGGTTACTAGCAGGTGGAACAAAGCTCGTTCCCTACAGTCCAGAAATTATGCAGGCAGCTCAGAAAATTTCTTTTGATATTTTTGAAGAAAATGCTAGTAAGGATGCAGCTTTCAAACAAGTTTACGACCAGTGGAAAGCCTTCCGTAAGCAGATTTTCGCCTGGAATCGGGTAAATGAATTGAGCTATGAAAATTTTGCTACATCTACATCATGAATCTACTGATTGATTTGTGCCTGTTTATCTAGCTAATTGTAATTTGGCTACCATTTCAGCCCGTGCCGATACACTCAGTTTCTGAAAAATTCTCTTTAATGTCTGCTTGACGGTATTTTGACTAATCCAAAGTTCGGCAGCAATTTCTGCATTGGTTAAACCATTAGCGACTAAGCTTGCTATCTGTAATTCTCTTGGAGTTAAGCAAGTCGTCTTTTCCGAAAAAATCAAATCAGACTGCGATCGCAAAAATGCTAACTTTGTGGAAATATGCGCGCAAATGGCACTTAACTGCATTAAATTCCCCATATCAAAAGCGGGGGTTCCACTGGTTCGGGCAAAATGAACAGTACCAATTAGTCTTCCCTGCCCAACAATCGGCCCCGTCATGATATGTTCATGGTCATAAATTTTGCCACACCCGATTTGATATAGTTGGCTCTGCTTCCAGTCTGATGGGCTAAAAATGATTTCTTCGTGGGCAGGTGCATGATTTTGGCTGACGTAATCCATGATTGGATCAATCGCTGCACCAATGCTTTGGTAGTAATCGATAAAACTATCGGGTAGTCCTTGAAGATCAATGGTGGGACTTTTTTCTTGGCTATCGTACAAATAAATCCCCCAGTGTTGACTATCAAATAAATCCCCCGCCATATCCATATAGTTTAAGCGTAGTTGGAGTTCATCTTTGGCGATCGCTATTTTGTGAATCAAAGTGTGAAAGCTATGGGACATAGCAAAATGTACTCAACTGGGTAATTGGCAGTTCAATTATTCAACTTTAGGATAACTGTATTCATGACAACCTTTTAACTTTCTCATATGAATGATGAGCCTAAATATACTATTGGTCTAGTTATCTATCCAGATATGACTCAACTTAAGTTAATTGAGTTGATACTAGAGTATAATCCTTTACCTCCATTTGGATGTGGTTCCCCAGAAAACGCAGGCTCGGAATTGACAGAAGCTGTCATAAATATCGGTCAACCATTGATGACTGCATCGTTGACAGCTAGCCAAAAAGCTGCATTTAAGTTGTTCTTGGTTTCCTAAACATTAACTTCCCAAAGAAGGTAAAAAACTCACAATTCCAGGGAAAATAATGATTAACAGCAGGACTAAAAGTTGTAGCAAAATAAAGGGTATGGCACCGCGATAAATGTCTGATGTTGTGACTTCTGGTGGTGCTACACCTCGTAAATAAAATAGGGCAAAGCCAAAGGGGGGTGTGAGAAAGGATGTTTGCAAATTTGCCCCTAAAACCACACCGTACCAAACTAAGTCAATGCCTAACTTTTGGGCTACTGGAACAAATAAAGGTATGACAATAAAGGCTATTTCAAAAAAGTCAATGAAAAAGCCCAAAATAAATACTGTCGTCATGCTGACAAACAAAAAACCCACCTTACCACCAGGGAGATTGGCTAAAACATCGAACATGAATTGATCGCCGTTCAATCCCCGGAAAACTAAACTAAATGCTGTGGAACCAATGAGGATAAAAACTACCATACTGGTGATGCGTAAGGTAGTATCGCAGACTTGGCGTAATGATTCTAAAGTGAATTGACCATTAGCAGCTGCAAGAGCGATCGCCCCAGCACAACCTACTGCACCTGCTTCTGTTGGTGTAGCAAAGCCAAAAAAGATACTCCCTAATACTAATAAAATCAGTATCAAAGGCGGTATCATCACCTGTATAACCCTTTTTCCCAAGGCTTTACCGCCGATTTCTCTCACTTCGGCAGGTAAGGCGGGAGCTACATCCGGTCTGATGAAAGCCACAATTAATACATGAAGGGCAAAAGCGCTTGCCATCATCAAACCGGGAATCACGGAACCGATGAACAAATCTCCTACCGATACACCCAATTGATCGCCTAATACTACCAACACTACACTTGGCGGGATAATTTGTCCCAAAGTTCCCGATGCCGCAATCACACCAGTGGCTAATTCTTTGTTGTATCCATAGCGCAGCATAATTGGTAGAGAAATCAAACCCATTGCCACCACTGTGGCTGCTACTACACCAGTGGTTGCGGCTAATAATGCGCCTACTAAGACAACAGCTAAAGCCAGTCCACCCCGCAAGCGTCCTAACAAAATACCCATTGTTTCTAGGAGTCTTTCCGCAATGCCAGATTTTTCTAACATTGCCCCCATAAAAATAAAATAGGGGATTGCTAACAGGGTATAGTTAGCCATAATGCCGAAAATGCGCTGTGGCATGGCTGTAAGAAATATAGGGTCAAAGACACCTAAACCAATTCCCAACAATCCAAATAAAATCGCCACTCCACCCAAAGCAAAAGCTACTGGGTAACCTGAAGACAATAAAACTAAAGCACCAGCAAACATGACTGGCCCCAACCACTCATAAGCCAGTGTCATGATTTTCCTCCTGGGGTTCTAGTCTGCCTTGGATAATTGCTAAGTTTTTAATTGCTTGGGAAATTCCTTGAATAATTAACAACACAAAACCAACGATAATCATGGCTTTAATGGGGTAGCGGGGCAACCCACCAGGATCGGGCGATAATTCACCAATCTGCCATGATGCGACAATGGTGTCCCAAGAAACAAAAATCACTATGATGCTGAAAGGAATGAGAAAAAATATGGTTCCGAGAAAGTCTGCGATCGCTTTACGCCGACGTTGCCAATTACTATAAAAAATATCAACGCGGACGTGTTCATTATGCTTCAGGGTATAAGCGGCCCCTAAGAAAAAAATTACATCAAAAATATACCATTGAGCTTCTATATAAGCGTTGGATGTGAGGTTGTTACCGCTAATGCGCCCTAAATATCGCCCGACAACGTTCCACACACCTAGTATGACCATGACTAATACCAACCAACTGGTATATCGACCTATGCGTTCTGTAAAGGCATCAATTATTCTCGATATTTTCAACAATTTTTCCAAGGCTGCTTTTACCTATTAAACTCCTGTAAAAGTAGTTTACAGCGCAATAGGAGGGGTAAATCTGCTAATTTTGTGATAATTTGCCATGTAGACAGATGAGCAGAGATGAGAAAAAATTATCATTGCTTCCTACTCCGTGGAAGTAGTAAAAGAACGGGCAGGCATTGACTGTAATCGCATTACAGTCAAAGATTTAGAGAGGCGATCGCTCAAGACATTCAACTACAAATCAAATACAATCCCCAAGCTCCCGTTAATAGTAGCTAGTTCTTCTCCAACCACTCCTGCGGATGTTTTGGTATGTGTCCAAGCCGCTAGTCAAAATTTACCGGAAACCAGGCGACAAATTGTCCATGTAATTAACCAAAAGTGAAACATGGCTCAAGAAACTTGATATCCTGACATTAGAACATGAGATCACACAACTCCTTACCCCAGCAGTAATCTCTCAACTATAAAATTTCTGTATGAATGCCAATGAAATATTTTTGAGACCTGCTGAAAAACAAGATGCGTGGGTACTGAGTGCAGTTCATATTGCTGCTATCAAAGCTCTACCTACAACTTTTTACACCCGCCAAGAATTGTTAGCTTGGCGTAATCATCTGTCTAAACCAGATGGTTCTCATATTCTCAAAAGGATGAAATCAGAAACATTCTGGGTTGCAGTTGAGGGCAATAATATTGTCGGATTCACTAGTTATATTGTTGATGAATTAATTGCCTTATATGTACATCCTCATTATCAAGGTAGAGGAAATGGCAGAGCCTTAGTCGAGCATTTTTTCCATCAAGCTACTCAGCAAAAAGTTGATAAAGTTATCACAACTGCTAGTCTTTATGCTGAAGGATTTTATTTACGTCTAGGATTTAACACTATACAAAAAGCCCCTCATCAATTGAATAAAGGAGTAATAGTTCCTGTTGTCAAAATGAGTAAAGAATTAATTAAGCCTACATAAATTAGTCGTTCAATCTCCCTTACCATGATTGTAGTGGACAATGCCTAGCTGAATTTTTTCTTCGTTAGTGCAGGCTACATCAGAAGACTTAACTCATATTCCCACCATTACCAATTACCACGAATATTCTATGAATACATCACAAACAGTCCAAAAATTAACAGCAGAGTGGATAACATCAGAAAATTTCCGGCGTTATGGACAAGTAATTTTTCCTAGTTCAGATGGTAAAGCTTTTGATGCCGAAGACGCACAATTAAATTTGCAGAATGGTACACCCCGCTTTTATATTATGCAACTGCAAAAACGGGGTCGGAGGTTTCATAAAATTACTCGCCATCTCCAATGCACTCAATGTTTAGGTTCTCTAGAAGGTAAGGACTGGTTAATTGCGGTTTGTCCTCCTGATAATGATGTAGATATACCGAGGTTAGAAGAGATTGCGGCTTTCCGCATTCCAGGAAATTGTTTTATTAAATTAAATCAGGGGACTTGGCACGCCGGGCCATATTTTGACCATGAGGTTGTAGATTTTTATAATTTAGAACTTGCTGATACTAATGTGGTGGATCATTTCACCCATAATTTTCTCAAAAGTCATCAATTAGAGTTTGAGATGATTTAAGTAAATTCTGGATATTTGCTGAGGTTAGATAGCACTCCGCCAGGTTACTATTTTGCATAAGTATTGTCGCTGAATGCCGAAAGTTTCTTAAATTGACTCGGCGATCGCCTCCCAAAATTCTTTATGCTGGATAGTATGTTTAATAAACTGCCTTGTGCCTTGGTTGCAGCTACTATTTTAGTGCTATCGATAGACCATCCCAGCACCACATTAGCCGGAACTTGTGCTTCTAAATGTGGCTCACGACCCTTACAGTTTATACCAGGGCAACGGATTCGCTTAGAAATTATCAATCAGACATCAAATTTAGTCGAACTGGAAAGAGTCCAGGGCGCGCCTCCCATTCGCCTACAACCTCAACAAAAACTGCAATTCCCCCAACAGGAAGATTCCCAACCAAATCTTTCTCTGGTTTTTTGGGATGAAACAGGAGCGCCATTACAAGCTGTTGTTTCTAAACCAAACTTTGGCACTCTACGTGTAGAATTTCACCCTACTTGGCGTTTCCCAGGCAATGGTCTCCGACCGACCGAAGGTCATCGCTCTCTCTATATACTGAATGATGGACGGATAAACGTATTTTGAACCGATCAGCTTTCAACATTTCTGATATCTTGCTTGAACAGGTTTATTTTAAATTGCTTGAAGATTAGGGAGTTTAAATGTGTGCCTCATGTTATGAAAGGGAGTAGGGAGTAGGGATTGGGGAGTAGGGAAACTAAGCCGCCCACGTTCGCGTAGCGTCTCGCAGAGAGGGGCGGGGTTTCAACCTACCTTGCAATACAAGGATTTTATCGCCCACAAGGGGCGTTAGCGTAGCGGGACGCAAGTCCGGCTTTAAACCTTTTTCGAGGCTAATTTCTTCCCCTACTCCCTACTCCCTACTCCCTACTCCCGCCCCGAAGGGGCAGTAAATTATTTACCTCTATATTACGATTTGTCCACTGTCTCAATGCCCAAAGGCTAGTTAAAGCAGCTAATGCAGCCCCAAGAGAGTCCATCACTAAATCAATAATTGTGTCATCTAAACTTTCAATTACTTGAGTGCTAAGAACTTTCCCCGCAGACCATTCTGCAATTTCCCATAAAGCACCAATAGCAATGCCAAAACTGGTAATTGTTACCAGATACAAAAGTGTATGATTCCGAAATAGATTCAACATTGAACTGTAAACGAAAAAACTGAGAGCTAAAGTAATTGCAAAAGTTGTATAAGCATGGACAATCTCGTCATAAGGCCCTGGTTTACCAAATAAACCCCATACCCAACCAGTAGCATTTAGCAATGCAGCCAAGACAAATAAAAAATCAAACAAGGTGGGTAATTTATCATCCTGCACCACAAACACAAAAGATGCTACTAGGAAAAATCCTAGACCCAAAGCATTTAACCACTTACCTTGAACTGCTGCGACTATCACAAATATTGCGAGGAGAGCTTGTCCTATCCAGGCGATAACTCGATAACCTTTCCAATTTAAACTTTGCATATATACTTACCCAAAAATAACTTTACGATTTCCAATTTTTAATATCACTATCATTTTCTAACTTTCTAATAACTTGGAGATATCTTTCTGCTACATCTTTGTGGTCTTGTTCTTGCGATAGACCCTCACGGCTATCTTGTAAAATCATGTCAGCATGATGTTGCAGAATTGCTTGATATTGGGAATTGTTGGTGTAGGTAGCAATTGCAGCTATAGCTTCCAACAACTTCATAGTGACTGCAACATCAGACCGTCCATAATGGCGAATTTGGTTAAAAGCTGTGTCCATTAATTCGGGAAACTCTACACCTTCAGCAATGACGCGTAGTTGATTATGATCGTAGCGATAAGGTAAAGGAAACTTTCTTTGCACAAGATGACAGAAACCTGCACCTAATTGTTCAATGCAGCGAATGGCGGTAAATGGATCATTCACCCCAGGAGAGAGTGCGCGTAGGGCAATCTCTACTAACTGATTGATGGGAAATTCTACGTCCTGTTGCTCTGTACGTTCTTTACCGAAAATAAAGGCATTATTGATTTTTTTAGTAAATTTTAAATGCGGTTTTTGTCCAGGGAAAATCAAAACTAAATCACTACCTTGAACTACAAACTTTCCTGGACGAATTTGCAAATGTATGAGCAAATTATATTGACAAGCAATTTTCATTAATTCTTCGTTATCGATTGCTTGTAAATAACCAGTTTTATTAGCTCGAATCGGTATAGCTTCTTTCCCAAAAGGCGGAGGAATTTCTGCAACTCCAAGGCTATCTTCTGGTTCACCACGCCCTATTTTTTCGGGAAATAGTCGCTTAATTGCTGAATGTAAATCTGCACTCACATTTTGAATTACATGAGATGCTTGAATGATTGTAGAAGCGTGATGAATAAAATAAATCAAAATACCAATACTAATTATTGCCAGCAGAATACCGACTGTTACCGCCAGTTGTGGCACAAATTGGCTGTATCCATCTCCTTCGCCTCGAATTGTTCTGAGTACAAATAAGCAGTAGATGAAAGTACTAATAAATGTGCCAAGTACAACTTGATTTCCTGTATCCTGCATAAAATTACGCAGAATTCGTGGGCCAAAGTTAGAAGCAGCCAATTGCAGTGCCACGATAGTAATTGAAAAGGCTGTAGCAGCAACACTCACCATTGAACCTGCTACAGCTTCTAGGAGCGATCGCGCTCCATCAGCTCCACCAGTGTAAACCCACCAATAATTAATTTCTACATTGTCTGTACGGTCAAGATTCAGCATGGTGAAAGCTAAAGCAGTAGCTAATACCGCCATAACTGCTGGTATGAACCAATAACTAGAGTGGAGTTGATCCCACAGTTTGCTAATCTTGACGTTTTTCATTGTTCGTTGGGTTAAGAATCTACTTTGCCGTTGCCATCTTGTGAGGAGCGCGCTTGAGCAAGTAACCTGAGCGAATCACTGACACGACGAGGCTTTGGTACTTCAGTTTTACCGCCTGGCCAGCCTTCACGTTGACGGGAGCGATCGCCATCTGTCTCTTCGGTTTGGTCGTGAAATAAAATTTGTTGTGTTGGGAAGGGTAAATCAATGCCATTAGCAACAAGCGTTTTCTTAATTGCAGAGATTACCTTATCCCGCGAAGATAAATCATCTGCCCTACGTGGTGGTTTGATCCACCAACGCACACGAATGTTGACGGTACTTTCAGCAAGTTCCATCGCCAGTACATCAGGAGCCGGATCTTTTAAAACTTCATCTATGCTATACAGTGCATCTAACATCAATTGTTTGGCTAGGTCAATGTCATCGCCATAGCCAATACCAACATCGTATTCTAAGCGGCGGTTATCAAAAGCAGTGTTGACAGTTACCGAATTAGTAAATAACTCAGAGTTAGGAATAACAATCCGCCGACCGTCATAAGTTCTAATTGTCGTTGCCCGTGTCTCGATATTCTCTACAGTTCCCTCAAAACCTTTAAATACAATTTGGTCATCAATTTGAAAAGGTTCAGTTAGCAGAATTAAAATCCCAGAGAGGAAGTTTTGCAGAATATCGCGGAAGGCAAAACCAATGGCAACACCGCTAATTCCCAACAGTTGCACCAAATCACCTGCTCTAAATGTAGGAATCACAATGGAAAGAGCGATAAACAACCCAATCAAAATTGTTACACCTTGCGCTAACCTTCCTAACACTAATCCCAGATTCCGTGCAGAACGACGATTGCGAGTTAATCGCTTGACTAGTGCCTTAATTCTGCTAGCAATAAACAAAAATATTAGAAAGACAATCAACGCTAAGACAATGTTGGGTAACAAAGCAATGAAACCGTTGATCATGCTTTGAACCTTGTCCCACGCTGTCGAAATTTCTGCATTCATGAACTTTCCTCACTCAATTAGATCAGGATTTATACAAAGAGACTTTTTGCTGTGAGAGGGTGTAAGGGTATAGGGGTGTAGGGGTATAAGGGTTTTGGTCTATTAATTTGAACTTCGATGCAATAATTGTTGAATTTCCTCTCTTAATGCTGCGATTTCGCTTTGAAGCAGTTGGATAGATTTTGCTCCGGCTAATTCGGCTTCATCATCATCAGCATCACGGTCAATAAAGAATGTCGCTAGAGTTGCAGTCACATAGCCAAACACAGCAAAGGCATACAACGCTAAGAAAAAACACAGCACCCGACCTTCAGGGGTTTTCGGCCAATATTCGGAACCCATTGTAGTCATGAGCATTGCTGTCCACCATAAAGCAGTGCCATAATTGTGTAACCCTGATTTCACAGGCACTTCGTTCTCAAACGCATACATCCCTGCTGCTCCTAATAAAGTAACAATCATGGTTAACGCCACAACATAACCAAAGCCTCGACGGCTCACACTGGCTGCCAAAACCCGCATTCCTCGGTTAGCACGGGTCATAACTCGCAATAGTTGTAGTCCTCTTACAGCCCGTGCTGTGCGTAATATTTTGATAACTCGTACAATCCGAAAAGTCCGCAGCGCTGGCAAAAACAGAGAAATAACTGTTAGCCAATTGCTTTTGATATAGGAAGGTCTATGAGGAGCGATCGCTAATTTCAGTAAAAAATCTAAAATAAAAATAACCCAAATAGTAATACTAACGGCTTGCAGTAAAGGATTTAACCCCCAGATAATCTCAATAATGAATAGTGCTAGCCACGCAAAGCCCAGCACCAACATTGGCGTTTCTAGCCAATCCTCCAACTGTTGCAAAACTTCGCTGCGTTCTTTGTCTAGGGCTTGTCTTTCTGAAAACATAGTCATTAGTTGTTAGCTATCCTCCTCTGCTCCCCTGCTTTTCTCTGTCACCTGTAACCTGTAACCTTCTTCCCCTATACCCCTGTATTTCTCAGAGGGGTTTCCAGCACGTTGACATCAACTAAAGGTGTGACTTTAAAATCTTGTTTTAATAAATGAGTTTGAATTGCTTGGGTAAGGCGATCGCTAATTTCTGCATTAGATGCTGTAACTTCAGGTTGACGCTGGACATAAATCACACATAGCAGGGTATCCTGTCCCGTAATGTTGGCGCGTGTAAAGCGCACATTCGACTCGACCAATTTTGCTAAACCCACTTGTTCTATAGTCTGTTGAAGTTCAGCATTGGCTCTTTGGGCAAGGCTAGAACGTTGGAGATTGGGAGAATTGATAAACTGCCAAGTCAGCAACCCTGCCAAGGCGACAACAGTAATCACCAATGCAAAAAAGAATACTTGTTTTTTACCGCGCTGATAGCGAGTTCCTTGAGCAGACAGCCCAAACATACGGAACAAGAGAGCAGCCGATAAATTGATGCCGCATAGTTGCAAGAACAGCAAAAACACCGCAGAAATTACCATATCCCACCTGCCAATTGCACTGGCCATACCGATAATTCCCGCAGGTGGGGCTAAGGAAGCCGCAACTAACATTCCTGTAGCCGCACCAGATACTAAACTACTGCGTTCTGACTGTACCAAGTTAAGCGCCCCTGCTGCTCCGGCTGCAAGTGGTAAAATTACTGCCACGGCTGAAACTTGGTTATTGTCTAGCATTAAACTCGTGGGAATTTCTTGCCGTAATATTAGGCTAAGTAACCAAGTAGTAAAAATCGTGACGGTTAAAGCTGCAAAATATCGTAAAATACTCCGCCCTAAGAGTGAGCGATCGCCCCAAGCAGTAGCGATCGCTGTATTCATTGCCGGGCCTGCAAATGGCGCAATCAGCATCGCCGCTACTAGCAAGTAAGTTGTATTTGTATATAATCCAATCCAAACTACAAAGCCTGCGAGTGCAGCATAACCAAGAAAGCCTTGCCAAGAGCCAACACTTTGCAAACCGGAAAGCAAAATCTCAATGGGACTACGTTCCTCGACATCCACAACTTGTTGGGGTGCTTCCGATGCAGGTGGTTGTAGAGCCATCACACCAGTTGGGATGAGTGTGATATGTACTTTGGGTAAGTCTTGCAATTCTTCTATAACTTTCCCAACTTCTCGATTAGAAATGTGAGCAATTACCACATCAATTGGTTCGTCAGCGTTCGCTGTAAATTGTGCCAGATTTGTGCCGTTATGAAATTTAGCAATGTCGATAACCGCTTGTCCGTTGCCTTGTGGTACTTGGATAATAAGTTGACGCATTTTCACCTCCTACAGCTAACCATCTTGCTTTTTCAGGTAATAACTCTACTACCCAAAGAAATATTTTCTGATAAAAACATTTGGTTATCGCCAGAAGATGAAAGAGAAATTTAAGATAATTAGATTAAAAATAGGAATTTACAGAGATATTTATAAATATTTAAATATTTTGATCCTTAATGGAAATTCACTACAATTCGTTATTTCAATAATTCATTATTTATGAATAAAGAATATGCCTAAAGAAATAAATTATTTTCACACTCAAGCAGGAATATAGTTTGTGATAAGTATGAGTTCATAAAAAGTCTATTTTTGATTGATTACTATTGAATTAGTAGAGAAATAGAATGAAAAATAATAGGAGGTATATACAATGACTTGGTTAATGCAGTTAGCATCAGCAGGGATATCTTTACTAACTTTAAATTTGACAGTTATTGCAGTTGGAGCATTAGAAAGCTATGCCCAATCTTCCCCTGAAACTACCTTTAGTGACGTTCCATCTAGTTACTGGGCGCAACCATTTATTCAGGGTTTAACTGCAAGAAATATTGTTGCTGGATATCCTGATGGGACATTTCGACCAAAACAGCCAGTAAATCGAGATGAGTTTGCAGCTATTATTCGCCAAGCTTTTGATCAGGCACCAATTCGTCAAATAGAAAGTGGTGCTGTATATCAAGATATTCCTGCTAACCATTGGGCTGTTCGTCCCATTGAAGATGCCTATCAACAAGGATTTATGACGGGTTATCCTGATGGTTATTTTCGCCCGAATCAACCTGTTTCTAAAGTTGAAGCTATTGTTGCTTTAAATAGAGGTTTAAATTTAACTACTGATGCAGCAGCAACTAAACCAAATACCACACCGAGTTCAGTTACCAGATGAACGAGAGGGATCACCAAAACCTCAGACTATATGAAGAACGTTTAGTTGCCAATAAATCTCGTGTGAAGACTGGAGAAGTAGCTATTGGTAAGCACGTAGAAAGTGAAACAGCAAGAGTTTCTGTCCCAGTGGAAAAAGAACGTGTAGTGATTGAACGCACTACTCCAGAAGCGGGTGCTAGAACTGTGTCTCCTGCTGAGGCTGACTTCCGTGAAGGAGAAGTAACTCGGATGGGTATTTATGAAGAAACTCCTGATATTCACAAGGAAGCGGTTTTGCGTGAGGAAGTGAAAGTTAAGAAAGTAACAGAGCAGGATACAGTTGAAGCCGAAGAAACTCTTCGTCGTGAGGAATTAGACATTGATCAAGACAATGAGCAATTGCGTGGTAGAAGAAGCTGAATAAGTATAAGTTTGATTTTTCATTGCGATTCAAAGATATTTCAGATCCTCTTCCTGTCAAAGAGGGATTGAGGAGACTTTATCTCACCTTAGAGGACTTTAAAATTCCCTAATCCCCAGTATCCAATCCCAGTGTGGAAGCTGACCGTAACAGCAAATTATGTGAACAAGGGCGATCGCTCAAATAGTGTATGTAGGGATTGGTAATAAATAATAGTAAAAAACAATTACCTACTACCAAGCAAAGCAATCATATCGTCAGTAATTAGCCGAACACGAAGAAAGCTTTTTAATTCAATTGCTTTCCCGTATTTCATCGTACTTAGCGCGGACTGCTCGTATATCTTGCCACATTAACCATTTAGGACTACCTTGCTCCTTAGAAGGGTTACGCAATAAATAAGAGGGGTGGAAAATGGGCATACATAAATGCCCTTCCCACTCTAGCCACTGGCCACGAATCTTGGTAATGCCGCGTTTATCACCAGTCAGGCCTTTGACGGCGGTTGCACCTGTAAGCAAAATGATTTTGGGGTTAACAAGGCGTATTTGTTCTAATAAATATGGTAAACAAGCCGCCATTTCATTAGGTGTGGGAACTCGATTCTCAGGCGGTCGGCACTTATTAATGTTAGCAATATAAACATCATGCTCAGTAGTTAAATCCACTGATGCTAAGATTTTATCTAACAACTGCCCTGATCTACCCACAAAAGGCAGACCTGTTTCGTCTTCATTTTGACCAGGTGCTTCTCCTACGACCATAATAGGTGCTTTGAGGTTGCCTCTGCCGACCACAGCATGAGTACGGGTGCTACCCAATTCACAACGCTGGCACTGATTACAATGTTGTGCCAACTCGGCCATATTGTTATATGTTCCGGGTGGAATGGGAATTTTGCCATCCGTGGGAATCAAATCTTGTTGATTAAGGTTTGATTCTTCGTTAAAGAGGCTGAGTTGGATTTCGCTACTCATGAAAATTTGGATAATTGGCCTAGTGACAGCTAATTTGTCTGAGTTTAATGGGCTGTAACTTTTGTTATTAAACACTGAATATTGACTAGAACCTTATTGTATCTGACTTTTTCACATACCGCGAAAAGTCAGATTACTTATTAACCAAAAATACTTAAGTGTAGCTGTTGACTGTTGACTGTTGACAGACTTAAAAGCTTTGTTTTTTCTCAGCTTGATATCCTAATATCTCTGGATACGGTCATAAATAAATACATATCTGCTGGATCAATCAAGTAAATGCGTAGTTCTAATATTCCGCAGAAAATACTATATTTACGTTTTTTCACGGAAAATACATCGATTTTTTATATTTAAATAAGTGTACTTACTTATACTGTATATAGGTTCGATATTTGATTGCTGAAATATACGTAGGGGAGGCATTGTGTTGGACAGGTTTCCCAACATTCACGCAAGTGGCGTTGCAATACGGTTCGGATAAGCTCTTGAAGCAGAGGAGGCAGGGAAGGAAAGGAGGTTATTTTCATAATTTTTCTCTTCCCCTGCCTGCCTTAACCAAGAAATCCCTTAACCGAGCCGTACTGAGTGGCGTTGGGTTATGCCCACACTACAGATACTGAGATTTTTTCACTAATCAAATCGCATCGCTACATAGAAAAGCTAAAAACACTAAAAACTTTAGGTGCATCTGACCCAAGCATTAATTGATTCTCTTTATCTCATACAATTTTAAAGAAATATGATTATCAAATTCACCGTGGTGATATGCACTTATAACGGTGCAACAAGATTGCCTAATGTACTCGATCAACTGCAAAATCAAATAGATACAGAGGCGATTCCGTGGGAAATACTTGTAGTTGATAACAACAGTACAGACAATACCAAACAAGTAGTCCAGCAGTATCAAAATACTTGCTTTCAATCAGGACAATTGCGATATAGTTTTGAGCCAGAACAAGGATTGGCGATCGCTCGTCAACACGCTGTTACAGCAGCCAGAGGGGAGTTAATTGGCTTTTTAGATGACGATAATATTCCCTCTCCCACATGGGTTGCTAGTGCCTATTTATTTGCTCAAAATCATCCTCATGCAGGTGCTTATGGTAGCCGTATTCAAGGTGAGTTTGAAGTTCCTCCTCCAGCTAATTTCCAACGCATCGCAGCTCTACTCGCATTAACAGAACGAGGCTCGAAAAAGCTTCTCTATGAACCGAAAAAAAAGGTACTTCCCCCTGGAGCCGGGTTAGTTGTGCGAAAACAAGCTTGGTTAGAAAATGTGCCAGAAAGATGTTTTCTACAAGGTAGAGTTTGTGAACCCTATTTACCAGGGGAAGATTTAGAAGCACTGTTACACATTCAACAAGCTGGATGGGACATTTGGTATAACCCAGAAATGCAAATAACTCACCAAATACCTTATTGGCGGTTAAAAAAAGATTATCTTGTTGATTTATGTCGTGGTATTGGATTGAGCCGTTATCACACGCGGATGTTGAGTGTTAAACCTTGGCAAGCTCCTGTTTTATTTTGGTTATATATTTTTAATGACCTACGTAAACTTTTTCTGCACCTATACAAATATCGCAGTAGGGTCAAAAGTGATTTGATTGCAGCCTGTGAACTGGAACTATTTATTGGTAGCTTGCTAAGTCCTGCCTATATTTGGAAAGCACACATCAAGAAATATTTTCGTAAACAGCGTCCAGTATCCTTTTCTGATTCGGTCAGATGCGCTGATTACACGCAAAATTAAGTTAATCTGAGTCTCCAACTTCGCTTCCGTTGGAGACTCAGGTTAATTTACGCCACACAATAGGCGATCGCGTAACTGCCCTCTACATCATCCAAGAGTTGCTTACACTCACTAAATAAGGCAAAATTGATAACACTAATTGGTTGCCAATATGCGTGTTCCAATAGTTGTGATTTTGGTGGTGGGGCTATTCGTGAGTCGGGAACATCAGCCAGTACTGGCGAATTTTCCAGTCGAGACGAAAGATTTGTCTGACGGAACGGTTATTGATGGATACGCCAAATATGGCGATTATATAGGTGTTCCGGAAACGGGTGGATTTTCCCAAACAATTGTTCAGGATGTGCAAATTCGCTTTATCGACGACAATAATCAGTCTGTAGATGAGCAGGGAAAACCGATTATAGGACGCACCCAAAAAGATTTTATTTTGGGTCTTTTAAAACTCAAGCCTGGTCAAATATTCCGTGAAGAAGCTCTACAAGCAGATTTACGAAGATTGCGAAAACTAGAGTCATTCACTTATGTTAGGGCTTACCGAGAAGAAAATCCCTTTGGGGTAAACATTATTTATGATGTTAAAGAACGCCGCTTTCCTAGTTGGAATTATGGTATAGGCAATAACGATGATATTGGCTTGTCTGGTCGGGTAACTTATAAAGATGCCAACATTAGCGGTTTAAATGACCAACTGGCAACAACTGTGCAAGTTAGCGGTAAAGATATCCAATTTCATAGCCGATTTACGAGTCCTTATCGTCCAGGAGAACCAGAACGGCTGGGTTATAGTGTAACAGCTTTCCGCGATCGCCAAATATCCCGTACCTTTGATGATCAGATAAGGCTAGCCAATGGTAACAGAACCAGAGAAGGTAGATTTGGTGGTTCTGTGGCTTTACTCCGTTCTTTTGATGAATGGGATGCGGCGTTAGGTCTTAACTACACCAGGATTAGTCTTCGTGATAAAGATTACAACGTTGTTCGGACTGATGGCTTAGGTAATCCGCTTTCGGCGAGTGGTAAGGGCATTGATGACCTATTTACATTATCCTTGGCTGTAACGAGAGATTTACGAGATCATCGCCTCAATCCTACTCAAGGTTCAATTCTCACCCTTAGCACTGAACAAGCAATCCCCTTGGGACTAGGGAATATTTTTAGTAACCGTCTCCAAGGAAACTATATTCAATATCTACCAGTCACCTGGATAGGAAATCAGAATCTGACAGATAATCCGGAGATGGTGGCTGTAAATTTGCAACTTGGCACAATTTTTGGAGAATTTCCCCCGGCTGATGCGTTTAATCTAGGCGGGTTAAATTCGGTACGTGGTTATGGTTCAGGAAAACTCGCCAGTGGTCGCAGTTATGGTTTAGCTTCTGTGGAATATCGTTTTCCCATTGTGGAGTCAATTGGTGGAGTTGTATTTACCGATTTCGCCTCAGATTTTGGTTCTGGTAAAACAGTCATCGGGGAACCAGGTGTAGTCAGAAACAAACCCGGAAGCGGCTTTGGCTATGGCTTAGGAGTCCGCTTGAACTCTCCTTTTGGCTTATTTCGTGGTGATTTGGGAGTTAGTGACCAAGGAGAAGTCAGATTTGAAATCACAACTGGACAAAAATTTTAAATAGTCAATAGTCAATAAGCGATTGGTCAAATATCATTATTTTTCTTACTACTTCCTCCAATCCCCAATCTAAGGCAAAAGAAAAAATCTTTTACCTTTTTACTTTTTACTTTTTACTTTCTTGTCCCCAACGATGAAATATTGGCGTGAAACCATCGCAGTTACCAAACGTATTTTAATTGAACTGTTACGCCGTAGACGCAGTTTGATTTTTTGGAGTATCTTCCCGATTTCGGTACTAACTTTGAGCGGTTTTATATTAGCAGAACGAGCGGAACTGCCGCTAGCTGATGCTTTTTCTTATGCTGCACCTTCAACTTTAGTCGGTGCTGCACTGTTCTTTAGTTGCTTGGGCGGTACTGTTTCTACTGTAGTAGCGGAAAGAGAACAACAAACCCTCAAACGTCTTTTTCTGTCTCCCTTGAGTGGTTTATCTTATTTTTTGGGGATTTTTCTGGCGCATAGTTGCATTGGTATTGGTCAGGCTTTATTAATTTATGCGGTCGCTGCTTTTTGGGGCGCAACTTTTAAAGGTTCAATTTTATTAGGATTGACCATTATTTTTCTGAGTATTGCTGCTTACGTTGGTTTAGGTTTTATTCTCGGTACACAATTAGCTAGGCGGATTGAAGATGTCAATTCTTTGGTAGCAGCTTTTGGCGTTCCTCTATTAATTCTCGGTGGAGCATTTTTACCGACTGCATTGTTTCCTAAAACCTTGATCAATATAGCTAAATATAATCCCATTTATCACATGAATGAAGCTTTGGTTTCTGTATCTTCAAAAGGAGAATCAGTTGATAAAATAACCTCACACATTGTTTTTTTATTAGCATTCGCTATAGTAATGATTATTGGTGGCTGGTTATCTTATCAACGAATGTTAATTGTAGAGAGAAGATTGTAATTGAGTGAAAGATGTTAAAAATTCATAATTTAAATAAATCCTATGGCGATCGTCACGTTCTTCAAGATTTAACTCTCAATGTTATTAACGGTGAAATTTATGGTTTACTAGGTGCAAATGGCTCTGGTAAAACCACAACAATTAATATTATTTGTAATTTACTGAAAGCTGATAGCGGCAATATTCAACTCAATAATCAGGTTATTTCTGAATCAACCAAAAAATTAATTGGTATTGCCCCTCAAGAAAATCTTTTATATAAAACTTTGACTTGCGAAGAAAATCTCCAATTCTTTGCAGAAATTTATGGCTTAAGTAAAAAAAATATTCAGAAACAAATTAAAGAAATTTTAGCTGCTGTTAACTTATCAGATAGAGCAAAAAGTCCGGTAGAAACTTTGAGTGGTGGGATGCAACGGCGATTAAATATTGCTGTAGCATTGGTACACCAGCCAAAACTGGTAATTCTTGATGAACCAACTACAGGTTTAGATATCGAAGCACGTTACGAAATTTGGGAATTGATTCGACAACTGAAATCTCAGGGAATTACAGTTTTACTCACCACTCATTTATTAGATGAAGCAGAACGCTTATGTGCAAAAATTGGCATCCTTAAAAACGGACGAATTTTAGTAGAAGGTAGCTTAACTGAGTTACGTAATTTAATTCCAGCACAAGAGGTTTTATTATTGAAAACTCCACAAGAAAAAGAGGCGATCGCTCGCGCTCAAATCTATGGTTTTACCCATAGGTACTATGATAGAGAATTAGCTTTTTGGCTACCTGAATCATTGGAATTAAAAGAAATAATTTCTCGTTTTGAAGGCATAAATATTGATGCAATTTCTCGCCAGCCAGTGCGACTAGAACATATTTATTTAGAATTAACTCAACAAGTTTAAAATATCCGAAAACACCTTCTCTGCTTTTGTATAGATTGATGTAATAAACAATCAATATAAGTCAAAATATCTATGAATAAGCGCTCATCCTTAGAAGGAATAATTATAATTTCTATATTAACAATCAGTAGTATTGCCTATCTAAGCAATCAATTCATTTTCAAAAATGCTGCAAAAAAGCAATTAGCAGTAGCACAAAAAAACTGGCTTAAACAGGGAATTTTACATTACAAAATTACTATTAATTATTTATCTCCCAATAAATGTCAGCAAGAAGTGGAGATTAAGAATGAAACAGTAGTTGCTATCAAGAAAAACACTTGTACGACTATACCTCCATTAACTATTACAGAGATGTTCAAGGAAATTGAACTTCTGGCAACAGGAAAAGAATGTGGGCCGAATGGATGTGCTTGTGATGGAACGATAGGAGTAGATGCTACCTATGATGATCAATTTGGATACCCGCGCCGAGTTGCAATTAAATTACAACCAGAAAAACGTTGGTTACACTTCAATTCTTTGAGTGATATATATCCTGGAAGAAACTGCACATTAGTTGGCTATATCAATAAAAGAATTATTGTTCGTGATTTTACTCCCCTTGACAATGAAACATTTATACCAAATTAATATGAAGCTACGCCAAATAAATGATGTAGAGACGTTGCATGGAACGTTTCTACAGTACAGAATAAATTGTATCTATGGCTACGCCAGACAAGCTACATCAAGCAACGGTATTACACAATGAGAAAATAATGCCAAATCTGCTCCCGTCTATCAAAGAAGTCTTCTCCATTGTGGGGATACTTTTGAGTTTTATTGGTCTTTTCTTGAGCATCTGGATTATAATTCCAGCACCCATTTACCCTTTACTGCCTCTAGGGGTGGGAGCGCCAGAAGTCTGTCATTGGTTACTGTTGTTCAATGCTACGGCTTTTGCCTTCTTACTGTTTAGATTACCTGGTAACCTACTACAATACGTTGCTTTAAGTATTAGTGTAGTTGGAATTATTCTCAGTATAACGCCACTACTGCAAATACCAACTACGCAACAGCAGATGCAGTTAGCAATGGAGAAACAATTAGGTAAAGACTACCTCAAACCAATTCTAGAACAAAAATATTTTGGGCGATCGCATCCTTTTAATATCATAGATGTGTTTAAAGGTATTCACATAGATGATGTACGTTACACACCTAACATCGAATTTGCATCACCCGATGGAATATCGTTGCGTCTCAACATCTACCGTCCTCCCCAAGTTGGCAAATACCCCGGAATCGTCGTCATTCACGGCGGAGGTTGGCAAAGTGGGAGTCCGGAAAGTAACGCCGATTTCAGTCGATATATAGCCGCTAGAGGCTATACAGTCTTTGCCATTACTTACCGCTATGCACCCGCTTACAAATTTCCAGCCCAACTTAATGATGTCCGCAGCGCCTTAACTTTTATCCAGCAACGCGCCACCGAGTATGAAACAGATATTAACCGTATCGCCATACTTGGACGTTCCGCCGGTGGACAGTTAGCAATGTTAACTGCTTATCAGCAAAACGCTTTACCCATTCGTGCAGTCGTTAGTTATTATGCTCCATCTAACCTAGCAAAAGGTTATCGAGAACCACCTACACCAGACCCCTTAAATGTAAGATCAGTACTTGAAGCTTTTTTAGGTGGTACACCAGACCAAGTCCCAGACCAGTATATTAAAGCTTCCCCAATTAATTATGTTAACCGTCCACTGCCACCGACTTTGTTAATTCATGGTGGTCGTGATCACATCATCCAAATCATTTTCCCTAGAACTTTGTTTCAGTCTTTGCAAAATAGTGGTAATAAGGCGATTTTATTAGAAATTCCTTGGGCAGAACACGCTTTTGACTATATATTCAATGGAGCAAGTAATCAGTTAGCCCTCTACCACACCGAGCGTTTTTTAGCTTGGGCATTGCAAGAAAAAGTATGAAGTTAATTGCTTACCATCTGGTTTGTCTAGGTAGTAATTTGAAGTATCCATAATTTCTTGAAGACTTTGTAATCATAAACAGCCCAATTGCTCAGTTGGTTGTTTAATCTATATATAAGCAATACTTGTAAATACCTGCTTGTAGTCACTAATTAAATCGGGTGACATGAGCATTTATATCAAAATTGGCTACGAGGTAATCTTAAAATGCCAAAATGGAAGGTAGTAACAGAATTTTCATTTAATAGCGCTCACTACATTAAAGATTACAATGGCCCTTGTGGGCGGATGCACGGACATAATTATCAAGTCCGCATTGAAGCAACATCAACACAACTACATTCTTCTCAATATTGTCCGCATCCTGTAATGGTAGCTGATTTCCGCACCTTACGTTGGGCTAAACAAGATGTGACAAAAGGAGGGCTTGATCACGGTATTTTAAATGAAGCGATGCCTCCTGAGTATGAAACAACTGCTGAGATGATTGCTAAGTATATCTATGATGAAACGAAAAAACGAGTACCACCAGATGTACAACTAAAAGTTCACGTTTCGGAAACACCTAATAGTTGGGTAGAATACGAAGACTAAAATTAAATTGTTTATGAAAGTGCATTATGACTCGTAATGCACTCTATTATTTATTTGCGAGTTATTTTTAATAGTAGATAATATCCCTAATTATGATAATATCTCTTCAGATGCAAAATACCATATACATTAATATCTAATTCGTTAAAATTCATTGATTAACTATTAAATGATTTAACAAAATTTTATAATTAGTATTTTCTAGGCACTCATCGGTTAATTGTGAGTATTAATTACTAGACTAAAATATTTAGAAAAAATTAACTTATGTAAAGCCTGACATATAGCAAGTCAATTCTTAAACTTAATCAAGTTATAAATCGCTATGTGAAGTTTTTAATAATACTTGTCTCAGCTTGTAGGTTAATGTCGTGATCTACTGCTGTAATTGTGTAATGTGAAAGTAACTAAGCTCATGATTAAATTGAGGTCTGATGACTCCTAAAATTCTGCGTCAGCTTTGGTCTGTAGTTGAAAACTCGCAAACGAAGACCCTCTTGCAGATGGACGATGCTAGCTTGGTGCAATGGTTGGTACACCAGACAACAACACAAGCGTTGTTAGAACCCAACGAAACTGATTTCTTGGTTGACTATATTCAATCTCGGCTAGCACTAATACGCGATCTTGCTTATGAGCGCCAATATTCATAGTTCTAATTCCACGATAAATTAGTCCATAGTCAATGGCGATCGCTATTGGCTATGAACTACCATTTATGGGTTTAGTGAGGGCAAATAACCTTCTACTAAGCAATCAGAACCCACCACACGCCAACGCACTCGTTCTAGAATTAGAGCCTCTGTCATGGTATCAAAGCCCAAGTCACCCACAGGCGTAGGTGCATGGCTACCACCAATGATTTTAGGAGCGATAAAGGCCAGAATTTTCTGTACAGCACCTTGAGCGATCGCACTAGCAGCCAAAGTCCCACCACACTCCCACAACACGCTACAAAAACCGCGATCGTATAAGTGAGACATAACAGTTTTTGGTGTCAGCGATGCTAATTCTACTATCTCCACTCCCTTTTGCTGCAAAAGTTTTTGGAAATCTGGGTTAGCACCTACTTGAGTCAATACTAAAGTTGGAGCCTCGGCTGTTTCCCAAAGATGAGCATCCACTGGCAAATCTAGCTGACGACTCATCACCACCCGCAAAGGATTATGTACCCCTTCTTGGTGACTCGTTAAGTAAGGATTATCTCGTCGTACCGTATTCCCACCAACAATTACCGCATCACAAGCAGCCCGCAATTGATGAACTTCGCCACGAGCTGATGGATTTGTCACCCAAGCACTGTGACCAGAGGTAGTGGCTATCTTGCCATCCAATGTCATGGCATATTTCAAAATACCCAAAGGTTTTTTGTGAACAATCCGATGCACAAAGCCTTCATTCAATTGCTGACAGGCTGCCATTTCCACACCCACCAACACCTCCACCCCAGCCCCGCGTAACCGTTCAATCCCACCACCACCTACCAGTGGATTCGGGTCAACCATACCCACCACCACCTTCGCTACACCAGCAGCAATCAATGCTTCCGAACAAGGGGGGGTACGTCCGTAATGATTACAAGGTTCCAAATTAACGTATACAGTAGCACCACGAGCCAGTTCTCCTGCTGCCCTGAGAGCAAAAACTTCTGCATGAGGCTCACCTGCACGGGGATGAAACCCTTCACCCACAATTTCCCCGTCTTTCACAACAACTGCCCCTACTAACGGGTTAGGCGAAGTACGTCCTAAAGCTCGACGCGCCAGTTCTAAACACCGTTGCATCATACGGACATCAAAATCATTTCCTACCCTCTGTGGCGCTGATGGCTGTATTGAGGATTCGTGTTGCTGAATGTTGTTGGGTTGGGATGCACCTGCTTGAGCGATCACTGGAAATTTATCCATAACTTTGGGAATTACTGTAAATATTCTGCACTTTATAATGCTTTTATGGTGATATTTAAACAGTAATATCCCTTCGCGGGTTGTTTATCTGCGCCTTCTCCTATGCCTACCAAAGACCTGTATCAGGATGCAGTAAAAAATTCATTTTTGTAGATACTGAACAGGAGCAAATCGTGCAATGGATAAATTAAGCCTGCTTTAGGGGCTGTTAACTGTTAACTGTTGACCGTTGACTGTCAATAGTTAACAGCCCTGATTAGTAGTTATACAATTTACCCGCCCATTAGCTTAACTACTAACTTTCCAACATCTTCATTCTTTGCCACCAACTATTGAGTGGATAATACAGCACAGGGGCCCAAAGACTGCTGAGAATAGCAGAAGCTAAGGTGACACGTTGATAATATGCCCAAATGTATTCTGTTTGGCGATCGCCTGCTAAAGTCAACAACAGTGCAAAAAACGTTTCTGCCAAAATTGCCATCCCAAAGACAATTAAGGCAATAGAAATAAAATCTTCTTGGATAAAACGCTGCTTTTGTAATAATCCAGTCAAAAAGCCTACTAACCCTAAAGTGATGGCATGGGACGGATGAGGGGATGTAATAGCATCTTGCAGCAGCCCTAACACAATACCAGCAAAAGTTCCCGCCCATACTGAACGCTTGACACTCCAAGCTACCACCCAAATTAACAGCCAATTAGGGCCAATCCCCAATAATTCCATACCTGGTAAGCGGGTTGGCAATAATAACAAACATAACAATACCGAACCAATCGTTACTCCCCAATCAAATAGGTGAAGTAAACCCGGATGCCAACGCGACAAAGGCATACGCCGGACGCTGAATCTTCGCGCCGGCGATTTTGATTTACCATTAAATGAAGGTGTCTTCATTGTTTTGAGAGATTTCCAGAAAATCTAGTTGGACTTTTGTTGCTGTGAGTTATTGGATTGTTGATTTTCCAAATCTGGGCTTGTCACCTTGGGATATACAGCCACCCAATCTAATGAACTGAGCGCTGGAAAAAGTTCAATTTTGGCGATTGATGCTGGTAATTTCTTTAAGTCCAGTGATTTAATTCTGCCCACTGCCAAACCAGAAGGGAATCTTTGGCTATAGGTGGACGTAGAAACTAAATCTCCCACTTTCACATTTGGCACTTTTTCGTAAAATTCCAACACAGCCTCCGAAGAAGAATCCCCCCGCAGAACACCTTTGGCTGAAGTCCGGCTGATAGTCACACCTACTTGACTTTTGAGGTCACTAATTAACAATATACGGCTGGTGTTAGGTGTAACACTGTCCACGAGACCAACTAATCCCCCCTCAGCTTTGACAATATAACCTGCTTTAATCCCAGCATTAGCACCGCGATTAATAGTTACTTGTTGCCACCAATGGTCGGCACTGCGTCCTATCACCCTTGCCGGTACTGGACGTGATGTTAGTGGTTCGTTTTGAACGTAACCTAACAAATCTGTGAGTTTTTTGTTTTGACTTTCTAATTCGGTAATGCGTGTTTGCATCTCCAAGAATTGAGCTTTCTTGAGACGTTCTTCCTGACGTTCCTCTAGGCTTGGGCCTGTCTGCAACATTTGCAAAGGACGGGTGATTACTTGGTATGCTTCCACTAAAAACCCGCCTTGAGTCTGACGCAACACCCAAGCACTGCCAACTGCTAACCCTAATAAACCAACTTGTAAGGCTTTGCGATCCCACCAACGACGTACAGTAACCATTTATACCTATTCTTTGATTGAGAAGATACTGGATTCTATTTATATAAAACCCAAATCACAGCCAAATAGAACCCAATATCTAAATATTTTTTTCGCTACATATTTCGAGAACGTCCACTAAAAACTCTTTCTAGCTGTTTGAAGTTTTCTAACACACGACCTGTTCCCAGTACAACACAGCTGAGAGGATCAGCCGCGATGTGAGTGACAATTCCTGTTTCGTGGCTAATTAGGGTATCAATACCTTTGAGTAAAGCACCACCACCAGCCAGCATGATACCTCGATCAATAATGTCGGCAGCCAGCTCAGGAGGTGTACGTTCTAATGTCCGCTTCACCGCTTCCACGATCACAGATAATGGTTCCAGCATACTCTCACGAATTTCTGGCCTTTTAATAGTGACAGTTCTTGGTAAACCTGATAGCAGGTGTAAACCTCGGACTTCCATCATCACATCGTCATCATCATGGGTAGGATAGGCGGAACCCATACGAATTTTAATATCCTCGGCAGTACGTTCTCCAATCACTAGGTTATGAACTTTCTTCATATACATGATGATGGACTCTGTTAATTCATCCCCAGCAATACGTACTGATTCGCTAATTACAGTACCTTGCAGACTCAACACAGCAACTTCAGTAGTTCCCCCACCAATATCGATAATCATGTTACCAGTGGGTTCCGCAACGGGTAATCCCGCACCGATCGCAGCTGCTACTGGCTCATCAATTAGATATACTTCATCTGGCCTAGCGCCGGCTTGAACCGCCGCATCCATCACAGCTCGTCTTTCCACCCCCGTGACACCACTGGGAATACCAATGACAATCCGAGGTTTTATTAATGACCTACCATCATTGACCCTTTGAATAAAGCTTTTCAGCATGAGTTCAGCCGTATCAAAGTCAGCAATCACCCCATCGCGCAAAGGTCGCAGGGCAATCACATTTCCCGGTGTCCGACCGAGCATTTTTTTAGCTTCTTCTCCAACTGCCAAAGCTACCTTTTCATTTTGATCAATAGCTACTACAGAAGGTTCTTGCAGTACAATACCTTTACCAGACACATAAACGAGGGTATTTGCTGTACCGAGGTCGATACCCATATCCCACGATGAGCGAAAGTTCCTAAAAAGCCCCACGCGTCTCTACGCCCCCTATTTCTGACATTTTATAGACTACAACTGTTAATGCAAATCGTGCTGGATTTTATTACGATTTTGAGCCTGAGTCTAGCCAAATAGGCTATATGTCGATAACTTTCGGCCATTTTTCCTCAGTCTCAAACATCCACGGTATTGATATTCTCTGACTAATTCAGTATACCCGTATAGTTTTTCAATTTTGTCAAGTAATTTTGCATATTTTTATACTGTAAATTTATTGCTAAGTTTCTAACACATTTTCAATCGGGTCACAATTAGTTATGATTAAAGTCAAAATAAATAAGTACTTATGTACTAAAGGGTAAAGCAGATGAGCATTAACATTGTCACCCTAGTAGGTCGCGTAGGCACTGACCCAGACATTAAATATTTTGAGTCTGGGAGTGTGAAGTGTCGATTAACTCTAGCCGTCAATCGCAGAACTCGAAACAATGATAAACCCGACTGGTTCACCTTGGAATTGTGGGATAAAACAGCAGAAGTCGCGGGTAATTATGTCCGCAAAGGTAGTTTAATAGGAGTCAAAGGTTCCTTAAAGTTTGACACATGGAGCGATCGCCAAACTGGAGTTAATCGATCTACACCAGTAATTAGAGTAGATCAACTAGAATTGCTAGGTTCCAAACAAGATAGAGACGGTGGTGGTGGCGACTTCGCACCAGAGAATTTTTAAGGTCAATAGTCAACAGTCAATGGTCAAAAGTCCACAGTCAATATTTGAAAGCTAAAAATAAGGTTTTCGGACTATGGACTAATGACTAATAACTAATAACTAATTTGCAACGTGACTGAGGCTTCAACCTGTTGTTCGCCACCAATTACAGGAGTCGAAGCATCTGCACTACTAAGTTTGGCAGCCTCGGCTCGGTACAATATGGGTGGTGGAGGCGCAGTTGCACCACCAACTTGAATACTTACTACTTCTTTAGCTTGAAAACCGAGGCTACTAAACACCGCACTGGCTTGCTGTTGTGCGTCTTGGGTCGCTTCCTTTAAGGCTTGTTGCCTAGCAGCTGCGATCGCCTCATCAGTAGCCACAAAACTGATACCATTGATTTGAGTCGCACCAGCTTTGACAGCTTCATCTAATATTGTCCCGGCTTTCTCAGTATTAATACGAAAACTCACAGTATTACTAGCAGCATATCCAGTAATTCTCTGCACATTATTGTTATAGCTATAAACCGGGTTGAGACGAATACCAGTTGTTTGTAACTTCTCCACATTTCGGCTTTTCAGTAAAGCAACCACAGCCGATGACCTCCGTGCTGCTTCCTGCTGCACTTCCTGAGCGGTTTTACCTTGAATTTCCACCCCTAAACTAACTTCCGACAAAGTGGTAGGAATGGATTCCACACCACGACCACTGACAGTCAAAGTACGCCACATTCTTTCTTTTTCTTGTGCTAATCCAGGCTGCACAAAGCTGACAAAAACTAACAACACTAACGGTAAACTTTGCCAAAATTTTCCAGCACGCAACTGAGAACCAAATAAAGCGGCTCTAACCATGATTTACACTCCTCATAAATATATGCAGATATCTTTAAACCGGATCAATTTAGCACTAAGTTCCCAGTAAAAGTCTCTCCACTTAGAACTTTGTACTGTTATAAGCTATTCTGCTTTTAAGCTGCATAATTCATCGTCAAGGCTGTTGACAGTTGACCGTTAACTGTTAACAGTCAACAGCCCTTATTAGTAGTTATGCAATTTAGACCCGCATGAGCTTACCTTATGCAGTTAGTCGATACGATTTGTATGTTCCTACTTTGACACTGCCACAGTCAAAAGTTAAAACGGTTACATTTTTTGAAACTAAAAACTTAGACCAAACTTATTCAATTGTCCTCATAGATAGGTATCCAATAAAAAATCCGATTAATTTCGCACAAATTTCTCCGCGTACCTCAGCGCTTACCTCCACATCCTCTGCGTTAAAAATTTTCCCCAATTTACTACGATTTTACGCAAATTCATCCTCCAAACAGCATTTATTGCGCCTGCACGAAGTGTATTTTCCCTAAAAGAGTAAAAATGGAATAGAAGGATGTTCACGTAACAGCGCGTAACAAATGCAGTTTTTCAATGCAATCAACTTCGCTTTTCCTCTGCTGGCCAGCACAACTGAAGCCGCAGACAGTTCGATGGTTGTCGCCGCAGTCTTGCTGAGTTTAGTGGTAGTTTACCTAGCTAGCAAAGTTGGTGGCGAATTATCCAACCGAGTGGGTTTACCACCTGTCTTAGGCGAACTTGTAGGTGGTGTAGTAGTCGGTGTTTCTGTTCTGCACCTGTTGGTGTTCCCTGGAGGTGGTGCAGACGGTTCCAGTTCTATGATTATGGCCTTCCTCCAAACTACGGCTGGTTTAAGTCCAGAAGCCACACCAGCCGTATTTACAGCGCAGTCAGAGGTGATTTCTGTATTAGCAGAACTGGGTGTGATCATTCTACTATTTGAAATTGGCTTAGAGTCAAACTTAAAAGACTTAATGGCGGTTGGTATTCAAGCTCTAGTAGTCGCAGTGGTGGGGGTTACAGTCCCATTTGCCGCCGGGACTATAGGCTTGATGACCTTGTTTGGCATCGATGCTGTACCTGCAATCTTTGCTGGGGCAGCTTTAACGGCTACCAGCATCGGGATTACATCTAAGGTACTCTCAGAATTAGGAAAGCTCAACTCCAAAGAAGGACAGATCATTTTAGGTGCGGCTGTAATTGATGATGTACTGGGGATTATTGTTTTAGCTGTGGTTGCCAGCCTTGCTAAAGAAGGCACAGTAGATGTAGGTCAAGTCATCTATCTGATTATTAGTGCTAGTGGCTTTCTTTTGGGTGCGATCGCATTGGGGAATATTTTCAATAAAACCTTTGTGGCGATCGCTGATATGCTCAAAACACGAGGTGAACTAGTAATCCCAGCTTTCATCTTCGCTTTTGTCATGGCATATCTTGCTGCCATCATCCATTTAGAAGCCATTCTTGGCGCTTTTGCCGCAGGTCTAGTTCTAGAAGAAACAGACAAGCGCAAAGAGCTACAACGGCAAGTTTGCCCCATAGCTGATATGTTAGTGCCGATTTTCTTTGTGACCGTAGGCGCGAAAACCGATTTAGGTGTACTCAACCCAGCCATCCCCAGCAATCGGGAAGGGTTAATTATGGCAAGTTTCCTGATCATGGTCGCTATCTTCGGTAAAGTAATCACAGGCTTTAGCGTCTTTGGTCAATCCCCCATCAACCGCCTAGCAATTGGCGTGGGGATGATTCCCAGAGGTGAGGTAGGGTTAGTATTTGCTGGTGTCGGTGCAGCCAGTGGCGCACTCTCTAAACCGTTAGGGGCAGCAATCATCATGATGGTTATCCTGACAACCTTTCTCGCCCCCCCTTTATTAAGGTTCGTTTTTCCAGACTCAGACGATGGGATAAACGATTCAGCACCATTGATTTTAGATGCTTTCCCAGGGAAACAATTAGCGATAGAAACATCATCATCTGTTGTATCTACTGCCCAAGATAGTGGGGATGTAAGTTCTTAAAGTAGGGGTTTAGGGGAGATATTCGATTTATTACTCCCCAATCCCCAGCACCCATTCCCAATCCCCACACATGGAAACTTCTATCTTCCCATCTTCGTCCTGAGGAATTATCAATTTTATTTTTTATCTCATAACTATTAGTATTCGGAATGTTATCTGTTGCAGCAATAAAAAAACCAAACACTTTTGTGATTAGGTCAACCGCCAAAGAATGATAATATTTTTCTCTTACACCTTGAAACTTTTTTATCCCCACAGCCGTTTACAAAATCGTTGGAGTGTTTATTTAAAAATTTGATTTATTGGTCATAAAATAACTCAATTCCCACTTTTTGGTAAGCTCGAAGATCGCTCACCAAAACTTTTGAATGAATGTCGTAAATTATGGAGCTATTAATGTTGTATTTAATGCTTCAAAGCCAAAATGTTGTGTTCTGATAGTACGGCAATAATTAAGGGAATACTGATATTCAAAGCCATTATATTGTCTTTTTATACCAAATTCCCAGGAAGATAGAGCGGATCAAAGCTCAAGATCAGGTGGCAAAAATGTGACAAATTGCCGATATGTTGAGACATTGACGGCTCTCATGAATGCAAATCAGGAGAATGGATTGTGAAATTACACTGGTTACTATCTGGTACTGTTGGAACTGTTTTATTACTATCGTCGCCGGCATTAGCAACGAGGTTAAATTCTTGGCGCTTTGATGCCAATCAAAACCGCTTAGAAATTAATACTACAGGTGCAGTCCAACCAAGGGCGCAACTAATTTTTAATCCCACACGGTTAGTAATAGATTTGCCAAACGTCACATTTGGGCGATCGCAGTTAACACAACCAATCGGTGGTAGAATCCGCTCTGTCCGCGTAGGGCAATTTGACCCGCAAACCACGCGTATAGTTGTGGAAGTGGCTCCTGGTTACACTCTCGACCCTCAGCAAATCAAATTTGTCGGGCTGACCGCTAGCCGTTGGACAGTCCAGTTACCAACACCCACATCAGAGCAAGCCGAGTCTTCACCAGACAACTCCTATAATGTGGTGACTATTGACTCCAACACCAGGCCAAATTTACCCAACAACACCAGGCCAGAGTTACCGAATAATACAAGACCAGAGTTTTCTGATAATGCAATTAGCGCCGCACCCGGAACGACACAAATTGAAGGCTTGCAGGTGACTGGAGATGGTTTTTTTGTCCGCACCAGTGGTGGCAATCCTCAAGTTCAAGTTATTCGCAGCCGCGATCGCGCTACTATTTTTATGGATATTGCTGGGGCAACTTTATCACCACGCACCCCAAGAAATATCCCCGTTAATAAACACGGTGTCAACCGGGTTGAACTCACGCCATTACAAACTAGAACCCCAAGCGTCCGTATGACCTTGCGGGTAGACAAAAATAGCCCAGACTGGCGAGCAACTAACAGTAATGCCGGTGGTTTAGTAGTTCTACCTAGTCGTGTAGTTAGATTACCCAATAATGACTATGGCGAAGGTAACACCTCGACTTTACCTGACAGAATACCTACAACCAGTGCCATTGCTACAATTGAGTCAGTTGATCTCTCCAGTAATGGCACACAACTACTGATTAGAGCCGATCAAGCAGTATCTGGTAACAGTGGATGGGATAGAAATACTGGTCTATTCCGCATCACTATTCCTAACGCCCAGTTAGCTCCCCAAGTCACCGGGCCAAGTTTAAATGCTAATAGTCCTATCCTCAGAATACGTCTGCAAAGACAAGAACCCAACACCGTAGTTGTTCTCGTCCAGCCAGCTGCTGGGGTACAAGTTGGACAACTCAACAAAGTCGGCAACCAACTTTTAGCTCTGCAATTACAAGGCTCACGTCGGCTCGCTACCACACCCCCCTTACCCCCCATCCAAGGGCAATTACCAGATCCCAGCAATCCCCGCCCTTTACCCCAACCAGGGACACGACCAGTACCCAAAGGTAGATTATCTGTATTCATCGACCCCGGACACGGCGGTAAAGACCCAGGAGCCATTGGTATTGGTGGAGTGCGGGAAAAAGACATCATCTTGCCCATCAGTCAAAGAATAGCCGAAGTCTTACAGCAAAATGGGGTGCAAGTGGTGATGGCAAGAAATTCTGACTTTTTTGTCAGCCTACCAGGACGAGTACAAATGGCAGAACGAGCTAGGGCTGATGTCTTTGTCAGTATTCACGCTAACGCCATCGGTGGGAATCGTTCAGATGTCAATGGTTTGGAAACTTACTATTACGATAGTGGATTAGGTTTAGCTCGTGCAGTTCATAGGAGCATTCTTCAAAACGTCAATGTCCGAGATAGAGGAGTACGTCGAGCCAGATTTTATGTCCTCAGAAAAAGCTCTATGCCCTCTATCCTGGTAGAAACAGGGTATTTAACTGGTAGAGATGATAATGGTAAACTGCAAAGTCCAGCTTACCAAAGACAAATGGCAGATGCGATCGCTCGCGGTATTCTTCAGTACCTCAGACGATAGTTAATCAGTCAGTATTCACAAACTTATCATCATCCTGATTGCCACACTATCCCTGTTATTCCTCAAGCTTTTGTGTGAATACTAACCACATCCTTATATTTTGAACCTGGATCTTATGCCTTCACGACATGGCAAAATCAAAGGGGCGTGTTAAGATGTGTCGCCATTAGTTGTATTTTTATACCAGCGCAAAATTTTTATTGCAGTCAAGCTGAAGTTTTAACGGTGATGGTGTGAGGATTAGCCAACATTTTGGAGTCTCAACGGCTCTCATGAACGCACATCAGGAGAAAAGATTGTGAAATTACATTGGTTACTATCCGGTACGGTTGGAACCATCTTCTTATTATCGTCACCAGCTTTAGCAGCAAGGCTAGACTCCTGGCGATTTGACCCTAGCCAAAATCGTTTAGAGATTAATACTAATGGCGCTGTACAACCCAAGGCGCAGCTGATTTTCAACCCTACACGTTTAGTTATTGATTTACCCGAAACCACATTTGGTCAGCCCCCATCAACACAGCAAATAGGTGGTGCAGTTCGGGCTATACGTGTAGGACAATTTGATCCACAGACTACGCGTATTGTCGTAGAACTCAATCCTGGTTACACTCTCGACCCCCAACAAGTCAAATTTGTCGGTATCAGTCCTAGTCGTTGGACTGTCCAGCTACCTACCCCAACAGTTGAAAGAGTCGCATCGCCAAGAGAAACTGCACAGCAGCCAGTACCGACCATTCCCTCGGAAACCGTAGTGGAGACACCCTCGGTTTTATCGCCCAGAAATGTTTACTCTGTCACCCCAACTACCAAAGAAGCACCGATTGGTAATCTTGCATCTGTAACTCAAATTGATAACTTACGAGTTACAGGCGACGGATTTTTTATCCGTACCCGTGGTGCTACTCCCCAAATTCAAGTTAATCGTACAGATGATAATCGGGTAATTAATATCAACATTGCCGGCGCATCTTTATCGCCAAACATCGAGAGAGAAATATCAATTAATCGTTATGGTGTCAACAGTATCCAATTGACGCAATTGTCAACGCAAACTGTACGTATCTCCATGCAGGTGGACAGAAACAGTCCTGACTGGCGAGTGAGTACTAGCAGTGTGGGTGGATTTGTGCTTCTCCCTAGTAAAGGCATTGCCAACTTACCCCAAAATAATACTCCCAACACCATTTCAGCAAATACCAACTCACCAGCTACTATTCAAGCGGTGGAACTAGGTGATAATGGTACACAACTTTTAATTCGCTCTGACCAAGCAGTCACAGCTAAAGGTGGCTGGGACAGAACCTCTGGACTCTACCGCATCATTATCAATAACGCCAAGCTATCTCCTAGAGTTACAGGCCCAGCTTTTAATGCTAACAGTCCTATCCTCCGTGTCCGTCTGCAACCCCAAGCAGCCGATACGGTAGTTGTTTTGGTACAACCAGCAGCCGGAGTGCAAATAGGAGAACTTAATCAAGTAAGTAACCAAATTTTAGCTCTAGAATTACAATCTTCTCGGCAATTGATACCACCAGTAGGTTTACCACCCCTACCATCAACAAATCGCAGTCAATTGCCCAATCCAAATATCGATAATCCCATAAATATCCCACAACCAATACCCAGGTCAGTTCCCAGGGGAAGACTTCTAGTCGTCATTGACCCTGGACATGGTGGTAAAGATTCTGGCGCTCCTGGTTTGGGTGGATTACTAGAAAAAGATGTAGTCCTGCCCATTGGTTTAAGAGTAGCCGCTATTTTAGAACAGAATGGTGTCCAAGCAGTCTTGACGAGAAATTCTGACTTTTTCGTAGAGTTACAGGGACGGGTAGATATTGCCGAACGAGCCAACGCGACTTTGTTTGTCAGTATTCACGCCAACTCTGTAGATGGCCGCCCCGATGTTAATGGCTTGGAAGTATATTACTACGATAGTGGTTATGCTTTAGCCGAAACAGTCCGCAAGACTATTCTCCAGAGTATTGGCACACTCAAAGACCGTGGCACACGCAAAGCTCGGTTCTACGTCCTGAGAAAGAGTTCTATGCCATCGATTCTAGTAGAAACAGGTTATATGAGTGGTAGGGAAGATAATCCCAGACTAGGCTCACCAGAATACCAAAATCGTATGGCAGATGCGATCGCTCGTGGTATCCTGCAATATTTAAAGAGACAGTAAAATTTTCATTAAGTTCAAAATTTAGTCTCAATTACTCACTCTAGAGGTGGTATGTAAACTGCGTGTAGATGCAGAATTTAGTAGTCAATTGGTAAATTGTCTGTTAAATTCTGTATTTTAATATTCCAAAATCTCTAACAATATCTGCCTGTGTATTCATCTTCCAGCATTGAAGGTAATCTTTACGGTTTCTCAGAACAAGAACCTCAACGCGCCCCCATCGGCGTATTTGATAGTGGTGTAGGCGGGTTAACGGTACTGCGGCAAATCTATCGCCAACTACCCAATGAATCGGTAATATACTTTGGTGACACAGCTAGACTACCTTACGGTATCCGCTCGCAAGCGGAGATTTTAACGTTTGTGCGTGACATCCTTGACTGGATGCGGCAGCAGCACGTCAAAATGGTAGTCATGGCTTGTAATACCAGTTCTGCCCTCGCTTTAGATATCGTTCGTGAGGAATATGACTTTCCCATTCTTGGTGTCATCCTCCCTGGGGCTAAAGCCGCAGTACAGCAAGGTAAGCGTATTGGCGTAATTTCTACTCCAGCTACAGCCAAAAGTAATGCCTATCGTCAAGCAATTTGGGAAATAGACCCCAATGTCGAGGTCTGGCAAGTTGGTTGTCCGGAATTTGTTCCCCTAATAGAACAAAACCGTATTCAAGACCCTTACACCACAGAAGTAGCTAGGGCTTATTTAGAACCCCTAATTCAGCAAGATATTGATACTTTAGTTTATGGCTGTACCCATTATCCTTTGCTTGCGCCAGTACTGCGATCGCTCCTCCCTCCCCAAGTCAAAATCATTGACCCTGCTGTTCACGTCGTCACAGCTTGTACCCAAGAATTAGACTTACTTGGACTAAGCAACACTCACCCACCATTACCAACTCGCTTTGCCGTTAGTGGTTGTCCCCAACAGTTTTCTCAATCAGGAGTAAATTGGTTAGGTTATACCCCCTTAGTTGAAGCCGTGGACTTTGCTGGCATACCAGTTTCCCAACTTCAACAGGATTTGGCATAATTCGTCATTCCTAATTCGTAATTACTACCCTACAAATAGAAGCTCGTCTTGCTGTTTAACTAGAAATTCTTGCTTCACGGTAGAGTATTTAGGCACTTGTCCGTAAATTTATTTATGGCATAACTACCTAAATGAATTGTTTAGGCGCAGCGCTCCTGTAGGGTGTTACGAATTTATAATCAGAGTTCTAGCACCACTAATCTCTAGTTCAAATTATTACTAATAACTATTGACTATTGGCTATCTCAGTGACCGTAGGTGAAACAGACAATTGTTGTTGACTATTATTTGTAGCCACCACAGATCGATTATTAATATTAGATTTTTTCCCAGTTCGTTTAGCTAATCCTAATAATAGATAAACTGTGAATAGGTATCCAGAAGCTAAAATAAAAATCATCATAGGCATATTCCCGTAAATCATTGTGCCACCCACACTTTTTCAAATACATAATGAAATCGCATAAAATTAGCAAAACTTTAACCAACCAAGTTAACTCTTGATGGCCACATTTTGCATTGGCAAACCTTTCCGTAGAGTTTTAATTCTCTTTGCCCAACGGATTTACTATTTAATTGATTTTTGCAGACCATACATCCGACAAAATCTGGGTCACTAAAATAAATAGTGACTGACAAATCTTGTCTCAGCAGCCTACCTAGTCCGCGTGAATTTTGCTGACATCTTATATCGGGAGCCATGCTTACGCTCAACGCAAGCTCGAAACTTGCAGCAACTTCTCCCATGAGAGTTGCCTAGCTCCAAATAAAGAGTTCTGATCGTCAAGAAAAGAGACCAGAAAATACTTTCTTGATTCTAATCTTGACAATGCACTATTTTCGACTCACCACACAAGAAAATTAATATCACTTGAAAAGTGATCTAATTTCGTGCGGCGAATACTTGAAAAATTTAAAATCCTTACATTTTAGCGTAACACAACAACTCAAACTTTGAAGCCAACTTTGAGGCTAAATTTCAAAATTTCTAGATGGTTACACAGAGGTTAGAAGAACTTAGTCTTAACCTAAAAATAACTAATGTGTAAGAAGTAATAGTGAAAACAATGACTGTATATCTGGGGTTGTATTCCAGGCCACTCAAGATATGTATCCTGCAACTCAGATTTTGAAGATCTACGAATTATCTGAAGACAACAAGGACTTTTTGCTATTCATGCAAAAGTATAATTTTTTACAAAATAAATTTTCTTATGGTCAGTACGTAGCCATCAGTCAAGTTCAGTAGAGATTAACAAATTCAGGACAGGGGGAAAATCAATTCAAAATTCAACAATTGTTGCTCAATCCCCCATCTCCAGTGCCTAATCCCTTATTCCAGCAGAGAAAATGAGAATATCCCAAGCAAAACCTTGCACAGGCACAGGCTTATCTTAAAATGAGTATAGGATATGTAAACTTTCGTAACCAAAGTCAGAGTCCGCCAATCCATGACCCCAGCCACCTCCCTGTTTACCCCTGTGGAAGCAGACCTGCGAATGCTAGCAGATAACCTGAAACAGCTAGTTGGAAATCGCCACCCCATTTTGTTTGCGGCAGCCGAACATTTATTCGGAGCTGGGGGAAAGCGTATCAGACCAGCAATCGTGCTGCTGATATCAAGAGCAACAATGTTAGAGCAAGATATTACGCCGCGTCACCGACGGCTAGCCGAGATTACAGAAATGATTCATACGGCCAGCTTAGTACACGACGACGTGGTAGATGAATCTGAAGTACGGCGAGGCGTACCCACCGTTCACAGTTTGTTTGGTAATCGAATTGCCATCCTAGCAGGAGATTTCTTATTTGCTCAATCTTCCTGGTATTTAGCAAACTTGGACAATTTGCAGGTGGTGAAGCTTCTCTCAGAAGTCATTATGGATTTGGCTACTGGAGAAATTCAGCAAGGGCTGAACCGCTTTGACGCGAGTATTTCCATCGAGAACTATATCGAGAAGAGCTACTACAAGACAGCTTCCTTAATTGCTAACAGCTCTAAAGCTGCTGGTTTATTGAGCGAAGTTTCCCCAGAAACTGCCGAACATCTCTACGCCTATGGTCGTCACTTGGGCATAGCATTTCAGATTGTCGATGACATTTTAGATTTCACCAGCACCACAGACACTCTTGGTAAACCGGCTGGGTCTGATCTCAAAAGTGGCAATCTCACCGCACCGGTTTTATTTGCTCTAGCGGAAAAACCATACCTAGAAGTGCTGATTGAACGAGAGTTTGCCCAAGAAGGAGATTTAGAACAAGCACTAGAACTCATCCAACATAGTCAAGGCATACAGAAAGCAAGAGATTTAGCTGCTCACCACACCAAGTTAGCAATTGAGCATCTAACGACTCTGCCAACTTCGGAATCTCATCAAGCACTAATCAACATAGCTGAATACACACTAAGCCGATTATATTAGTCAATTTTAAAATTTTCGATTTTAAATTAGCGATTGTTGACATTTGCAATTTTGGATGTGGGATGTATTGAAAAAATCCCACATCCAAAATTTTTTTAGGCAATATCTGGGGGTATAGGTTTAGGCGATCGCTGTTTTTTTAACTGTTGCTGTATGCGTTTCTGGAAATCACGACGACGTAACTCAAAGGTGTGAGTGGTCTTACCCGGTGTTTCCAAAAAAACGATACTATCTACGGGTTCTAAAGCCACCAATTGGAACAAAATGTGGGTAACTGGGGTGATCATGCCACTAATGTGAGGGTCTAGCCCAGCAGGTGAGATTAGAGAAACATCCTGTATGGTAGGGAAAGCGTAAACAACACGCTTTTCGATTCCTGGGTTTGCTCGATTGCTCAATGTAGTCAAGACCCAGCTACCTTCTGAATCTTGAAGAATGTAGTACTGGGTGTGACGCAACTTTTGAGCGATCGCCACAAGCAAAGGAGCAATTGCTGCAACAAGATGTGGTGTAACGCCATCATTGGGTGCATTGTTAATCAGCAATTGTATTTGTGCTTCTAAATCCATAATTACTTGTCAACGGCTCCTGGGTAATGGCAATAACATTTATCAAAATGTGATCTCTCCCACTACAGTTGGGAATAATAAAATCAACCACATCCTCATTACAAATTGGTATGCGTTTAGTTTATCCGCAAAACCATAAAGCCAGTACCCGCAGTCGTCACAGGTTGTATGTAAGTTTATTGTTAGGGTCTAGTGAAAGTCGAGACTATGAATTCAGCCGCAACAGCAACTATTCCAACCGCAAATCTTCTGGAAGAAAACTCTTTTGGTACAGAGGTCATCTTCAAACTGATTTACAAAGAGCTAAAACAGTTTACCAAAGCTTCCGACCAGAATTGTCATGATGTAGCAAATCGTATCACTACAGAAGTATACCGAATTTGTACCGAAAGTAAACGGATTCAAGCTTCTGGTGCTGTAGAAAGTTCAGCCATGACCCTAGCCAAGCATCGGCTACAACAATGTTTGAGATATTATCAACAAGGTTCTAACCGAGGCAGAGTCGAGCTACACAGCACACTCAGCGCTATTATTTATCGTTACATTAATCCCCCTCAGCGCCAATTAAGTTACCAAGGGCGGCTGACTATTATAGAAGATTTCTTACAAAGTTTTTATTTAGAAGCATTAAACGCTTTTCGCCGCGAAAATCAACTCGGCCCTACCTACCGTCCCCAAACTCTTCTAGAGTTGGCAGAGTATATGGCATTTACCGAGCGCTATGGTAAGCGCCGGATTCCTTTACCCGGAAGACAACAACAATTGATTATCCTGCGGGCGCAAACTTTCTCCCAACAGCAACCACCAGAAACCAACGTCGATATTGAACAAGCCGCCGAAGGTAGCTCTAATGATGGTGATGGTACATGGGAAGAACCAGCAGTACAGCGCTTACGCTCTGCAATGGCTACCCAACCAGAACCAGAACCAGAAGAAGACACCTTACGTTCTGTAGTGATTACAGAATTAATGGACTATCTGGAGCAGAAACAACAATCTGACTGTGCTGATTACTTTTCTTTACGTCTTCAGGATATGTCAGCTCAAGAAATTGAGAACGTTTTAGGTTTAACTCCACGTCAGCGAGATTACTTACAGCAACGCTTCAAGTATCATTTGATTCGGTTCGCTTTGCTACATCGCTGGGAATTAGTCCACGAATGGTTAGAAGCTTCCTTAAATACTAATTTGGGTTTGACTCCTCAACAATGGGAAGCTTACACAGCAGAGCTAGACGACAAACAAAGGTCTCTATTAGATTTGAAACAACAAGGTCAACCAGATGAAAAAATTGCCAAAACTTTAGGGTTATCAATGGCACAACTACAGAAACGGTGGTTTAAGATTTTAGAACAAGCTTGGGAAATTCGTAATTCCCTAGTGTCCGGATCAAGTGCATCTACTCATGAATAGTGACTCAGAATCTTTGCAACAGTACTTACTCGGTTTGTTGGCATCCACTGTCAACAAACACGAGAATAGTAGGGAAAGTTGTCAAGGAATCGACGGGGAAATCCTCTTCAACTTGCTACTTCACAAATGAGGTAAGCATAATTTGAAAAGGCAGCCCCAAACCTTTTGATTAGGAGAAATTCCTACTGTGCAAGAACGTTTTCAAGCCGTAATCAAGCGTCGTTTACAGATTCACATCGAAAACCACCCACCTCTATTCCCCTGGGAAAGCCAAATAGTTGATTACCCAGATTATATAGAAGAGCCATCATTGGCTTTAGCTCCTAATTGGGGATGGTTAGCCCAGCAAACAAAACTGAATCTACCGGTGAATCTACCAGAAAGAGTTTTCCAAGAAATCTTGGAAAAGTGTCAGCAAATGGTGGCATCTTCACTGCCCTTAGGCGCAAAATTAGTTCAGGTAGTGGAAGGTTTCTTCCCTAACGAGTCACAAACAATCAATGACTTAGCTGGGTTAGTACTGCGAACCAACTATCGATCGCCAGAAAGTCTGGATACAATGCCTAATATTCAGAGTGATTATGCAGATTTAGACTCTCGTCAACAAATGGCGTTGTCTTTGTTGGCTGCTAAACAGTTGCTAGCTAACTTAACTTTGCCAGTGTCAGCCACTCAACCAGTGGTAGAAAGACTTTGGCTGACTAGCCTTGGTGCTTTAACTTTGCGGGTAGAATACTACGCCAAAGGTGATGTTACCCAGTTAGTTGTCCACAGTGATTTACCTACTCAAGGTATTTTGACACTCCAAGGTAATGGCAGTATTGCGATCGCCCAGTCATCAAGCCCAGGATGTTTGAGTGTAGAGTTAACCTGTAAACAACTCCAACCATCTTATACATTAGAGGTTGATTGCCCCGAACTCGATCAGCAACCATTGCTGTTTGTCATTAATCCCGCGACATAGCTGAAATTACCACCGCTAGCACAATAGAGATGAAGGTAGAAAGAAGCTGGAGGTAGTACATCTTCTAGCATTAGCTTTTGTACCTCTTTCAACTGATGGTTGATTAGTGCCAATAGGTGGTTTCATGGTCAATATTTTTCTCAATCAAGGGTCATTAGGGCTTCTACGATAACCCGCAGCGAGAATGAAAATTTACAACTTACCTATACTCCCAAAAGTTACTTTCGGGGAGTTCCTGCTTTCTTAGAGGAACTTCCCGAAAGTTTGTATCTATAAGCATCTACTTTATTTCTTGACTGACAATAGAAATGTTTAAATTAACCAGGATGAATCAATTTTGGCGTTTACCTGTAAGTCTTGATTGGGGACAAAATCACCAGGGTTCGCCTTTGATGGAAGTAGAAAATTCCATCTCGCTGCGGGTACTAGTGCTAGCGTTGGTAATTACTGGAATTGTGGCTATGGATATTGCCGCAGGGACTACATTTAGTTTCTGGGCAATACCCATAAGTGTAGTTGGAACAGTTTGGGGTTATTATCATCGCCGCAAACCCAATATTCCCATCAAGTTTTGCATTGCTATGGGAATGTTAATCGCGCTGGGAGCTTTCTTTGGGCGATTATTTGGCGAATTAAATGATACGCGGTTGGCTTTAGCTGAGTTATTAATTCAATTACAAGTCCTCCACAGTTTTGATGTACCTCGTCGCAAAGACTTGGGTTATTCAATTGTGATTGGGTTGATTTTGTTGGGTGTGGCCGCAACATTAAGCCAAACCCTGGCATTCGCACCTGTTTTATTATTGTTTTTAGCGATCGCCATCCCCACTTTAGTTATGAATTACCGTTCCCAATTGGGGTTGGGGAATTCAAAAGTCAAAAGTCAAAAGTCAAAAGAAACTAAATTATCCTCTGGTTTACCTACTTATTTTTTATTGTTTGGTGTGGTTGTGGGGTTAGGCTTGGTAGTCTTTGCCTTGTTACCCCGATTCCCTGGCTATCAACTGCGGACTTTTCCTGTGAGTTCACCTATCGAGGTCAACCAAAGTTTTACTGGCCGCAGCATTATTAATCCTGGTTATGTTCGCCAAGGTAATGCTGACAATCAAGGTAATGGTCGTGGTGAAAATGAACAACGCGGAAATGGTCAACCAGGAAAGGTAGATGATAGCTTCTATTACGGGTTCAATAACCAAATTAACCAAAACCTGCGGGGAGAGATGAAACCCAAGGTAGTGATGCGGGTGCGATCGCAAGCTGAGGGATTTTGGCGAGTTTTGGCTTTTGACCGTTATACAGGTAAGGGTTGGGATATTTCCCGTAATGATGATGTGACAACCCTAAGGCGATCGCCTTGGTCTTATCAAATATATTTATCACCACCGCCAATATCTGGCAAAACTAGGGAAGTAGTGCAGACTTACACTGTAGTGTCGGATTTGCCTAACCTGATTCCCGCTATGTCTTATCCCAGGGAAGTTTACTTTCCCACACCGATGATTGCTGTTGATAAAGAAGGTGGGTTACGCGCACCTGTAGGTTTATCTGAAGATTTGACCTATACAGTTATTTCCGACGTACCTTACCGCGATCGCACTTTACTGGGAAAAGCTACTAACGATTATCCCGATAGCATCAAAAATTATTATCTACAAATTCCTCCAGAAATTGCGTCTAAAGTTAAGCAACGTACCGAAGAAATTTTAGCCGATTACGATCAACAACTGGTCTGGAAATCGCAAACTCAAAAGACTTTGGATTCCGACTATGAGAAGGCGCTTTATTTAGCGCAATACCTCAAACAAAACTATTCCATCCCCGAAAATCCTTTAGGATTGCCGTATTTGGGAGAAAAGGAAGATTTAGTAGAAGCGTTTTTGTTCAAACATAAAGGTGGTTATCCAGACCACTTCTCCACAGTTCTGACGGTAATGCTACGGTCTATTGGTATCCCCGCGCGGTTAGTGGCTGGGTTCAGTGCGGGGGAATTCAATCCATTTACAGGGATGTATGTTGTACGTAACACTGATGCTTACGCAATGACAGAAGTGTATTTTCCTAAATATGGTTGGTTTACTTTCGACCCAATTCCCAATCATCCCCTGATTCCGCCTTCAGTTGAAGATGTGCAGACCTTTAGTGTATTGCGGCAATTTTGGCAATGGGTGGCTGGATGGTTGCCTACTCCGGTGACAGGTTTGTTTAATACTATATTTGGGACATTATTTAGTTGGATTGGTAAGGCGATCGCTTGGTTCTTTACTCTGTTTACTCAAGGTTGGTTTGGTGTATTAACTGGCTTACTTGTAGGAACGACAACCGCTTTCTTTGGTTGGTTAGGTTGGACACAGTGGAGAGAATGGCGTAACCATCGCCGATTACGTCAACTACCACCAATGGAAAGCCTTTATCAACAAATGCTGCAATGGACAGCTAAAAAAGGTTTGGGTAAACATCCAGCCCAAACACCCTTAGAGTATGCCCAAGTATCCTATCACCATCATGGAAGTACCACCGCCCAAGTTATCGACGAGATTTGTCAAGCCTATGTTGGCTGGCGGTATGGTGGTCAAAAGCCTAACTTAAATCAACTGCGACAAAAATGGGAAGAGTTAACAATTCAAAATTCAAAATTCAAAATTCAAAAAGATAGGGAGCGAGAGTAGTTATTAGAGACCAATCTTCTATCAAGTTGCTGTAAACGTCTATCTTGTTCAGCTTATTTTTGTCGTAGATATCACTTACCTTAGACATTTCCCCCAAGATATTCAAATCTTGGGGAAGAGGAAAGTCGTCATCAATTACCTTTAGATAGTATTTGTACTGTCAACTTGGCACTAGCTCTTGTTGATTGGTTAGCGCCTGTGTCTTTGGGAATATTTTAAGTAAATTTGACTAATAAATAGCTAAAAAAAGCTTGGGTCAGATAAAAACTCAACGTGGCTAAATGTAATGCGTTGTAACTCTTATTTTTTCGGGATAACATGAGAATACAATCCTCTTTAGTTTAGTACACCACATAAGGTGTCAGTTTTTTTATGGAAATACAGTTAATTAATATCGGTTTTGGCAACATTGTATCTGCTAACCGAGTAGTTGCCATTGTTAGTCCGGAATCAGCACCTATCAAGCGGATCATCACCGATGCTAGGGACAAAAATCAGTTAATTGATGCGACTTATGGTCGCAGAACCAGAGCTGTAATTATCACTGATTCCAGCCACGTAATTTTGTCGGCGATTCAACCGGAAACGGTAGCAAATCGGTTCGTCATTTCCCGCGAGCATCAGAGTGTAGAAAATTAGTTGGGGGAAGGAGTAAAAACCCGCCCATATTTCCACCACATCAGCAGTACTATGTGAATTAGACAAGTTTTCTGTCACTCGTGCTACAAATTCGTTAGTTAATGTTTGCGCTGGTAACGTAGATTAGATTAAATTACTAACTTATCTAATGAATGATGTTTCTTGATTAATTCACAGGTTTAACGGATGATGCAAGTTTTATCCATCCAGAATTGTGCTACTACCAAAAAAAATCCGTCGTCGGGCAAGCTGATTGTTTTAACCGGGCCTAGTGGGGTCGGTAAAGGTACTTTAATGCGATCGCTCCTCCAGCGTCATCCGGAACTTTATTACTCTGTATCTGCAACAACTCGTCCTCCCCGTCCTGGGGAAGTAAATGGCGAAAGCTATTACTTTGTTAGCCGCAGTAAGTTTGAAGAATTAATTGCTCAAGGTGAATTTCTTGAATCCGCAGAATTTGCGGGTAATTATTATGGCACTCCTCGTGAAGCTGTACTGAACCAAGTTCAATCTGGTAAGTTAGTTGTACTGGAAATTGAATTAGCAGGAGCAAGACAAGTTCGTGCTTCTTTTCCTGAGGCTTTGAGTATTTTTATTCTGCCGCCTTCCTTTGAAGAGTTGGAAAAACGGATTCGGGGACGTGGACAGGACTCAGAGGAAGCGATTACGCGTCGCTTACAGCGTGCCAAAGAAGAGATTCAAGCTGCGGATGAATTTGATATTCAAATTGTGAATGACAATTTTGAAGCTGCACTCCAGGCTATCGAAGTAGCCTTATTTGGATAATCGATATCCTATAAAATCAAAGCCAAGCATTTCTTTAACCAAATAATCATTACTAAGGACACACAGGGAAGATGAGGGTTTTCTTTTGTGTCCTTATCTTATTTTCATCATAAAATGGTACACAAATCAATTCAACAGCTAATATCAGGGGAACCCCTACAATGCAGTGGCTCCCCAATGATGAAAAACTAAATTAGCCTACTAGACCTTGAATTAAAGCAAGATTAGTAGTCAAAAAGTAAGCGACTACTGCGCCACCAATACCACCAATTAAGAAAGCACTGGCAAAGTTATTCCAGCCTTCTTTGGATTGGAAAGCATCCGGAGGATTGGGTACAGTAACACTGGCAAGAGCCTTGGGTGGATTGCTATTAGCGTACAAAGACAGAGAGAGTGTGAAAAGCACCACCAAACCTATAGCACCTAACAAACCTGCTAAGTTAGCATTAGCTGCATCCCGCAGTGGGCCTAATTTGGCAAAGGGGCCAAAAAGAAAGTAACCATGAGCCATACCTACTTCTAATCCACGTCTAAAAGGGGTGAGACCTGGGCGATAGGCGGGTAGGTTGTTAATAAACCACTTGACTAATGGAGAAGCGTTAACCGGGGTTTCTAGGTTGCCCCATTGAGGATCGCGTCCTGCTGGAAAAACCACTTCCCGATTTCTGGGGTCATTGGGGAGATTTTTTGATGCGTCTACTGCTTGCGCCATATTTTATGTTTGCCTCAAAAATACAATGGTGGCATTTTTATATTAATAATAATTGTAGCTAAAGACGTTTTTTATTCGATAAGTTTAGAAAAATTAATTTAGATTACTTAAAATTATAAAACTCGTAAGCTAATTCTAGCTTTACGAGTTTCCAGAAATGATTTTTACTGCCTATTTGAGTGATAATTTTACTAAGTTAATCAAGCAAATTAATCACACAAAATAGGCTAAAAACAACAGATTAAACTGTCTTAAAATCCCTGTATCAAATTATGGTAAGGGATGGAAAAGTAGGTCTGGAAAAAAGCGATTGAATTCAATCAAAATCCCAGCTGTGATTGTCAGCCAGATAGTAGCCGCAACTGGTGCTGTGGAAATGAATTTAATTAGGTAGCTAGATTGGTCAGCTTTGTCTGCCATGATTTATTCTCCAAACGAAAGAATTGATTAGGTGGAATTAGCGGGGAGAAACAGTAATTTCAGAGTCCTTAGCAGTTAATTCTCCAGAAAGAAGTTCTTTAACTGCGGCTGCTGGCCAAGCAAAGCCGGTAGCGATAATGGGTAGTGCAAGACCCAAATCGAGTTGGATCTCTTTTTGTTCAGTATCTGAGTCCTTTTTGATTGCTTGTAGGTAAGCACGACCTACCCAACCAATCCAACCGGCAATGTAGAGGAAGAGAATGCTGGGAATTAGAAAATCACCAGCACGATCAAGACGACCATCAACAATCAGGTGAGGATAGCCTTCTGGACCACAAAGCGCTTGAGAATAACGCTCAAAACGTTTTTGTCCTGATTGGGGGTCTGCTGTAGTATTGCGGGCATTTTTTGCCAGTGCTTGAAATGCGGGATTTTCTGCACAAGGTGTCAGATCAGCTCCCAGGGCTTTGGCTGGGGGAGCGAAACTGAATGACAGACAAATCACTAAAATCAAAGCAAACAATCGACGCATGGATTTGTTTCCTTTTATTACACAAGAAAAAGTTTTTTGTACAAAACGAAGCGGCTTGTACATTCTTGATTTGCTTAACTAGCAAGTCATCATACTCTTGCGCGGGAATCGAGTAAAGTTTAAGTAAATAAAAGTTAAAGCTTCTCAAACAAATCTTTAGAGAGTGCTGAGTACCGAGTAGTAAGTGCTGAGTAAAATTTCTCATGATTAGGGAAAATTATTTTAGACCTCATACCCGGAAACTCAGGACTCAGGACTCAGCACTCATTACTTCTTCGTAGCAATGACAACTGTTTTAGCAATCGAAACTAGCTGTGATGAAACTGCCGTGGCAATTGTTAACAATCGTCAAGTTTGCAGCAGTATCATAGCTTCACAAATTCCAGTCCACCAGCAATATGGTGGAGTGGTACCGGAGGTAGCCTCACGAGCGCACTTGGAAACGATAAATGGCGCGATCGCTCAAGCGATGGATCAAGCTCAACTAGGTTGGGATAAAATCGATGGGATCGCTGCCACTTGTGCGCCTGGACTTGTAGGAGCGCTATTAGTGGGGCTAACTGCTGCAAAAACTTTAGCAATCTTACACAATAAACCATTTTTGGGAGTTCATCACCTTGAAGGTCACATCTACGCGACTTATTTGAGTGAGCCAACTTTAGATCCCCCTTTTCTTAGCTTACTGGTTTCTGGGGGACATACAAGCTTAATTTACGTTAAGGAATGTGGTAGGTACGAAAGCCTGGGTGAAACTCGTGATGATGCTGCCGGTGAAGCTTTTGACAAGGTAGCTAGGCTATTGAAGCTAGGTTATCCTGGTGGCCCAGTCATTGATAAACTAGCGCAAACAGGTAATCCTCAAGCCTTTGCTTTGCCGGAAGGAAAAGTGTCCTTACCTGGTGGGGGATATCATCCCTATGATGGCAGTTTTAGCGGCTTAAAGACGGCTGTACTGCGTTTAGTGCAGCAATTAGAGAGGGATGGAGATCCATTGCCTATAGAGGACATTTCCGCCAGCTTTCAGGCGACAGTAGCCAAGGCATTAACCAAGAGAGCGATCGCCTGTGCTTTAGACTATGGTCTAGATACTATTGCCGTAGGTGGAGGGGTAGCCGCTAATAGTGGTTTGAGACAGCACTTACAAGCAGCAGCCACCGCAAATAATCTCCGCGTCCTCTTCCCCCCCCTAAAATTCTGTACCGATAACGCCGCCATGATAGCTTGTGCAGCCGCAGACCACTTATCACGGAATCATATATCCCCCATCACTTTAGGCGTAGAGTCGCGCCTCAGTCTTAGCCAAGTGATGAAGTTATATCAGTAGTTAGTTGTCAGTTGTCCATAGACACAACCTTTATCGTTGACCAATGACCAATGACTAATGACCAATGACTAATGACTTAATATGACTAGCAACCGCATCTGGCTGTTCTAACATTGCCAGATGTCCACAATCAGGAATTTCAATCACGTTATCACCACAGTATTGGAAAAGTGGATGAAAACTCGCTAAATGGCGAACATACTTGGGTTCCATCACCTTATCATCAGTGCCAGCCAGAAAATAAACTGGCTGCTTTAACTGAGATACTAACTTTGGTAATCGGTTAACTTCTTCCTCTGTTGTGGAATCTAGCAACGCCCCTAAAGCTGCTTCCGGGTCAGCTACCACAAAATCTACAACACGCTGACGCGCCCATTGACGATCTAAGGGACGAGATACACTAGCTCTGGTGAATAATAAGTCAATTAGAGGTAATTGGGACAACCAACGAGGACGGACTTGTAAAAATCTTTGCCCTGCCACACGGAACTGTTCAAACGCTTCTTTCAGGTAAATACCGCCACCTGCGTTAATACAAATGACACCCTTAATCCGTTGAGGAATTTGAGCAGCTGCCCATAGAGCGATCGTACCTCCCAATGAATGACCTACAAGCCAAGCACTGGTAATATTTAGTTGTTCCAACAGGGTTGCCAAATCTTGAGCATAAGCTGCTGGTGTATAGAGAGAATCAAAAGATAAATTAATATCCTGAAGAGACTGAGCAGATAAACTGGCAGAACTTGATCCGCGATGAAAATCAGTTTCTAGCTGAGACTGAGACCCTCCAAAGCCTCGTAAATCATAAGACAGACACTGAAACTCAACAGACAAGCGAGAAATCACAGGTTGCCAGTATCCACGGCTATTAAGCCAACCGTGAATAAATACTAAAGCATCTGGGCAGGATGTGGGAGCTGTCAGCTCGTAGGCGTGTGGAAAGCCTAAGATTTCAATAGTTGCCATATTTATATCGTAACCCTAAGGGTGGGCGCGACTGAAATAAGCAATTCAAAATTCACAATGAAAATAGTGTTTAGGACTTAGGAGATCAGTACGCATATAGCGTTTAATTTACATTTTCTAGTCCCTAATTCCTAGTCCTTAGTACTTACCATCATTTCCCCAACAACCTTTGGCGTACCCCTTCAGCAATTTTGTGTCCTAAATATTCCGGAATCAGGCTTTCATTTGGTCCCAACAAATAGAGAATTAGCCGAGTCCGTCCGCGCCAAACTAGTAAATTTGCATTAACCACTAGTAAATCTTCTTGCCAAATGGCGTACATAACTTTGTAAAATAATCCCGGTTGATTGTCAGCTTCAATCACCAAAGCGGGGAGATGAAAAACCGGATCAACATAGAATTCAGTCTGTACTTGTTCTAAACCTACATCTAGGTTGAATTCCACAGCTAGCATCTCTTCTACTTCAAACCGCCCTCCCAAAGCCTCACGAATGGCGCGACAAACGTTTTCTGCTGTTTTTTCTGTTAAGGCTTTACTGCCACGCGATACCAAAAGTTTGATAAAAACTAACATTGGTGGTCTAATTTGTCCATATAGACTCAGACCATGAATAGTTAGTCCGTAAGCAGCTAGTACACCGAAAATATCACTGAGAAGAAATGACTGATTGCGGTAGGCAAAATGCAGCGCACTTTTACTACCTTCCGGCTTCAACTCAATTACGGCACGTCTGGTTTTATAGAGACGATAAGCTAGCCGCAAATTTTGCAGTTGAATCTCACTGCTGACAAATTGTTCATAGAACTGGGGAAACGCTCGATTAAAGCGTTTGAGAAGTTCCAGTGTCGAAGATTTTAAACCCGAAGCCATCGTAGTGTAAGACTCGCTTGCTTTTATCGCCTGGAGACTGGGGACTGGAAATCAGTGCTGGGTAATGAGTACTAATTACTGGGTAAACAAAGCACTCAGTAGTCAGTACTCAACACTGCCCAATACTCAATACCTCATTTCTTTTATATACAATTCACTCTCTAGATACTCTCGTTTTGAGGAATTTGTCCTAGCCTTTACAACAAAGTGCTAAAGTTGAAAATAATTGGTGTGAAAAACTCCGTAACAGACTGTCACCATTGAAAGTCCCAAAGACTTCTCACAAAATTGAGCGTAAGGGCTAAACAATGGTACTTGCTTTGTCAGGTGTGAATCAACACTCTCGATAGTGAACACCAATTTAGTTATACTACCCGAACCGCGTTGGCATGGGTTTTTGGAAAACTTGGTTTAGTACTCCTGAATCTGCGACAAGTAGAACACAACCGCTTGAAGAACATACAGTAGACGCTACGGGCAACTCTAATCCGAAAAGCGACGCTTCGGCAGCTACAAGAAATGCGGAACGTATCGTTTTTAGCACCGAGCGAGATATTGATCTGTATGAACTCGAAGAACTTTGTGATGCTGTAGGTTGGTCACGTCGTCCCTTAAGGAAAGTAAAGAAAGCCATTGAGCATAGTTTTCTCGTAGCCACAATGTGGCAAGTGCGAGGAAACCAAAGGCGGCTGATTGGTTTTGCCCGTGCTACCTCAGACCACGCTTTTAATGCCACTATTTGGGATGTGGTAGTCCACCCAGATTTTCAAGGTAAAGGACTGGGTAAAGCTTTGATGAAGTATGTACTTAAAAAACTCAGGAGTGAAGAAATTAGTAATGTGACTCTTTTTGCTGATCCTCATGTTGTAGATTTCTACAGGACTATGGGTTTTATGCCAGATCCGGAAGGCATCAAAGGTATGTTTTGGTATCCTCATTAAATTTTTTTGGGAAATAAACATAGCCAATATCTAAAAAATCAGCTATCATGGATAAAGCTTGTGTGAATAAAGCGAAATCGGGATGTAGCGCAGCTTGGTAGCGCGCCTGCTTTGGGAGCAGGATGCCGCAGGTTCAAATCCTGTCATCCCGATTGAAATTACTGATAAGAAAAGCCCGTACCTTTGAAAATAAGGTATGGGTTTTTCTTATGGATAAAATCAGAACAATTAGAATTTACTATGCCACTACTCAATTAATGTTTTTAAAATACTGTCAATGCCTGTATTTACACTGGAAAAGTTAAATTAATTATCTTATAACTATTGCCTATTAAGAAAGAATTACAAAGAATTTTTTATAAAATTAAATTCTAAAAATTAAATATATATGTATAAAATCAAGCAGCAAAGTAACTAGCAATAGGAGGAACGATTAGTTGTTAAAAGCGTCCTCATATTTGGATAAGGGCAATAAAATGACATTGACCGTATTTACAAAAGCGGGAAAGTTTTCTGCCCGGTGACGGCTATATTTAACAGGCATCTACATGAATGTGTAGTAAATAGTTAAGCAAAACTGAGAAAAGTATAACTAAGAGTACGGTCAACAGGCAGCAAAGATAGGACAACTATCCTTGAGAGTTTGAAAATCTAGCGCTTTAAGAGTAGATTAGGAGCATTTCACAACTACCACCACTTTTCTCATTCCCAAGAGATTGATATATAACTAAGACGGGTTGGTGGCGTGTAAATCCAACAATTTGTCTAACTCAACTGGAACACATTAAGACGAGGAATACTCATGAAAGCATTGGTTCGCTGGGGCGCAACATTAGGTTTAGTTGGAAGTACTTTACTGGGAACATTATCTTTAGGTAGCCTTCCAGCAATAGCATTATCAGAACAGCAAATTAAAGAAAAGTTGGATAGTGTACCTATTTATTTAGTTACAAATGAAAAAGGTTTACCATTAAGCCGTCCTTTACCAAACGCACAAAACGGACAAAAGGCTGGTGGTTCAATCACCGGGGCTTATATGAGTCGGCAGGAAGCTCAGGCTTTTATTAACGAACTGCGGAATGCCAAAAATAAAGATCCCAAGATGCAGGAAATTGTCAAAAGCCTACAGGTGACCGCAGTGCCGCTAGGAGTGATTTATCAACAGTTGCAACAAACAAAAAAAGACCCTAATCGCCTGTTATTTGCTTTTAAACCTGTAGACCAGGAAATTAAAGGGGCAATGGATTTATTGCGCCAAAGCGGTCAACAGGTAAATCAGTTTAAGAGTGTGCCGATGTTTGCTGTGAGATTTGCGCCAGATCAGGGTTATGTACCAATCAAAGTAGGTACTGGCAACGAACAAGTTGTCCCACTATTTTTGAGTAAACAGGATGCACAAGGCTTATTGGGGCAAGTCAAGCCAAAACATCCAAAGGCGGATATTCAAGTTCTAGATATAGATGGTGTGCTACAAACATTACAAAATAAGAATGATCCTTGGCTCAATCAAGTTGTCTTAGTGCCATCTCCAGAATCGAGAGAATATATTAGGACTCTACCCAAAGACAAAGCGCCTAACACTTCTGCTGCTCCTAATCGTAACAATAATAATTCCCGACCGAATTCACGTTAGGCATGACAAATCGACAGGCAAATGTAGTTTCTGGTTTACAACTTTGGCAGTGGCGTATTAGAGCAAATCAAGCAGCGATCGCTCACAATATTCCCGTAGCAGAAGTGGATTGGCTGTTGCAAGAAATAGCTGATTTAGACCGCTTGGCGCTGCGTTTAGAGTCGTTTAAAGACTGGTCTGAGGTGCCGATGGGTTTATCTCTGGACAAGTTAGACCAACTTTGGCAAAGGCGATTAGGCGATCGCTTACCCGTACAGTACATCGCCGGAGTTACACCTTGGCGCAACTTCAGACTTACAGTGTCGAGTGCTGTTTTGATTCCTAGACCGGAAACTGAGTGCTTGATTGATTTAGCTGTAGCTGCTGTTGCTAACAGTGAATTGGCTTGGCAGTTACAGCAAGGACATTGGGTAGACTTGGGAACTGGTAGTGGGGCGATCGCTTTGGGGTTAGCTGATGCTTTCCCTGAAGCAACTATTCATGCTGTAGATTGCAGCTTAGAAGCTTTGGCGATCGCCCAGCAAAATGCCCAGAACACAGGTCTGGTTGATAGAATGCGATTTTATCAGGGTCGCTGGTGGGAGCCTTTAACCTTGCTGAAAGGTCAAGTTAGTGGCATGGTATCTAACCCTCCTTATATTCCCAGCGACATCGTGCCGACGCTACAACCAGAAGTAGTAAACCATGAACCACATTTAGCCTTAGATGGCGGTGTTGATGGCTTAGATGCCATCCGCCATCTGATAGAAGTTGCCCCCAGTTATTTACGACCTGGGGGTATATGGTTAATTGAAATGATGGCAGGTCAAGCGGACACGGTACAAACTCTTTTGCTCCAACAGGGCAGTTATAGTAATATTCAAATCCACTCTGATTTAGCTGGTATTGAGCGTTTCGCTGTAGCTGAAATAGCAAGTAGCCGCACATCTGATACCCCAAGTACAGCGTGAGATGAATTATGCGCGAGGCTTGCAGTGAGCGTCAGCCGAATCGTTGACGACAGTCCTCTGACCAATTTTGAGCGTAAGCGAAATTAGGGAGGAGGGCTTTGAATTTCCTACTCCTGCGGAGAACCCGTAGGGTATTTTGAATTTTGAATTGATCGTAAATTCAAGGGTTTAAGACCCCTCTCTTACAAAGTTCTGTGACACTCTCTACGAGACGCTAAAAGCGAACGCAGACTCGCTACCGCCGGAAGCCGACGCTCAGACTTTGCGCTACGTCTACACATAGTATCAGTTGAGTTGGTGATGTTTTACCCCAACTCCAACTGTTTTGAATTTTGAATTTTGAATTTTGAATTGTTAATCATGACTAGTGTTTCATTAGCAGCATTAATAGCTGGTGTGCGTGCTGGCAGTTTAGTTAGTTTTCCTACAGATACAGTACCGGCGCTGGCGACTCTACCAGAGCAAGCAGAATTGATTTTTGCTGCTAAACAGCGCAGTCAGGACAAACCTCTAATTTTGATGGCTGCGAGTGCAGAAGATTTGTGGCCTTATGTAGAAGGTAGTGAGCAAGATGAGCAAATTTGGAAACAGGTCGTCAGTCAATATTGGCCTGGAGCGTTGACATTAGTATTACCAGCGAGTAATCGCGTTCCCAAAGTGATGAATCCAATTGATCCGACAACTATTGGTATTCGTGTGCCTAAGAGTGCGATCGCTCTAAAGATTTTGTCACAAACTGGGCCTCTTGCCACGACTAGTGCTAATTTCTCCGGACAGCCAGCTTTACTAACAATGTCAGAAATTGATGCTCAGTTTCCCTCGGTGTTGACACTGGAATCAACAGCAGTGGAAGCGGAGGGAATTGGCTTACCTTCTACTGTTGCCAAATGGACAGGTGAAAATTGGCAAATCTTGCGGCAAGGAGCAGTAAGTTTAGATTTTTAGGGCATAAAAAGGAGAAAAGTAGGCGCATATGGGGCAAAACGAAAAACTGAGAAAAGAACTATTTCCCTTTTTTTCCCTGCTCTCTGCCTCTCTCCCCAGCCCCCAATCCCCACTTCCATTTTTTAGACAGTTATAATGTTGGTCTCCTGATTTTTAGGCAGTGAATTAGTTAAGAACTTGTTGGATCAAGCGGAACTGATGAACTAAAAAATAAGGAAACTGATTTTTATACTTTGCGGTCAATTTAACAAGTTAATAACTGTCTAATATGAATTGGAGCAACTGGGTATATCTAGGAGCAGGATTATTATTGGGGCTTGGTTTTCGTGGTTTATTTGCGCGGTCTACAAACGCCACTGCCAGCCAATCAACAGTCACATCAGGGGAGCAAGAGTACACATCACAACTCCAGCAACAGCTCCAACGAACACAGCTAGCCTACGAAATGGCACAAGAGATGAGCCAGTTTAAAGGGGGTTTCTTAGCACGGACTACCCATGAATTGCGATCGCCTCTCAATGGTCTCATTGGTTTACATCAGTTAATTTTGTCTGATCTTTGTGAAGATCCAGCAGAAGAGCGGGAGTTTATTGCCCAAGCTCATGAGAGAGCTTTAAAGTTGCTGCATCTTATGGATGAAATCCTCAATGTAGCCAAGACAGAACACGGTAACAATAAGTTAGATATTCAGCCAAACTCTTTAGCTGAAATTTTACAAGAAGTATATAAATTAACTTATATGCTGGCGGTGGATCGTAATTTAAAATTGCAGATTTCACCTCCCGACCCAGAGATTTATGTTTTGGCAGATGCAAGATGGCTAAGACAAGTCTTGTTAAACTTAGTAGACACCGCTATTGGTCAAATGCAGGAAGGAAGTATCTTTATTTCTGCAAAGCTTGCACCTGAAAGTAAAGATGTTTCTATTTGGTTAGATTTACCTAGTCATACTGTAGTTAAAAGTGAATCGATTGATTTACTCCAAAGGACTGACGAATCTTCGCCGACGGATAAACAGAACACTCGTCTTTCTCCCAGCATGAAGCTATTACTTAATCAAAAACTGCTAATGGTGATGGGGGGAAAATTAGAAATCCTCCCCTCTCCTGAATTTTATGCAGCAGAACAGTTAACTAGACTAGAATTGTCTATCCCCCTAACGATTCCTGAAGCTGAACTTCTGTAGCAGCTAAAGAACTAATTCGGGATTGATTATGTAGCACCATAGTAGTGCTGTTATTAGCTTGGAAGCCGATTTTTTCGTAAAATTCCTGTCGATTGGTAGTCATTAAATATACACGCTCCACCCACCTTATGCGGGGATGAGCTAAGACAGTTTCGACTAATTTGCTTCCTAAGCCATTACCTTGGTAGTCTGGATGGATGACAACATCCCAAATTGTGGCGCGATATATCCCATCGGAGGTTGCTCTAGCAAAACCTATTAGACGCTCTGCATCCCAAACAGAAATTACTGGGTCACTGTTGGTAATAGCTATACCTAAATCCTCAATACTGCGTCCTTTCGCCCAAAAAGCAGAAACATTAAATAGCTGTTGGAGTTGATAAAGGTCTACTTCAGACTGGCGATTACGAAACTGGATCTGAGGATAGCTCATGTATAGTTGCTCCGATAGGGCAGTATTTTTACTGTCTTTTAGTCCTATTTTGCAAGAAATTATCGTAAATGTGTATGTATATGCAACTATTTCCCAGTTGAGTATTTAATGGAAAATCCACTTCCATAAAGGGTGTGTTGGCCCTTGCTGCCGGATATGAAACACTTGCTTTTCGAGGCGCTGCTTTTCCTCTTGTGGTAGACCCAGCAAAATGTTCCGACTCTGCCAAACTAAAATAGCAGCCGTCATCCCTATACACAAACCTAAACCCAAGGTAGACAGTGGATGGTAGAACAGTCCATAGCGTACTGCTACCCAAGTAAAATATTGTTGCCACAAAGCAATTTCTGCCCGTAGACTCCACAGAGAAACAGGTGCAACGGTTAGCCATAAACAGCCAACAAAACACCATCTACCGTACACGGTCAACTGGTGTAGTCTCTGCACTTGTTCAACTAAAGATGACTCGTTACCTTCTGTATCATTGCTAGAGCTTGGTGGTTGTTCTGGTTCATCCATAGGCTACGGGGGATTGGGGATTGGGTAATGACTATTGTGTATCAGCTACCTCTGTGTTTGGTAATACTGTAGATGAACTAGTACGTTCACGCCACAGTGTCAGTAGGGTGCTGGCGATGAAGATACTGGAATAAGCTCCTGCTAAGAAGCCAAAAATTAGAGCTAGAGCAAAGTTTTTGAGGGTTTCGCCACCAAATAAATAGATTGCGAACAGTGGCAACATGGTAGTCAAGGTTGTGTTAATTGACCTTCCCAGGGTTTGGTTTACTGCATCATCGACAATATCAGCGATGGGGCGATTGGGGTCTAGTTTTAGGGTTTCTCGGATGCGATCGTATATTACTACTGTATCGTTGACAGAGAAACCTGTAATTGTCAGTAGAGCTACGATAAATAAGCTATCAACTTCAGTACCGAAAACTAAACCAAAAATTGAGAATATGCCTGCTGTGATTAAGACATCATGAAATAGAGCAATGATGGCAAATACGGCATAGTCTAACTGGAAGCGGAAGTTTAAGTAAACGACGATGCCGGCGAAGGATACAATCAGAGCGATCATCCCTGAGGTAAACAATTCTCTGCCTAAGGTAGGCCCGACTGTATCAAACTGATTTTTCTGTTCGTCAAAAGACCCAATTTTTTCGCTTAAGGCATTTTGTAAATTAGTCCGTTCCTCACGCTCTAAGGTTTTGGTACGGATGGAGATGCCGTTTTCTGCTCCTGTTTCTCTATCAGTAACAATTTGAATACTGCTGTCACCTAAACCTTGGGCTTTGGCTACTTCCCGCACAACGTTAATATCAATTGGTTGGTCGCAGTTTCCTGGTTTGGTGCAGTCCCTTTCAAACTGTAATCTTGTACCACCAATAAAGTCCAAACTAGGGCGTAAGGGGGCGCGAATATTGGGGTTTTGCCAAGAGATGATCATTGAGATCAGACCAACCAGAATGAAGCCACTGGAAAGAATCCACCAAAGCGATCGCGATTTATTTATACTTAGTTTCATTGAGCCACCTCAGTCTTATTCGATGCACTTGTTCCTGCTAGGTTGGGACAGAAGAGTTCTGGTTTACGCAAGCTAGGAATACTAATTGCCAAAAACATGAAGGTGCGGCTACAGGTAATGGCGCTAAACATACTCACGGCTACACCCAATGCCAAGGTTAAAGCAAAACCTTTGACTAAACCAGCCCCTAACCAGAATAGGGCTGCACAAGCAATCACTGTGGTCAAGTTACCATCTAAGATGCTGGAGAAGGCGCGGTAAAAGCCAGATTCTACAGAACGATATAAGGATTTACCTGCTTGTAGTTCTTCTCGTGTGCGCTCAAAAATTAGCACGTTGGCATCTACTGCCATGCCGATACTGAGAATAAAACCTGCGATGCCTGGTAAGGTCAAGGTTATACCTAACAAAGCGAAGCTAGCCCAGGTCAAGATAGCGTAGATAATTAGGGAAATATCCGCAATTAATCCTGGTAGCCTGTAGTACACCACCATAAATATGAGTACTAAAATCAAACCACCAAGTCCAGCGTAGATACTGCTGTTGATACTGTCTTTACCTAAGGTTGCGCCAACAGTACGAATTTCAGCAATTTCTACTGGTACAGGTAAAGCACCACCACGTAACTGCACACCTAAGTCATTGGCTTGTTGTGCTGTAAATCTACCTGTAATCACAGCCGAACCGCCAGTAATGCCGGTAGAGGCAAATTCTATCCCTACATTGGGCGCGCTTATGAGTTCGTTATCTAAGAAGATCCCAATGCTGCGTCCAGTACCGGCAAGATTTTTTGTTAGTTCGGCAAATAGTTCGCCGCCTTTTTGGTCAAAACGAATAGCAACATTCCAATTGCTACTACCTTGAGTTGGTTCACCATAGGCATCTTCCAAGTGTTGACCATCAAGGGGTGGATTGGTGCTTTCAAATAACTCGGCGATCGCTTGATTATTTTTTTGTAAATCTTCTAAATTTTTATTAACTGCGGCTTTATCGTTACTTTTTTTTAATTCTGCTTGTTTTGCTTGCAGTTCTAATCTTGATGCTTGAAATGCTAATAGTTGGGTTTCAGTACCTTGTTTTTGTTTACGGAATTCTAGTTGTGCTGTACCTCCCAGCACTCGTTCCGCTTGTTCTGGGTCATTCACCCCTGGTAACTGTACAAGGATCTTATCTGTTCCCACAGTTTGAATCACGGGTTCAGAAACACCAAGACCATTAACTCGGCCTTCGACGACACTTTTGACCCCATTCAATTCACGTTCGGTGATTTGCTTAATTTCGGCTGTTGGTTTCACCAGAATTGTGATCTGTGAGCCTCCCCGCAAATCTAGTCCCAAGGGTATGGGAATTGTGAAAATCACCGTAATGGCGGCGATTAATAAAACTACAATCAACGCTAATAGCGATCGCTGTTTCTGCATACCATATCTCGCAACTGACAAACGCTATAATAACGCTCTTTGAATCAGTTATGAGTTGGTTTTAGGGATTGGGGATTGGGGATTGGTGATTAGGGATCGGGTATTGGGTATTGGGTATGAGGTAGTAGTTTTTCCTTCCCAGTCCCCAGTCCCTAGTCCCTAGTCTCTATACGCGCAGTGCAATCATTTTCTGCACGGCTTCGACGATTTGCTCTGGTTGGACGATGGTTAGGCGCTCCAGAGTACCGTTGTATGGTGTAGGAATATCTTGAGATGATAGCCTGAGAACTGGCGCATCTAATTCATCAAAAAAGCGATCGTTAATGGAAGCGATTAGTTCTGCTGCAATACCCCCGGTTCGCATCGCTTCTTCCACAATGATGACTTTGTGGGTTTTGCGAATTGATGCACCAATTGTTTCTAAATCTAGTGGTTTGAGGGATATTAAATCAATGACTTCTGGGTCGTAACCTTGTTTTTCTAAAGCTTTTACCGCTTGGGTGACGTGATGACGCATCCGCGAGTAAGTCAAGATTGTCACGTCTTTACCAGAACGGACGATTTCTGCCTTATCTAAAGGTAGGTAGTATTCTTTTTCCGGTAAGTCCTCTTTCAAGTTATAAAGCAGGACGTGTTCAAAGAATAGAACGGGGTTATCGTCGCGGATGGCTGATTTTAGCAATCCTTTAGCGTTGTAAGGTGTGGAGCAGGTAACGATTTTTAACCCTGGAACTGCTTGGAAGTAGGTTTCCAGGCGTTGGGAGTGTTCTGCACCCAACTGTCTACCTACACCACCAGGGCCACGAATGACCAAGGGAATTTTAAAGTTACCGCCGGATGTATAGCGTAGCATCCCCGCATTGTTGGAGATTTGGTTGAAGGCGAGGAGCAGAAAGCCCATGTTCATACCTTCAATTATCGGCCGCAATCCGGTCATTGCAGCACCTACCGCCATACCAGTAAAACTGTTTTCGGCGATGGGAGTATCTAAAATTCTGAGTTCACCGTATTTTTTATATAAATCCTTGGTGACTTTGTAAGAGCCGCCATAGTGTCCTACGTCTTCACCCAGAACGAAGACACTGGAATCACGCGCCATTTCTTCATCAATGGCTTCCCGCAGAGCGTTGAAGAATAATGTTTCTGCCATTTAGACTTTTTTATTACGACTATTATTTTAGAATCTTATCGTGCCATCGTAGCTAATATGGTGAGCGATCGCACTAGTTGAAAGTTCATTTATAAGTTCCGTGAGTTTATACTTACGTAGATGGATTTCCGGCTTGAAAAATCTGCTCTACAGTCAAATTCAACTCTGGGAATGTTGCGGAATGAATACGGTCATTTCCCCGAAATTTATGAATCTGATATTCGCCATCATCTAAACAGCAAACTAATATAGTAGGTTGTTTCGGCTTGCCAATAAACTCTCTCCCACCTAAAGCAGCATAATCTACAATCCAGTATTCAGGGATTCCCATCATTTCATAGTCAGCATATTTCTTGTGATAATCATCACGCCAGTTTGTACTGACTACTTCAATTACCAATGGAATTGAGGCTGCTTGACTCACTGTTGATTCTTTTTTCCAACGTGGTTTGTTGACTAAGTTGGGGCGATTTAATATCAGTATGTCTGGAGAATACGCTGATTCACTCTCCACGGGTTTGACAAAGGCTGTCTTGGGTATGAAATAGGGAAAATTTAAGTGACTGTATTCTAATGTGAGTTTTGTCGCTAAAAAACCAACAATTTCTTCATGGTCGCCTGTAGGTGGTGCCATTTCAATAATTACTCCGTCATGTAATTCATAGCGTCGTCTTGGGTTGTCTGGATACCAAGCCGCAAACTCATCAAATGTGATTACTTTACGTAAAGTTTGAGTCATAGTGTGAGCATCTGGAAATTAGGGGCTATAGCGATCGTAAATTATTCATGAGAAGATGCCCGACTTATGCAAAAAGTCGGTCATCTGCATTTTTCGCTTTTTGATCGCATATTACCTGAATGCGATCGCCTCTCCTGCGGCTTGCCAACCAGCGAAACTAGGTGGAAAACCCTGCACATTCTCATAGTCCAAGAGGTGCAAGGTCATTACCCCCATCGCCGAGCGATAACCTGAAGAACAGTACAATACCACAGGACGATCATGGGGAATTTGTTCCAGATTATGAGCGAGGGTTCGGAGTGGAATATTAATTGCGTTAGGTATATGTCCCGATTGATACTCGGAAGGCTCCCGCACATCCACCAACAGGGTTTGAGGGTTTTTTAATACACTTTTCAACTTTTCGACATTAGCGATCGTGTAGTAGCCTGCTGGAATCGATGTGAGAAAGCGATCGACTCCCGATTCTAGATTGGGTGGTTCAGGTAGAGTTTGTATTCTTTGTTGAGATATCGATTCAGCATTTGTGAGAGTTGCTGCTATGGTCTGGTTTTGCCCAACACCAACCAATAAGCAAAACCAGATAGCAAATCCCAACAATATCATCTGAATTGGTTTCTTAAATATCATGGATTTTTCCGGAAATGGATTTTTCAACATCAATCAGTTAATGCTCAGACCCACCAGGGATTTTCTCCAGTACGGGGATCAGTTTCCGTCCAAGGCGAGATTAAAATACTGTTATTAAACATTGCAACTTGAACAATTTTGAGCGGTAGAGGAGCAGGGCCTCTTACCACAGACCCATCTGGAGCATAGCGAGAACCATGACAAGGACATTGAAACTGCTGATCCAGAGGGTTCCAGGGGAAGGTACAACCGAGATGAGTGCAGTTATCGACAAGCCCAATATGATCTAGGGTGTTATCTTCTTTAACAATTAGGTAAGTGGGTTCTCCTGCCAGACCTGCGACCAAGGCACGGGTTCCCGGTGCTTCAGCCAGGATTTGCGAGGCAGGGATTTGATTCCCCAGAATATCTTTAGCGAGAATAGCACCTCCCTCTCCCGTTTTTTCTGCTGGAGCAACGAAGAATTTGCCAGCAGGATAAAGCGCAGCACCAGCAGTAACCGCAACGGTTGCTCCTGTCAGAAAGTTGAGAAATTGCCGCCGTGACAAGGATGGACTTTCGAGTGGAAGACTGGTGTCCATAATTAAACTCCTTAAGAGGCGATGAGTGAATCTCTTTAAACTTGTTCGTTGGTCTGACTGTTATGTCTCAATACAGTTCAGTTAAGGCAACAACTTAGACTAGTGTAGGTTGGGTGGAGGAACGGAACCCAACATTCTCAAGACTTTGTTGGGTTCCGCTATCGCTCCACCCAACCTACTATTCTCATTAAGCCTAGTCCTTGAGAATCTAACTACAAACTGGCGAGTCAGTCACCTGAACTACCGGACTTTCTGGGAAACGTCTGGGTCTTCCTGGCTTGCGTTTATGACGCTGATTAATAGACTTCTCACTGGCAGATGCTAGTTCTTCCGGCGTACATTTGAATATACGTAGAGCATCAACATATTTTTTTGGTGTCATTGTTGGTTCAGTGCGTCCAGCTTCCCAATTGCGGACACTGGTTTCACTGATTGCAAGCCTGAAGGCAACTTCTGCACGGCTAAGACCCGCACGCTCTCTCAGGACTTGCATATCCATATCTCATGCTCCCCTTGAAAAAATAAGTCTTTTTCTAAATTGATTGACATTACATATCAATCATTTCAATCAAAAATTTATTAACTATTTTCTTTTATAAGGCATAAGCGATCGCTTGACACTCTAACAAACGACGTAGTTTTTCGTGATTTCAATAAAATGTTGGGGGTGTGGGGGTGTAAGGGTGTGAGGGTATGAGGGTGTAAGGGAAGAATTGTTTATATTAGTCTTTTCCCTATACCCCTAAACCCCTATACCCCTACACCCTTAAATCGAGTAGTACAAAGGAAAGGATTTTGCATCCTTAGGTTTTACATATACCTTTTGCTTTGGTTCCAACTGTAGCTCATCGTAGCGATCGCGTGTTAAATGAGCGTTGACAACTTGTCCATCATCTAAGGTTAATTCAACTTTGATTTCCCAGCCCAAATGAATCAATCGAGTGACTGTAGCAGGTGCAGTTGTGCCGTTAGCAGATTTTTCGATCAATACATCTTGTGGCCGTAAAAATACGTTTGGATGTTCTATCTCTAACTGGCTACTTTGGAAAATTCTGGAGCTACTTGGCAAAACATTCACTGGCCCAATGAAACTCATCACAAAAGATGTGGCTGGATTGTCGTAAATTTCTGCGGGTGTTCCTACCTGTTCTACTCGCCCTTGATTCATCACCACGACTTCATCGGATACTTCCATTGCTTCTTCTTGGTCGTGGGTGACAAAAACTGTGGTAACGTGAACTTCATCATGGAGGCGGCGTAACCATGCGCGTAAGTCTTTACGGACTTTGGCATCAAGCGCGCCAAAAGGTTCATCTAAAAGTAATACACTAGGTTCTACTGCTAAGGCTCTAGCCAAGGCTACCCTCTGTCTTTGACCGCCGGAAAGCTGTGAAGGATAGCGATCGCCTAGCCCACTCAATTGCACTAGTTCTAATAACTGTTCTACCCGTCCTTTGACTTTATTCGCTGGTGCTTTGCGAATCTCTAACCCAAAGGCGATGTTTTGCCGGACTGTCAGATGCTTAAATAAAGCATAGTGTTGAAATACAAACCCAATGTTACGTTCTTGTACACTTTGGTTTGTAGCGTCTTTTCCCGTCAGAATAATTCTGCCATCGTCTGGCTTTTCGAGACCAGCAATTAAGCGGAGCAGAGTAGACTTACCAGATCCCGACGGCCCCAATAGGGCTACCAGTTTCCCGCTTTGGATTTCTAAGTTTACCTGATCAACTGCTCGGAAACTGCCGAATTGTTTGGATACGTTTTCAACTACTATGCCCACTGCCGCTACACCTCTGCCAATTTATCTACGGCTAATTGCTAGGTTTACCGTGTTATAGATATATCATACATAAATGCAGTTAAATTTACTGATTAAAAAAAGATTTAATTACCGCAACTGCCACAATCCAAGAAATCACACTCAACACCACTGCAATCTGGTAAATGGCAATCATCAGTGCTGCTACAGGCGAGGAAACTACAATCAACAACCTCTGAGCAACTAGAACAATCATCGCCGCTTGAATATCCTGAACCCCAGCAATTTGATGACCTTGGCTGAGAGCGTTTTAATGGCTTATCGTCTTCAATTTTTCCATTCGCTTCGTCTGTAGGCTCTGAGTCTTCCATTTGTGACAGCTTTCTTTGCATCTTCGATGCTCGTAAAACTAAATTGGCTTGTTTACAAGCTTGAAACCTAGCCTGGGATTTATCCCAAGCTGCGATTAATCCCTCCTCCGCAATCACACGCTTGATGTAACTAGAGCAAGATTCACCCCCATACAATAGTCGATGGGCGCAAGCAAAACCTTTATGGGGGGAAATGTGTTTTTGATATCCAGCGATCGCTACAATACCAATTTTCCTACCAAAGGAATCCAATAGAGAAGTTTGCATAGTTAGAGATTAGGGAATGAAACAAGCCTGGGAATAGGGTGGAGAATAGAACTGTTGACTGTTGACTGTTGACTGTTGCCTCAATAACAACTAACCATTGACTAACAGTATGTTACCCATTCACTAAGCTCTATCTTTAGTGTCAAATTTGTATCGAAACATTAAGGAATATTGCATTTCTGTCAAAACCTAGAGGTAGAGCGAGAAATCACCCAAAAGACCGTGGTAGGATGCTTTCGGTAAATGTGAAGATTGGGAGAAGACCTTTGACACTACGGGTTGCTGTTGTTGGGTCAGGCCCAGCTGGTTCCTCTGCTGCTGAAACACTAGCCAAAGCTGGGATTGAGACCTACCTGTTTGAGCGCAAATTGGATAACGCCAAACCCTGTGGGGGGGCGATTCCCTTATGTATGGTAAGTGAGTTTGACTTACCACCAGAAATTATTGATCGTCAAGTGCGGAAGATGAAAATGATTTCACCTTCCAATCGTGAAGTTGATATCAATCTCATAAAAGAAGACGAATATATAGGAATGTGCCGGCGTGAAGTCCTAGATGGCTTCTTACGCAATCGCGCGGCAAAATTAGGGGCAAATTTAATTAATGCCACCGTTCATAAAGTTGATATACCTGGAAATAACAGCGACCCATACACCATTCATTATGTTGACCATAATGAAGGCGGCGCACAAGGTGTCACAAAAACTTTAAAAGTAGATTTGATTATTGGTGCAGATGGGGCTAATTCCCGCATTGCCAAAGAAATGGATGCTGGGGATTATAATTATGCGATCGCTTTCCAAGAGCGTATCCGCTTACCCGAAGATAAAATGGCATATTACAACGACCTTGCCGAAATGTATGTAGGCAATGACGTTTCCACAGACTTTTATGCCTGGGTATTCCCCAAATATGACCACGTAGCCGTCGGTACTGGCACAATGCAGGTACACAAAGCCAGCATCAAACAGTTACAGGCTGGTATCCGCGCCCGTGCTAGCGAAAAATTAGCAGGCGGTAAAATCATCAAAGTAGAAGCCCACCCAATCCCCGAACATCCACGTCCTCGGCGTGTTGTTGGTCGCATAGCCTTAGTTGGAGACGCTGCTGGCTACGTTACCAAGTCTTCTGGTGAAGGGATTTACTTTGCGGCTAAATCTGGGCGGATGTGTGCAGAAACCATTGTAGAAGTTTCTCAAAATGGTAGTCGCATTCCCACAGAAAACGAACTCAAGATTTATCTCAAACGCTGGGATAAGAAATACGGTCTCACCTACAAAGTGTTGGACATCTTGCAAACAGTATTTTACCGCTCCGATGCCACCCGCGAGGCATTTGTAGAGATGTGTGGAGACTTAGATGTACAAAAACTGACTTTCGACAGCTATCTGTATAAGACAGTCGTCCCCGCGAACCCCATCACCCAGCTAAAAATTACTGCCAAGACAATTGGTAGTCTCATCCGTGGTAACGCTTTAGCACCCTAAATTTGAGACGAATATAAAGTAATTTGTAATTAAGACTTAATTACAAGTTAAAAATTACGAATTAATGGTCAAATGGCACTCCCTGAATACCAATAGGGAGTGCCATTTTGATTACCTAGTCAAGTTTTGTGTTGATTCGTAGCGATGTGAGTGTCATTCTGTAGGATACGTAGCTTGGGGGATGTGGACGCGTATACGCGACTTCTCGAAGAGCATATATCCCGTGATACTACCCTACCTTGCGAACTGCATTTCCCTCAGTGTGACACAGATGTTACGGATTAATGAAATCAAAGACTCAGCGCAATGACTTGAACAAGATTTCACTCAACAACTGATGTGGTAGCGCCCTCGCCGGATTGTGGGACGCTGGGTAGTTCCAGGCAATATCCCGCACCATATACTGTTTTGATATAGCGGGGGTGGCGGGGGTCTGGTTCTAGCTTAGTTCTCAAGTGCCGGATATGCACTCGAATCGTTTCAATGTCATCATCTGGATCGTAACCCCAAACTTCTCGGAGAATTTCGCTAGGGGAAACTGTCTGTCCGTGACGTTGCAGCAAACAGTGGAGGAGTTCAAATTCCAAGTGAGTCAGTTTCACCGTTTGACCGAACCATATAGCCTCAAATCTTTCGGGAACTAAGGTCAGAGGCCCATAGTTCAAAATTTCGCTATGTTTGGCTGCTTGGGGAATGCGGTCGGTACGGCGTAATAATGCCCGCACCCGTGCCAACATCTCTTCCACTTCAAATGGTTTAGTCAGATAATCATCTGCTCCGGCGTTGAAGCCTTCTACCTTGTCTTGAGTTTGGCTGAGAGCAGTCAACATCAAAACAGGAATTTCCGCCGTCCGTTCGTCTCGGCGTAAGCGCTGGCAAACCGTGAAACCATCAACTCTAGGCAACATCAGATCAAGCATAATCAAGTCTGGTTGTAGCTGGAGAGCTAGTGCTTGACCTTTGATGCCATCTTCAGCTTGACTTACGTCGTAGCCAGCCATCTCTAGGTTGACAGCAACAAGTTCTGAAATCGCTGGGTCATCGTCTATTACAAGAATCCTTGGCATTCTTAAAAAATTATTACTACTTATTAAGGATAAATAAGAACCTTTGGTAGATACAAAGATTTCTGTCTTGATTATAAAAAAGATTTTAAATCTAACATAAACCTTAAAACTACTAGGATTAAGAAAACAAAACTAAAATTACATTAAATTCGCAGTATGATATGTTTCCCTCCCTACAATCCGCCTGTGTTTCTGAGAAATGGTGTTGTTTCAACTGTTTACACTACTTTGTGGGGAAAACGTTATTGGCAAAATACGACTCTCCATCCAGAACCTGAGTATCATAAAACAGTATTAATGGGTGGGCAAAATGTACCTATTTTTTGTTTGATTGCCATACCTGAAAATGCCCACAGTACGATTGTAGGGACTTATGGCATTACAGGCGATCTAGAAAATGAATGGTTTTTGAGATTGCTGGGACGTAAAGCATACGCTCAAGGATTTGCTGTAGTTTTATTTGATTGGCGCGCCCACGGCAAAACAGCCGAATTATCACCAACACTAACTTCTGATGGTTTATTTGAAGGTGAAGATTTTGTTAGAATTGCGGCTGGTGCGGCCGCTATGGGATGTCCCAGTAAATTTTGGTTTACAGGGTTTTCCTTAGGGGGACAACTGGCGTTGTGGGGGCTGAAAGCTGCGGCAGACTTAACTAATGACACTGAGTATTTTGGGCTAAAATATAGTGACATTGGAGGTGGTGCAGTAATTTGCCCAAATTTAGATGCAACGCGATCGCTCAGTTACTTAGTTCGCCACCCTATAGGTAAATATTTAGAACAGAGTATCGCCAAAAACCTCAAGAAATTAGCGTGGCGAATACATGATAACCATCCAGGCACCCTAGACTCAGAAGCCATTGAACGAGCCAACACCATTTGGGATTTTGACAATGAACTGGTAATTAAGCGCCTTGGTTTCCCATCTGTAGAAACTTATTATGCGGCAAGCAGTCCTTTACAACTGTTACCAGAGATATCAAAACCTAGTCTCATTATTTACGCTGCGGATGACCCGCTATTTCATCCAGAACTTGTTCCCGAATTACAAGCCACCTGTGACAGCAATCCCAAGATAGATTTGCTGATGACTCGTTATGGTGGTCACATGGGCTATCTAAATAGCAAAAAAGGTCAGATACAAGCCCAAGATGCTGATCCTTGGTGGGCGTGGAATCGCGTTTTGCAGTGGTTGGAATACATCAGAAAATTTTGATTGCAGCAGTTCACTTTTGCATCTTTACCTCACTTCCCTGCAAACTGCTGTACGTATTTCATTTTATTCACAAAGCCTATAAAAGCAGGCCTTGTGAATAATTGAGTTGACATTAACTACACAATAGAGAAAACCTTGATAACCATCTCTTGTTTTCTCAATTAGCGAATTAATTACGGATAGAATAGAGGTTACTTAAAGTTCTAATCAGGCTGGCTTCAACTATTCAGGTTCACTGTCTAGACTGATGCTGGCTTTTTCTTGAGGACTCTAGCTAAGGAACCAACTGCTAACAAACCGAAAATTACCCCAGGTTCAGGGATAACACTTGCTGTCAATTGACCACCATTATCTAATCGACAGTTAGGAAATGTGTCGCAGACTTCTGGAGAAAGATCATCTTTCAAAAATATAGTGGTAGGTAATCCTAGAGCAGACAAATCAGCCCCTTGATAAGTATAGAAGGACAACCCTGCTATGGTTGTGTTGAAGTCAATACCCAAATCAAAACCGTTGGGTGTATCAAAGCTACCAGATTGCAGAACAGTCCCTGTAACTGTATCAAAGTTGAAATTAAAAGTACTGCTAGGATTCGGGAAACTGTACTTGAAACTTTGCAGCAAAGTTCCTTGAGGGTCGAAGAAGGAAATATCGAAACGACTTAGTTGATCGCGGGTAATAACACTTCCTTGGAAAATATTGTCGTAGTCGAAACGTCCTTGAGCTGAATAACCTTGACTTCCTGTCCAATCAAGCCTGTAGGAAGCAGCATCAGCACTGGAGATATTGGCTAAAGTAGCCATTGAAGTAACAGCAGCAACAGCTAAAGTAGCTTGGATTTGGTTACGTATGCTTTTCATTTTTTAAGATTAGAAATGAGTTCTGATGTTGTTGCAGCGATCGCTAACTCACAATTATCCGTTACAAAAGCTTAGATAATTTTAGCGATAGTCAAGCCATATCAAATGCTTTTATGTTGCTAAATAAGCACATAAAAAACTTTAGTTTGCCTATACTAATAGGCTTGGTTGATAACAGCTAGATTCACTAGCTCCTGGGAATTAATAGCAAAATTGGTGTTGTTAGACATTCATAATGTCTAAAACCACTAGGGGGAATTTTATCATTAGATTGAATTTAGTTCTAACAGTTTAGGTTTAATTTTCTCAATAAAATACAAAAAATATATATTCGTCCAAAAATCATTGAATTTTCTTTTGATTAAAGTAATCTTTAACTAGTCTTAACCTAATATTGCATCTTACTTACGTATCACTTAATTATTCTGATTGCTGGTGTAATGGGTGAGTTTACTCTTATCTTAACTTCACCATTTCACTAATTGTGATTAAGCAAAATAATGAACGTATATGTTTCTTTGCAAGCCCATTCATGTATGTTCTGCTATGTATAAATCCGTCCTTTTTTGCTTAAGATATATTATTTATTTCAATTCTGTAGAAAAAATAAACTATGTAAATTCTATTAACTAGTTTTGTTTTAAATAAATCATTACCAGAACTTAATCAAGCACAAGTAATTTTTACTAGGCATTTTGATTAACCAAAAATTTTCTCATGGCATTCTCCAGACGTAAATTTTTCACAATAGCAGGTGCAACTGCCGCCGGAACATTAGCTGCTTCTCCTTTAGAAGGTCTTTTGGCTAGAGCAGCTTTCGGTCAAGTAACACCTACAACTACAGGATATGGACCACTTTTAGCAGATCCCAATGGCTTGTTAGAGCTACCAGCCGGATTTCAGTACCGCGTTATATCTCGTACAGGCGATCTCATGGCTGATGGTAATCCAGTACCTGGCGCTCATGATGGTATGGCAGCCTTTCCAGGGCCCAGAAATACAACAATATTGGTTTGTAACCACGAATTGAGCAACACTTCTGGTACACAAGTAAGAGTGCCAAACCGCTACGATCCCGTCAGCAGAGGTGGTACTACCAACTTAGTTGTAGGTTCTAATCGTCAGTTAATCAAGCAGTTCGCCTCTCTAGGTGGAACAATTCGTAACTGTGCAGGTGGTCCAACACCTTGGGGTTCATGGATTACTTGTGAAGAAAATGTCAGCGTACCTGGCAGTTCTGATGGCTCTACACAGTTTCACGGTTATAACTTTGAGGTTCCTGCTAATGCTACTGGTCCTGTAGACCCAGTACCCTTAATTGATATGGGACGGTTTAATCATGAAGCTATAGCTGTAGACCCTGTAACTGGTATCGTCTATCAAACAGAAGATAGTGGAACTAGCCTATTCTACCGCTTTATTCCCAACGTACCTGGTAAATTAGCGGAGGGTGGTAAGCTCGAAGCTCTAGTTATCAAAGGTAGACCTAAAACCATTACTAACAATAGAGGTGCAAATAGCGGACTATACCCAATAGGACAAAAATTTGCTGTAGAGTGGGTAAAAATTCCTGACCCTAACCCAGCTACAGATAATGTTCGAGAGCAAGGTTTCGCTTTGGGTGCAGCTCAGTTTTCTCGTGGAGAAGGCATCTGGTATGGTAATGATGAATTGTACTTCTGTTGTACCAATGGTGGTGCAAACAGTGGTGGTCAAGTCTGGCGCTATAATCCTAGAACTGAGATGATTGATCTGTTTGTAGAGTCTCCATCTAGAGAGGTTCTGGATGCTCCTGACAATATATGTGTAGCACCTTTTGGCGACCTTATCCTTTGCGAAGACGGTGGTGGTGATCAGTATCTTAGAGGTGTAACTACCAAAGGTGAACTCTATAATTTTGCACGTAATGCCTTAAATGGCAGCGAATTTTGTGGAGCTTGCTTCTCACCCGATGGTCAAACTATGTTTGTCAACATCCAGAGTCCTGGTATTACTCTGGCAATCTGGGGTTCTTGGAACGCTAAGAGAAGCTAATAGAAACATAGGTAACGCAGAAAATTACTAGATATCATATATTGATTGCCCTTTCCTTAATACATGAGGAAAGGGTCATCTTTGGATAATGATAGGAATTGGGCTGAAGAGTAGAAAAAATCTGTATTTGAGAGAGTATAGTTTTTGATGTGATGAAGTGGCGCGATCACCCTCACCTGCCACTAATTCCTAATCACTGGTGGTAACATATCTAAAACCGCAATCTGCAAATCAGGAAACTCCAAGGGTGTGATCGTTGCATCTTCTGCCAAAACTACTTTGCTTTCGTAGCCTTGTGGAGTTGGTTGCCGAAAAACGTGCAATTGGCGATTAATTACATCTAACACCCAATAATCCGTAATTCCTGCTTGGGAATAAGCTTGAGATTTAGTTACACAATCTAGTTGCAGACTGCTATCGGCTACTTCAATAATCAGGTAAACTTCAGATGGTGTAGGATGGTGGTCTGCGTAGTCTAAAGGATCTATTTTGACAACGGCAATATCGGGTTCTGGTTCAGAGCGATCGTTTAACTTCACAGGATCTTGAACACATATTAGCGCTAAATCCTTTAAACTATTTTGCAGTAATCTATCTGTCCGAGTCGTTGCCGACCGATGAGCTGTTCCTTTAGCAATCATCCAAATAATCTTTCCTTCTAGAAGTTCCACCCTTTCATCTGCGCCGAAAATACCAGCTTCAGCCATCCGGTGGTATTCTTCAACTGTCCACAGACGAAGTTGTAATGTCGTTTCTGTGTTTTGCATGGCTAGTTGCCTATAAATACTAAATATTTAGCTTGATATAAAAAATAAACTTAAAGCTGATTGTTTAAAGTGGATTCACTGATTCCAATATTTGCGATACTTTGAGATTTAGTTGGTTAAATTGTGGAGATACAACTAAATCATCCCCAGAAAAGTTACCTATTTCCGTATATGTCTTACCAGTAAGTTCTAAGACTAATAAAGTTTTAGTTTCAGGGTCAATAATCCAATATTCAGGAATACCACAATCTTGATACTGCGATCGCTTGGCAATGAAATCTCTATCTCGTTGCAATTCTCCAGGGCTAACCACTTCAACTACTAATAGCGGAGGTAGCATTGATAGACGAATAGTATTGCGCTTGGCTAACTGCTGAATATGCTCTTCTCGAATAATGGTTAGGTCAGGATAACGGTTTCTGGGTTCTCCTCTTACTTCCAGTTCTAAACCATGTCCGCGAACTCGATCAATTCCTACAAGCGATGCAAAAATGAGGAAAAGGCGATTTGCAATTTGAACATTAGTTCCCGATTCTGGAGGCATTTCGATTAATTCTCCATTAAACAACTCATAGAGTTTATCCGTGCCATCATCATAAGATAGGTACTCGTCAAAGCTTTGAAAGCGATGTTTTACTTGTAGCATCAGGGTTTCTCCATGATGAGTCTCAATGCAAGTTTAGCTTAATTCGGAATTTGTAATTATGGCTTATTGCTAAATTTTTTATTTTCTAGTCTCTAGTTTCTAACCTCTAACCTCTAACCTCTAGCTTTCTAAAAGTTGAATTTCATCGAGCTGATTAATCACTACATCTGCACCTTGGACATTATCTGGTTGATTCACCCAAGTAATGCCAATACAACCTGCTGCTTTAGCGTTACGAGCCATTTGCATATCACCTACAGCGTCACCTACCATTAATGTAGCTTCTGGTTCTACTCCTAAGGCTTGGCAAGCTTGTAAAAATAAGATGGGGTCTGGCTTAGTGGGGCCGTCATCTACACCTATTTGGGCTTGGATATAATTACTTAAGTCATGTTGTGCGACAAAGTTTTTTACTTCTGTGGTTGTCGCTGCTGAAACAATGCCAAGTTTTAGTCCGGCTTGTGAGAGAGATTGCAATACTTCCAATGCACCAATGAAAAGAGGTGCGGGAGTTACACCAATATATTTTTCGGCATCATCCAAGGCTTGACGAGCTATTTTTAATGATTCAAACCATCCTTTCCCAGTCTCAGCGATATAGGCGGCTGTGGCTATTTCTGTTTCGCGGCGACTGGCTACCGAAATTAAGCCTGCTGGGTCGAGTGTATCACCGTTAATACCAAAGGCCATGAGTAAAGGTTCGCCAATTCCGGGTACTTGGGCATCTACAATTCTCGCTGCTTTCTGTCCCAGCGATCGCAAATAGACTTCTGAATTTTCTAGCGTACCGTTTTTGTCAAATAAAATCGCTTGAATATTAGTAAATGCGATATTTTTACATTTAATAGTAGCCACAAAATTAAACCCTATAAAAAGTCAAAATAAAAAAGAGGGGTTTTCCCTCTTTTAAAAAATTCTTGATGTTGTTAATGAAACTACAACTATATTATTCTTCAATAGCTGCTGGGATTTCCTCAACTGCTGAAATTTCTTCTTCAGCTACAGCATCTTCAGTTGCGGAGGGAATTTCTTCCTCAATCAAATCTTCTGCACCTTCTGCGGGTAAGGCGATACCTTGTTGTTTAGCCAGCAGTTGTTCTCTATACTTAGCAGCCATTTCTTCGGCTTTATCGTAAACCAAATCACGGTTTTTAATCATGTCACCGGGTTCTGGTTCCAGCTGCTTAGTAGAGAGAGATATTCTGCCTCTTTCTGCATCCAAGTCAATGATCATCACTTTCACTTCATCATTGACGTTAAATACACTGTGAGGTGTATCGATATGCTCGTGAGAAATTTCCGAGATGTGCAGCAAGCCGCTAACACCACCGATATCGATGAATGCACCGTAGGGTTTGATACCGCGTACTGTACCGATTACTACTTCGCCTACTTCTAGGCGGTTCATCTTGCGCTCAACTAACGCGCGGCGGTGAGAAAGAACTAAGCGGTTACGTTCTTCGTCTACTTCTAGGAATTTTAAAGGCAGTTCTTCGCCTACTAATTCTTCTTTGGGTTTGCGGGTGCTGATGTGAGAACCGGGAATAAAGCCCCTTAGTCCTTCAATTCTGACCAATGCTCCCCCACGGTTGGTAGCAAATACACCAGAGCGCACTGTCGCATCTTCTGCTTGTAACTGGCGTACTCGTTCCCAAGCGCGCATATACTCAATTCTGCGGATGGAAAGAGTTAGCTGTCCATCTTCGTTTTCATCGGTGAGGATGAAAAATTCTCTTGTTTCGTTTGATTGTAAAACTTCTTCCGGGGCATCGACCCGGTTTATAGACATTTCTTGTATAGGTATATAAGCTGCTGTTTTAGCACCTATGTCAATCAGAGCGCCGCGCGGTTCTATACTAAAAACTGTACCTGGTACGACATCTCCTGGGCTAAAGTGATAGTCGTATTTGTCAAGTAGGGCAGCGAAATCTTCGTGAGTGAATCCAATTTCTGTAGCGGTTAAATTCTGATTGACCATGCTGTTGTGTTCCTGGTTCTAGTCTCCGTAATGGTTATGCCATAATAGCCATGTGTATGCAACTGCCTGAGTTGGTAGTGTACACCTATATCTCTGTCTAATCCTAGCGCAGAAAAGCTAGTGTTCACACATATTAACTTCCAGAAAAAAGATTATATCACAAATAAATATGGAATAGTTGTTAAGTAATTAACAGTGGAAATGAATTTTCCTTATTTTCTATGGCTTAGAGATAGGGATGTATTTATCGAAAATATCCGTTGCTTTTCTTGAAAAAAACAACGGATATTTTCTTTATTTGACTGAGAAAATGAGCATTAGCTGCCTTATTTCTCTTCTTTTTTCTCAATGCGGGGTGGTTCGCGGAATGCGATCGCAAAAAAGAGAACGCCTATTGCTAGGGTCAAAATTAGAATGTAAGCAACGCTTTCCATATTAAAAACTCCTGCTTAGGTATTGGGTATTGGGTACTGGGTACTAGGTACTCGGTATATTTCCCAGCCCCCAGTCCCCAGTCCCTAAAATTAAGCTTCCTTCCGAACGCGGGTTGATTTGTCACCCACTTTCTGGAAGAGACCCCACTCTACTTGTTCTTCTAGATCTGCTTCCACACCAGCGAATACGTCTCGGTAGATTGTCCGAGCGCCGTGCCAGATGTGACCAAAGAAGAATAAGAGCGCAAATACAGCGTGACCAAAGGTAAACCAACCTCTGGGGGATGTACGGAATACACCGTCAGAGTTTAAGGTTTCGCGGTCGAATTCAAATATTTCTCCACCTTGAGCTTTACGGGCATATTTCTTCACATCGGCGGGATCAGTAAAGGTTTTACCGTCCAAATCGCCACCGTAGAAGCTAACTGTTACGCCTGATTGTTCAAAGCTATACTTGGATTCTGCTCGGCGGAAGGGGATGTCAGCGCGGACAACACCATCAGCATCTGTCAAGATAACAGGGAAGGTTTCAAAGAAGTTGGGGAGACGACGTACTGTCAATTCCCGGCCTTCAGCATCTTTGAATACGCCGTGACCTTGCCAAGATTGGGCAATACCATCACCCTTAACCATTGGCCCTGTGCGGAACAAACCACCTTTGGCGGGGCTGTTACCGACGTAATCATAGAAAGCTAGTTTTTCGGGAATCTGTGACCAAGCTTCGGAAAGGCTTGCACCTTGAGCTACGCTTGATTGTACACGGCGCTCAATTTCTTGATGGAAGTAGCCTTGATCCCATTGATAGCGTGTGGGCCCAAACAGTTCGATGGGTGTAGTAGCATTGCCGTACCACATGGTTCCTGCAACTACGAAAGCTGCAAAGAATACCGCTGCAATACTACTGGAAAGTACGGTTTCAATGTTACCCATCCGTAAAGCTTTATAGAGCCTTTCGGGGGGTCTGACAGTGAGGTGGAATAAACCCGCAATGATACCGACAATCCCAGCCGCAATGTGGTGAGCCACTACACCACCAGGGTTAAATGGGTTAAATCCATCAGGCCCCCATTCGGGCGCTACTGGCTGGACACTGCCTGTGACTCCATAGGGGTCAGAAATCCACATTCCAGGGCCAAATAAGCCTGTGAGGTGGAAAGCACCAAAACCGAAACAGAGTAAACCAGATAAGAACAGGTGAATGCCAAACATTTTTGGCAAATCTAGCGCAGGTTCACCGGTACGAGGATCTCTAAAGAGTTCCAAATCCCAGTAAACCCAGTGCCAAACGGCAGCTAGGAACAATAAACCAGAAAGTACGATGTGAGCTGCGGCAACTCCTTCAAATGACCAGAAACCAGGGTCAGTTGCTGTACCGCCAGTAACGCTCCAACCGCCCCAAGATTGGGTAACTCCTAACCGTGCCATGAAGGGTAGCACGAACATCCCTTGCCGCCACATCGGGTTGAGAACCGGATCGCTGGGGTCATAAATAGCTAGTTCGTATAGTGCCATCGAACCAGCCCAACCTGCCACCAGGGCTGTGTGCATCAAGTGTACAGAAATCAGTCGCCCTGGGTCATTCAGAACTACTGTATGTACTCGGTACCAGGGTAGTCCCATCGACTACGCTCCTCCTCGATGAGTTATGTTTACAAAACAATTTTCTTTAGTTAAGGTTCCAAGGTTGGAAGCCTTACCTCGGACTTCTCTGAAATTTTTTTTATTGCCAGAGTCTGATCCTTTACCACATCTGAATTTTATTAAGCTCAGAGAGTGGATTATTTGGCGACGCTCAACCGTTTTGGGATTGTGTCCCTAGAGGGTGGCGATCGCCAAGTAAAAATGAGAATGTTTTAAAAAGTGTAACTATATGATGGCACTGTTTGCAAGCGTTTCATTTGATGCGCTCGCGTCGCCAGTAGGGTTCATCTTCCCTTAAATCAGCGTTACAAGTTATTCTGCTTATGTTTATAAATCTTTACAAGCAAGATAAAAATTAACGTTTCCATCTTCTGGCAGTTGCTAATTTTACTATCTGCTTCTGACTCTGGCTTAAGCACCAGTGCCAAGCATGGCAGCGACATCGATTTCTTTGAGGCAAGTTTCTCTCGACAAGGAGAGGATGCAGTCAATTATATTTAGTAGGTCGTTAAGAGGAATGGCTTTGCCTCCTAAAAGCGCGTTTTGTGCCAAATCCTCAAGAACTTCTGGCGTTCCGACGTTGCCGGGATTAATTACAGTGATGCTAATTTGTTGTGACCTTAGTTCCTCTCGTAGCGCATGAACTACTCCACGTAACCCAAACTTAGATGCTGAGTTTGCCACTTCTCTGGCAGGAAAGTTATCTCGCCCAGATAGCGCACCCATAAATATAATTTTCGGATTTGCAGAGCGTCGCAGCGCAGGTAAAAGAGATTTGACTAAACGAATTGGAGCAACTAAATTAACTCCGATAACTCGTGTAATGTCTTCATCTGAACAATGCTCAAAGTTGTACTCACGGGTAAAGGCTTTTGTTTCCCAAGTTCCTCCCATATACAAAAAAGCATCCAGTACATCGCTACCGACTGCTTTTGCCGTTTTCTCCACACCAGACAAGGAAGATAAATCAGCGCTTACCCATTCGCCAATAGGTGCTAATGTTCGAGATACAGCTAGTAATCGGCGGGACTTGGGTGCAAGGTGTGAGGCAACTGCAAGACCGATTCCACGACTAGCACCAGCAACAACAAGGGTGTTGAACATTGACTAAATTCGCTACAGTTACTCATAGAGTATATCTAGCAGTAGCTACAAACTGAGTATTGGGCTAAATTAACACTGATTGAGTATTCAGCAACTGACACTTAGCCTCGGCTCTTTCTAGACGTTCAATTACTTGTTCTGCTGTCATGAGTCGTTTTAGCACTACTTGACCAATAGTCTGATTCACTACAGCTGCATTGGTTGGCGTAACTTCTACGGTAATAACGGCATCTTCAATGCGATAAAGCCACATTAATTCTTGATTTTCTACTAAAGAAATATTTAGACGTTGAATATCAGGTTGCCTTCGCCAGGCTGTTATTTGCCATAATCCTTCAGAAGCCCATACTCTACCAATAGTCCACCCTTCAGAAACAAAAAAATATTTCATGATTTAAGTTCCTCTGTAGCAAATTTTCAGTTATTAAGCGACAACAATAAAAGTAATTCGCAATTCGCAATCAGCCACAATTATTAACAATTTTATGCAAATAATTTAGTAAATAATAACTGTTGCCTATTTATTAGATATCACAGTCACAGATTAAGAATGTTAATCTATGACAATTCAAATATTGTCAATTTTCAATAATTACTTTGGCACTGCTTTATACCTAACTTGAGTAATTTAATTTTGTATACAAAATGCAACAAAGTCTAACTAAATTCTGCACAATAAAATATAAAAACTTATTTATATAGTATAATTGCTGACCGCTAATTGCAAAAATTTGGGACGCTATGAACTGGTTTGCTTTGTCTTGGAGACAGTGGGGGCGGATGACGAAATTCGTCTCTTTATTCTGTCTCTGTTTAGTTTTGGTTATCAGTTGCACTCCTCGCCAACAAACAACTACACCAACATCAAGTGCGACTAATAGTCCCTCAGGGGATGGTCGAATTACGGTGGGGACGACCCTCAAACCACGAACCCTAGATCCGGCTGACGCTTATGAATTAGCTTCTTTGGGTTTAGTGTTTAATATGAGCGATCGCCTCTATACTTATGAACCAGGTAGTACAGTAATTCAGCCACAGTTGGCTACAGCACTACCAAAAGTTAGCCAAGATGGTTTAACTTACACCATACCCCTACGTGAAGGAGTACTTTTTCACGATGGTACTCCTTTTAATGCTAAAGCTATGGAGTTTAGCATCCAGCGCTTTATTGAAAATAAAGGCAAACCCTCTTTCTTGCTAGCTGACACTATATCTTCGGTGAAAGCTACAGGTGATTATGAGCTAACAATTCAACTAAAAAAACCCTTTGCAGCGTTTCCTTCACTGTTAGCATTTTCTGGAGTTTGTGCAGTTTCACCCACAGCTTATGAACTGGGTGCTGGTAAGTTCAAACCAGACACATTTGTAGGGACTGGCCCTTACAAATTGGCACAGTATGGTACGGATTCACTACGCTTTGATGTATTTGACAAATATTGGGGAGAAAAACCCAAGAATCAAGGTGTTAATGTGCAGATTCAAACTAGTCCGGTAAATTTATTTAATGCTTTCCGTACTGGTGCGGTAGATGTAGCTTATCAGTCTTTACAACCAGACCAAGTTAAAAGCTTGGAAGCAGGTGCTAAAAAAGGAGATTGGCAAGCGATAACATCTCAAGGTAGTGTCGTTACTTTTATGGCTTTGAACCGCAATCAAGAGCCTTTAGATAAACTAGAAGTAAGACAAGCAATAGCGACGATTATTGACCGTCAACTTTTAAATCAAAGAGCTTTATTTGGTCAAGCTGAACCGCTTTACAGCTTAATTCCTAGTACCTTTGATGTATCCCAACCAATCTTTAAAGAAAAGTATGGTGATGCAAACTTTGATAAAGCTAAACAATTACTAACTGCGGCAGGCTTCTCTGCTGAAAATCCAGCAAAAGTGCAGATTTGGTATCCGGCTAGTTCCGGAGTCCGCAGCTTGGCAGCCCAGACCTTAAAAGCGATCGCCGAGCAAAATCTTGGTGGTATACTTCAGTTTGAAGTCAGTACCGTCGAAGGTGCTACCTTTTATAAAGACATCTCAAAGGGTGTATATCCAGCAGCTTTAGTTGATTGGTATCCCGACTTTTTAGACCCAGATAATTATGTACAGCCATTCTTAGCTTGTCAGAAAGGGTCAGTTGCTAAAGGGTGTGAAGAGGGCGGTAGCCAAACTCAAGGTTCTTTTTACTATAACGAAGCTGTTAACAAATTAATCGACCAGCAACGTCAAGAGCAAAACCCCGCAACCCGTCAGCAAATATTTGCAGAAATTCAAACTCAATTATCAACTGATATTCCTTATATTCCTTTGTGGCAAAGCAAAGATTATGTATTTGCTCAAAAAGGTGTGAGCGGTGTACAACTTGACCCATCGAAAATTCTCGTTTATAAGTCGATAGTCAAAGGTCAATAGTTCATAGTCATTAGTCCATAGTCATTAGTAATTAGTCTGTAATCTAAATAACTGACTAATCACTAACGACTATTGATTTTTGAGCAATGACTAATGACCAATGACCAATAACCAATAGCTAAATATTTATGTCTCGCTCCAAAGCCTTACAATACTACATTGTTTCTCGGTTACTGTTTGCGCCCCTGCAATTGCTAACTATTATTACGATTGTATTTTTATTACTCAGAGCTACACCGGGTGACCCAGTAGATGCAATTCTTGGTGGGCGTGCTTCAGAAAGCGTGAAAGAGCAATATCGAGAACAACTGGGTTTAAACCGACCTTTATTTATACAATACCTAAATTACTTGGGTGATTTACTGCATTTTGATTTAGGGACATCTTTGACAAGTCGGGGACAACACGTCTGGAATATCATTGGACAATATTTTCCGGCCACAGTCGAGTTAGCCGTGTTTAGTATGGCGGTGGCTTTGGTTGTGGGAATTTTGGTAGGGACGCTTTCCGCTTCTCGTCCGGGAACTTCATTTGATATTGGCGGACGGTTATTTGGGATTATTACTTATGCACTCCCCATGTTTTGGGCGGGAATGCTGCTACAGTTAATTTTTTCCGTGCAGTTGGGCTGGTTTCCCAATTCCAATCGTTTTCCGCCCAATCTTCCACCCCCGCCTACATTCACGGGTTTATATACAGTTGATAGTTTGCTCAGTGGTAACTTGACGCAGTTTTTTACATCTTTGCATCATTTAGCACTCCCTTGTCTCACCTTAGGAATTTTGTTGAGTGGAATTTTTGAGCGCATTGTCAGAGTCAATTTAAAGCAAACCCTAAGATCTGATTATGTAGAAGCAGCCAGAGCTAGAGGAATTGCGGAAAATAAGATTTTAGTGTCCCACGCCTTAAAAAATGCGCTGATTCCGGTAATTACTGTTCTAGGATTAACCTTTGCTTCCCTGCTAGGTGGAGCGATTTTAACTGAAGTGACATTTTCCTGGCCTGGGTTGGCAAATCGGCTATATCAGGCAATCTCCGATCGCGATTATCCCACAGTCCAAGGTGTGTTGGTATTTTTTGGGGCGATCGTCGTGTCGGCAAGCATTTTAATTGATATTCTCAATGCTTACGTTGACCCACGTATTCGTTATTAAGGAAATTAGCAGTAATAGCCTGGATATTGCGAAAGAAAATGTGTGGCTAAAAGCTATTCGCTCTGTGCTTTGATATTTTTACTATGTCTACCCAACCGATAATCGAAAGTATATACACCGATGGTGCTTGCACTGGCAATCCTGGCCCTGGGGGTTGGGGTGTAGTTGTCTATTTTAGTGATGGTTCAGTTCACGAAATGGGCGATGCTGCCAAGCATACCACCAATAATAAGATGGAGATGCAGGCGGCGATCGCTGCTCTCAAATTTCTCCACGACTCTGGACAAACTGAACCAATTACCCTGTATACCGATAGTGAGTATCTAATTAACTGCGTCACCAAGTGGGTAAAAGGTTGGAAAAAAAAGGGTTGGAAAAAATCTGATGGGAATCCAGTTCAGAATCAAGACCTTCTAGAAACTTTAGATGAATTAAATAACCGTAAGGTAAATTGGCATCATGTTCGCGGTCATTCTGGCAACATCGGTAACGAACGTTGTGATGTGATTGCTCGCTGTTTTGCAACTGGTAGAATGCCCTCTCTACAACAGTTATCCACCCGTCATGCTCATAAATCTTTACCTGACATCAGTAAAATAAATGTAGTTAAAGTACCTGATCATGTTACAACCTCTACAATAGTTCACAAAACGACACAAGAAATCAGTACTTCTGCGTCAAATATCAACACTATGGAACCATCTACCGCACACGTTGCGGCTACAATCGAGGAAAACCCGCCGGAAAAGCGGGTAGAACAACTCCGCAACTTAGTAGAAACTCTGCATATTGCAGACGAAATTGCGGCGAAAGGTTATTTAATCACCAGTTCTGAGTTGGCAGACTTAATGGATGTCCACGCCAGTGCTGTTACTAGTAGGGGAGATCAATGGCGCTGGCGCAACTGGATTGTTTCACGGGTACGCCGTGAGGGTAATCAAATTCTCTGGGAATTAGAACGAGGCGATCGCTTGGGGGGTGAAGATGAATAAATAATTGGGGTAGGGTCTTGGGAAACTAGAAGCAGAAATTATTGCTCTTAGGACTTACGCATTGACAAAATGGCAAAAGAGTGGATTGATAAAAAGTATCATCTACTCACTAGGTATCGAACAATCAGAGAAATCAGCAAACCCTCGACAGCACA